>JAHBNG010000006.1 GCA_019217005.1 Chloroflexi bacterium TSY
ACAACCACCGGAAATTGAGCAATTTTTGCTACATACTTCGATCTTGGGCCGCATCTCTGCCGAGCTATGTAATCGTGTCACCCAACAAGTCAATAGCAGGACCATCATCGAGCGGATTGACGCCGCCAACTTATTTTTGATCCCACTTGATGGGAAGCGTGAGTGGTTCCGCTATCACCACCTCTTTTCTGACTTGTTACAAGAGCGACTGACTCAGCAAATTCCTACCGAGGCGATAAACACCCTCCACCTACAAGCCAGTTTATGGTTCGAGGAACATCGTTACATCGAAGAAGCCATCGAACATGCATTGACTGCACAAGACTTTGAGCGAGCCATCTCGTTGATCACCCCATTTGGTGATGCCGTTCTACATGGTGAAGGACGAGCATTGCTTGTCAATCAATGGGCGCGCAAAATCCCGGATTCTCATCTCCATCGATATCCAGGATTGACTGTCTCTGTGGTTCTCTCCAGCCTGATTGTCTGGGATATCGAATGGGCAGAAAGGAATCTAAAAGCCCTTCCCTCGCCGGCAGACCTGCCCCCTGTTCATCATGCAATCTACTTGCTTTTACAAGGCAATATGGCTCTTTCATTTCGCAATATCAAACGAGCGCGTCACTTATTGATGGAAGCGATGGCGGTTGCGCCAGAGGAAAATTTGCCTCTGCAATTGGGGATCCGCGAACAGATGATCACTTTCCTCTTGAATACCGAGGAACTACTTGAAGCACGCGGCTTTGCTCAAGAAGGACTTGAGCTAGCAGACGCCGCGGACCACCTTGGCTGGAAATTGACCATGCAAACGATCTTGGGCACGATTGCCCTGGATCGAGGACAACTGTATCAGGCAGCTGATATTTGCCGTTCGGTCATCGAGCGTGTCCAGCGATATACACGTCGTGTAACTGCCGATACCGCAGCCGATGCACATGTCTACCTCGGAAGATCCTCTATGAGTGGAACGATTTGGCCGGCGCTGCGGAACACTATCATGAGGCAATTCGTTTGAGCGAACTGGGGCAGCTGATGTCGGTCGCTTTTCGTGCCTATTTGCAGTCGCTACTGCTCTACACAGAGGTGGGTGAATCCGATCAAGCTGCGACGCTCATGCAAAAATTGACGTCTCTGGCAGAACGATTTACCGATCGGTGGAGTGATTTGCTTGCACAGAACTTGCAGGAGATTAATGCTCTTTTGGCGTTGCGAAGAGGTGATTTGTCGGCTGTCGCCCGCTGGACAAAGAGTGCTGGATTGAGTGTCAACGGCAGCCCCGAGGATCGCCACGGAGCTCATATCATCTTTGCTCAATATCTGATTGCATATAGTTATGCCAAGGATGATTCAACCGTCCTGTCGGGTGCAGTTCAGCTCTTGCAGAAGTTGATCGAGATGGCTGAACAGGGGGGATACGTTGACTCTTGCATCAATCTGCGAGCAGATCTGGCGCTTGCCTATTATGGACTCCACAATGGAGAACAAGCAGTGGCGGAACTGGAAGAGGCGTTGCGACTTGCTCAACCGGAAGGGTATGTGCGGACGTTCTTGGATCGGGGAATGCCCATGTTGGAACTGTTGCAATTTGCCGAAAAACAGTCACTTTATCCTGATTACACGAGCGAATTGTTACGAGCATTTGAGGGTGAGACTGGTAAAGCGGTTGGTCATCAAGATGGTCTCGAAATAGATAGGGCAAGTGGCAAGCAGACTCTTGCAGCGCTCATTGAACCCCTAACGGAACGTGAAGAGGAGGTCTTACAGTTGATTGTGGATGGTCTGACGAATCGCGAAATTGCCGAGAAGCTCATCATCAGCGTGGCAACGGTCAAACGTCACGTCTACAATATTTATGGCAAGCTGGGGGTCAAGCATCGCGGGCAGGCGATTGCGTGGGTGCGAGAGAGGCATCTGTAAACACGCCTTCCCTTTCATCCCCTGTCTGCACAAAGACTGGTTCAACCTGAACCTCCCTCTCTTCATCCCGATAGACAGTCTCCAACTCGCTCCGCTGTTGCTCGTCAACACTTTCCACGAAGACGATGAGCCATACGGTTGATACGCTCAATCGCTGTCCATATCGCGCTGCCTGGATGAGTGCCTTTGTCTATTTGCATATTGGTTTCATTCAATTTATAGTGTAGTCATTACCCAAAAAGCGAAAGGGTTCAACGAAATTATGATCTACCCAGATCTTTCCACAGAATACCCCCTTACTCAAGATCAGATTGATGCATATCAACGTGATGGCCATGTTTATTTGCCCCATGTCTGTTCAGCCGAAGAAGTTTCTATCTATCGAGAAGCAATTACGGAAGCGGCTTATGCCAATTTCCAGGATCGGGGCGATTTAAGCGAGCGCAACACCGTCGACAGAGCCTTCTTGCAGACGCTCAATTTGCGCTTTAAGCATGACGGTGTCAAGGCGTTTGTCCTCTCGCGACGTTTTGCGAAGATTGTGGCCGATCTCAATGGTGTCGATGCCGTACGAATCTTTCACGAGCAGGCCCTCTTCAAGGAGCCAGGTGGTGGGCATAGTCCTTGGCATCAAGATCAATATTACTGGCCCCTTGCAACCAATAATGCAATGGGGATGTGGATGCCCTTGGTTGATGTAACGTTAGAGATGGGGCCAATCCTTTACGCCAGCGGTTCCCATCGTAATGGATATTTGGGGCATTATCAGATTTCGGACGAATCACAAGATGTCTTTGATGCTGTTATTCAAGAAAAGGGGTACAAAACCTGGCAGCAACCAATGAAAGCGGGAGATGCTACGTTTCACAACGCTTGGCTGATCCACGGCGCAACTGCCAATCGCTCCGAGATCATGCGAGAAGCCATGATCGTTACCTACTATCCGGATGGCACCCGTGTTGATGAACTGGTCAATCCAAGCCGCATCAACGACACAAAGGTCTTCCTGGGGGAACGCCAACCGGGTGAGTTGGCAGATAGCGCGCTGAACACAATTGTGTTTCAAAGAAGATAGGCAGAAATTTATCAATTGATCATCCAATCTTATTTTAGAAAGGAACCATTATATGACAACTGAAGCATCAAATCCCGTTCGGGTTGGTATCGCGGGTTTGGGTCGGAGTGGTTGGGGGCTTCACGCCAATTCGCTGGCTCAATTGGGCGACACATTTCGGGTGGTTGCCGTCTGTGATCCAGATACCGGGCGCCAGGAAGAGGCTGCCGAGCGTTTTGACTGCATGACCTATGAGAGCATTGATAAATTGATCGCTGATAGCGCAGTCGAGTTAGTGGTTGTGGCGACGCCGAGCCAGCTTCACGTCGGCGATGCGACAGCGGCTATGCGGGCGGGTAAGCACGTTATCGTCGAAAAACCAATGGCTCCGACGCTTGAAGGCGTAAAGGAGATGATCGCCGTTGCCGAGGAAACTGGTCAGCTTCTCACAGTCAACCAGAACTATCGCTATCATCCTGATTTTCTCAAAATCAAAGAAATCGTCGATTCGGGTGTGTTGGGACGCATCATCCAGATCCGCATGACGGGCAATGGTTTTCGACGTCGCTGGGATTGGCAAACGCTGAAGCAATATGGTGGTGGCGATCTGAACAACAAAGGTGCACACTCGATTGATTGGGCCATTCACTTTTTCAGCGATCCCAATCCAGAGGTCTACTGTCATATGGAGACAACTCCACTCTTTGCCGGAGATGCTGAAAGCCACGTCAAATTGATCATCAAGCCAAACGATGGTCCTTTGATTGATGTGGAGCTAGCCAATGCCTGTGCGTTCCCACAAGATGCTTGGCTTGTCATGGGAACACAGGGCACCTTGGTCAGTCATGATCGGCGAGAGATCCGCTGGAAATATTTTGATCCTGCCGAAGCACCGCCTCTTGTGCTCGACACAAAGCCCACACCCGATCGCAGCTACAACAGCGAGACCCTGCCCTGGCAAGAAGCATCCTTCCAACCGAGCTTCAATTTTGGGATGAGTGCGCTGTATAACGATCTGTACGCCGCCATCCGCAACGGGGCATCGTTAGTCATCACGCCGGAGAGTGTGCGTCGCCAGATTGAGATTCTTGAGCGTTGCCGTGAATTGAGCCCAGTTTAAAAGGATTCCAAGAGGTGGTATGCCAAATTGTGTGATTATTCGATTTTTCTCTGACTGAGAACCCCAATTTACACAATTTGTGCTATACCACCTTCCAAGAGGGGTTCTTTGTATACCAAAGGATTCACTTGCATGTCAGAGCGAAATCTTCTCAAGGCTGCCGTTGTCCAATCTGCTCCAGTGTTATTTGATTGTGGCGCGACAGTGGACAAAGCGTGCCGACTGATACAAGAGGTGGGTCAAGACGGTGCTCAACTTGTCCTGTTTCCAGAAGCGTATGTACCTGCATATCCACGCGGTTTTTCATTTGGGATGGTCGTGGGAAGCCGGAGCGATGCTGGACGTCTACTTTGGCAGCGATATTGGCAGAATGCAGTTTGTGTGCCAGGGGCAGAGACCGATCGGTTGGGAGAAGCGGCCCGCCAAGCGAACGTTTACCTTGCGATAGGCGTCATTGAGCGTGATGCTGACTTTCGTCGCGGAACGCTCTATTGTACGTTGCTCTACTTTGGCCCAGATGGTCACTTGTTGGGCAAGCATCGTAAGCTGAAGCCTACCGGGTCGGAACGCTTGATATGGGGTGAGGGTGACGGCAGTACCTTGACCGTCATCGAAACGTTCTTTGGTACGATAGGTGGATTGATCTGTTGGGAGAACTATATGCCATTGGCACGAATGGCTATGTATGGCAAGGGCGTCGATATCTATTTAGCACCCACAGCTGATTCACGAGAGACTTGGCAGGCAACGTTGCGTCATATTGCTTGTGAAGGACGTTGCTATGTATTGGGGTGCAATCAGTTTGTGACGAAGGAGATGTATCCTGCCGATCTGGCCAGTACAGGTGAACTTGCGGACTTTCCTGATATCATGTGCCGTGGGGGGAGTGCGATTATTTCGCCTTTGGGCGAAGTGCTGGATGGTCCACTTTATGACAAGGAAGGCATTCTTTACGCAGATCTAAATCTAGATGATGTCGTCCGTAGCAGACTGGATTTCGATGTTGTTGGACATTATGCTCGTCCGGATGTCTTTCAGCTGATCGTAGATGAAGGAATGAAGGTGTCGGTGACCGATTCTCGCTCGCTCTAGGGCTATTATCCCGCCACAACTTCAAAATCCATGAGATACAGAGACCGTTCTCACCAATCTGAGCGTTTGTTTGCTCCACGTAAACGCATCCCTGCCTGGCGGTAGATGTCGTCAATTACACGCATATTTCCGATCGCAAATTTTGGATTGGAGATGAGTGTCTCGCCATTCTGCACGGCTCTCACAAAGGCATCTAGCTGATAAGCATAAGTGGATCGGGTCAACATCCTGAATTGTCTTGTTCTGCCTCGCTTTGTTTGCACGCGCAAAAGATGGAAGACGAAAGGAAGGACCGGATTGATAACCTTCATCGTTCCCAAATCGCCTTCCACCTTGAGACTGATGCGGTACAACCGTTTTGAGATGAGAGCACACCTCATGCGCGCTGAACAATTCTCTGCAACCGACGGATTGCGCGTAGTCATATTAGATGAGAAACGAAGATATACATCCATTGTGCGGTCAATTTCCGGGTCTGCTGATAGCTGTGACGCCTGCGCTGAAACAACCGTTGGCTCACAACCGGTCAGGTACCGCATTAAGCTAATGCAGTAGCATCCCAAATCCATTGTCGCACCACCTGCCAGATCGTAACGATAGCGGATATCTCTGGGGCGCAGAACCATTGTGCAGAACTGCGCATCGATTTTTCGTATAGTACCTAGTACTCCACTATCGATGATGGACTTCATTTTGGCCGTCAGGGGATGATAAAGGTTGTGAAAGGCTTCGGCGAGAACCAGCCGATTTTTATGGGCCGCATCAAACAGTTCTTCTGCTTCTTGGGTGTTAGATGCGAGGGGCTTTTCGCATAGTACGTGCTTGCCTGCCGCGAGTGCCTTGAGGGTCCATTCGTGGTGATGACTGTTGGGAAGGGGGTTGTAGATAACGTTAATGTTTGGATTTGCCAGCAAGGTTGCATAATCATCATATGCCTGCGGAATCTGATACTGTTTTGTCAATGCCTGGGCACGAACCAAATCACGTGCGGCAATTCCCAAAATCGCAACATCCTTGTTCGTCTTTGCCGGTCGAATCAGTGCTCTAGGGGCAATGCGTGCTGCCCCAAGGATTCCAAAGCGTAGTTGTTTCATAACGATATGGTGACAATTTGAATTTGACAGGTAGATTAGTCGTTGGTATTCTTGTATACGGTGTTTATTGTTCGATGACATATCCGGACAAAATTATACCGCACTCGTTATAGATAGAAATAAAATGGAAGATTTAGCCAGACTATCATTGACCCAATTGTTTCTATCTTTTATATCATGTTCAAATATCTAGACTCCAATAATTTTCATGATAGTCCCTGTTGTACGACAATAGCTTTTGCAAAGAAGCAGAGCAGGAAGCAGAACCCAGACCCATCGTCTGGACCCTTGCACTTGCTCTGAATTATTAGAGTCCAATGCAACCGGCCATCCAGACTGGGGTGAGCCGGTTTTTTTGTGCAAAGGATTAGAAGATTATAGGACGGAGATTGGGCAGGTTCAGAACAAGGGATGAGTTAGGTTTACAAAATTGAAATGGGCACGTTAAAAAGAGAATAGGTTAAAGAGCCAGTTGCTGTTGAGGCTGAAGAATGGCATCAAGGGCGTCAGCCAAAGAAGGGACATAGGAATCGGTAGCCAGTTCTAAGGGTGAGTGACCGGAGCGTTTGCCACGTGAGAAGGTGCGATGATTCCAAAAGAGCTGTAAAAGAGCGGCCAACCAATCGGGCAAAGAGCGATGGATTGCAAGAAAGGGCCTGAGCCAAGCATGAAAGGATTCAGCTAGAGAAGAAGCCCGATGGAAGCGATCCAGTGCATGCCAGAAGGCAAGAGCCATAGGCTGCAATGAGGGAGGGAAAAGCTGTTCAATGGGAAGTTGATGGTCATGGCGATAAGTCCAGAGGTGTGTGATGAAGGCTTCGTACTCAGGTGAGAGGTTCTGGCGGAGGGGAGCCAGGGATAGTTCCAGGCGACGGAGGGGAGCCAGCAATGTAGGTAGATTCTGCTGCAGTTGGGTGGCAAAGTGTGCAATTTCATCGCGGTTCATCTCCATCATAAGTTGGGTGGCAGCCAGAATGGTTTGTTGCGCGGCATCTGTGTTGACAAGCTGCCCGGTCGGTGAAATCGGCTCCAGTGCCTGACGGACCGTTCGGAGAAGCCATGTCCAGTTCTCGTGCAAGTCAACTGCTGTCAGCACCGTTTGGTCGGCAACCTCGAGAGTCACTGTGCATTTGCGTGGTCGCCCAGGGCGACGTGCAGGAGCAGTCTGCTCGTCCAACACTTGCCAAGCTACGTCACGGTCGGTCATGGCCTGGTCCATTTCTCTCTCCCAGACGTTGGGTGATTTTGGTGCCATTCTGCATTTGGTGAAAGAGGTCATAGGAGTGTGGCGCATTCATCCCCGCTGCCTTGGCTCCTGCCTGAATGCCCAAAGCCCCATCGGTCACCAAGTCATCAAAGGTGATGCCTCGCTCGAGCAATTCGAGAAACTTCAACCCCCATGTTGTTTCATCTCGGGCATCGGCTGCTGAGATATTCAACAGCGCAAACGATGCTCCGTCCACCACCGTCAGGCACGGTTGGTCGCCACAGAAAATTTCATCCGCTTCCCCCAACACCGGCAGCGTCGGCACCATGCTCTCATTGTACGCCGATGCCAGTTCTCCAACTTCCGCCAGCGTCCCTTGGATGAATCCCACCGACCGCTCCACACCTAGCAGCAACCCCAACCCCCCTTTGGATATCTCGTACGCTTCCTCGCAGCATCGGCAACACCGTTATGGTTCGTCGGATGAACGTCTCATCCACTTCGATCACATGGCTTTTCGGCTGCGGTCCTGGACTCACTGGCGACAAGATCGCTGTCAGCGCCGCTTCACCGCTCTCTCAACTTATAGAGCCACGTTCGAGACACATTGTACGCCGTTGACAGTTCGCTCACTCTCCCCCACTCTCGATTCGGGTTGAGCATTTCCAACGCAAGATCGATTCGGGTTGACAATGATAGGGGGTCTGTTCGATACTCTGACATTTAGAGGCTCAGTAGATCCAAATTTCAGGTTTTGAGAGAGAATTCTGGCTAAACAGTTGACATAAATACAAATTTGCCGGTCGATATCTAGTTTTTGCGTTAGATTTGGGCGATTTTCAGATATGAAATAGGTTGTTTTCTGTAACCGAAATCTGAATAAATGACTCCAAAATCCCTGCAATCTCGACTGAAAATCGCCAAAAACGCCAAATTTGGATCTACTGAGGCTCCTTTTTGGCTATTTTGGTCTGAACACCCTTATTTTGCCTGAACAGGAGCCTCTTTCTCTAACCTATTCTCTTGTTAACGTACTCTCTTCTTTGTCAACCTATTTCTGAACCAGCCCCGGAGATTTGGTCGTTTTAAACTGAGTTCTGCATGAAAACATGGTTTTGCTTTATTTGGTAGAACTGTAGGAACACCATGTTTTTATCTCAAGCGCAGTAAAAATGAATGCCAATTTCTGCCTCTTATTCTCGATTCCTGAGCCGAAAGTGAGAACTATGAGCTTAGAAAACTTCGCCATCATCGAATCAACTTTGCGAGAAGGCGAGCAGTTTGCAAATGCATTTTTTACAAGCGGGCAGAAAGTCGATATTGCTCATTTACTGGACGAATTTGGCGTTGAATATTTGGAGTTGACATCGCCTGCTGCCAGTCCTCAAAGCCGTGCAGATTGTGCGTTGATTGCTGGATTAGATCTCAATGCCAAAACGCTAACCCATGTGCGATGTCACATGGATGATGCAAAGCTTGCGATCGATACAGGGGTGGACGGCATCGATGTGCTTTTTGGGACAAGTAGCCTGTTGCGCGAATTTTCGCATGGTAAGGATATCCCCTACATTATTGAATCGGCAATCAATGTCATCGAATATGTGAAGAGTTGCGGCTTGGAAGTGCGTTTTAGTAGTGAAGACAGCTTTCGTAGCGATCTGGTCGACTTGCTCACTATCTATCGGGAAGTAGACAAAATTGGTGTGAACCGAGTGGGGATTGCCGATACTGTTGGTGTTGCCAATCCGCGTCAAGTCTACGATTTGGTTCGTACATTGCGCAGAGTCGTTCAATGCGACATTGAGTTTCATGGGCACAATGATACCGGATGTGCCGTGGCAAATGCTTATTGTGCCCTGGAGGCTGGGGCGACTCACGTCGATACATCGGTGTTGGGCATTGGCGAACGAAACGGTATTACACCCCTCGGCGGTCTAATCGCGCGAATGTATACCGATGATCCCGAGCGTATCCGTCGTCGTTACAACCTCTCCATGTTGCGCGAGGTCGAAAATTATGTGGCGAACTTGGTGCAGGTTGATGTGCCGTTTAATAACTACATCACTGGATATACAGCTTTTACACACAAAGCTGGCATCCATGCCAAGGCTATGCTAAACAATCCCAGTACCTACGAGATTCTTGATCCTGAGGATTTTGGCCTCACTCGTTATATTCATGTTGCCCATCGACTGACGGGATGGAATGCGATCAAACAACGGGCCGAACAACTACAGCTTTCGTTGACGGATGATGACATTAAGGAAATCACCAACCAGGTCAAAACATTGGCCGATCAACGTAGTCTCAACCTCGATGATGTGGATGTCTTGTTGCGCAACTATGAATCAGAAGCAACACCAACGGGTACACTCGTGCCGGTAGGAAACTGACCAAATGGGAGCTCCTCAGACATTTGCCCAAAAAGCCCTCGCACGCGCTGCCGGATTGGATACCGTCGAAATTGGCCAGATTATTGATGTACAACCTGATGTTGTAATGAGCCACGACAATACTGCTGCGATTCGCTTGATCTGGCAAGAATTTGGTCAAAAACACGTTGCGATACCAGAACGGCTGGCCATCACGCTCGATCACGCCGTCCCGGCGCCAACGACGCGTCATGCATTGAATCATGCCGAAATTCGTTCGTTTGTGGCAGAGCAGGGCATCCAGAATTTTTTTGAGGCAGGACGCGGCATTTGCCATCAGGTGTTGAGCGAAGAAGCAATCGTTCTGCCGGGGCAGACAATTCTTGGATCCGATTCTCATACACCGCATTTTGGTTGGATGGGTGCTTTTGGAGCGGGGATTGGGCGTAGTGAAGTCGCTGTTCTGTGGGCCACAGGTGAGCTTTGGCTGCGCGTACCGGACTCGATACGTATTACACTTGAAGGCACACTGCCGACTGGTGTGACGGCGAAGGATTTTGCATTGCGCATCATTGGTGATCTCGGAGCAGACGGTGGACTCTACGCATCAGTTGAGTTTGGCGGTTCGGGGATTGAGGAAATGTCTTTGGACTCGCGCATGATTCTGCCCAATATGATGGCGGAGTTTGGGGCAAAAAATGCCTATTGCGCACCCGATCAACAAGTGGTTGATTATCTGGCAATGGGCAAAGTGCGACGAGCTTGGCGCTTAAGTCAGGAAAAAGTCGCTGATTCTCGGCTGACTGTTTTTCAACCTGACCGATTTCAGGATGAGATTGCTGAAGCAAAAGCTGACATTGCAGGTCAGTGTCTTTATCCTGACTTGGCTGCCTCGTATTGCGCAACGTATCAATATGAAGCCACAGGTCTAGAACCATATGTTGCCTGTCCCCATACAGTAGACAATGTCGTACCCCTATCTGATATTGCCGGTACACCAGTTCAACAGGCATTCGTGGGCACGTGTACGAATGGTCGCCTGGAAGATATTGCAGCTGCGGCGGAAGTTGTCCAAGGACGGCGTCTAGCCACTGGAACACGCCTGTTGGTGATTCCCTGTTCGAGTCAAGTTCTGCAGGATGCAACGGAGCAAGGTTACATTCAAATGCTGGTCGAAGCCGGTGCCATGATTGGGACGCCCGGTTGTGGTCCATGTATGGGCAATCACATGGGGATTCCCGCACCGGGCGAGGTGACGATCTCGAGTGCCAATCGCAATTTTCGGGGGCGTATGGGAACGGCAGAATCCGAGATATATTTGGCCAATCCGGCTGTGGTAGCGGCATCAGCGGTAATGGGTGTGATTGCTGATCCGCGGGAGATTTAGAGACGCCCACGTCTCAACTATACTGAGCAGCGCCATAAAATAACACTATTTAGTTGAGAAAGAATGTTATAATGTGCTGCTGCGGAGTATAACGTCAATTCTACAGGAATGATCATTTATGATCTTACGAGGTACGGCCTGGAAATATGGAGACGACGTCAACACAGACGTCATCTTTCCGGGAAAATACACCTATACTTTACGTGAGCGGGACGAGATTGCTCGACATGCTCTTGAAGATCTCGATCCCTCTTTTGCCGAAGCTGTGCAGCCGGGTGATGTTGTTGTTGCTGGACGCAATTGGGGCTGTGGGTCTAGCCGTGAACAAGCTGCCACTTGCTTGGTCTATAACGGAGTTGGTGCAGTCATTGCTGAGAGCTTTGGTCGCATATTTTATCGCAATGCCATCAACAGTGGATTGCTGGCGATTGCTGCACCAAGCGCTGCCAAAGCAATAGAGTCGGGCGAAAGGGTCACGATCTCTTTAGAGAACCAATTGATTCGCTGTGCGGCAGGAGAATATACGTTTCCAGCTTTTAGCCCGACGATTTTGGGCATTGTTCAGGCCGGTGGATTGGTTGCGTATACGAAACGGAAACTAACGGGTCAAGTTTAGGGTGGTATGCCAAATTGTGTGGTTATTCGATTTTTCTCTGACTGCGAACGGTAAATTACACAATTTCTGCTATACCACCAATTTTAAGGTGTTGACGTGACGCAGACTCCAGTTCTTCGACTAGAGATTTGTTGAATATGAAGAAGTGGTTGATGCGTCTTGCCTTTTTGGGGATGCGTATGCGTTGGCGTCTGTTGCGCCCCATTACGCTTGGCGTACGCGTTATTTTGATTCAAGATGAGCAGGTTCTGTTAGTCAAACATACGTATATGCCTAAGTGGTATCTGCCGGGGGGAGCTGTGAAACGAGGTGAGACGCTTGTTGATGCTGCCCGGCGAGAAGCACAGGAGGAGACCGGGGCCATCATGCAGTCGGAGCCCGAGCTATTTCGCATATACAGCGTTCTCTTCGGCGGGAAAAGTGACCACACGGCGACATATATATCGCACGATTTTAGACTTGAGCAACGGCTTGATCAGTGGGAGATCGAAGAGGTCGGTTACTTTGCTCTAACAGTACTGCCTGCTGATATATCAAAGGGAACGAGAGAGATCATTGCGGACTATGTCGCAAGTCAAAAATAGTGAATTTCGGATAGTGATCAAGGCATTTTAAAAGATTTACATGATCCACAAAGCCACTTAGTGCTTATCCGGAAAGTTCTGTTACGGTGCATTCTTACTCGAGAAGCTAGCTGGACTCGCAACCACTTTTCGGATAGGTTCTTAGTGAGCACAAAGCAAAGACGGCTCAATTGGACTATGAGGTTGACAAGTGTAGGTCACAGGCGTCGTGTGATTTGGTTCCATTGAAGCAGCTGTGTCACTCCGGAGAAGTGACCTACGATCTGCCATTGATTTTTTGGATTAGTCTAATCTACAATTAGGAGAATGTTATTATGGAAACTGTTACAGGTGAGGCAAATTGCACAGTATGCGAGGCAGTCGTTGAACTGGTTGGTGTCATGCAGCATGAAGTAACCCAATGTCCGGAATGCGGAATCGATTTGGAGGTTGTTGAAATTCATCCGCTAAAGCTTGATTTGGCGCCGGAAGAAGAAGAAGACTGGGGCGAATAATGAATATTGCTGTGCTCTATAGCCGTGTGCGTGCCGAAGAAAAATTGTTGTTTCAAGCGTTGCAAAAGCGAGGAATTGAGTTCGATCTGATAGATGATCGCAACTTAACCTTTGAAATTACGCCAGGCAAGCGTTATGCAGAACAGTATGCACACTATGATGTGATTGTAGAACGCTGCATCAATCATGGACGCGCTCTCTACAGTCTCCGAATCTTGAATGATCGTGACATTAAAACTGTAAACACTGCCCAGGTTGCCGACAATTGTGGTAACAAGATTCAGATGACGAGTGCGCTCAGTGCTGCCAAGGTCCCATCGCCCCGTACGCTCATTGCCTTTACACCGGAAAGTGCATTGGAAGCCATTGAAGATCTGGGGTATCCCGTGGTATTGAAGCCAGCTGTTGGTTCCTGGGGACGTCTTCTTAGCAAAGTGAATGATCGAGAAGCTGCCGAAGCGATTCTTGAACATAAGAAAACGCTGGGTAGCTATCATCATGGCATCTTTTATATTCAAGAGTACATTAACAAGCCGATGCGGGACATTCGCGCATTCGTTGTGGGCGACGAGACAATCTGTGCAATTTATCGGAGTTCGCCTCACTGGATTACAAACACGGCGCGTGCGGGCCAATCGAGTAATTGTCCAATTACGCCTGAACTGAACGATCTGTGCGTGCAAGCCGCGACAGCAGTGGGGGGTGGGATTGTGGCCATCGATGTGCTAGAGGATCCAGAGCGTGGTCTTCTTGTCAATGAAGTAAACTATACGATGGAGTACCGCAATAGCATTGAACCCACTGGTGTTGATATTCCTGATCGGATGGTCGATTTTATCCTAGATGTAGGTCGGAACGGCTGGGCGGCTGCCAACAGATGGAAGAGTGAACAACCTCACCATCAACCGGTTTCGTTAACGGCTGCAGATTGAATCAGGTATCACTCATTTTCTGCGCTTACTATACGGAATATATTTGCTTACTCTGTTAACATTCTACGTCTGCAATACCCAAATATAGTAGTCAATTCGTTGGATGCCCCTAGATAGCTGGGGATAACTGGGGAAAAACTGGGGACACAGGGGTTGATATGGTGATAACATCAGCCATTATTTGATTTCGTATAGTTTTTTTGTTAACAATTGTTCATTCTATTTTTTAGTTATTAACATTTTGCGTCTGGATTCTACTATGTCCGAAAAGCTCCGAGTGTCTATTGTTGGTGCATCTGGTTATGCTGGTGGCGAGCTGTTGCGTTTGCTATCTGAGCATGAGATGGTCGAGATTCAGCAGGCAACAAGTGAACGCCATACTGGTTCGTATATTCATTTTATCCATCCTAATTTCCGTGGACGTTCTCGGCTCAAATTTGTAAGCGCAAATGAACTAACCCCATGTGATTTACTCTTTCTGGGTCTACCACATGGCGGCTCTATGAAACGGGTTGATGATTTTGTCGCACTTGCGCCCCGGCTGATCGATCTGAGTGCAGACTTTCGCTTGCGCGATCCGGATGATTATGTAACGTGGTATGACAAGCCGCACGCGGCCCCAAATTGGTTAACCAAGTTTGTCTATGGATTGCCAGAGCTAAACCGTGAACAGATTCGGGGGCACTCATATGTCAGTGGCGTTGGCTGCAATGCGACAGCCACCAATCTAGCAATATATCCCTTGTTTGCTGCCAATTTGGTTGATGAAACACGTGACATGATCTGTGAGTTGAAGGTTGGGAGCAGTGAAGGGGGGAATCGCTCCAGCGACGCGACTCATCATCCAGAACGAGCACGCGTGATGCGCAGCTTTGCGCCGACGGGACATCGACATACAGCTGAGGTGCTCCAGATGCTTCGGCAGCTTGGTAGCAAAAGCAATATTCATTTGAGCGCCACCGCCGTTGACAATGTGCGCGGAGTCTTGGCCACTGCTCATGTGTTCCTCAAGCCCGGCACAAACGAGCGAGATCTGTGGCGCGCTTATCGACAAACCTATAACGATGAACCATTCGTTCGTATAGTTAAAGAAAAACGTGGGGTCTATCGTTATCCTGAACCAAAGATTTTAGCTGGCAGTAACTATGCTGATGTTGGGTTTGAGTATGATGAGAAGACGGGGCGTGTTGTGGCTCTTTGCGCAATTGATAACTTAGTAAAGGGCGCGGCAGGCACGGCTGTGCAATGTATGAACCTGATGCTCGGATGGGATGAGACGATGGGGCTGACATTTCCTGGATTACATCCAATATGATCGTTTTATCCCGCATTCATGGTGTGGATGATTTTGAAATTCTGACTACCCTTTACTGGAAATCATAAGAGAATGGCAAGCGATCAACAACCCTCCGGTCCCGTAAATGTACAAGAATATTTGGCGCGCGGTGACGCAACTGGCTGGTTCGATGAGGTGTATCAACGCGCTGACCGAAAGAGTGGTGCTGTTCCATGGGCCTGTATGGAACCGCGTCCGGCTTTTGCCGAATGGTTAATGGCAACAAATTTACAAGGCGACGGCAAAAAGGCCCTGGTTGTTGCATGTGGTCTAGGTGACGATTCCGAAGCATTAGCCGATCGCGGTTTTGCTGTGACTGCTTTTGATATTGCACCAACCGCCATCGAGTGGTGTCATGAGCGTTGGCCTGATTCAAGTGTTGAGTATCTGGTCGCCGATATGTTTGACCCACCGTATGAGTGGTTGGAAAACTATGACTTTGTCGTCGAAGATTTTACTGTTCAGGCACTTCCTCTCGACATTCGTGAAAAGTCTATTGCTGCGATTACCCAGTTTGTTGCACCGGGGGGAACGTTGCTGTTGATTTGCATTGGCACAGATTCCGCTGAAGAACGCTCTGGTCCTCCCTGGCCATTGACGCGAGAAGAGGTTGCACTCTTTGCACGGGATGGATTGGTCGAAACGAGGTTTGAGGAGCTGCCGCCAAGTGGCAATTCGGCTGCTGTTCGTTGGCGGGTAGAGTTTAAGCGTGAGAAATAAGAGTATGATTGTCATAAAAGTAGGCGGTGGTCAAGATTTAAACATCGATGCGATTGTTGAGGACATCGTCAATCTGTCCGCAACCGGACAGTCGCTGCTATTGGTCCACGGAGGTGCCGAAACAACAAACGAGGTCGCCAAAGCGCTTGGGCATCCGCCCCAATTTGTCACAAGCGAAAGTGGATACGAGAGCCGACGCACCGATCGCCGGACCCTTGAAATTTTTGAGATGGTCTATTGTGGTCAGCTCAATAAGATGTGGGTTGAGAAATTGCAAACGGCAGGTGTGAATGCGATTGGTTTGAGTGGGTTGGATGGCCGTATCTTTGAAGGAAGGCGCAAGGATAAGTTGCGTGTGCGCATCAATGGACGGCGCATGGTTTTGCGGGATGATTGGACGGGCATTGTTGAACGGGTTAATGTTGACTTGCTGCGTCTGCTCGTGGATGCTGGCTACCTAACCGTTCTGACGCCACCAGGCGCCTCTGACAAAGGAGAAGCGATCAACGTAGATGGCGACCGGGCCGCGGCGATGGTGGCTGCTGCGTTCAATGCAGAGGCATTGGTGATCTTGAGCAATGTCCCAGGACTGCTGCGCGATTTTCCAGACGAATCAAGTTTAATCCGCCAGATTCCGCGTGCCAAAGCCGATGACTTTATGCAGTTTGCAGAAGGACGTATGAAGAAGAAGGTGATGGGCGCTGTTGAAGCCATTGCCGAAGGAGTTCAGCGCGTTGTTTTGGCAGACGGGCGCATCGAACAACCGATTACAAAAGCACTGGCTGGCGAGGGAACACAGATAAAGTGAGCCCTTCCCCGGCCAATGATTCACGATCAAGAATTGTTATTAACAAATCAAAAGGAGCTCCCTCATGTCGACAACTGTCATGGAACTCGGTGTCATGGAACTTGACTACGCTTCTATTGAAGCCGCTATTTTGGGCGGCACAACCGCTCGCCGTGGTGAGACTGTTCTGACGCGCGGTGAAGGTTGCTGGATGTGGGACACGGAGGGGAGGCGCTATCTCGATTTGACGGCTGCGCAAGGAGTGACAATGCTGGGGCATTCTCATCCTGTTTTGAGCAAAGCGATTGCCGACCAGGCACACCAATTGATTTCGTGCCCTAACTTTTTTTATAATGATACCCGCGCACGTTTTGCCAACAAGCTTTTAGAGATCTTACCCAATCATCTAACCCATGCATTTTTGTGCAATAGCGGTGCCGAGGCGATTGATGGAGCACTAAAATTTGCTCGTCTTGCCACGGGGCGGACGGACATTGTTTCTTGTATGCGCAGCTTTCATGGTCGCACAGTTGGCGCGCTCTCTGTCACTTGGGAGCCAAAATACCGCAAGAAGTTTGCACCGCTGCTGGACGTGGATTTTGTACCTTACGGCAACCTGGAGAAGCTAGATGCCGCCATCACCGAGCAGACCGCAGCATTGGTGATTGAACCAGTGCAAGGTGAAGGGGGTGTGAATATGGCTGCGCCAGAATTTTTTGCTGGTGCACAACGTCTTTGTCAGGAACGAGGTGTAATGCTTTTGATTGACGAGATTCAGACTGGCTTTGGCCGAACAGGAAAATGGTTTGGGCATGAGCATTATGACTTGCAACCCGATATCATCTGCTTGGCCAAAGGACTCGGTGCTGGCTTCCCAATGGGTGCATTTGCCTACACAGAGTCAGTGCATGAATCGCTCTTCGTGGGTGCGCACGGTACAACTTTTGGCGGCAATCCCCTTGCTTGTGCCGCTGGGCTCGCTGCACTCGAAACCTATCAGCAGGAGAATCTCATTGAACATGCTGCAGCAATGGGCCATCTGCTTGTGGAGAGGTTGACCGACACCCTTGCAGACCGAAAGATTGTCCGTGGTATCCGCGGCTTGGGCCTTATGATTGGGATTGACCTACGCGAAAAAGTGGGCAAATATTTGAAAGCATTGATGGAAGAGCAGGGTGTGTTGGCACTGCCGGCCGGTTCAACCGTACTGCGCCTATTGCCGCCACTGATCATCTCTGAAGAGGAGATTGAGATTGGCGTGCGGGCCATTGCTGAGGTGCTGCCAGAATAGGAGAAAGGCTGAGACTAAGGCTAAGGCTGAGGTTCTGTCGGTGTTTCCAGGTTTGAGAGGCCATGGCTAAGAAAGGTAGGCTGAGGTTGAGGTGTTGATGATGCTTCTTGGTTTGATGCCGCTATAAGTACAAGTAAGCATCGATGAAACTGTCTTCCTCAGCCTTCTCCTCAGCCTCAGTAGATCCAAATTTCAGGTTTTGAGAGAGAATTCTGGCTAAACAGTTGACATAAATACAAATTTGCCAGTCGATATCTAGTTTTTGCGTTAGATTTGGGCGATTTTCAGATATGAAATAGGTTGTTTTCTGTAACCGAAATCTGAATAAATGACTCCAAAATCCCTGCAATCTCGACTGAAAATAGCCAAAAACGCCAAATTTGGATCTACTGAGCCTCGAAATAAATAGTGACACACATAGTAGCAGAGTGCATGGATGAACCTATCTTCCTTAGCCTCCTCCTCAGCCTTAGCCTCATAAGTAATGATGACACAAATACCTGATCGCAAACGAGCAATTGAATTACTCACGGGTCTCGTCTCGATCCCTTCGCTTTCGCGGCAAGAAGCTGATGCAAGTCGTTGGCTGGTTGAGCAGATGGAAGAGCTGGGTTATAGCCGCGCTTATGTGGATGAAGCTGGGAATGCTGTGGGCGAGCTTGGGACAAAGAGTGCTGGGCGTACCGTTGTACTGCTGGGACATATCGATACTGTCCCTGGTAACATCGAGGTTCGCGTAGTGAACCAAAATGGAGAAGATCTTCTCTACGGGCGCGGCAGCGTGGATGCGAAAGGTCCACTTGCTACCTTCGTGGCAGCCGTCAGTCGGCTTGGTGAGAAATGGGCAGTAGATAATGATTTTCGTATAGTGGTTGTTGGCGCAGTCGAAGAAGAAGCAGCCACCAGCAAAGGGGCACGCTATATTGGTCGCCGCTTTGATGGTGAAACGGAACCGATCCCTAACGCCTGTATTATCGGTGAACCAAGTAGCTGGCGACGAGTGACGCTTGGTTACAAAGGACGTCTGCTTTTGGAACTTAGCGCTGTTCAGCCCATGGCGCATACAGCAGGACCAGATCCCGGAGTTGCCACCGTCGCCACCGATTTGTGGAATTGGATTGTGACGGTGAGCAATCAGTTTAATCAAGAGAAGAGCAAAGCATTTGACCAACTGCTTCCCAGCTTGCGCCGGATCAATACCAGCACCACTGATGAGATGAATGATTGTGTCGAAATGCAGGTTGGCATCCGCTTGCCTGTTGCGTTTGATGAGACTGAGTTTGTCAAGCAAATTCTTGGTTGGGCGGCGGAGCGGATTGATGGCCCACTGCCTGATCTTTCCTCGCTTTCCCCTCCACTTCCACATACTCCAATTGAATATCAACTTGATGGTCAACAAACAAGGATTGCGATGCGTTTTCATGGTCACGAAGCAGCATGGCGTAGCGATCGGCGCAACGGATTGGTACGCAGCTTCTTGGGCGCTATTCGTCAGTTGGACTCCACTGTACGACCTGGTTTTGTTGAGAAAACGGGAACAAGCGATATGAACGTTGTTGGACCCCTTTGGCGGTGCCCCGTTCTTGCCTACGGCCCTGGTGACAGCAAGTTGGACCATACCCCAAACGAACATGTTTCTCTGGATGAATATTGGCGCGCCGTGCAGGTATTGGAGCAGGCTCTGCGGAATCTGGCACAGACCGAGATTTAAGTACAACCCAGAGAGTATTTGGACAAGGATTGATTGGATTTTCAGGATTTTATCCGCGTGAATCCGTGTCCTATTTCTAATCTTTTTCTTGGACTCTCTAAACCTCTAGATTCAAAAATCCATAAAACTAGTTTTTCCGCCATGTTCTGTAATTAATTGTGAAACACCTCTTTTCCCTTTCGTATAGACATACAAAATCACCCTGTTTTTTGCATTATACATTTTGACAAGTAAAACAACGTGCATGAAATTTTGAACTCCGCTAATTTTTTATGCACGGATTTCGTATAGAAAGCGTTTGGAATATTATTTGGATTATGAATGCCTCTTGCGCTAAGTAAATTGTCGTGTTATAGTTGTCTCGATTGATGAATGATCAGTTGGAATTACACCCCAAATTACCGACAGACATCAATCAGGAGCTATTCGACCTTACTTTTCAGGAGGGACTCAACATGTACGGGTTTCTAAGAGCCAGGATTTTCAAGAATTCTTCCTGGCGACAGAGAAGACAGAACACTGTCTTCAGATGGCCGTTTCTAGATAGACGGCTGCTGCATTTTCTAATTGGTATATTGATTGCATGTGGAATGTTAACGGGCGTTGCTTTTATGACCACGAACGCATCGTACGTAAACGTTCTCAGAAATGGTAATTTTGAACACGGTTTCTATAGTGCACCCGGTTGCGGTATTGTGGGCAATGAATGGCACTGTTTTACAAACGGTGGCGCAGCAAATTATGGCTATTACGACGATCGTTGGCAACCGGTTGTTGCTGATGGCGAACATAGCCAACTCATCGAAATCAACACAGAGGGTCTTGGTGCCGCGGATGCTGACCGATACGCTGGTATCTATCAAACGGTACAGGTCGTGCCTTGGGGCAACTATACGCTGAACCTCAAAGGTATGATTCGCACAACCGTATTGGATGGCGATCCATGGCGCTACCGCGTAGAAGTTGGTTGGACACACGGTGGTCACGCTGATTGGACGAAGGTGACCAATTGGATGGATGTGAGCTGGGACACCTACTATGAGCGCACGTCGCCTGGAAGTTTTAGCGACTTTTCGAAACTGTTTGAAGCGGAAGCTAGTTATGTAACGATCTATATCCGTATCTGGAAAAAATGGGGTGTGACGGGTGAAGAGATTGATCTCAATCTAGACGCAATTTCACTCACTGGTCCCAGTGTTGGATATCAGACTGGATATATCGAGAAGGAGTATCGTCCAAAGTACACGAAAGGATTTCCCACAGGTGGTGGGCATCACTATGGCAAAGGGACCGGCGGTTATGATCCGGGGCCTGCGCCGACCAAATCACATGAGCCGTCCACTAAGGTATTTGTGGGACAAGCTCCATCCTCTTCCAAAACAACCACAACTGTCACCACGTGTGAAGGAAACGAGCTGATCTATAATGGTACGTTTGAGCATGGCTTTAATCACGTCTCTGTTGGTCATGTGGGAAAGAGCTGGGGATTCTTTACGAATGGAGGCGCGGCAAATTACGGCTTCTATGATGAGCAGTGGCCACCGGTTGTTTACGAAGGCACCCATGGTCAACTGATTGAGATTAACAACAAGGGGATCGCGCCGGCGGATCATGACCGATATGCCGGTATTTATCAAAAGATTACGGGTCTATATCCCGGTGCAATCTATCAATTGAGCCTCAAGGGATTGCTCCGTGGCGAGGGAAATACAGACGATGACCATCGTTTTGAAGCGCAGTGGGGCTACAACGAAGGGCATGATAAAGCCTGGGAACATGTGCAGAACTGGACGGGCATGGATCTCGGACCGATTTATCCACGGACAGAACCAGGGTCTCTTGGGATGTACTCTGTGCAGTTTAAGGCGCCTGCTCATAGCATAGTGCTCTTCATCCGTGGTTGGAAAAAGTGGGGCATTACGGGCGACGAGATGGACTTCAATCTAGATGCCATTAGCCTGCGCCATTGTGTTGCCAAGACCGAGCATCATTACGATTCCAGGCCACATCGACCCAAAGCACACCATCCGAAGCCGCACCGACCAAAACAACATCGATCCAAAGCACATCATGGAAAGGGCGGTCCGCACAATCAGTGTGTCTACAACGTGAAGCCAGGCGACTCTCTCGGCGCAATTGCCGTCTATTATGACACAACTGTTTACAAACTGGTGCAGCTCAATAACATCTACAATCCAGATCATATCTATGTTGGTCAAAAGATACAACTCCCAGGCTGTGAACAACCTGCACATTCCGTATACGATGCGCCCCCTGCAACCAAGGGTGGTCATGTCCATACGGAACAGCGGTATCACATCGTGAAGCCAGGTGAAACATTAAGTGGAATCTGCGCTTACTATGGCGTCGAAGCAAATGTCCTCATTGCCGCCAACTACATTGCCAATCCGAACTTGATTTTCGTGGGACAGAAGCTTGTGATTCCGTAGGATCTGAAGGACTTACTCGTAATGTAAGTCCTTATCATTCGACAACGCCTGGGGGATAGCTCCTTTTTAGCAAGAGGGATATTGGCACTGGTCATGCCGATATCCCTCTTTGCGTTGACTATATCTTCTCTCGTTTGCTTACGAATTACAAAACATACATTGCCTTTGCATCTACGCCGCGATCATGCTATTATCACAACCGGACGCTCTACAAAATCACCAACCGAGAAATTCACCTTCCACACGGAAATGCCGAATGCTCGTTAGGTCGTTGATCAAGTAGAGTCACCAAATAGCAAAAGCGCCGCCTCTCGGTGTAGCAGCACCGTGACAGAGGCGGCTAAGCCATCCAGACTGAAGTAGCCAGTTCGGATGACCTAGCTTGTATTGTATCTTGCCTTGATAGTGGATTCAAGAAGCGGTCGTCCTGTTCGCTGTTGCAGTGGGGGCGGTCGCTTTTGTACTTTCACTTTCTATCCAATATTAGTCTATGGAGGATACGATGGAACTTTCAACCTATCCACTCAAAGAACTCTACACGCGCTGGGACCGCGAACAGTTGACGCTCGAACAACTGGCCGGTCAACTCTTGCAGCATCTGATTTTGCTTGAAGAACGCTTGCGGGTGTTGGAAAAAGAGAGGGGTATTCCGCCCCAAGAAGGTTAGGGAACAGCAGCCCCGTTTGTGAGAGCGGGGCTGTTTTTTTTGCTGATTGAGTGGCTACTAGTATATATAGCAGTCACGCCGTTTGCGATTTTTCGAGTACCCAGTTACGAATGAGTGCCTCTTGACCAATACCTTTCGCCTACGCTAACTTTCGAAGAATCTCTAATTCCTGAAATTGGAGATAAATCTTCACCACAGACGTTTGTTCATCATGAACAAACACAGCCTTATTCCTGATTTCCTCAATGATTGTTGCCTTGTCAGTCTGTCATTCAGATAATGGTAACATCAAGTATAACAGAAGGGTGAGGCGATTTCCACCTGAATTATTCGGGGTGCACTAACTATTTTCGGTAATGAATAACGAAGTCATCAGTTTTTCAACTGCGTCTGTCTCATAGCATTTGTAGCGAATGGTAAAAGACGGTTGGACGCTGAACGCAACGCCGCAATCCAGGCACCATACCCGCAGTATCGTCACTGGACTCTGAACCCCATCGAAATGCTTTGCCATCCGCGTGTAGCTGCCATGATACTTAGAATTTAACTGCCGCACTCACTTTTCCTGATGTCCGTTACCTAGACAACCCCAGTCTAGATAGTCGGCGATTTCTACTCGCTCAAGCAATTGCTCGATACCACCTGCTTTTAGATATGTCTCTTCGTATTTCTGAATCCAGTTCCTGCATCAATTCGGATACTGCAAGTGTATCAGGATGATCTTTGCCTAAGGTTTTCTGCCAAATGACGAGAGCGGACTGATAATGATGTATTGCTTCTGCTTTCTCACCCTTTTCTTTATGAAGAGTCCCTAAATTACACAAACTGCGCGCCATATCGGGGTGATGTACTCCCAACACCTTACGGCGAATCTCCAGACCACGCAGTAAAACTCTTTCGGCTGCTTCATAGTCTTGCTGGGTTGAATAGATTCCCCCAAGACTATTGAGGGTACGTGCGGTATCTGGATGTTCCTCGCCAAGGAGTGATTCACGAATTGCGAGTGCTCGTTCAAGTAATGAACGGGCACTTACAAAATCGTCTTGAACGAAGCGCACATAGGCCAAGTTGCTAATACTCTCGGCAACAAGCGTTGAGTCACCCCCCTGAATACGCTGTCTGATATCGAGCGCTTCATTATGGAAACGTTCTGCTTCCATAAATGCCTGTCGTTTTAAGGCTGCATTTCCCAAATAGTTGAGCGTGTAAGCCGTGTCTAATGTACCCTCGACAAAGATCTGTCTCTGAATCATAAGTGCTTGTTGATAGAACGACTCCGCTTTTTGCCAGTCTCCTTGTGAGGTATGTTGCAAACCTAAATCAGTCAGGCTACGGGCTGTTTCGCTATGATATTCACCCCAGATCTTTTTGCGAACGGCGACAGTATATTCGAGGCAGGTAAGGCTTTCTCGATAATCTCCAATCTGATAAAGATATTCACCTGTCGCATGGTTGAGGCGCGCCGAAAGTTCATCGTTGCGCTTGTGGGTGACTGTGGTTACCATTCGCAAATGCCCTTGCCACTCTTGGAGCGGGCTCGGGATGCGGGTTTCGTTTATTCGTTCTGTTTCAGCCATCAGTCCCAGTTCATCAAGCCGAATCAATGCATCCGCCACACACTCTCTTGTCACCAAATCGTCAGTCCCTAATTGAAGCACTAGTCGCAACAGGTGGCGCGGGATTGATTCACCTGGTTGGAGACAGGCCGCACGGGCTAGCAACGTCATTGCTTGAGCATCAACAGGCACTCATTCATCCAATTGATCATAGCTCAGCGTAATGGTGCGAGCCAGATTCTGGATATGCCCAGTAGGCAGAATGCGAAGCATTCTGTGCAATGATTCATGTTGCAGAGGTGGCAACGTGCGCAACTGTTCCAGGTACTGCTCGGGTGATACTTCATATCGATAGCGATGTAAATACCGACCTGCCAGCTCCAGCGCCAAGGGCAAATCACCCAATTCATCGGCAATCGCCTCTAGAGTTCCGCTTGATGCATCCGGATAGAGATGCCGCAGCAATTCAAGACTTTCTGTTCGATCAAGGACATCCAAGGCCAAAGTCTTGATACCCAAATGGGGGTCCCATTCAGAACGACGGGTCGTGATCAGCACACAGCAGCCGCCTGTCGTTGGTCGCCACCGCTTAACCAATTCAGGATCCTCACAGTTGTCGAAGATCAGCAGCCGTGGCGTTGACTCTTGCCATGCTGTTTGCACAAGCTTCACCTGTTCGTCTAGTGACAAATCAGCAAAATCAGCCCGCAGATCGAGTCGTCCAACACCGCCACACGCAGCAATCTCACTGGCAATTGACTTTGGATCTGCAAAGCTGACCCAAAAGATGCCCCCAGCGAAGAATTGACCATATCGATGAACGAATTCGCTGGCTAGTTGTGTCTTGCCTAGTCCGCCAGTCCCAGTGATAGCGATTGTTTTGACACCACTGTCCTTCAAATTTAGGCCCGTTCTAAAGGTCCGTGCAATTTGGAGCAGGCTTGACTGGCGGCCTACAAAATTTAGATTGGCACTGAGTGGCATGTGAGAGTGCACAGGAAACTGGGCGCGAGGTGGAATCCGATCCACTGTCAATCGATCTAGCTGGTTCTTGGTCGGTTGAAGGCGATCACCAACTACGTCGTCCAGCCCAGACCGATAGGCTTCTTCTGCCTCCTTCCACTTCTTTGCTGACCGATTCACATCTGCGATGTTCGATAAGATCGTGATCTGGTTTGATGGTTGGTTGAGTTCCTCAAAGATGCTGAGGGCTTGACCATACCAGTCCAGCGCCTCCTCCCACTGCTCCTGGTCTGCTTGCAACAAGCCCAGATCGTTCAGACGCCCTGCCTCGTTCACGCGGTCACCTATCTCCCGACTGAGGTCCAGCCCAGACCGATAGGCTTCTTCTGCCTCTTTCCACTTCTTTGCTGACCGATTCACATCTGCGATGTTCGATAAGATCGTGATCTGGTTTGATGGTTGGTTGAGTTCCTCAAAGATGCTGAGGGCTTGACCATACCAGTCCAGCGCCTCCTCCCATTGCTCCTGGTCTGCTTGCAACAAGCCCAGATCGTTCAGACGCCCTGCCTCGTTCACGCGGTCACCTATCTCCCGACTGAGGTCCAGCCCAGACCGATAGGCTTTTTCTGCCTCCACCCACCTCTTGGCTGACCGATTCACACGTCCGATGTTAAACAAGATCGTGATCTGGTTGGAAGGCTGGTTGAGTTCCTCAAAGATGCTCTGGGCTTGACTATACCAGCCCAATGCCTCATTCCAATGCTCTTGGTCTGCAGATAGCAGCCCTAAGTCACGTAGTGCCCAGCCCGCCTCGGTCTGATTACCGGTTTCTTTGGCTAATTCAAGGCATTGGAGAAAACATGCACGGGTGTTCTGCCAATGATGACCACGTAGCCAAGCTCCCCCAAGTTTACGAAGCTGAACGGTTTCTTGAAATTTGTCATTGACCTGACGGCCCAATTCAAGTGCATCTTCGTAAAAGCTGACAGCGTCAGTAAACAGACCCCTGTCACTATGAACATCTCCCAAAAGTTCTAATGCTCGGGCTGCTGTGTGATGATCAGATACGGCGTCGGCAATTTTTAATGCTAAATGATATAGTCCTTCGACCTGAAGAGGCTGCCCTCGTTTTGTCAATAGATAGCCCCAATCCAGCAATACACTACTATGGACATTGATATTCGTTGTATTAGTCACTAACAATTCAAGTATCTCACTCGCCTGAACTTCTTTTTTCTCATCAATTAGGCTTCGTGCTTCGAGATACTTGAGCCACAGTTTACCTTCATGAGAGAGTAAAGGTCTTTGCTCACGAACTGTTGATAGAAGGAGATGGTTGGCCGCATATTCATTGGCATATTGCAACATCCAGTAGAGTTCACGAAGCTGTTGTAAACCTCTTGGTTCGTCGGCTACCAAACGATGATAGATCACTTCTATCACATTGCGAATATGCAATGATTTTTCATTATTTGCGTACTCTCTATTCGACTGGATGAAATGGATTAACTCACTGATAGAATTCTCTCGGGAAAGATGTTCGCTTAGGACATTGCTAACGATGCGAAAACGAGGCAGATTCTGTGGCTGGTGCCACCACTCAAGCAGGAGAGAACGTATGTTCTCATGGTATCGTGCCGTACCATCTGGATCGATTGATACAAAATTAAACTCTGCAAGTTCCTCAATTAGAGACTGAGCAGCCTGTGTACTATCTTTCCTCACTGCGTTGATCATCTCTGTAGAAAACCAGTGCGGGATCGCGACTAATCTTATCGTATCCGCCAGTTCAGGTGCTGAAGTCGTTAGGATTCGATCCAGAGAATGCTCCAGCAGTGATTGATCTGCTGGCATGTTTTGAAGATCTTGAATCAATTGTTCAAGAGGAGATGTGGACATGCTCATTATTCCCAATAAATGTCAAAGCGTTCGAGTTCGGTAATCAATTCCTGTGGTTTTCCACCGATTTTTTGCATCAAATAGTAAACCGACATCTTCACTAACGGCTCTGGCTCAGTCGGCCACTTTCTTTGCACAATTTCGAAGACTGTTTCTTCGGAAAAATTGCCGACGAGTATTTCCTCAACTTTATCAATCCAGTATGGCTCAAGATGCAGCAAATCCCGACCCGCTGCCACGAGCACCAAACGATCAAGTTTGCCTTCAGCAATCTTTGCAAAAATCCCTATTTGCCAGTTCTGAGTCTCATCATCTAATCTTTCAACTGCATCGACTAGCCAAACCAGTTGAAAGGGATTGGGAATGATATCCAATTCGTTGAAAAATAGCTGCGTCAATGAATATTGATCATCGACTTGACTGGATGGTTTCTCCGATAGATATCCAGATCTTCGTGTCGGATTGCCCTCATTTTTTGTTTTGGAAGTGACATCACCTGATGTGACTGAGCGAATATCACCTGAGCCAGAATGGACGGCACCATGAACATGCTGAATGTTTGTTTGATAGATAGTATTTGTTTGAACTGCATTTTCCCGGTTGCTAGCGTAGGCTCTTCGCAGTTGAGTATACTTGGGAAACTGTTCAGACCCCAATCGTTCAACCGTTTGATCCAAAATGCTTAACCAACTAACGGGAGGCAGTGCTCCTGTAAAGTAGAGAGGAAAGGTTGAAACAGGAATCGCAGATGCCTGGCAATCCTCTTCAAACATTTTGAGAAGCGTTGTTTTGCCCATCCCGCCTTGCCCACCAGAATGAAGCACGAGACCTCTTGCAAGCGTTGCTCCACAAAGAATTGACTTGAACAGCGCACGTTCTTCTATACGATTTGAAGAGCGAATAGCTTTTCTGCTGACTTGACCTGACACGATATACCTCAAAAAATCTGACCAACAAGCTGAATTGCGTTTTTAAGTAAGGGCAAAAGTTTGTCAGCTGCCGCGGCCGCGGCAGCGCCAACTCCAGCACTAGCCGTCAAGATAGACTGAGCCTCTTTCAGCCTTTTCAAGATACGTTCTGCCTTGGGCTCGTCTTTCGCTGTCTCTCGCTCGGCAGCCTCAATCTCACTTAGGACATCATCAGCTGTGTCCTGATCGAGACCAGTCGAACGCACACCATCTAAATCCTTCCGAAACTGTCACAAGGCTACAATAAATTCTTCTTTGTTTGAAATAGCATCAAGAACTGAAAAATCATTTACATGAATGTCGCCAGAACCAGTATGCACCTGACCGGTTACGCTACCGATATGAGTCGAGTGAGTAACATTTGCTCCATCTCTATTGGGATCGACTTTGCTCATGATTCTCCTTATTTTGTCATTTGACTAAAATTCTACATTGGATACATCTGGATCATCGTATCTTCATACTGATTCGGATCCAATAGATGGTACTGCAAATCCGCTATATTCTCTTCTTGTTGACCGATATCCGTCCTCACGCTTTTGCTCACGCAAGCTATTATACGAAAACTCTCCATATTGCTAAACCAAAAACCCCCGACAGATCGCAAATACAGCGGTCTGCCGGGGGTGCAAATCCAAAACTAATGATATACAATTCGACAAGACCTACTGCACAATGGACTGTCAGCAGTTGACCGAGAGCGAAGTAATTGACTCTCGTTTTCTATTGGATGTTTCTAACTATACAGCAAGCAAATTGGATTGTCAAGGTATTTTTTGAAATATAGAAAGACTTTTTATCTATGCTACTGACTACAGCTGCCACGGCGAACGAAGCACCCCATTGCCATCAAAAGCAAGCGGAACTTCACCCATGAGCCGCAGCCGGGGATGTGCGTCAATTTCTGGGCGTAACGATGGACTGACCCAAAGCTTGTCGACTGTTAGTGTATCTTGGATAAAGACAATCCGTGCAGTTTCTTGCGGTTCACCACACCCGCGCAAGCCTGCTTGAATCGCACGCCGATCATCCGCCATAGTCATGGGCAGTGCCGTTCGCCACATGCCCAACACACCCGATGTGAGGGCGTTGGTATAGACGGCCGCCCAATCGATCTGCTCCGCGAATCTCGCCGTCACAACATTCGCTAGCCCAATTCCATATGCGTTCCCATGCGTTGCTTCCGTGAGATCGAGGACGACAATGGTGGCGATGTCGGGACCGTCGGTCGGTTCGGGCTGACGGGGGATTTTCATGCGACTGATCACGTTGGTATCCATACCCGTGCCGCTGATGTTTTTACCGAGCTGGCGGACAACCAGGACCTCGATCTGGTCAAAGGGGAGGCTTGGCATCAAGGATTTGGCCCGTTCGAGCAAAGCTGCTTCTTTTTCGGCACCGATTTCCCCAGCCGTTAATCCATGAATCTCAGCTGTCTCATCATAAGCATTTTCGACGATGGCTAGCCCGCCCATGAGATTTGTGTTGCGTTCATAGACGCGCGCGGCCGGAGCCAAGTAGTGTACCAGGCCATAGACGCCCCGGGCATGCATGGCAGCTGCACCGTGTTGCTTGCCCAGCCCGATCACAGCCATCTTTGCCAACCCACTTTCGATTTGGCTGCGAAAGCTGGTGTGAGGCTTGATGCGGTTAATGATCAGGGTATGGTCGGCTTCCACAGAAAGAAGATCCTGGAACAGAGGAGGGCCATTGGGGACTTGACCAACCTCACGTACATCCATTGTGGCCTTGATCTCTGCCCCTACACTTTCTCGCGTCACACCCAAATTGGCCAACATCTGCATCTGACTGTCCGACGTTGCGCCCGCGTGGCTGCCCATGGCAGGCGTGATGAACGGCTGGGCACCCATTTCTTTGAGGACTCTGATGGTTTCTCGTGCGATGGTCGCGATATTGGCAACACCACGGCTTCCCATGCCGACCGCGACAGTCTCGCCAGGTTGTATTGTTGCCAACATGTTATTCTCTTGCAACGCAAGCCGAGTCGCGGTCGCAACATCATCAATGCGCACAGCATCAAAGGTCTGCTCAACGGCCAACAATGTTGGCGGCAAAGGCGCTGGAAAATTTAGCGTTTGAATTTGGTCTAGTAGCTGTTTCATTGTTGTTCCTTATAGCTTTCCAGAAAAGTTTTGTGGCTCTTCAGGATCACAGGGATTTGACAAAGAAGTGCCCCGAACTTCCCGGAAAAGGTCAAGAAGAGTCTCGTTGACGACCTCATGCCTAACCTCTTCCGAGAAGTTACGCCCCCTCTATTCCGGAAGAACCAGTTTTGTCCCACGTCTCTCAGAGCAGAGACGGGGCAAAGCTTTTCTGGATAAGTAGATTGATTACGATGATGGCATTCGAATCTGATCGGCTATCCGCCTCAGAACTTTGTCTGTTCACCAATAGTGACTATGCCTGGTTCCGTCTGACCTTGGCCAGGAATCGTTAGAAGTGCCATTTTTTGTCATATGCATATTGTAGTGGCAAGAGTGCAAGGGTGCAAGGGTGCAAGGAGAATTGCCCTGCTATAGCCTTGCAGAAAAAGATTTTCTTGTCGTTGATGGCATTTCAGCGGGTCAGCTCTCTGGCTGACCGGCTGAAATGCTGACAAGCTACTGTTTCGTGTGGAAAAGCATTATCTGAACATCTATATATCCTTAATTTGGACCTGTTTGACAACAAGTCCCCGCGCCTCTATAATTCATGCGTCCCCTCTCACCCCCACATTGCTTCGACTCATCTTTCACAAATGTGCGCATATGCTATCGGCCAAGATGTGAGACCGTTTGCACACATTTGGGAAATGAGTGAATCGCTTTTTACCCGGATGAATGAACCTCAAGGAGATGATACTTATGTCCAGAACGAAACTGTTCCCCTGGGTTGCCATCCTCATGGCAATGACACTATTGTTAGCTGCATGTGCACCGGAGAGTAGCTCCACCCCCACACAAGATTCAGGCGATTCTGCCTCAACCAGCAGTGACGGCACGGTAAGCAACGGAGAAATCACGCGGGCAGAGACGATCTACTTAGACGCTGGGGTTCGTCGAGACAGTTCAGATCTATGGAATCCTTTTGTGCCGGGCGATAAGCGCTCTGTGGGCTACCACCAATCAATGTCTGAACCGCTCTTTATCCTGAACTATGAAACGGGTGAGATTGAGCCTTGGCTTGGGACAGAGATGACGCACAATGAGACGCTCGATGTTTGGACGTTGTCGTTACGTGACGGTGTCGAATGGAGCGATGGCGAGGTCTTCAATGCTGATGATGTCGTCTTTACCATCAACATGTTAAAGGAAAATGCTCCTGAACTCCACAATTCTGGACAGGTCAATGACTGGATCGATAACGTCGAGGCGCTCGACGATCTGACCGTTCAATTTAATCTGACAAACCCCAATCCCCGCTTCCAACTAGATTTCTTCTCCGTCAAGATTTGGGGTGGCATCAATATCGTTCCAGAACATGTTTGGAATGACAAAGATCCGCTGACCTTCACATTCTATGATCCCGACCAGGGCTGGCCAGTCGCCACGGGTGCCTATATGCTGGAGAGTGCCAGCGAGACTGAATGGACCTATGTGCGCAATGACAATTGGTGGGGGGCCAAAAGCGGTTGGAAAGAGTTGCCTGCGCCACGCCGTCTAGTCTGGACAGCTTACGGTCCAGACTAGACGCGTACTGCCGTTGCAGCCGACGGCCTGATGGATAGTTTGGGCGATATTACGCTTGGTGCGTTCCAAGCTTTGCAAGCCAAGACCAACAATGCGTTCGTCGCTTGGCATGAAGGGCAACCGACTGCGTGGCTCGATCCTTGTTTGCGCACCTTTGAGCTGAACCTCGAACATGAGCCGTGGAATGATAAAGAGATGCGTTGGGCGCTCAACAACTACATCGACCGCACCGAGATTGTTGAGATTGCCTACGAGAACACAACGATTCTGGCTGACCATATCTTTGTGGCATATCCACCCCTGCTGCGGTATGTGGATCTGGCCCGAGATGCTGGGCTTTACGAAACCTATCCGCTGGGAGATTACAACCCAGAGGCAGCAGATGCAATTTTGGAATCGAAAGGATATGCCAAAAATAGCGACGGGTTCTGGGAGAAAGATGGCGAAGTCCTTAGTATTTTGATTACCACCCACGAGGGACCAATCGAATTGCAGCGTATTGCTCAAGTGATGGTCGAGCAGTTCCGGCGTGTTGGGATCGAGGCCGTCAACACCAACGAGGCAGGCTCCACTTGGGGCGACAACTTTGCCATGGGCACCTTCGAAGCGCGCATGGGCTGGCATACTTGTGGCTCGATCAACGAACCATGGGCAACCTTGGATACCATGAGCAGTCGACACTATAAACCAGCTGGAGAACGTGCTTCGAGCAACCGCTGGCGCTGGAGTGGTGAGGCTGCCGATGCCTACGCCGCGCTGATTGAAGAGATGGGCACGCTGCCGCTTGATGATCCCCGAGTAGACGAGCTTTTCTTGGAAGCCATTGAGATCTGGATGGATGAACTGCCCGTTATCCCAGTCACGCAAGCACGCAAGCTCATTCCATTTGATACAACCTATTGGGCCGGCTGGCCCACCGCAACAAACAACTATATGCATCCACCGAACTGGTGGCAAAGCTTTCATAAGATGGTGCATGAGTTGGAGCCTGTGCAATAGGGTTTATGGATTGCACTTCGCCTGAGCGGATCGTTTGGATAATTCCGCTATATCTTAACAATGAGTGAGATCCCATATCATTAGAATTGGATTTACGCAGAGTCCTCTCGTACGGGCATGATATATCATGCCCGTACGAGAGAGCACACTATATTGTGCGTAAGACCTGTAGAATTGAATTTTGCCCTCAATAGGATGCCACTAGAGCAATCTGTTGAGGGCTATTTTTTTTGGAGTGTGTCCCAAAGTGTGTAAAGGCGACGGTTCTCTGACTGAACAGCGTTCATGTACGCACTTTGTGGTACACACTCTTTTTGTTGCGTAAAATTATTCATGAGCAAGGGAGGGGTACAGAAAGCTGCTCTTTGTTCGCGACGTGAAGGTCGATAGGGCAATCGCGAACCTTAAAAAAGTGGCACGAATCGCCGACCGCCACCGGTTGATGAAGAGTCAAAATTAAGTTCGGTAATCGTTCAGCGAGCATGCCTCGTGCGGGTCTTGACGGGACGCCACCCGCACGAGGCGTGCTGACTGGACTTTTTTGCCGGATTATTTTCTTAATGTCCATAAACCGGCGTCTAGCAACCAAAGTACGCTGAAGCGCACTGCAGTTCAACCCGCTTGACCGGGTTTACGCTTAATAGACCGGCGTTTCAACGCTGGGCTGGGCGGCAAAGTACGCGATTGCCCTACGGAGGTCGATGTCCACTATTGACAAAATATAGACCGTCTGCTAAAATAGTGAACCATATGGTTCACTATTGCTTGCGACTACTTGATCATACATTTGCCATGTTGGCAGCTCCGACATGGCCGGCAATTCTGGCCGTTTGACACGCTGAGAAGCCTCTGTCAAAGATTGGCGCAGCCCTTTGCCATGAAACGAACAATAAGGATTTGGCATGATTTTAGACTCAGCCCGCAATGATGGCTCATCTTTTGAGCGTCGGGAAATCTTTGCGGCAAAACGGGCGCGCGTGTTTGCGGCCTGGACGCAAGCAGACGTGCTCAAGAAATGGTGGGGACCACCTGGCTGCATTACTCATTCAGTGGCCGTTGATTTGCGAGTGGGTGGCCAATATCGATTTGTCATGCAGTTTCCACCGGATGAAGTGTTTCACATCTTTGGTGTCTATCGTGAAATCCAGCCCCCCGAAAAACTGGTCTTTACCTGGCGGTGCAACATGGAGGCATTGGATGTCGGTGAATCCATCGTCACGGTTCAGTTTTTTGATCGGGGCAATTCAACAGAAGTTGTACTTGTGCATGAACGAATTCTTTCACTGGAGGCCAGAACGAACTTTGAACGAGGTTGGCTTGCGCATTTTGAAAAGCTAGTCGCATATCTTACACAGCAAGATCAATAACATTGCTGATGTACGATATAAGGGGGTGTGTACCACAAAGTGCGTAAACAGAGTTTGCTCAGTCAGAGCACTCACTCCATTTACACACTTTGGGACACACTATCGATGAGGAGACATTTACCATGACAATACATCAGGAGATACGGTTCAAGAGTAGCGTGCAACGTGTTTACGATGCACTCACGACGGCGGAACAGTTTGGAGAGCTAACAGGGGCACCCGCAGAGATGGTTCCAGAGTCGGGTGCTCAGTTTTCGTACTTTGGTGGAATGATATCAGGTCAGACAATTGAAATTCTACCAACTAAAAGGCTCGTACAAGCATGGCGCGTCGGCAATTGGGAGCCAGGCGTTTATTCCATCGTCAAGTTTGAATTTGAGAAAATCAGTGACACCGAAACAAAATTGATCTTTGATCATACTGGTTTTCCAGCGGAACATAAGGACCATCTTGAAAAAGGCTGGCATGAAAGATATTGGGAGCCCATGAAAGGTTATCTAGAAAAATAGACACGAACTGCCTTGGAGGAAAACAAAATGCTTCAACCCAAGTCTGGTATAAGCCGCCGCGAGTTATTGAAGATAGCTGCCATGGCGTCCGGAACCGTGCTAACTGCCTGCGTGCCGATTACGCAGGCCCCCTCATTGGATTCTAAGGAGATCACAATGTCAAACGATATCCTGTCAACAGCGACAGATACAATTACACAGGTTGCCGTCTATCATGGTGCGACCAGCCAAGAGTTATTTGAGATCTATACCAATGCCGAGAAGCACACTGCTGCGACCCATCCGGGCTCTGGCCAAGTGCGCTTCTTTGACTCTGAAACAGAGACAGATTATGACAATGCAGAGCCCGGTCTTGAAATGAATGCTTTTTATTTGCCAGATGGTACCCCTGGGCTTGTGGGTAAGGTGTTAGACATCATAGAAAATAGGCGCGTTGTTGTCGAGTGGATTAATTTTGCGTGGAATGCAGCATTGGATCCAGCAGAAATTAGTGATGTTCCATCGATCTTAGCCCTTGAATTCCGAGATAATACGGTGGGGGCCGAGATCATTATGACGCACATTGGCGTGCCGTCGTATGAAGTGAGCGTAACGCCGTCGCCATTTAACCCAGAGGGTGAAGTAGGGCCATTAAGTGAAATTGTCCGTGTACATTGGGAACTACTCTACTGGCAACCAATTCGAGAATATTTGAAGAGTTAGCAGAACCAAAATGGTTCTTGATGTTAACTGTTTATCGTTATTTTCGACCTATTCCGTAGCTTTGGTATAGTTGTGTTTGGCTCATCATACAGAGAAGCGCAAAAACAGCGCCCTGCGAATCTTCAATCACCTTAGTGCTTATCCGAAAAGTTCTGTGAAGATGCATTTTCACTCGAGAAGGCGGTTGGACTCACAACCACTTTTCGGATAGGTTCTTAGTTGGAATCAATGCACAAGAAAAGGCAGATACAATGGCAAACGCTCAGAATCAGCTATTCGACACGAAAAAATATCTCATCATTATCAGGGGGGCAGCGCCAAAATCGAAATCGCCGGAGCAAATGCAACAAGCGTTACTGGCCTACAAGAATTGGATCGCCCAACTTGGCGAAAAGTATATTGATGGCCAGCGACTGGAGGAGCATGGGGTTTTTGTCAAAAACAAGTGCACTATCATGACCGATGGACCATTTTTGGAATCCAAGGAGATCATTGCTGGCTATATCATCGTCGAAGCAAACAATCTGGAAGAGGCTATCCATATTGCAAAAGAATGCCCTTTGATAGACGATTATGTGCTAGAAGTGCGGCCGATCCTTGATATACCCAATTGACGAATGATGAAACACGAACAAGCAGAGAATGTGCAGACGCTGGTCGCTCATCTTTTTCGTGAAGAGGCGGGCAAAATGACATCCTTGCTGACGCGCATCTTTGGCCTACATCAAATTGAAATAGCAGAAGATATCGTTCAGGAAACCCTGATCGCTGCACTCAACCAATGGAGTGTTGGAGAAATACCAAATAACCCTTCAGGATGGCTATTGCAAGTTGCGAAATACAAAACGATCAATCTCCTGAAGCGGGAAGACCACGTCAGGTCCTTTGCTGGGGATGAACTGGAGTTGGATTTTCCCAGCCCCGACTTGGTGGAAGATATCTTCAATGAGGCGGAGATCAGCGATAGTCAGTTGTGTATGATATTTGTCTGCTGTCATCCTTCCTTACCGAAAGAATCACAAATTGCCTTGACCCTGAAAACGTTATGTGGGTTTAGTGTACCTGAAATTGCGCATGCTCTGTTAACAACGGATGCGAATATAAACAAGCGACTTTACCGGGCCAAACAGAAATTTAGAAAAGGGCAGATTGCTCTCAATTTGCCCACAACCGAGCAGTTGGATGAGCGCCTCGATTTTCTGTATACCTAACCCTCTATCTGCTCTTCAATGAGGGGTATCACGCAACACATCATGAACAGCTCATTCGTGAGGAGTTGTGTTTTGAAGCCATCAGGTTGCTGACCTTGCTTACGGAACAGATAACAGAAGAGCCCAAATCTTATGCCTTGTTGGCCTTGATGTATATGCATGCCGCCCGCTTTAATGCTCGCCTTGACCAAAAGGGCGGTATCATCATTTTTAAAGACCAGGACAGAAACCTCTGGGACAAGGAGATGATACAAGCCGGGCTTTATTACTTGGAAAAGGCAGCCACTGGAGAGACATTGAGTGAATACCATCTTGAAGCCGGTATTGCTGCTGAACATTGTCTTGCAGAAAGCTACGCAACCACAAATTGGCAAAATATCTATCATTATTACAAACAGCTATTTGCAATCAAACAAAACTCAATCATAGAATTGAACATGGCAATTATCAGTAGCCAAACAGATAGCATTGAAGCATCCATCAAACAGCTACTCACCATAGAAGAAGGTGCCAAGTTGAACAATTACTACCTGCTTTCGGCAACACTTGGCACCTTCTATTTTGACGTCGGTAATATGGAAAGAGCAAAGTGCTATTTCCAAAAAGCACTTGACCAAACCCAATCGAAGACCGAGAGGGATTTCCTAACGCAATATTTGGCCCACTGTAAATAAAAGACATGACAGGGATTGAAATTTGGACACGGATTTTTTTGATAAACACAGAGCATCTCGGAATAAATCCGTGCAATCTGTGTGAATGCGTGTCCCACATTCTTAATCCTTATAATCTCTAGCTCAGATGAACTTTGGAGATTACCAAGGTTGTCCCGTACCCGTCTCACAGTAGCTTTTGAGACTGTTCATAAAATGTTGCCAGATGGTTACGTTCGATTGATAGGGTGGCGTGCCTTGCCATTTCTCATCGAAGTTTCCATGCACAAAACTAAAATCCGTTCCGCTGTTGTTCTCTTTCATTTCAAAAGTGAGCGTCGTCCCAATCCATGTTGGATTGCCGTTTTCGGTGCAGGTCCAAATAATTTTCTTGGATGGGGTTAACTCATCAATATTGAACTTCATGACGACAGGTTGACCGTCTTTCACAAAGTTTAATATCTGTTGCCCACCTACAGCCGATGCAATCGTGCTGTCTTTTGACCACCAACCCTGAATACCTGCAGCACTCGCAATGGCTTGATAAACTTTTTCTGGTGCTGCATTGATCGCAAAACTGTGCTGAATGTCCATAGTATTCTCCTAATTTTAGAGATTAACATGGCTCATCAAAACTGAGTTCTGTATGAAAACATGGTTTTGCTTTATCTTGTAGAGATGGCGGAAAAACCATATTTTCATTACAACTGCAGTATAAGCAAAGTAAGCAAACCAGCCGTTTACAGACAGCCTCATAACGATTTTGCACACTTTCGCCTGATGAGCGGATCAATAGTTAGACTTCCTATACCTATGTCAATCGACCTAATAAAATTAGGACACTTCAACTAAATTATCCACACTTCGCTACAAAGCAAAACAACGAATTCCGGAAAATAAAGCGCAATGTTATATTACTTTACTTTCTGGTAAAAGAAAAGAGATGAGGTGAGAAATGTGACAAAAAGCGGTTAGCGTTTCATCCTAAAGGTAGAGAACCCAAAAAGGAGGAAGGAATGCTAACCGCGCCAGAAATAACTATAGCAGTACTGATGAATGTATTGCAAGTAACGCCGGTGGGAACAAACGTAAATGTAATGCGTCTGATGTGGGCGATGATGAATGGGTCGTTTCTGAAAAGTCGAGGAGCAATCCATAGTGGATTGAGTGAAAGCGGGTTTGAAGATGAGGAGCTCCGGCGAAGCTGGTGGAGCTTTCGATATGGATCATGGGATATTGCAAGCCTGCTCTCATCGTGGCAAGAAGAAGTGGAGTGGAAAGGGGAATGGGAGGCAAAAAAGTTAGAAGGATACCGAGTGAAAAGCATAGATATCACAGGGTTCTGGCGACCGAAGCGGCAAGGGAAAGTGAACCGACTCTATAACTCAACGGCTCGTCGGGCATTGCCCGCGCTCATCTTTGGAGTGATGATAAGCTCGGGGGAGATAGGCGGGAAACGAGTGCCACTGCTCAAGGCAATCATGAGATGCGAGGTAGGCACAAAGGAAAGTGAGTTTCGGAAAAAGCTGCTGAAAGAGACGAAGAAATCACTGGAGTCAGACGAAGTGGCGGTGGTCGATGCCGGGTTTACAATCAGAGAAATGCTAGAAAGCGACGTCGACCGATTTGTCCTTCGGGAAGCGATTAACTGCACAGCGCGCCGCAATGAGTTACCCGAACGTAAGGAAAAAGGCAGACCACCCGAATATGGTGATATTGTGCGTCCGCTCTCTCGATGCTATAGGGAAAGCGACTCGAGGCCACAACTCCAGACTCGTTTGGTCAATTTGTCTATAGTGGTCGCCTGATTCGCTATCAAGCATGGCACAATCTCGTCCCCAGGACAACCAAGGTGGATACAGCCAACCGCACCTATTCGATTTACGTCTTTCAGGATCCTGCTTATCACACACCTTTGGTTCTGGCGACCGTCATGGCTTTACAAGCTGAAACCATTTATCTTTTCTATCTGGAGCGCTGGCCTGTTGAACATCCCCCCTTGGCTTCCAAGCAGATGATTGGCTTACATCGTCAATTTGTTCATGCCGATGAGGCTTGCTTCCGCTTACCTGAACTGGGGCTGCTGGCTGGCAATCTTCTTTCCCATTTAGCCGCTTCTCTTCCTCCCATACCGACTGGCTACTGGGATCGAGAGCCTCAAGCCACTCCCGGCAGGCTGCGCCGCGTTCTCTCGAGTGCTCTTTTTCCAACTCCCGACCAACTCGACCCTGACTTTCGGAAAAAGGCCTCGGTTTCACACCATTTCCCTAAAGGCGTTCTCGCTCATCGCCGCCTCAATGCCGCTGCTTAAACTAGCCGAGCACTATTTTTACATTTTATCCCGTTTTTTCAGGGTGGATTCTTTTTTCCGCCCCTTTCGGTTTGCCCTTTGTCACTCAAGCCTTTACCAGAAAGTAAAGTAGATATCATTTATGAACAAACAGTCAGATCCGAGCCTATTGGCTCGAATTTTAAGAAACACGTTTGGCATCCCGAACGGTCTGCTGGGACGGGTAGGTGGTCACTTGATGGCACGAATGAATCAAGACGCGGCCGAGCGGGTAATTGATCTGATGGAAATTGAGCCCCAGGATCAGGTGCTTGAGATCGGATTTGGACCCGGCATAGCCATTGAACGCATCGCCCAACGAGCAAGACACGGAGCGGTGATTGGAATAGACTACTCAAAGGAAATGGTGGCGCAGGCCAGCGCGCGTAACCGGAAAGCGATACAAGCTGGGCTTGTCGAGTTGACATATGGCTCGGTTACCAACTTATCATATGAAGATGGTCGCTTTGACAAAGTCTTAACCATCAATTCGATGCAAATGTGGCCTGATCCTGAAGCAGGTTTGGTAGAAATCAAACGAGTGATGAAGAGTGCAGGAAAGATAGCAGTTGCGTTTACCCAGCACGCCCGGTCGCGGCCAAGGGGAGAGGAACTGTCTGATCTCATCGAATCAGTAGGATTTGGTCAGGTGCAAATGGAGACTAAAGGAGAGATTGAGTGTGCAATTGCTGTCAATCCTTAATCTGAGCTCTATATGAAAACATGGCATGATGTTCCCTGGCTTGAGCATGGACCGATTTGAGACGTTTATCAGAAGGTCGAGGCAGTAAAGAAGTGTTGGAGCATAGGAATCAGAAGTAAATAACTTGAACAGATTCTTCGTTTCACTCGAGAATGACACGTTCAACTTATTTAATGCTCATTCCATAATTGAGCAAGAATCGGGTGGAAACCAAGCGGACTCTCTTCTATAATGAATCTAGCTTCGATGCACGAATGTTAGATTTCAACGAAAGGATGGTCTTTCACATGAACTCGCTCCACTTTGTCGCCATGCCGACCGAGACAGCTTTGGCTTTCCAGAATGGCCAGCCAGATGCAAATGGCCAACGACCAGAACAACATATTTCCGATGGGGATGGCGTACCCTGCCGTCACTGTTTGTCGCAAGTTGCCAAAGGTGAGCCATACTTAATCCTCGCCTATCGACCATTTCCAGCCCCGCAGCCATATGCCGAAATTGGACCGATTTTTCTCCATGCTAACGCATGTAATCGCTATGCTGAACCGGCAAAGGTGCCTCCAATGTTTTTTAGAATGGGAACACTTGCTGATTCGTGGCTATAATGATCGAGATCGGATTGTTTATGGCACGGGTGGAGTGGTAAAAACGAGTGATATGGCGGCGGCGGCCACACACATTCTAGAACAATCAGATGTTGCTTATATTCATGTGCGCTCAGCAAAGAACAATTGCTTTCAATGCCGCATTGAGCAGTCTCATTGAACCTATGCGCCAAACCTTGACTCATCCTTGGTCATCGTTTCGACCAAGAGTAGAACAAACAGCCTGTTTGTTCCGCCTCACGCATGAATAAACTTCACCATCTGGCCGAAACGATGATTGACGCCCACTTTTGTATCCCTTCAACCCAAGTTTTATTCCAACACCAAACGGTAATGTGGTATGATGCATGATGATATTCGATTCAATTTCTTCAAGCTAGACAATGCAAGATCCTATAGATTTGGATCTAATTCATGATCAGTCGCCGTATGTTTAAGGAATTGCAATGGCTTCAAAACAGTATATCACTGAATTACGCATTAAGAACTACAGACAATTTCATCACATCCATTTCCAGTTTTGCGATCCGTCAACCAACGAGCCCCTAGAGAAAATTTGTTTCATTGGCTCAAATGGAACAGGCAAATCTACCCTATTGAGCATATTGAGTTGGATATGCAGACCGGGTTTTATAACAGAATATGTAGATTGGGGTGATGAACCATCTCTTATTTGTTGGCAAATTCAATTAGATAAGAACCGATATTTTGTTCTGAAATCTAATCGGAATTCTGGTTTACCGGATGCTCATTTGACTTTGCCTGGTGATGTTGAGGATTCTGCAGAATGGCAATCGCTGTGGAACGGTGATGAAAAATTTGACCAAGCACATCCGTTATTCGATTATTTTTCCAACATTGCAGCAGAATTTACGAATCTAATTTCGACCCAGATTGAGTTGAAGCCAAACAGTAACGATCTCGCAATCCACTCGCTTCCGGACGGGGTTCAGATTACAGGAAGATCTCCCCAAACAAATCTTGGTAACGCATTAGAGATTTTTGACAACTTACCAGCATTTCATCTTACAAACTCGGGCGAGTTAATTGGTTTTTGGAATTTTTTGATTTACCAAATCAAAAGACGGGAAAGTAACTATCAAACGTTCTTAAATGATGAATCAACTCAATCCCTCTCGGTTGCAGAGGCACGCAAAAAGTTTGACGCTGAGAATCCTGAGATATTAGAGGAGCTCGCAAAGCAATGGAACTTGATTCTAGAGCAGGCCGGATTGGGATTTGATACAAAAAATGCAAAAATCCCCGTTCAGTTGAATGAAAATTTAGAAGCCTACATACGGTTGAAGAATAGAGATATAATTGTCAATTATAATCTTCTCAGTACTGGTATTCGTAACTTCATTTTCCGATTAGGTCACATCTTTGCTCTCTACTTCAATCGTCAGATTGAACGAGGCTTTTTATTTTTAGATGAGCCAGAGCAGAGTTTGTACCCGGATCTACTCTTTGACGTCATCGAACGCTACCTTGCCATTATTCACAATACACAATTCTTTGTTGCAACACATAGCGAAATTGTTGCATCTCAATTCAAGCCCAGCGAACGCATTCTTTTGCAGTTTGAAGATGATGGCTCTGTCACTTGGCGACGTGGGCTATCGCCAGAAGGTGATGATCCAAACGACGTATTGCTAAACGATTTTTCGGTACGCAGTTTGTATGGAAAAGAAGGCATTAAGCAGTGGCAACGTTATCGAGCGCTTCGACATCAAATTGCCGTAACAGATGACCCAGAAGAAAAAACGCGTCTGATGGATGAATATTTAAAAATCGGTACCGCATATAACTTTGCCCCCAATGAGATACCTACGTAAGTCGGAACAGTCGGAAATTATCAAGCGAGGATGGCGGTACTCAATACAAAGTCAGCGACCAAAAATCCGTATCGCTTTGCTTAGAGAACAAAAGCAATTTTGTGCTTATACTGAACGCTATATTGCTCCAATTGACGCTTGCGACATTGAACATTTCGATGATCGATTAAAAGACACCCCGAAAGATGACTATTGGAATTGGTATGCTGTACATCATTGGATAAACATACGCAAACGGCCGATAGTTAACTTCCTTCCAATCATGTCGCCTTACGACGAAACATTGCCGAATCGAATTCGCTACGTAGATGGAGAGTTTCGTGCAGTCGATGAAGATGACATCGAAGCGATTCACCTGATAGAATTTCTTGGCTGGAACGATCCAGAACTTGCTGAATATCGTGCCAGAACGATCAATCGTATCAAAGAGTTTCGTACGTTTTACAACGGTGATGATGCCAAGTTTGTGGAATTTATAACTGCACACCCTGAGTATTTGGATTTCATTTCTGCCTTGGAAGTTGAGCTTGGGCTTTCGTTGGGTTAACGTATCATGTTGGTTGTGCTTGTGATGTCGCATGAGTAAAGTGCTTCCTCACTGTAACCCCGCAGTTGGTAACCTCAGGAAATAAGCTGCCAAAACCATTCCTTTTGTCTGTTTTTAGTCCGAAATATGAACCATGTCCTTCATAGATGGTACTTTAATTCCTCGAGTTACTGATATTCACGTAGAAAGGACATATCGACGATGAAGCGAATTCTTGTCGTAGGCGCTGGTGCGGCGGGTCTTGCTGCTGCACATCGTTTACATGCTGCCGGATACCAAGTAATTATACTAGAGGCGCGTGATCGGGTTGGAGGACGTGCTCTCACCAACTATGACTTTGCCCCATATCCGCTTGAGTTTGGCGCAGAGGGGATTCACGGAGATCGCGTTGTGACATGGCAACTACTCAAAGAATATCGGTTGCAGGCATATCCTTTTCCCGACGTGCATGGCCCATTCTATATGCATTTAGCGGAAAGCGGTTTTGGCAGCGTGGCCGAATCCCCAGCTCTACCCCTCATCCTCAACTACTATGATGCGGCTTGGCAATGGGTTCAGGCTGGCAAGTCAGATGACACTCTTCGAGTTGTGCTACAGGACTGGTGCAACCAAAACTCAGTGGATGTGTCAACTGGGTTTTGGTCCATGTTTAATGCTTATCTAGGCGAAAATCATGCCGCAGATTTGGATCAGCTTGGTGTGCATGGGCTGATTGATGCAACGTATGAGGGTGATGGCGAAGGCTATTTCTACATTCGATCAGGGTACAGCACTCTATTTGACCATCTGGCTGTGAAATTGGACATTCGATTCAGTACACCAGTTCAAGAAATTCAGTGGGCCGGTCTAAATGTCCGAGCGGTCACTGCAACTGGCCAGGAAATCGATGCCGATGCTCTAGTGGTCACGCTGCCTTTGGCTGTCTTACAATCTGGAGAGATGACGTTCACACCTCACCTTCCTCAAGAGAAAGAAGACGCAATTCAGGGGTTAGGAGCTGGTCCGGTTGACCGCATCTTCATGCGTTTCAAAAGACGATTCTGGCCCTCCGATATGGTCGAAGTGGTCACGGATATTAAGAATACGATTTGGGTCAATCCTGATCCGACGCTACAAAGGGAATCCGCCGTGCTACGTGGAACCGTTACCGCAGCCTCTGCACGCGATTTCGAAGCACTTGGTGAAGATGCAGTTCAAGCAGCCCTGAGTCAGCTGATAGAGATCTTTGGTACTGATATTCGGAAAGAGTATGTGACAGGGCATTTTGTCGCTTGGGGCGCAGATCCATTTACTCAGATGGGCTATTCTTACACACCAGTTAACGCCACGGGGTTGCGGAAACAATTGGCAGAAGCAGTTGACAATCGACTGTTTTTTGCCGGAGAGGCGACCAATCATCTGTATCCGGCAACGATCCATGGAGCCTTGGAGAGTGGTTTTCGGGCTGCGGATGAGATTATATACAGCACTAGCTCATAAATCTTGGAACAACCGATCGGCTCAGCAAACAAAAAGGCTCCTGTTAGGTTCAGGAGCCTTTTTGCGTTCGCTTCAAACGATGGCAAGATCAAACATAATACGCAAAACAAAGAGCTACAGCACACCACGGCTTCTTTGTACTTCATATATGGAGATTTTTCACGCCACATCATAACGCATTCCAGCCAAAATCTAGCGGCTCCTTGTCAGCCGATGCGCCTATGCCGGCGTTCATCTCTTCGTTGTAATCGTCTGCGTCGAAGTTCCACGAACATGACAACAATGACGACAAAAGCGGCAGGCAAGAAGCCGACAATCAATTCTGTATCCATGTATGACTCCCAGAAAACCAAACAAACGGAAAGGCAAAAGCCACGACAAACCACGTCGCGGCTCCTTAGCACTGTGCGTTCAACCGCACGAATCTCAGATTGAGACAATAAAGCACTTCTGCTTTATGTATTACAGATGCAGCAACAGGCCAGTTAAATACATTGGTTACCGTTTTTTCCCAGAAGTCGCTTGAGCCAGCAAACCCGTGCGACAGGTGACAGTCATTCACGCAATCAGCGACTGGTTGACTGAATTTTGTCCTCGCTTCGGTCGTCAAATGAGAGTCACCTTTCGCACTATCACGATGAGTGGAAGGTGACTCTCACGTGAGAAGGTGCGGGGATAAAATTGGCGCAATCCACAATCCATTTGCGTCCGTGACTGTCACCTGGAACGGCTCAAACCAAAAGCATTACATTGGTGCGTAATGCTAAGCGGTCACAGAATCGTGTGAACTACCCTACGACCCTGCAACCCTGCCATAATAATTAAAGGCAGAAGTCGGCCCAATCTTTAGGTTCTATCACTGGGTCTACGCCCGCAGCACGACGCAAATCCTTGTGAGCATGATAGAGACCCTGCATGACGTGATAGGGCGATTTCCAGCGGCTCCCCTTGTGGTCGGCATTGACTGTGCCATCGGCATTGAGAGTGGGATACCATTCGCCATGTTGTTGATCAAGTTGGTACTGGTCAATAAAGTTTATGTGCATTTCGAGGAGCGTCAGATCAGATTGTTCACCTGTGGTGCGCAACAAAAAAGCCAGGGCACCCAGCAATTCAGCCTGATTCCACCATACTTTTTGGTGGCGCACAACTTTTCCCCTTGGCTGACCATAATCGAAGAGCCCACCGGATGTCTGGTCAAAGCCATGCTGAATCGCCCAGTCGATAAGGCCCCTTGCTAATTGTGCCTGTCGTTCATTGCCAGTATAGGCCGCGAGTTTGGCGATAAACCAGCCCGCTTCGGTTACATGCCCGAAATTGCAGAGCCCATCCGTGCGATCAAGTGCCTCGGACCAGTCCGGATGGAACATTTCCTTGGTGCAACCGTGGTCAGTGTCGTAGCAGCCGTCCACACCAATTCTGCCCAAGATGGTATTGGCCAAGAGATTGAGCCGATCCAGATAACTACTTTCTCTCGTGGCGTGATAAAGGGCCGAGACGCCCTCCATGGTGTGCATGTGGGTGTCGACGCGCTTGATGGGGTCCAGCAATTGCCAGTCCGGTGTAAACTTATTGGGTAGGCCACCATATTGCTTGTCCCAACATTTCTCCATGACGAGCTCATTGGTTTCAATTGCATCTCGTAACACATCGCGTTCACGTAGTGGTCGCTGTGCCACATCTTTGGCAAGACGTGCAAACTCCGCCAGGGAATACGCGGCAAATGCCAGACCATAGGGCTGTTTTGAGGCGTCCAGTACTTGTGTCCCATCGCGGCTAATACAGTAATACCAGCCACCGTTTTGCTCATCGCGAAAGTGACGGCGAAAGAAATTTACACCCTGCGCTGCCTGCTCCAGAAAGATCTCTTCACCAAAAAATTGGAAGGCAAGACACATGCTATAGATGGTGCGGGTCTGGACGATCAGCCATTTTTCGCCCTGACCGTAGCGGTTGCCGTCGCGAGCAAGATCGGTCCAATAGCCACCATATTGGCTATCAATGCCGTGTTTGAGCCAGAATTCCATAACATAGGTCCATGCGTGCTTTTTGAGAGATTCCGCGAGTTGGATACATTGCTCTTTCATAATTGATGGTTGACTTTAATCAGAGTGTGTACCACAAAGTGTGTAAATGAACACTGCTCAGTCAGAGAACTACTCTATTTACACACTTTGGGACACACTTCCTTGTTTTTCATACAGAGCTCAGTTCAAATAGACATTTGCAACTCGTCTAACAACGCTTTGGCTTCCTTCAGGTCCCTTGTGGCGAACCCTTCAGTAAACCAATGATAAATTTCTGCCAGTATCTGGAGCGCTTCGGTATGCCGGCCTTGTTTTTGCCACAATCGACACAGGCTCATGATCGCGCGTAGCTCTAGTGATTTAGCTTGCTGTCGCTGGGCAACCTCGATGGCTCTAAGGAAACATGATTCCGCTACGGTCTCTGTCGCGTCTTCCAACTGAATGAGCTCTCCTTTGATCCGGTGCAACTCCGCTTCATAGTAACCTTCGCCTGTGGTGCATACCAATCCCATGGCCTCGTCTACCACATTGAGTCCTTCTTCACGCCGTCGCATGATGCCATATACCTCGGCAAGCAGCGCCATCAGGTGTGTCTGATCGACGGCTGAACCCGTTGCCCGATAGGTCGCGAGTCCCTGGCGAATCTGTACAGATCCCTCTTTAGCCTGCCCCAGGTGAGCCAACGCCCAGCCCAGTAGGCATTGGCCCCATCCCACAAATAGGGGAAGTTTTTGTGTCTTGGCCAGGGTAATAACCCTCTCCGCTCGCTCCTGAACTTCCTGCGGTTCTCGACGGTATTGATACAGCACGTTAAGCCAGAACAGGGATTGAACCTGGGAGAGAGAATGCGATAGCCCCTCAGCTAGACTCAGTAGATCCAAATTTGGCGTTTTTGGCTATTTTCAGTCGAGATTGCAGGGATTTTGGAGTCATTTATTCAGATTTCGGTTACAGAAAACAACCTATTTCATATCTGAAAATCGCCCAAATCTAACGCAAAAACTAGATATCGACCGGCAAATTTGTATTTATGTCAACTGTTTAGCCAGAATTCTCTCTCAAAACCTGAAATTTGGATCTACTGAGACTCAAGGCCGCCAGATTTGTTTGCAGATTCTGGTCTGGATAGCCCAAAAACCACAGGGTTGGTCCACCGAAGTTCCGACAACAGACGCCAGCATCATGGCCTCCATAGAAATGGTGCGGTGCATGATGACGTTGAGGATTGTAGAGGGAAAGTCCCTGTTCAAAGTGATTTCGCGCCAAGACAAACTCGCCCATCGAAAAATAGGAAGTCCATAGCGCATGGTGAGCCTGCAGGAGGAGATCGGAATCTTGTATCAGATTGGCCCAGCGCAAAAGTTGTTCTCCGAGTTTTCTTGCCGTCCGATGTTGGCCCTGAGAGTAACTAACAAGCCATAATCCCCACTGGGCCGGAAAAAGTTCAGGAGTCGCGTCTGCCTGCTCATAGAGCTTCTGTGTGCGCTTGTAGGCGTCTCGAGCATCCTCTGACCCAAACCCTCTGGTGATGACCAGCAAATTCCCCCGGGCAATGTGTAGCCTCGATTCTCGTTGGGTACGGGCGGCGGTATCGGGCAAAGTCCCGAGCAAAGTCAGCGCATCGGTCAAAAGCCTATCAGCTTCCTGATACGCACAACTTTGTATGGCCTGTTCGCCCGCGATATGCAAATAGTCAACAGCTTTTAACCCCAGACCTGCTTCTCGAAAGTGTCGCGCCAATTGGATAGACATGGAATTGGTCTGATCCTCATAGAGGCGCTCAATTACCTTTCCGATAGCTTCATGTAGATATGTACGCTCCACTTTATCCATACTGTTGTATAGATACTTTTGAAACAAAATGTGCCGGAAACGATAGCGGGACAATGTCTGGTCATTTAGTGATTGTCTGTCTATACCTCTCACCAGTTGATGCTGTTTATCTAAAATCGCGCTCAATTGCTGCACGACCGTCCACTCGTCCACTGCTAACACTCGAGCGACGACTTCTGCGATAAAATCTTCACCTTCTACACAGGCAATCTTCAAAACCTCCAGCAGCGTCGGCGGTAGGCGGTTGATGCGCTCCCGTATGACTCCCTCGACTCGCTTCGGCAGAGCCTCCCAGTTGGAGTCCGGTTTCTCAATCCATTGGCCTGTTTCATCTTGGAACAAATCATGTCGTTCCTTCATGTCGCGCACAATCTCAACCGTAAACAGGGCATGGCCTTTTGTGTGCCGATAGAGTGCTGCACGGAACTCAGCCCCCAATTGATTGTGCTCGGAATCGATCCAGGCGTCGACAAAGTGCTGATTTTCTGATTGTTCCAAGTCTATGTAAATATCACCAAAATCGCGCTGGAATTCGTTGACGACTGACTCCAACGGATGTCGCTCATCGCCTCGGCCCTGCGCTACATCGCTGGGTCGATAGACACCGATGATCAGTATTTGGTGTCCTTCAAGACGTCGTCCAAGATGGAATAAGAGGCTGATCGAGCCATCATCGGCCCACTGAAGATCATCCAGCACGAGCAGCAATGGCACCTGACGAGCCAGAGTCTGTAACACGCTCGTATATTGCTCAAACAGATCGATCTGTTTCAGGTTAACCAATCCTCGACTTGCTGCCTTGCACTCAATAACCCTCTCCAATTGAGGCACCCAGTTCGCGTCGTCTGATACGGCCACGACAGTTCGTTCCTTGAATGTTTGACCCGATATAAAGATGTCAATCAAGTCGACTCCAACTTGGACCATCATCGGACCTACTTGAGGAATCAAGTTCCATAGACGTTGAGCGTGCTCTCGATGAATCGCTCCAACTGTCCACCGTGCTTCGACATCTCCAGTTAGCATTCCCAGAATCTCGCGGAAAGGCAAGTATGGATCTCCGGTACCGACGTATGCATTGCAGTTGCCACAAGCGAAGACTAAACGATTGTGTTCCTCCTGAACACGCCGTGCGAATTCCTGAACGAGAGCTGTCTTTCCAGTACCAGCTTCGCCATGAACAAAGACGACTCGGCCCTGCCCAGTAAGAGCGAGAGCAAGATGCGATTTCAGTTGCGCCAATTCCTGGTCGCGCGATACGAACGGAATCGGGGTGTTGGGGAGCGAAGGAGTATGAGCGAAAAATGGGGGAAGCGAGGCTGAGTTCGTAGCGGGAGTCGATTCAATGGGTCTTGCCGTTATACTCTCGCCTCTATCTATAGAGCTTGTAATTTCTCCATTTCGGATGCGGTGGTATAGAGTTGTCGTCTCCTTGTCTGGTTGAACAGCGAACTCTTTATCCAGCACCTGGCAACAGGTTTCATACTGAGCCAGAGCAGCACCACGTTGCCCGTTAAGGACCAACAGCAACATCAATTGGCGGTGCGCCTCTTCCCACCATGGTTCCAAGGCTAGCAGACGGCGGGTATAGTCAATTGCTTGTATCGGATCCCCTTGTTGAGCGTGATGGGAAGCCAGGGTATGCAGCGCCCGCAAGGCTGATTCCCGTAGCCGCGCTCGTTCGGTTAGTGACCATGTCTCAAACCCGGGCGCGTTCCGTACATAGAATCCCTCCAGGAAATCTCCGCGATACAGCTCAACTGCTTCTTGCAGTAACTGGATATCTGCTGTGGCCGAAGCGTCTCCAACTTTTGCTTCAAAATCAGCTACATCTAACCAGTAAGCGTTCTCCTGGTTGAAGGCAACCGCCTGACGGGTGATTTTGAGATGGGCACCAACTGACCGGCGCAGATGGGCCAGCGCCTTGCGCAGGTTTGTTCGAGCAGTCGCTTCAGGCATGTCGCCCCACAGCAGTGTGGCGAGTGTGGCGCGTGCGTGGGAACATTCGGTCATGGCCAGGTAGCACAGAAGGGCCAACGCCTTGCTCGACATTGAACTCGTCACTGAAATGTCGTCCTGTCTGATCTCAGGGTTGCCCAAAAGCACCAGACGCAGATTCCCATCCATGGTTTGCCTCGAGTCACGAAAATTTCTTTTGAATTCACGATTGAAAGCACGATTTTTTCGCGCTTTTGGCACGGTCGATTTGGTATGCTCGGGACAATTCAGTATGCCACAAGAGACTAAACAAGTAAAGGGGAGAAAATTTGATGATGATCTATGACAGACCGCCTCACTATCGAGTTTATCTCTTAACTGTTTGGCAGGAACGAAGCGGAAGCCCCGACCACCCAGGTGTATGGCGCTTCAGCTTGGAAGACCCACACAGCAAACAGCGCCGCGGTTTTGTCAGTGTAGCAGCACTGGTCGCTGCATTGCAGGAGGGGGCACTTGAAGGTGAAGACGAGCCAGTTAAAGAAAAGTGGCCAGAGCAAAGAAGCTCAGAAAACTAATCACCAATACGTAAAGAAAAGGAGGGATCTATGGCGATAAGATTTGGTGCGTATATCTTTGTATTCTTGCTGTCGATGACGCTGTTCTGTTTAACGAGTCCACAGTCAGTTGTCTTAGCCCTGACCTGCGGAGACGCTGTCTCGACGGACATCGCTTTGACGTCCGATCGACTCGTCTGTCCCGACAAGGGGCTGGAGAACAATATAGATGCTTTGCCTGTGGCAGCCCAGGCTGGCTACGACTGCACGACCGCTAACGAAATTCCACTGACTGAGTGCCTGACGCTGGTTAAGTTGTACGACGATACCAATGGACCAAACTGGACCCACAACAGCGATTGGCTGGCAACGAATACCCCCTGTCGTTGGTTTGGTATTACCTGCGACAAAGGGAGCGTTACAAAGATCGTGTTGAGCAGCAATCAACTGGATGGAGCGATTCCATCTGAGCTAGGGCAACTTCCGAATTTGACGTGGCTCGATCTGCATAAAAATCAATTGAGTGGAGCGATTCCCGTAGAAGTGGGTGCTCTCTCAAACTTGACGTATCTAAGTCTTTGGGACAACCAACTAAGCGGTGCCATTCCAGCAGAAGTGAGCAATCTCTCAAACTTAACAGTTCTGGGCCTTGGTCTGAATCAGCTGAGTGGTCCGATCCCGCCAGAACTAGGCAACCTGGCCAATCTACAGGAGCTCTATCTAAACGTAAACTCACTGAGTGGTCCGATTCCGCCAGAACTGGGCAACTTGGCCAACCTGCGAGAGCTCTATCTAAATGTAAATTCACTGAGCGGCAGCATTCCCTCTACATTTCAAAATCTATCCAACCTGACGGCACTCAGAATGGAATCTAACCAACTGAGCGGCCCAATCCCACCAGAGCTAGGCACTCTCACCAATCTAGCGCTCCTTTGGCTTTCTGACAATCTATTGGAGGGCGGCATTCCAACAGAACTGGGCAATCTGACCAACCTTGACGGCCTCTATCTAACCGACAATCAACTGGAGGGGTCAATTCCCTCTGAACTCAGCAGGCTTGTCAAACTGAAACGGCTCTATCTGAGCAACAATCAACTGGGTGGAACGATTCCTTCCGCGTTGGGCAACCTTGCGAATCTGGAGTTGCTTCTGGTGGGCGGCAACCAACTCACAGGTACAATTCCATCCGAATTGGGCAATCTGACCAACCTGACTCATCTCTGGCTCAACGACAACCTGCTGCGTGGTGCGATTCCTCCAGAGATTGGCCGCCTTGCCAAAATGACAAAGCTCTACCTGCAAAATAACCAACTGAGTGGACCGATTCCTCCAGAGATTGGCGACCTTGTCAAAGTGCAAGAGCTTTACCTGCAAAATAACCAACTGAGCGGACCAATTCCATCGGCATTGGGCAATCTCGCCAACCTGATTCATCTCTACTTGCACAAGAATCAACTAAGTGATCCCATTCCATCCGAACTGGGCATTCTCCCCAAAGTGACCCGTCTTTATCTATATGACAACCAATTGAGCGGTACGATGCCCCCGGCATTGGGCAATCTCCCAACTCTGAAACATCTCTATCTTGGAAACAATCGACTAAGTGGTGTTGTCCCATCATCGCTTGGCAATCTTTCCAGCCTAACGCAACTCTATTTGCACAACAACCCACTTAGTGGAGAGTTACCAGATAGCCTGACAAGGCTGTTCAATTTAATGCATTTGGATTTCGCAGGTACAACCTTGTGCGAACCTGCTGATGCCAATTTTCAGACCTGGCTAGCCGAGATCGGATATGTGAGGAGCACAAATGTCACATGCCCTCCCATCGTGGAATTTAGCCAATCATCCTACATCGTCGCCGAAAACAGCGGCTCGGCAACAATTACAGTGACTCTTTCCATCCCGTCTGAGCTTGCAATAACCGTCGACTATGCCACAAACGACGGGACCGCTGTGAACAATGACGACTACATGACGTCCACAGGCACGCTGACCTTCAGCGCCGGCATCACCGAGGCAACGTTTGCGATCTCCCTCCTTGACGATGGGCTGAATGAAGACGCAGAAACAGTTCTGTTGACTCTCTCCAATGCCAAGAACGCCGATATCGGTGGTACAAATCCAGTCACATTGACCATTGAAGACGACGATGAGGCCCCCCCACCAGACGACGGCGAGAGTTGCAGGGCAGCCAAACCGATCTCGGTATCTGGTACGCTCCAAGAGCAGACGTTTGAAAGTGCAGACGACGTCGACTGGTTCAAGTTCAATTCGATTGCCAATGCCAAATATCGTGTGGAGATACAGATCCCAAAAAGGTCGTCCGTTAACGCAGACCTTGAGCTTTACAAGCGATGCGATGATCCGAACCCAACACGCGAAAATCCGGCCTTCAACCCTAGCATTCAATTAGAATTCACCTCACCTGCCGATGGACCTATCTATCTCAAACTCTCGAATTCCAACCCTTATGTAGAGGGAGAGGAATACATGTACCAAGTCTCTGTGCGTCGCTTAATTGAGCCATCGGGTGGAGGTGTGCTCATCGTCGCCGGAAAACTGCGCGAAAATGATAGCCTACAGCGTAATATCCATAATGTCACAAACAGAGTCTACAAGCTTTTTCAAGAAAACGGATATGACAACGACCATATCCATTATCTAGCCCACGATCCGACGTCAACAGGCTATGACGGCGCTGCGACACTTGCCAATCTCGAAAGCGCCATCAATACCTGGGCGGTTGATGCGCTAACGTCCAATGCGCCGTTCACCCTCTACCTGGTGGACCATGGTGATCACGACAATTTCTACATAAATCCCATGGAGATACTCACCCCAACCCAACTGCATGAATGGATCGCCGTTCTGGAAGAGGCCAAACCGGGCATTGTCGTCAACGTCATTATTGAAGCCTGTCATGCTGGCAGTTTCATCGAGGGCGATGCCAGCATCTCCAAACCTGGCCGCGTTGTTGTTACCTCTAGCGATGTTGACACCTTGGCTTACGCGTCGCGAGACGGTGCCTACTTCTCTGATCACTTCATCAATGCTCTGGCCCAAGGCTTCAACCTCTATACAGGCTTTTGGGAAAGTCGCGTTGCCGTCCAACAAAGCGTTGCATTACAGGAGCCCTGGCTTGACGCCAACGGCAACGGCATCCACAACGAGTTAGCCGATGCTTCCATCGCTGCGCAACGTGGTTTTCGCTCTTCTCGAACGTTGGACACGCAGCCATCCACCAACTATCCACCATTCATCGAAGATGTGTTCGTCGTTGACGCCAGTCAGAACGGTACCAAACAGATCCGTGCGACAGTGCAGGACGACAGCGGCATAGACAAGGTCTGGGCTGTTGTCCAACCGCCGGATTATACACGTCCACCGAGTAGCGTGGAGATGGTGCCTGAATCTCAGGCGTTTGATATGATCACTTCGGAAGGAGATCTCTACACGTTAGATACCGTTGATTTTACGCAAAAAGGAGACTATCGTGTGGTTGTTCACGCCAAGGATGACAGTGGACTTTTGGCGCGACCAAAGGCATTCATAATGAGCGCTACAAACCAAACCGGCAATCTCTTTTTGCCGATTGTGGTTCGTTAGACGGTATGTGGATAGGCGAACTTATCGAGGGAATCGTGCTGATCAGACAGCCAAAATATCTGGTCCTTCGACTGTGGCAGCCTCTGTCAGGGCACCAGATGCCGCCAACTCACCCATGGTTGCGAAGCTGGCATTTGGTTGCTGACCGACATGCTCCACCACGGCATCGATCAGACGAAACGTGTGATCATAATCATCGGCAATACCGTGGGTGTGCATGAGGATGACGACAATGGGGCTTTTTTGACTGATTCGATCCAGGTCTTTCTTTGCCAACTCGATGAATTCGGCGCTGCGTTGACCGGCACCGCGCCAGGTATATTCATTCAAGATCGGCACCTCAATGATATCGTCGTACCAGCGATAGGGTTGGTGCGGAATCTCATCTACCCACTCCTGCGTCAGCTCGCCGCTGTTGTGGGGCAGATGGGCATAGCCAGTGCCGCTGATGTACATGCAGGTGTGGTAGCCAATGCCGACCTCGCGCAACGCTGCAAACATGGGCTTTGAGATGGCCCCACACGGCGCGCGAAAGACGGTTGGCTCTACGCCCAGTTCGCGCGCAAAGATCTCCATCCCCTCTTCCATACGCGCCCGCAGGTTCGCCACGGTGTAGCGCGGCATCAACTCGTCGCGTCGCTGATCGAACTCGGATTGGAGTGTCGGCAAAATAGTGGTCGCTGGCCAGGCCGGCGGCCCGAACTCGTAACAGTCGGCGTGGGTCAGGCCGTGCAGCTGCAGATCGTGACCGGCATCGCGCGCGGCAATGAGCGCCTCTTTCCATTCAGCAGAAAGAGGCTTGTCGCCAGCTTTAGGCACGGTAAACCAGGTTGACTCCAGTCCGCGCGATGTAAAAAACTGGCTTGCGCGGCGCAACGACTCTACCATTTCGCCACCGCCCGCTCCGGCATCATCTATGCTCCATACGTAGTTTGTCATCTTGCTGCCTTTCTAATTTAGACAATTTCTACCCATTCTCTGGCATCAACAAATCGTTAATCCTTTTATTCAAGAGCCCTTCAAGCCAAACTCGGGCGGTACGGGTTTCTTCGTTGGCGCGTGGATTCGATATCAACCCTAATGGGCCAGTATCAACTACTACAGCAATAGTCATGAAAATAGCTTTCGATCTGATAATCGATCTTCATCGATAGCTCTCTTTAAGTACTCTAAGGTCTCACTCTGTTCCTGTTCATCTCCTTCTTCATCCCAGCTCTTTAACAATGCTTTCGCCGCCTGAAGACGATCATCTATATTTTGTAACTCTTCATTCAAAAACGCATGAACATTGTCAGAAAATGCATTGCCAAATAGACTCTGTAATTCACTGAGTGTACATCTTCTGCTTTTAGCAAGCAACCGTAGAAAGCGAAGTCGTTCAGCTTTTGCCGAATCAAGTTGTTCAGTTAAATTTAACAATTCCTGACCCTCGTCTATGGAAATCGAATCCATTTGGCAACGTTTTTCCAATTCACGATGCCGGAGTTGAATTTCATCTGGCAAATCCTGATTGATTTTGTGGAGGAGGCACTCTTCTTCTGCAGTTAATGTCAATCCTTTACGCTTGACCAAAATTGCATTGACCTCGGCCAGAAATTGTTCAATCTCATGCGTATCTAGCTGGCTCATGCTAGCCAAAAGCTGGTTGAGATCGATATTGACTTCTGATGTTATCTGAAGTGTAGCCATCTATTCTATCCTATAGACTCAGCGTAGATTCAAGAACACATACTTCATTATATCAGAAGATCAGAGACCTTAAAATGTTGTGGTTATAGTTTCCTTAGAAATACTTTGTACTAGGTTTCTCAGAGCAGAGGCAGGACAAAACATTTCTGGGAGAGTATATGGAACTATCCTTTGATTGCCCCGACTGTGAGTCCCTCTAGGAAATACCGTTGCAAAAACAAAAAAACGAACATAAGCGGGATCACGCTGAGAAAAGCCGCGGCCGAGGTGATTCCATAGTTCACCTGAAATTCGCTGCGCAACAATGCTAGACCCAATGGGAGCGTATAGAGGCTCTTATTATTGATGACCACCAGGGGCCAGACCAGATTATTCCACTGAGCCGTGAAAACGACAATAGACAGAGTTGCCAGCGCCGGCGTCGACAGCGGCATGATGATGCGCCAGAAGACCCCAAATTCAGAGCAGCCGTCGATCCGTGCGGCATGTTCAAGCTCTTCAGGCAACGTCTGCATGAACTGACGCAAGAGGAAAACGCCGAGAACATTGGCCAACGAGGGAATGATGAGTCCGCCATACGAATTCAGCAGTCCCAACTGATTGGTAATGAGAAACGTTGGGATCAACAACAAAGCACCGGGGATCATAATGGTGGCCAGCATCAACCCAAATAGCAAGTCGCGCCCCCAGAATTGCTTTTTGGCAAATGCATAGGCCGCCAGGGCATCGACCAACAGTGTGCCGAGCGTGACGAGCACGGCGACCAGGATGGTGTTGATGAACCAGGTGCTAAAGGGCAGTTCCCCCAGGATGTACGTATAGTTGTCCCACACAAACTGCTCTGGAATCAGCCGCGGCGGGATCGAGATGAGCGTATACGTCTCCTTAAACGATGAGGCAAAAATGTAGAGATATGGCCCCAGCATAATGATCACCAACAGGGCCAGCAGCGCATAGATTAGGGCAGCTTGAGGCATGATGCTAGTTGTTTTTCGCCACCGACGACTTAGCCCACTTTGCGACATGATATACCTCTCTAAGAGCCTTCTATCTCCGCTCATCAGACGAAGTTGTTAAAATGCACTATAATGCCTCTGACGAAAACATAGGCTTGCACAATTTGCTGACGCTGCTCCGAAAAAATAAGAATCCGGTTTGACGAGCCGATACTTGCAACACAACCGATTTCTAGACTTGTACCACGCAATACTTTCAACAATCTGAGTATTTTATTTTGCGGAGTAGCCTTAGATGAGCCTCTATCGTTCACCCAAGACACGCATCTGAACAAATGAAATCGGCATGATGATGAGCAACAATACGACACCCATGGCGGCGGCCATGCCTACCTGACCATAGCGGAATGCGTGATTGTAAATGTACCAGACGATAGTCGCCGTGGAATGTACAGGACCGCCATTTGTGAGCACAAACACCGTATCAAAAAGCTGGAAGGCCCAGATGGTCCCCATCACCACCGAGAATAGGATCACGGGCCGCATCAAGGGAATCGTCACGCGGATGGCAACTTGCCAGGCAGAGGCACCATCAATCCGCGCCGCCTCGTGCAGTTCCTCGGGGACGCTCAACATGGCCGCCAGGAAGAGAATGATATGGAAACCAATCCCGCGCCACCACTCCACCAGCAGGATGCCGTACAGGGCAATGTTTGGATCCGACAGCCAGTAGATCTCAGGAATGCCCACCAAGCCCAATAGATAAGTCAGCACACCGTAACGAGGGGCTAATATGTAGCTCCAGATCTGTGCCGCGGCCGCGGCGGATGCCAACAGGGGGAAGAAGACCACGGCACGGAAGAAATCCTTGAAACGGACGAGCTTGTTTCCAATGAGGAAGGCGAGTGCCAGCGCCGTGATCACCGTAATTGGGACCACTGATATCGTATATTGTAGGGAATTCTTGAATACCTGAAGCGTGATCGCATCCGGCGTCAGACTAACATAGTTTTGAACGCCGACAAATGGTTTTACCGGCGAAACCAGATCGCCCCGCAGCAGAGAGAGCCAGAGCGCCCAGAAAAATGGACCGATGTTGAAGACGGCGAACAGCACCATAAACGGCAGGATGAAGGCGTAGGCCGTGAGGTTGCGTCTGACCGTCGAACGTTGCCAGAATCGTGAATGCTGTATTGTCCTCTGCCTTGAAGGCATGGTGGCTGAAGTCATAAATGACATATCCCCGCGGAAGTGTTGTCTTATCGTTAACAGCAACTAATCGTTTGGAAATAACTTGCAGATTTCAACTACCGCACCCAAAGGCCACCCACTCTGAATGAAACCCCACTTGTTGGCAAACCGAGTTTTCCGTTGGCTTCCTCTTGCCCAAAAAGCAGCTCTCACAACCTTATCTACCGACCTCGCACTGTTTTGGGGGCACAGTACAATGATTGGTGCGGTGGCACGTTAGATTATGTCTATGAATCACGAGGTTCTAGCCCTAATTGAGCCATCGCATCAACAAACTTAATCGTCTTAGTTTGTTTACCTCGTTCATCAAGTAATTTCATCAACTCTTTATTGTTACGAGTTAACTCAATTTCATGCGCAAACTCATCAATCTCAGCTAAAACAAACTCGCGTCCTTCAGGGTCTTTCAAAATCAAACCGCCCTGTAGAGCAAGGTTGAGCAATTCAAGAATGACATTATCTTGGTTTGAAATTGTCATCGTTTTCATAGTTTGTACTCCTTCCCACGCAGAATCAGCTTGTTGCCTTCTTTGCGACCAACTGCCTCTACTTTAACGATTCGTATCTGCTCAAAAACATCATAGAAAACTCGGATCTTGTCTATTCGTAATTCCCACTCAGACACCTCAGTGGGACGTAAACGTTTTCGATTACGAGTTTCTATGGTTGGTTGATAGCTGAGTTGGGTTTTAATCTCAGCAAAAATTGTCTGTTGTTCAAATTTCCTGAACTCGCTTATATCGCCGAGGGATTCAGGCGTAAACTCAATATCATACATAGGAGATATTGTTGTTCATTATTATTTGACAAATAGCGCAAAAGTCACCTATCGTGAGGAGAAAGCAGGCCGCGTACGGGTCTGACCACATAGGTGCCTTTTGCGGAACTACGTTATTTGCATAGGTGGCTTTGTCGCAAATGATTTAGGACAGGAAGCCGGCCAACAGACTCTTCTTACGCCCCTTCTTCTTCCTGAAGCAAGTCGTTGAGCTGAACCACCAAATCTTCCACTGCCTCTTCAACAGAGCGCTGACCTAGAATGAAGGATTCAATCGACGTGCTCTCGATGTCCCAGAATTTGAATATCCAGCCGCGATAGGGCCAGAAGAAGGTATACTGTAATGTGTCCTGGGCCGTCGTTAATACCTCATCATCGGGATAGAAGTTAACGGACGGTGCCACGCTCATGAAGCCCAAGCAGCCAATCCAGGACGTCAGCAGTTCTGGAGTGACCAGGGTTTCGACTACGGTCCAGGCTTCCTGCGGATGTGCGGTCTTGTTGGCAATGGCCAACATCCCCACACCTCCATAGCAGGCGCGACCACGTGCACCTTCTGCCGGTCCCGTCGCCATGCGTGCCGCACCCAAATTAAAGTCGGGCTTTTCGCTGCGTACAGAATTGGCAAAGACATTTTGGGCAGTGATCATGCCTACCTGGCCATCGCGGAAATAGCCCCCTACACCAGGCTCCTGTCCCGAGATGGCACCGGGCATCGCAACTTCGTATTCATGATAGAGCGCGTCCAGGAAATTCCAACCTTCCATCGCCTCGGGCGAGTTTATGATACATTCAGTCAGGTCATCATTGAACCAGCGTCCGCCAAAACGACGCGGCCATTGGCTATTCTCGTGCCAATCTTTCGGTGTGCTGGCAAAGCCATACACATTTTCGTCCAGTTCGGTGATCGCCTGGGCATGGCTCAGAAACTCTTCAACTGTGTCTGGCGGCGTGTCGGGGTCGAGTCCCGCTTGTTCAAAGAGATCCTTGTTCCAGAATAGGTTGGAACCACCGATGATCCAGGGTAGAGAGTAGGTTGTGCCATCATACGTGCCGGGTTCCCAGGCCCGCTCATAAAAGAAGGCTCGGTCAAAACCGCTGGATTCGATCATGTCATCCAGCGCCATGATGTGACCCGCATTCACAAAACGGGGAAACGACTCTGTCTGGTAGCTCACATCAGGTCCAGTGTCAGCGGCAAAGGCCGCAGTGAACTTCTCATTATACTGCCCCCACGGGATCTCGCTGAAGTCCACTATAACTTCTGGATACATTTCCTGGAGCACATCCAGGGTGGGTTGGGCGCAGAGTTTTGTCTCATCTCCAGCTGCCTTGTGGGGACCTTTCCACATGGTGAGTGTGACGACTTCCCCTGCGGGTGCGGACGCGCCCGCGTCTGTCGAAGCAGGTGCAGCGGGCGCGTCCGCAACCTGATAGACCAGCCCCAAACGCTGCCGCAACTGCCACGGTGGCTGTACGAACTAGAAACTCGCGTCGAGAAAACGTTGTACTTCTAGCCATGATGGGATTCTCCTTTGATGTCTGAGCTGGGCGACGTCGGTTCGCCGCCACTTCAGTTTTTGGAACTGCAAATTTCGGGAGCGGATTCAATTGGAGTAACTGTTCACGTTATCCCCGAAGGTGACAGTCACTTCACATTCAAATGGGCAGGTGAGTAACAATTACGGCTCGCTTTGTGCGAAAAGTGACTGTCACCTCCTCGTTCGGTGCAGCAAGGTGAACTGTTACCAGTTGGGTTTCGAGTACATCGACAATCACTTACCAGGGATCGTCAACGGGCGATATCCACAGGGACAGAGTAGACTACATCAGCTTTGAGCGCCTGCGCAGCAAAGGCTAACGCTGCCAGAATCGCTCGTTGGGTCAAACGCGGATGGGCTTCGAGCAATTGCTCCATCGTCTCGCCCGCCGACAGCTTTTCCAGAATCAGTTCGACAGTAATACGTGTACCAGCAATCACTGGTTTGCCCATCATCACTTTTGGATCAGATTGAATGAGTGGTGTTTCCATCTCGCTTACCTCCAATCAGCATTATACACCCAATATCTATCGAATCGATAACCTGCCCAGCAGTCTGGGACCATTTCTCATTGGGAGCAGGAGTGTGAGAATGCGATGCACGGGTGAAATAGCGCATCGCTCGCGTACGCGGGGACCAACCAGATCTCAACCGTGCGTTGCATTCAGCTCGCGCCGCAAATGTGTTTTGTTCAATGACATCGTCATCCGCAAAAATCGGTTACATCGTGTCCGCTTTCTGGCATAGAGATAGGGTCGCCATTCGTCAAAGCCTCTCTGCTGCCAGGCCAATCCGTTGAATGCAGTTCGACAAGAAAGTGACAATCACAACCGTCAACTGCGTGCGACGCATTCTTGTCCCAAAAGTGAAATACAGCCCAGCAATCTTTCATCATGACCGACATCTACATTGCGGTTGTGATGGAAAATCGATATCGGGTTCTTAAGTACTTACCCCAACTCGGAAGCGATGTCCACAATCACCTCCTGCAGCACATCGACCGTCTGTTGCACTTCTTCTTCATTGACTGTGAACGGTGGGCTAATTGCGATGTGATCGCCAGCCACACCGTCAATCAGGCCCGGCGCGCCCGGCATGATCAACACGCCTTTGTCAAACGCCCGATCCACGATCTGCGCGGTGACGCCCTGCGCCGGGTCGAACGGTGCGCGCGTGGACTTGTCGGCGACGAATTCAATGCCGATCAGCAGCCCTTTCCCCCGTATTTCGCCCACAATGGGTAGATCCTCTAAAGGACGAAGTTTCTCCAGCATCAAGTCGCCCATCTTCGCACATTGGGTCACCAGGTCATGCTGCTCAATAAAATCTTGCACCGCCAGGCCAACTGCGCAGGAGGGATTGCCGCCGTACGTGTGGCCATGGACAAAGGATTTTGCCGTACCGTAAATGCCCTCATAGATCCGCTCATGCGCAATCGTGGCGGCAATTGGCGTGTATCCACTGCTCAGGCCCTTGCCCGTGGTCAGAATATCGGGTACGACGTCCCAATGGTCGATGGCAAAGTTGACGCCCGTGCGCCCAAAGCCCGTCACCACCTCATCGACGATCAGGAGGAAATTGTACTTGTCGCAGATCTCGCGAATGCGCGGATAGTAGTCGGCGTGTGGGGTCACACCCGCGGCCGAGGTGCCCAGGATTGGTTCGGCAATGAAGGCAGAAATGTACTCCGGACCCTCTTGCAGAATCACCCGCTCCAATTCATCGGCACAGTGAAGCTGGCACTCACCCCGCTCCTGGCACCAGGTGCAGCGATAGGGGGAGGGCAGCGGGATATGGGGAAAGTTGTGCAGATAGGGCACGTAATCCTGTCGCCAGGACGTGCGTCCAGACATGGAGAGGGCGCCGATGGTGTTGCCATGCCAGCTCTGCCAGCGGGTGATCACTTTGTACTTCTGGGGATTGCCCGTCTCGACGTGATACTTGCGCGCCATCTTCATGGCCGCTTCGGTGGCTTCTGAACCGCCGGAAATAAAGAAGACGCGTGTCAACCCTTCCGGCGCCAGCGCCACAATTTTGTTCGCCAGATCAATCTGGGGTTGCGAGACAAAGCGGCCATAGGCAAAGGTCACCTTGCTGGCCTGGTCGGCCATCGTTTCCACAATTTCACCCACCCCGTGCCCGATGCTCACGACATGAACGCCGGCACAAGCATCGAGATAGCGGTTACCGTCGGTATCAAAAAGATAGACGCCCTGTCCGTGAGAGATTGTGGGCCACTTGTCTTTGAGCACCCGATGGAAAATGGTATCAGTTGAGAGGGCTTCGGTCATACGATTTCTCCTGTTGGTTTGGATAATGGGGTAAGCGATTCAGCGTCTGGCCGGTTGCTGATATACGGTTGAAACGGGTGATGTGGTTTGTGGGGATGGACATTGAGAGACAGCACGTCACGTGGTCGGCACGGCCAGCACCCTGACCGACACCCCTAGACGTTTCAGAAAACCTGATGATATCTCCCATGTCAAGGGGAATTGCGCTGTATCCGCTGCGGCCAGATAGGCAAGAATGTCGTTGAGCATGTCTACATCTTCGTCCGGACCGAGTTCGGCGTCGACAAACGTATTCTCTGCCCAGTCGACCAACGTCGCCAATGACATTTGTCCGTTCAAGTAAGCCAATAGCTTGTTACGCAAGATTTCACGTGTGATCATCTGCTTACTACTCAAGTTTCAACCGCTCATGTCCAGTGTCAACCCAGATACTTTTGATGACGTTCAATCGATCTATCGTCATCGTTATAGATTTCCTGTATCACAAAACGTGTTTGTTCGCTGGCGTCCACAATTTTGATCATGCATTGATAACCAGTTACCCCCTGGCGATCAAACCAGTAACGACGTCCGCCATCAGGTAGATCTCGCCAACTTTTGAACCGCTTCTCATTTTGTCCACGTGTCGCCATATCGAAACATCAAGCATTCAGAGTCGGTTTTTCTGTCCTGTTGTGGGGAGGCTTGTTAATCTCTGCTTACACAGGAGTTTACCATACATACAGTTGCCTCCCAAAGCGCTGCTGTGCCTCAAACGTGCCCGGGCAAACTACCCTTATGGGCAGTCTGGCGGATTTACAGACTGCCCATGGTTGAGATCCACGTGATGGAACATGGGCTGCTCATGCTTCAGGGGCAAAGGTGCGACCCCAGATCGTATCAGGTGATTGGTTCTTCGCCAACCTGGCGTAAGACATCTTGGTAAAGCTGTTCGCTCATATGAAAGGGTAGTTGTCGTAATCGGTTGAGAATTGGTCGCAAGGGGCCAGTACGATTTTGCCGCCGTGCTTGGATCAGGATACCTAACGTACCCACTACATTCAACCCAGCTTGGATAGCCCTGCGACGACCACGCCGTTCGTCCATCAGCAAACGGCCTGCTTGTAGCTCATGGGCCAGGACAATGGCTTCACTTTCTCCGACATCCAATTGGTCTAGCAGCAGGTTGACAGCTAGCGTATCTTGAACCGGCATGACTTTCAACCACGACACAGCGGCTAACTCGGATGCACCTATAGCATCAGGATTGTGTTGAATTTCATGAGAAACAGCCTGAGGAATATGCACCGTACCAAACAAGGTGGGTAACAGGTCAAGCTGTTCTAACCAGGCCAGGGCTATCAGAGGAGTAGCGTTAGAGACGACTATTCGGCTGACCATGATTCAATGGCTACTGCTTCGGCCTCAAACTCTTCGGCCGTGTAGTCCAGATAGGGTATTTTCTCTTCAGCCAGGAGGCGGATAAATTCCATGCGATGCATCCCCAGGAGCCGAGCTGCTTTTCCCGTACTGAGACGGTCCTGCCGGTAGAGCGATAACACAAAGGCCCGCAATAGTGCTTGGCTGGCATTTTCTTGAGACAACCCCGTGTCAAACAAAAGTGCTTGGGGCAGCGTTACAGATACAGTGACAGTAGAACCATTCATTTGGGCCTTCCTTGAATCGAATTCGATCTCATGTTGATATTATAAGGCGAAACCGATGATATCCAAATTCCAAAAGTAGCCTACAACGGCTAAAGGAAGAGTGCGGAGGGACGGTGGATTAAGAATCGAGTCTCAGTAGATCCAAATTTCAGGTTTTGAGAGAGAATTCTGGCTAAACAGTTGACATAAATACAAATTTGCCGGTCGATATCTAGTTTTTGCGTTAGATTTGGGCGATTTTCAGATATGAAATAGGTTGTTTTCTGTAACCGAAATCTGAATAAATGACTCCAAAATCCCTGCAATCTCGACTGAAAATAGCCAAAAACGCCAAATTTGGATCTACTGAGTCTATTCTTTTTGGAAGACGAGATTCTGTTCACCCACCTTGCAACCCTGCCACTCTGCAACTTTGCTCCTGGCTCGGTAGCGAAGTGGCCTTGTCCAGATTAGACAATGAGAGTCAAATAAGTGATTCGACGCGGAGTGAGCATCCTATGGGTTGTACCAATCAATTTCCCTCGAACGGGCTGCGCAGAACCCAACCGATGAGCGCGGCAAAGGCCGACACAAATCCAATCAATCCACCAAAGAGAGCGAAGAAGCGCACCACGAAACTGTTCTCATCCACATCGGTCAACAGCCACGTCGCAACGAGGCAAATCAGCACCAGCACGAAGACCAGACCGGCCCAGAACGCGACCTGCTTGATGCGTCGCCGCCGGGCCAACCGCACCGCAATGGGCGTCCAGCGATAGCCAGGCAAGGGACGCCCGTCTACCAGCGTGCGGGTCACCTCTAGTGCATTTCGCCGTATATCGTCATCTAAATTATGCAGATGCCGGTTGAGCTTTGTAAGCGTTCTGTCGAAGAGCACCTCATCTTTGATCTCAAGACGACTCAGGGAGGAGGCTGCCGTCTGTCTCACATTAATGTCGTTATCTCTGAGCGCCTGGATGAGGGCCTCCACCACTTGGGGGCTGGCCTCGCCTAACTCTCCCAGGGAGGAGGCTACTGCCTGTCTCACATCAATGTCTCTAGTGCTGAGCGCCTGGATGAGGGTCTCGATCACTTGGGGGCTGGTCTCCCCTAGCTCTCCCAGGGAGGAGGCTGCCGTCTGTCTCACATTAATGTCGCTATCTCCGAGCGCCTGGATGAGGGTCTCGATCACTTGGGAGCTGGTCTCCCCTAGCTCTCCCAGGGAGGAGGCTGCCGTCTGTCTCACATCAATGTCGCTATCTCCGAGCGCCTGGATGAGGGCCTCTACCACTTGGGGGCTGGCCTCGCCTAGCTCTCCTAGGGAGGAGGCTGCTGCCTGTCTCACATCAATGTCGCTAGTGCTGAGCGCCTGGATGAGGGCCTCTACCACTTGGGGGCTGGCCTCGCCTAACTTGACCAGGGAGGAGGAGGCTGCTGCCTGTCTCACATCAATGTCGCTAGTGCTGAGCGCCTGGATGAGGGCCTCCACCACTTGGGGGCTGGTCTCGCCTAGCTCTCCCAGGGAGGAGGCTGCTGCCTGTTCACAGGCCAGTCCTATCCCGACCACTTGGGGCTGGCCTCGCCTAGCTCTCCCAGGGAGGAGGCTGCTGCCTGACTCACAGACCAGTCGCTATCTCCGAGCGCCTGGATGAGGGCCTCTACCACTTGGGGGCTGGCCTCGCCTAACTCTCCCAGGGAGGAGGCTACTTCTTGTCTCACAGGCCAGTCGCTATCTCCGAGCGCCTGGATGAGGGCCTCCACCACTTGGGGGCTGGCCTCGCCTAACTTGACCAGGGAGGAGACTACTTCCTGTCTCACATCAGTGTAGTTAGTGCCGAGCGCCTGGATGAGGGCCTCCACCACTTGGGGGCTGGCCTCGCCTAACTCTCCCAAGGAAGTTGCTGCCTGTCTCACAGGCCAGTCGCTATCTCCGAGCGCCTGGATGAGGGCCTCGATCACTTGAGCCTTTTGCTTCTGCACTCGCCGGGCAGCCAGCACAATGATTGGCTGTTCGCTTTCGTGACGACCTGGATCTAATACAATCTGTTCGAGCAGGTATTGTGCCTGATCCTCCACTGCTTGCGTCACTGCCTGGGTTGTACCCAGTGGGGCGCAGTCCGCATAGCCCTGGGCAGCCAGCATAAACTCGCGCTGCAGCGTCCACGCCAAATGATGGTCACGCTGAACCATACTCAATCCCTTGGCCAGATACAAGCGAGCTATGAATGGCGATAGGATGACATATGTGATGCCATGTACAACTCGCTCCATGAATTCGGGAAATTCAGACTCCACGTGATCAATGAGTCGATTGCCCCAGCGTGGTATTCGGGCCTCAACAGAAAATGCGCGCCAGAGCCACCACGGTGAACGGTAGCAGTGCAGGATAGTCAACAGCAATTGGGAGGCTTGCTGGGCCTTGTCTTGCCCTGCGCCCAGATAGCCGATCACTAACTGGTGCACCTCTCGCCACCACGCTTCGTGCAAATGGGCCATCACCATATCAATGTAGTCCGGGCTCGCTTGGGCCGCGATATGACGGGCAGCCAGATACTCTTGAAACGTGCGGTGGGCAAACTCTAGCGAGCCATCTCCCCGCCCCTGCAGAATGCCGCTGCGGTCCCGAATCACCTCGATAAAGCGACGGGCCTCTTGGGGTGCTTTGGCATTTTGGATCAGTCCGCGGTTTGCGAGTTCTGCTGCCAACTGCTCCACAAATTCCTCTTCGGGCGCGGCCAGCCGTTCCGACTCCTGGTGCAGCCAGTAGGCGAGGGGGGCCAGCAGTTCCAGCTTGGTCTGCCAGTCAAAGAACCCAATCAGCCCTGACTCTTTGATATTTTTGTTGCGCTCCCAGGTATCGAGCAAGGCTTCACAGCACTTGAGATAGAGTTCAACCCGACGGTTGGGTAGTACCCGGTTGTTGCGATAGACGATGGCAATGATGGTACAGAGCAAGGGATTGGTAGCCAGTTCCGCCACCCGCGGGTTGTCGGCAATGGCTTCGATCAGGATCTGGGCCTCCTCCGCTGCCTCACTGTCCCCATAAGCCGCGTCATACCAGTGACGGATAAAGTAGGCCACATCGTCAGGCGTAAAGGGCTTGACCCGACAGAGCTGGAAGCTCTGCCCCAACCCCACCTCGCGAAAACCGTGAGGCCGCGAGGTTATCAGGAGCAGATTAGCCCGGTAGCCGCGATTTGAGTGGCGCATAAACGCGTTGATGGCGTTGGTCAGTTCCTGACGCGCCCCCAGGTTGGCAATCTCATCCATCCCATCCAAAATCAACAGACAGCGCCCCTTGGAGAGGGCATCCACCACAAAGTTAGCCGGTATGTCTGGATAGTAGGCGTGGCTGTGAACAAAGTTCGCGATGACGGTGGCCAGATCGGGTACAGCAGGATTGCGCACCTCTTGTTCGAAGAAGCTGGCAAAGCGGCGCAGTTCCAGCAGAATGGGGAGCCGTGCTTCCTGAAAATGGGAGCCAAGCGCTTGGGCATCGGCCTGATGCTGCTGGGCAAAGACCAGGGCCAGCCAACGCGAGAGAGTCGTCTTGCCGCTACCCGGTCCACCCGTAATCACCAGGTGGGGATGCTGCTGTAGCGCAGTGGCAACAGAGAGCGTGACTGTCTGCGGTCGACGCGCTTCTGTCTCCATCCGAGCCAACCGTTCCTGCACTGCCTGTGCCGAACGCTCCTCGCCCCTCTGCCTGAACAGCTCTAGCTCTCGTTCCAGACGCGCCCGTTCTTGTTGACCCGCGCCATCCAGGCGACCGGTCTGCGAGATCTCCGTATTGAGCTTGACAAAGACCCTCTCCAGCGACACGCTATTGAGACCGCTCTGCCGCTCGGGCAGTCCGGTCATGGTGAGATCGTTGTAATGATTGACGATCTGCGCCCGATAACAGCGTTCAGTCTCGGAGGTTGACATGGTCATAGAGAATCTCTGTCTTGTGCAAAGTAGAGGGCTAGTTGCTTATATTGCCACACGAACTGCAAATACTACACCGATTGCAAATATTGTAAACCAGCTCTCACTGTGGAAACGAATTAGTCAATGTGTGTCTCCTCCATCGGTAGCGATAGGTTCCCGTTGAGTGACCCATGGATTCCATGATTGAGCAGCCAGAAAGAGAACCAAAGATGTATCGTGTCATCCTCTTTATTTACACGGGGATAGGTCAGCTATCGATCGTCAGTAGAGTAGTACGCATATCGCTTGCCTCTGTACTCAAGCCGGACCTCCACCGGTGCTGAGAACGTTTTTCTGGATATATAGTGGGAAATTTTTTTCTTAAGGCGCTGGTTGTAGAGCCATTGGAACTGTTTTGGATCTTGATTTCTGAGAAAACCGTAACGTGTACTAATTTCACGATCTGTGAACGGATAGTAGTTTTCACCGGCGGTAGAGTTATCAACTGTTAAGATGTGGCGATCGAACCGCGTATCAAATACCGTTTTTCCACCTTTCTCTTCATCTCGTTTCTCCACATCATGGTTTGATGTCGTTGTCTTGAACTCGATTGACCGAGACGAACCAATATAACGCTGTTGATATCTGAAAAATAGATTTATAACCTCCAGATCGGGGTTCTTGTCTGTGTCCACACCTAGGATCGCGTACTGTGGGTACCGGGTAAAATCATCTGCTTTCTTTGCTTCGTACAGATAAGCGTGCGATTTGTTGTAGTAGTTTGCTGCCCATACCTTAAGACCCGATGCCATTTGCTCTGCGACTGGCGAATGCCTCGTCTTTCCAATATAGCTGTGGTAAATCTGATCAAAAACCCTAGCTTGGTAGCTGTCTTGCAAATTGAGAAATGTTTGAACCTCATGCAGATGATCGTTGACAATATTGCGCTGAATGATGGGAGGCGCAGATAGGAAATTCAAATTCACTTTCTCCCTAGAAGCCCCGATCGCCGCGCTAGAGTCTTCGAATAATTCCGTCGGCTCTTTCTGCTGCTCAACAGTCGATACTTGGTTGGATGGACCAGAAGGGGCTTGAATAGGACGGTAGATCTCCAATGCTTTCGTACCCATCACATTCGCTTCACGTTCCAATCCCCGCTCATCATTAACGGCCAGCCCATTTACCTGCACCGTCGGCTTCACCCGCCCCTGCATCTGCTGCACCACATGCCACGCCTCATGCGGCAGATGCCTTTCCTGCCCCGGCCCTACGTGGATCTCCGTGCCCTGCGCATAGGCCAACGCGTGCAGCTGAGCTGGCTTGGGGGAATTGTAACGGACTCGCACATCATCCATCGACAGGCCGGAGAGCGTTTCAATACCGGCTTTCAACCGGTCCGGCAGGCCGGTTTTGTTTTTGCGATCGCCTGTCGAGGGCTGTATCAGCTGCCCCGCCAAACCAGGCGCGTCTATCCCGGGTCGGCCGTACGCTGGGCCACCCGATCCGCCTCCCATTCGTCCGCGTCGTTCGCCGGCTCAGGGCGCAGTTGGGGCTGGACGATGCTTTGGGGTTGGGGAGTGCCACTAGCTGGGGCCTGTGTGGCTACGTGCTGGATGTAAAAGTTGCCATACTGACGCTGCATCTGGCGCAGCGATGGCCCTGCCAGCGTAGTCCGATTGCCCGTAGCCCGGTTGAGCTGCGGTGCGGCGATCGCCGCCGGTTCTGGCGCGGGGGCTTTAAAGAGGTTAGGAACTGGCTGCACACTTTTTGTGGCCGGGCCGATGAGTTGTTTGCTTTTGCTTGGCATTGGTCTTGCTCCGTTTGTCGGCAGATGAATTGCCTTTTGCTGCTATCGCCTTTGACCCATAGCTTCAAAGCGATGACTAGAGAATTGAGACGATGGCGCATGTCGGCACTGTTTCGGAAAAACTCGGTGTCTTACGGCTTTTCTTTAGCTTACTTGCGTTTTCTTGACATATGTGTCGGTGCAAACCATCTTGTTCAACATATGGCCGGTGACGTTCCGATGTTTTTTATAGCATATAATTTTCAGATAGTTACTTACCAGTCTTGGTATTCAACCACTGTCAGGGTAAAAAGGGTAAACAGAACCAAGGAAAGCGAAATCGTCGCAATCCAGAGAGCAAAAGCCTGATGTGAACAGAGCAAGTGGCAGAAGCCCAGTGTCAGGGTTAGGTTCCAAGGCACTGCACGAGAAATCCTGAGAGAACAGCAAAGAATGCCCTTATGCAAGGCATCGACAACTCGGCACGTCCAAGTGCGCGTCCGTCAACTGAGAGCCATCGAGCAAAGCCGAGCCATCAGGTTGGATTCTGAGCCGATAGGGATGAGTCGAAGTCAAAGCAGGGACCCAGGGACTTATGCAGCCAAAGGGTATGGAGTGAATGACGCAGAGCCATAGCGGTCAGGGTTGAGAATGGACTGGAAGTCAGTGAATGACAGTAAAGCCAACAGGAATGGTCCAGCCCATGGAGCGGCAACGTGTCACATGGTCTCGTCCTCGTCGAAAAAGGCTATAGTCGGTATAGTGAGAGCGGTCAAGGCGGGAGTCATAGCCGTTGTGAGTAAGCCAATCGCCGATGTGAATCATCCAGAGCGTAGTGACAGCCATGCCCAAGATGAGGACTTCGAGCCGTTTGACATCCTCGAGTTGGGAGGCTTCTAAGTCGAACCCATAGCTTTTCCAGTCACGGAAAGTGGGTTCAATCCAGAAACGTTTCCGACCGCGTCGCCATGCATTTGCATCGGCGGGCAGATCGACAGCCCAAAAACGAGCATAGTCTTGGTTCGGAGACCAGTCAGCGATTAGATTGACCTGACCAAACTTGGCCTTGGTGATATAGACTTCTTGCCAGTAGCGGCGTTCGCCTTGCTGGACCAATGTCCGCAACTGACTCTCTGTGCCATCGGCCAGGGTGACATAGGTATCCCTCTTCAGTCCAGTCTGCCAATGCCATTGACAGCCTTTCAGGTACCTTTGGAGGTCAGTCGCACGAAACTCGCAGTCACCATAGTAGTGAATCCGGCAATCTGCTGGCAAATGCGGTCGCACCTGGCTCAGTAACTTGATTTGGACGGCGGCACTGGTTCCACCAAAGGAGAGTACTCGCCAACTCAACGGTAACAGCCGTTTGCCATAGGCCACACCCAGCACTAGGATACTGAGACGCTGCCCAATATCGGTTCGATCCATCACCAAGGCCACTTCTCTGCCTTGCCACTTCGCAAACAGGTGACGCACCAGACGACCATATCAGTGGGGCCAGCTTAATTCGCCCCGTTTGAGAAATCGACGCAGCCTTTGTATCAGATTCTCCCGGCGAGCACACACTGGGATACCCAACGCCAGATTGTTTAGGTGACAGTTCGGGCTTACCGCTAGGCTATGACTCAACATGGCCAGGTTCTTACACTGCGGCTGGCTTACTTTCAGACCGACATCCTTCAGATGTTGCTCTAGGTTCTGTTGTAAATGTACACTTTTCATGAGACGTTCCTTTCTGAGATTTACTTCATTTCCCTGAATCTCTTATTTGAACGTCTCACCTTACTTATTCAAAAACTGACAGTGGTTGAAAGTCTTGGTATTTAAGTAGCCCAGCCGTTCCTGCTTCTTCTTTTTCTTCAATTATCGATTCGTATTTCTGTATATAGTAGTCTGTGAAATTTACCCAATTAGCATATTCTTTACTTTCTGGTAAAGGCTTGAGTGACAAAGGGCAAACCGAAAGGGGCGGAAAAAAGAATCCACCCTGAAAAAACGGGATAAAATGTAAAAATAGTGCTCGGCTAGTTTAAGCAGCGGCATTGAGGCGGCGATGAGCGAGAACGCCTTTAGGGAAATGGTGTGAAACCGAGGCCTTTTTCCGAAAGTCAGGGTCGAGTTGGTCAGGAGTTGGAAAAAGAGCACTCGAGAGAACACGGCGCAGCCTGCCGGGAGTGGATTGAGGCTCGATCCCAGTAGCCAGTCGGTATGGGAGGAAGAGAAGCGGCTAAATGGGAAAGAAGATTGCCAGCAAGCAGCCCCAGTTCAGGTAAGCGGAAACAAGCCTCATCGGCATGAACAAATTGACGATGTAAGCCAATCATCTGCTTGGAAGCCAAGGGGGGAGGTTCAACAGGCCAGCGTTCCAGGTAGACAAGATAAATGGTTTCAGGCTGCAAAGTCATAACGGTCGCCAAAACCAAAGGTGTGTTGTAGGCCGGATCCTGAATGACGTAAATCGAGTAGGTACGGTTGGCTGTATCCACCTTGGTTGTTCTGGGGACGAGATTGTGCCATGCTTGATAGCAAATCAGGCGACCACTATAGAGAAAGCGACCAGACGAGTCCGGAGTTGTAGCCTCGAGTCGCTTTCCCTTATAGCTGCGAGAGAGCGGTCGCACAATATCACCATATTCAGGTGGTCTGCCTTTTTCCTTTGCGTTTGGGTAACTCATTGCGGCGCACTGTGCAGTTAATCGCTTCCCGCAGGACAAATCGGTCTATGCCGCTTTCTAGCATTTCTCTGATTGTAAACCCGGCATCGACCACCGCCACTTCGTCTGACTCCAGTGATTTCTTCGTCTCTTTCAGCAGCTTTTTCCGAAACTCACTTTCCTTTGTTCCAACCGTGCATCTCATGATTGCCTTGAGCAGTGGCACTCGCTTCCCGCCTATCTCCCCCCGAGCTTATCATCACTCCAAAGATGAGCGCGGGCAATGCCCGACGAGCCGTTGAGTTATAGAGTCGGTTCACTTTCCCTTGCAGCTTCGGTCGCCAGAACCCTGTGATATCTATGCTTTTCACTCGGTACCCTTCTAACTTTTTTGCCTCCCATTCCCCTTTCCACTTCTTCTTGCCACGACCCCAGCAGACTTGTGATATCCCATGATCCATATCGAAAGCTCCACCAGCTTCGCCGGAGCTCCTCATCTTCAAACCCGCTTTCTTTCAATGCGCTATGGATTGCTCCTCGACTTTTCAGAAACGACCCATTCAGCATTGCCCACATCAGACGCATTACATTTACGTTTGTTCCCATCGGCGTTACTTGCAATACATTCATCAGTACTGCTATAGTTATTTCTGGCGCGGTTAGCATTCCTTCCTCCTTTTTGGGTTCTCTACCTTTAGGATGAACTGCTAACCGCTTTTTGTCACATTTCTCACCTCATCTCTTTTCTTTTACCAGAAAGTAAAGATATTTTTGGATTGTAAAAATATCATCCCCATATATGGCGAGTAATTGTGCCTGTCTTAATTGGTCATCATACAGGCGCTCTAAAGCCTCATTTTTTGAAGGGCTATCTACAGAGCTTACTAAATCCATGACTGCAGCAGCGGCCCCGGTCGCACTTGAGGTAGCACCGATTACAGGGGTAAAGCTTTGGGCTGCGGCGACCCCGGTGACACTGACCCCAATTGCTGCCGATTGGGATTTGGAGTATCCTTTGCCATGAGCTTCTATTGCCTCACCCGACCCCGTAATAGGGGCTCCAGCCGCTCCAATAATTGGCACATTACCCAAAATGTTTCCAAGCAGCTTTATGGATTGGCCTGCTTTCTGTTCTATTTTTCTACGCGTGGATACAGGAAGCCCCTCCCTGGGATTCCGCCCTACCGCATGTGTGACAGCTCTATCCGAACCACCGGCCTGTACTGAACTTGCAAAGTCCACTGCGCTTCTAATCCGATTCATTGTGGAGGATGCTTCATCAGGAGTCTGAATACCGGAAGTTTCACGAGTTGATAATATAGCCGACTCCATCTCATCTATTTGGGCATCCGTATCAGAAGAGGCAGTCAATGGACCGTAGTCTCTGCGCCTATTTCTAAAAAGCTTGGAAAAAAGCTTTTTAAATGGGCCAACAAGCTGAATAGGGTCTCCTGTTGATCTACCAGCCGTTGAAGGATGTTCGAGGTTAGAAGAATAAACAGATTTTACTTCTACAGCCTTCTTCCCCATCACATCTGCTTCATTCTCCAACTCCACGTCATCATTGATATTCACCCCTCCTTTCATCTGCACCGTCGGTTTGACCCGCCCCTGCATCTGCTGCACCACATGCCACGCCTCATGCGGCAGATGCCTTTCCTGCCCCGGCCCCACGTGGATCTTCGTTCCCTGGGTATAGGCCAACGCGTGCAGCTGAGCCGGCTTGGGGGAATTGTAACGGACACGCACATCATCCATTGATAGGCCAGAGAGCGTTTCGATCCCGGTCTTCAACCGATTGGGCAGGCCGGTGTTGTTTTTGTGGTCACCTATAGAGGGCTGCATCGGCTGTTCCGCCAAACTAGGTGCATCTGTTGGGTTGGCCGTTCGTTGTGCCACCCGATCCGCCGCCCATTCGTCCGCGTCGTTCACTGGTTCTGGGCACAGCTTGCGCTGGACGACGCTTTGGGGTTGGGGAGTACCACTAGCTGGGGCCTGTGCGGCTACGTGCTGGATGTAAAAGTTGCCACACTGACGCTGCATCTGGCACAGTGATGGCCCTGTCAGCGAGTTCCGACCGACCGTGGTCCGGTTGAGTTGCGGCGCGGTGATTGCTGCCGGTTTCGGTGCGGGGGTCTTATAGAGGTTCGGTGCTTGCTGCCCACTTTTTGTGACTGGGCTGATGAGTTGTTTGCTTTTGCTTGGCATTGGTTTCACTCTGTTTATAGGAAGACGGATAGCGCAGCCGCGGACCCCTCGATCGAGAATGACATCGATGAATTATTTAATTGTCATTCCTAAATCGACGGCGTTAGCTTCTTATACCAAATGTCATACACGCTCTCGAATACTAGCTTGGTCCCAACGACCCAAATATCACCCTCGCTATCTTCTACGGCAACTACTTGTGCTGCCTCGCCGGCGTCAGATGTTGTTGTTACCTGTACTGCCTGCGTCCAACCACTCGGCGTAAATCGCTTGTAGAAAATATTGCTATTTGCCCGGTAAAACAGCCAGAGATCCATTCGGCTATCTTCCATAGCGAATAGACTGTACTGCGTGGCAGTATCATCCGTCAGTTGGGTGTACACCTCACCAACCCCATGAGGTAGTGGTACAAGGTTGTAACATCTGTACCAAATGTCGTTATTGCCACTTCTGTCTGATGTCCAAAACACCCAAACATTCCCATTGCTATCTGCAACGGGAATTGGGTACCCATCATCGCTTGTCACGTAATCCAATTCTTGCCATCCGCCACTGTCAAGATCGTAGCGACTATACAAAATATAACGAGTGGTCGTATTGTCATTTTCCGTCCTACTTGCCCAAAAGACCCAAACACCCCCATCGCCGTCTACGATGGCAATGTGCTTAGTATCATCATACAGATGAGTATCTTCAGTCCGCGGCTTCGGGTTCAGTAGCTGTGGGTCCTGCCATCCTCCACCGTCAAGATCGTAGCGCCTATACCAAATTTTATTGGTGTTAGATCCATTACGACTCTCGAACCTGCGCCAAAAGACCCAGACATCCCCATTTCCATCTTCAACAGCGAGCGGCTCATTATCAGGATCAAAACCTTCAGTCAGATGCTCCTCGTGCCGCCATTGGCCATCGTCACGAACGTAGCGTCTATACCAAATATTATTAATGCTAGATCCACCACGACTGTCGCTCCTTGTCCAAAAGACCCAAATGTCCCCATTGCTGTCTTCGATAGCAGCGGGGCCAAAGTCATTATCAGAACCATCGCTTACTGTTTGATCTATTTGCCAGGTGTCACTGGCCCTATCGTAGCGCTTATACCAAATATCGTTCTTGTTGTCTCTTCTTGAATCCCAAAAGACCCAGATATCCCCATTGCTGTCTGCCAGCACAGTTGGGTTTCTGTTAGTATCTGCCTCTTCGGTGGTAAGCGGCAGTTCGGGAGTGGTGGGCAAGCCGCCCCGCAAGAGCGCGTTGATGGCCTCTCTTAAGCTCATTTTCAAATCTGGTTGGCTGTCGTGATTCAACGTATAGTCTGCCCCGAAGGCATCGGCAGCAACTTGCTGTAAATCATGGTTGGATATAGTTGCTAGCTCCAAGCGCAGATCAATAATCTGTTCGGGCAGAATGGGATCTTCGCCTGCGGTGCGGGTTAAAGAGGCGAGGGGATAAAAGACGTGACCTTCAGTCGGAGGGTTCGGCGGCGCTATCGCATCTTCGGTCACGCGGACCACCCACTCTCGCTTCAGACGGACACTGGTTTCGATACCAATGGCCGGGTTGATGAGATGGTCAGGATCTTCAGCCCCATCAACCTCTCTTTCCCATACATCCAGATAAACCGTGTCAGTGCGGTCGGCTTCTGGTGTAGTTAGAGGTAACACGGGCTGAACACCCCACCCTGTAGCCAAGACGTCATTATTATATAAGGGTTGCTCACTGTATTGTAGATCGTCCTCTATGATCACATCCCAACCCTCCACTAGGCAGCGTCCAGCCCCGTCGGTGGTACCATCGCCTCCGGTGATGATGAAATCGTTACCAACGCTTATGGCGGGCACGATGGCGAATCCATTGTTGCCTTCGGGAACACCATTCCCCACAAACCACTTGAGAAAGGCCTGGAGTTCGTATTTTCTGATGTCGAAGGCCTCATTCCAGTCGGCGTCCACAATGGGTACACCCTGCTGCAGACGGACGCTAACATAGTGTTTTAATTTATCAAACGTGTCTCTCGAAAAGTTGCCCATAATTTCTTCGCTTTATTTTAATCAAAAATCGATTCGCCGATCAGTCGCTGTGGATCTGCGGCGGGGAAATCATAGGTGTAGATTCGTTCTCGCTATGCGGCTGGCTCAATGATGAAGACAACCCGTATCTGAATCGGCAAAAATTGCTGCAATACCTTCTCTATCAGATTGCGATTGCGCCTGATGATCTGCTGGTCTTCAGTTTCCGCATTTAAATACATCCCCACCGTATCGCGGGCATACCAATCCAGGTCAGTGCGCACCCCATCCTGCCCCACATCGTAGGTGTAGGCTTGGCAGTCTTCATACTGGCTACGTAGGGCAATCTTGGCGACATTGCGGGTGTCAACGGTTGTCGCACCGGCGTAGCGAAAATCCATGGTTTGGGTCGCACCATAGACAGCGCTGGCATAGGTTACGCTTTCGTTAGAACGGTAGAGGAGCCAGGTGCTGGTCCCAATTGAGACAGGGAAAGGGGCACGTTGGGAATATGGGTTTGCTGTGATCTGTTCGGCATCGTTCCAGGTATTGTGCTCGATGTCGCGCAGGGTGCTGTGCCAGATGGACCAACTTCCATCCTGATTGGAACTCCAAAAGAGCTCGAGATCCCCGTCCGCATTGACAAAAGCGGCTGGTTCTCGGTCGTCATAATGTGGTGACTCTTTTTGCAGCATATGGATACGGCCCCAGTCAGGCGTCAGATCGCTTGCGTCAATGTTGGTGGCCACCCGGTAAGCAATTTGCCATCGGGTTTGGTTGGGCTCGCCAGTCGAGACTTTATGCGCCCAGAAGACCCACAGCCTGGGTGTTGCATCCGGGGTTGCGTTTGCGGGCTGGAAGAGAACAAAGAGATCGCTTTCCACCCTGGGGGCTTGGTCATTGTCTACAAATCCCCACTCATCGCCAGTGCGCCGCGCGTACTTTAATCCCCACTCATCGCCACTTTTTTCCAGCCAAAAAAGCCACAAGCTCCTGCTATGATCAACTGCGGCGGCCGGGGTTCTGCGCGCGGTGTCCTCATCCCCGAATGTTTCAATGGCTGACCACTCGCTGCCGCGGTAAGTGCGGTAGTTGATCTGCCAGGTGCGCCCGGTCGGGTCATATGAGTCCCAAAAGACCCATAGGATATCGCCCTGCATGACCGCGGTGGGATGTTTGTCAATCTGCATCCGATTGGTGAGACGTTGGCTGGGCGCCCATCTGTAAACCGTTAACTGGTCCGCGTCTACTCTAATCGTGTAGCTTTCTTGATTTTCCGCATCGGTGAGCAGCCACTCGTCACCGCTCTTTGCTGCAATCTTTGTCTCAAGAGACAATGAGAATCCGTGCTCTGCAAACGCCTGCTGCAAGGCAATAGAGAGTACGCCACGCGCCAAATCCGCCTGTAAGGCAGCATCAAGGGTGAAAGTCAACAGTGATTTATACCAGATATCCCACCGCTCGTTGCGGCGCGTGTGGTAGAAAAGCCACAGCGTGCCGCCTGCATCAAGCACCGCCGTTGGCCGACCCTCGTAAGCAAAATCGAGCGAGAGGGGTCCCGTGGGCGTTGACCATTGCCCGGAACTTGGGCGGGTACGCAGCCAAATATTCAACTGCTCCGGATGATTAGACAGGAAAACGTTGTGAACGAACTCCTTGACCCGGCTCTCCCAGCCCAGGATGCGCTTGACGGTGGCCTCTGTGGTCGGGATGATGCCGATTCTTTGATAAACTGACGGTGCGCTGCGCAGTTCATTCCGTTGGGCATCAATGTCCAGCCGATAGTTGGTTTGCCAGCCGATCCATTCAGCCAGTAGGGGCAACAAACGACCATCCACTTGATCGATGTCGTACAGGTTCAGCATGGCCCGGGCCAAACTGTAGAGCTGGTCAAGCTGGCCGCCGGGTAGATCCAGAAAGCGGCGCAGTTGTCCCCGTGGCTGATCCGCTTCCGACAATCTAGGCGTTTCTGGATCAGGGAGAATCGTATCGTAGCGATGATAAATTCCGGGCAAGAGGTCCATCATCCTGCCCGCCATATCATACGGGGCGGTAGCCATTGCGGCCGTCCGGTTGTGGCGATCGAATTGATAGTCTGACTGCTCGTTGTTAGATTGCTTGGCTGTATAGGGAAACAGGCCATAGTAGTAGACCGTTTCACTTTGAAGGTTCTCATCCACGGCGGACGTCAGCTCCACGCCTTCTGTTACCACGACCCCATCGTCTGGCGCAGTCGGATGGGTGCCCTCACGCCGCACCACGCGCACACCAGGATATTGGTCGGGGTCGGGATTCACCCAGGACAGATCGATCCGGTTGCCGCTGGGGTGCGGGGTTGCCGTAATCTCTTGCAGGCGCATGGTCAGCGCTCCTCTTCCAATATGACCTTGATGCCGCCAGCATAGGCCGGGTCATCATCGGGGTCGTCTGGGATTCTGGGGATCTCATTCATGCTCAACTCGATCTTGCCCGAAGTCTCAAAATGGTCGACTGCTTGATCGCCACGCCTGAATTCAATAATGTTCACAAACGCGACTCCTTCAATCGCCTCCATCGCTTCATAAAATTTGCTCAGGTAAAGGGTTTGCCCAAAATCCACATGGTCAAAGGCCAGCAGATTACCACCCGCAGCTTGCACCTGCTCCTTGACTTCTTCGGGGGCGTAATAGCTCTTCACACCGATTTCGGCGGTGACGTAGATTTTGACATAATCCACGTCTTCGATGTCGATGATCGTGGTAATCGGGCGCTTGTCTTCAAAGTAGGCCAGCAAGTTCGCCTTCAGTACGTCGCTCACATGGCCGCCACCCTGGGGTGCCACAAACAGCTTGACAATATTCCAGCCGGCTGCTTCGGCCCGTACTTTGCCCACACCCTTAAAGTCCAGGGCCAGGGCTTTATAATCATCGGCGGTCACGGCGCGTTTGAGCGACCGGAAGACGGTGGGGGCATGCAGGACGGCGTGCTCGATACTTTCCCGTTCCGCGCCACCTGTTGCTGGTTCGGGGTTCGTCACTTTGGCCCCCAGCAACGCCAGTTGGGGCGCATCCACAATAGTCTGAATGGTATGGGCCGCCACGTTGCCATGCGCGCCACCGCCCACCCGGTAGGTGGCTTTGAGTACGGCACCGTTAGGCGGAACGGCACCAAACGTACCATCCCCAAACAGTATCGTGGCCCGCTCTTGCTCGTCGATCTCAATCACAAAGTCCCGCTGTCCCTCCCGGCTGAAGGCCAGGCTTTCCTGCAAGGTCCAGGCGTCGATGATCGTACCCTGTTCAGTAAGCAGGAGGATATCCTTATTAATCTCCTGGCCTTGTCCCAACGAGCGCAGAATCAGGCTGGGGCGCACCAGGACGAATGTCTGATTCGGGCTACCATCAGAGGTGCCTAAAATCTCATCGCGCACCAGGCGACCCTCTTCCACCGGGATACCAGCGTAAGTTTTTTTGCCATTCAACCCTGCGGGCAGCGTGCTGCAATCGATGGTCAATGGCGTCTCACGCGTGTACTCAAAGCGCACGCTGGGTTTGTCTTTCTGACTTTTGGTGGCGAAGGCATCTCCTTTGCTAATGGTAATGGTCTCGGTGCAGGTGGCGGGGACGGTCAGGGCCAACGTAGCTGACGCCGGCGCGGCGGTGGCAAGTTTGTACCCGATCAAGCGCAAATGATGGATGATGCTGTGGCGGGTCTGGGCGGTCCCCAAAAAGCTCTCATTGGCCACCCGATCCTGATAATAGCTGAGGATATCGCCCATGTGGGCGAAGAGCTGCAGCAATACATTGCCAAAGTCGGCCTCGGACTCGAAATCTTGCCACTCCGGAAGCTTATCTGGGACGAGCGCTCGCATTGCTTGGAGCAGGCTATCGTAGTCGCGGGCCATGTAGTCAATGATCTGCTGCCCGTTTGCTTTGCTTATCTCGGCCATTTTTTGCCTTATCTGAACTGAATCCGAACCGCCTGTTTCGATAAATCCTGTCTTTTCGTGTAGGCAATTTCGATGGCACTCATCTCTTGCGTGGTGTCCACATCCACGTCATCGACCTGGATCTCGTTCCCCAGCCAGCGGGTTAGAGCCTGTCCCACCGTGAATTCCATGGCTGCCGCCAGAATGGCATTGTTGGGCTCAAAGACCAGGTTGAAGAGTCCGCACCCAAACTCGGGCAAGTTGACCCGTTCGCCAGGGGCCGTAAATAGCACCTGGATAATTTTGCCCCGGATGGCCTCATCGCCACCGCTGGAATCGATGCGGCCGGTCTCATTCACGGCAAAGGGAAATCCGAAAGATCTGTCCTCCATTATCGTGGCCTCTATTCGATCTTGCCCCTCAAGTTCGTCGGCGGCTGCATTGGCGGTGATCCAGGGCTGGGCACAGCGATGAGTTTATCTTTTAAAGCCTGCTCCGCTGGTTGCGTTGGTGCCCAGTCATCGAACGCTTGAGCCACGCCTTGCTGCCAGGTCGCTAGACCTGAGAGCCAAGCATTTACGTCGGTGATCCATTGCCAGAACGCATCGTCCGTGCCTCCATCAGAGAACGTCTCCGCGTGTACAGTGGCGATCCGAAAGACAGCTTGGCCGAGTGCGCCCAAGTTTTCCTGTACACTTGGGTCATCGACGTTCGCACCCAAGCCCGACTGTTCGGCTTCGAGGCGGACGCGCATAGCATCGACAAATTCGGTTTTACTGATCGTGTTATCGTTACCTAATCCCATTTTCACCCCTCAAGCCAACACCTGCGTGTTGGTCGTAATCGTAATTGGCACTGGTGCTCCCAAGTTACCAATCCCCTGGTCACCCACCCGAATCACCGGCACGGCACCGGGACCGAGCTGAACCAGCGAACCCTTGATCGCCACGATGCCCGCACCAGCATCCAGCGTCGCTTGGGCAGCCGTCAACTCGACCTTAGCGCCCGCGGCTGTTTGAATTGACACGCCGCTGGCTTCGAGCGTCACTTGGTGTTGGTTTACACCATCCGTTACCGCGATGCCCTGGGCGGTAAAGGTCGCTTCGTGGGCATTGACGCCATCCGTGACCTGGATGCCTGCGTCGTCGAGGACGATTTCGTGACTATTGTCCCCGTCCGTAATCTTGACCCCATCTTGATTCATCGTGATCACGTGACCATGCTCAGCCTCAATAATGGTGACCATCTCCTCACCATCTGCATCTTCGAACTGGATGGTGTGGCCCTTCACAGACTTGATAATCTTGCGTGTGGGTGGGTCTTGAACGCTGCTTTGTTCCGCTCCCTCTGCATCGTTGGGTTTGGGCAGTTCGCTGTCGCCCCCCGGCTTGCTCCAAAAGGTACCTACCCAGATGGGAAATTCCAGGTCGCCTTCCTCAAACTCAACCCATACCCCGGCCTGTACTTCGGGTATAAACAGAAAGCCCTGGTTGGCCTCGCCGCCATAGGGCAGGCAGGGCATGGCCCATCCGGTGACCACCTCATTGCCCAACACGCTGGGTACCCGCAGCTTGAGCCGACCGAGATTTTCGGGGTCGGCGTTGTCCACCACAAAGCCTCTGTATTTGCCGTAAAAACGGTGTTCTACTTGTTGGGCCAGATTGGCCACAATACGCTCTAAATTCAAACTCGCGCTCCTAAAGTAATCCGCCCAATAACCCACCCCCAGAATAATCTTCGGCACCAGTCGGGTTGAGGCCATTCCGTTTGACACGAAAGGTCTGGGTGTAGCCGTCGGGTGTAAAGGAATGGGTGACGTGGCTGACGTAGTAAACGCCACTATATGCTTCGGCAATGCCTTTGATGGTCACCGTTCCCCTGGGTTGTAAGACGTGTTCGTATTGATTGCCTATGATTTCGCCTTCACCGGTCACAAACCACTCTGCCTCGTGGAAAAGCCCCTGACACAAGGCGTTCATCTCGAGATTGCCGGTCGCGGCATTCATGCTCAGGGTAAGTTGACTGGGGTCCATGCCGGCGACCAGCAGGCTGAGGCCATCATCTTTGCCCAAAGCAGTTTGTTGGCTGCTGACGGCCGTTGCTTCCAGCACTTCCTTATTGAGGCGGTCTACTTGAAACATGGCCACCTGCGTGGGCGTCAGGGCGTTGACCTCAAGAGAAATGGCATTGAGATTCGTTTCTGCGCCGAAATGGGCGGCCAGCACGGGCTGGGGTGTCTCATCGACGCGCGGTGCGCGGAAATAGCCGGTGTTGCCCTGGACAAAACACTCAAAGCCGTTACGCAGCGCCAGCCGCTTGAGGAATTGCATATCCGTTTCGCGTTGAATGATGGTGGATACAGTCTCCTCGTGAATAACTTCAGTATCTTCGACTTCGGTCGAGAAGCCGTACAGACCGAATATCTCGGCGGCGATATCGCTATCTTTTTTATCGGGCCAATCCTTGAGCTTTTCCACCCGATCCATCAACACGCTGCCGTCCATGCCCCAGATTTCTAACGTGCATTGGCTGAGGTCGGGATCAAAATTGGGTTTGAGGTGGGTGATATAGCCGACCATGATCTCCTCAGCACCACTCTCGAAACCGGCCGCAATCGTTACTTGCCTCCAGACCATAAAGCGGTCATCATCCAGGTAGGTCCAGGTTCCATCTGATTGCAGTGAGATGGCGATCTGTAAGCGGAACATGCCGGCCAACCTGTCGTCTAATTCGACTTCCAGGCTGAGCAAGTCCGCGTAGAGTTCGCGAACTTCCTTACTTTCAATCTCAATGATGATGCTTTCGCTGACCATAATTGATCGATCTATCGAATGCTATTCGGCGGGATGAGGATAGACTTTCCGACTCTGCCGGCACGCACCGACTCGCCAACCACGAAACCTGTCGTACCGATCGCCTCGGCGATGGTGACCGCCTGCACATTCATTTCGTTGTAGGTGACAATCACCGTCCGCTGGAAGGTGTCTACGAACATCGTTACCGCTTCACTATCAACCATCTGCTTCTCTTCCACCAATGCCGCCTCTTCCTTCACCTGCAGATCGAGCACCCCCACAATGCCCATCAGGACCTGGCGTAAGGCAGCCCAGGGCGGCGGGTTCATCTCATCTGTCCAGGTCAGGGGAAAAGCTTCGCTGACAATGGGTTCCTGGCCCAGCAGCGCCAAAGGAGACATAAATTCGGGATTCGCATCACAAACGCGCCACCATTTGCGGGGCTGCTTGTAATATTGATAAGCCAGGTGATCCAGGCGGTCTCCCGCCTCGACGGTGTGCCGGAAGGTTCCGGCTACGATCGGCAATAGACGGGCCGCTTTGGACCGCAGCGACCGGCCCTCGGCATCGATGGTCACCACATCTGGCAGTTTGCTGTAGCGCGAACTCTTTGAAAACATATGCATTCTCCTCGCCCGGCCTTTACCCCGGAATGACCACGTTGGCCATATCGGTGACGTTGGCCAGATTCAGCGCCGAACTCGCTTCCTTGACCACCTTGGTATAAGTGTAAGGGATGTTTGGCCCTTCAATCACGGTCAGGTTCACAGCGACCGTGGCTCGGATGGGATCCAGGGTGGTGCTGAATTCCGTTTCGGTGATGTTCAGGCTATTAATATTCACCGGCAGTACCCGCTTCATGCCCCAGATGAAGAGGATCATGGGGGGGCTCGGTTTTTTTGTGAAGCTAAAGCCACTTTCGTCAAGGCCGACCAAGTCATCCGCCAGCCCACCCAGCACGCTTTCCCCTTTTGGATGCGCCATCAATTCGAGGGTAGCCAGTTGGGGCGCTACCCCAAACTCCCCGGCAACGGCATCGCCGTCGTTTAGCTTATCCGTGGCATCCAATCGTATTTCGAAATTGATGGACTCCTCCTGGATTGTGACCTGCTGTTGTTCTTGAATAGCCAGAAGAGCATCCTGGTCTGGAAACTCTCGGGCATGAAATTGGCGTAGTGAATTCGAGCTATTGGCGGCCGTTTGTTCTCCAGGCGCCGAGTAGGTGAGCGTGCGCCCGCGGGCAAGCTGCAGCGGATTGAACTGGAAGACCACAAAGAGCGGCGGAATGCTGAGACCATATTCCACAAAAGCCCCACGCAGGATTTTGGGGGTGTTGCTAAAGCCACCTGGCATGATACGCTCCTTTTTAGCGTTTTTGGCCATTCCAGAAAAAAATTTCCCATAAGATGGAGCGTATCCCCCTGGAATGGCTTTGGCTTTTCCTTTTGAATTGGGGATTTTATTTTTTGGAGAAGCCTTATTACACTCAGAGCATTATAAAGCTTTCCTATTTTGGGTTAGTACGGGATGCTGTAAAGGCATCTTCACGCCATAGTTTCCCAATTTTCTCAAATTCTCGCCGACCGCCGCGTACAATATGTTCCAGCCCAATGACGCCCCCATTCTCGGCCGCAAAAAAGGCCGCGTTGAGAACGATGTTCTTGATATTGCCGCCGGCGATGGGCAAATGTTGGGCCAACAAGTCGTAATCAATCGCCTCGCTGACCGGGGCCTGGCGTGGGAAATGCGTCCGCCAGATTTCGCGCCGGCTGGCCACATCCGGGAAGGGAAACTCGATAACGAGGCGGATGCGCCGGGTAAATGCCTCGTCCATATTCTCGCGCAAATTCGTCGCCAGAATGACCACACCCGCATACTCTTCCATCTTTTGCAACAGGTAGCTGGTTTCGATGTTGGCATAGCGGTCGTGGGCGTCGGAAACTTCCGTGCGTTTGCCGAAGAGGGCGTCGGCTTCATCGAAGAAGAGAATGGCGTTGCTGGTCTCCGCTTCTTGAAAGATCTTGCTCAAGTTCTTCTCGGTTTCCCCAATGTATTTGCTGACCACGCCGGAGAGATCCACCTTGTACAGGTCGAGCTGTAAGTCGTGGGTGATCACCTCGGCGGCCATTGTCTTGCCCGTCCCCGGCAGGCCAAAGAATAGAACGCTCAACCCTTTGCCGTGGGACAGTTTCTGATCAAAACCCCACTCACCAAAAACCCGGTAATGGTGCCGTACCTGGCTGCAAATCTCCCGCAGGTGGTCCAGCTTCTCGTCCGGCAAAATAACGTCCGCCCAGGTGGTTCGCGGCTCGAGCTTGACCGCCAACTCGCTCAGCTTTTGGTTGGATTGGCTGCGGCAGGCAGCATACAGATCATCCAGCGTCATTGCCGCCGCACCATCGCCCATCGTCCACCTATTTTGGGCCTCCACAACGGCGTCTCGGATTTGCCCAGGCGTCAGTTGGAATTGTGCCGCTAACTGGTCGGGCCAGCTTTCATCCGCGTGGGGGGCAAATTGCCGCAAAACTTCTCGCCAGGCGACCGTCCGCAGGGGCACGTCTGGCACAGGCAAGTTGACCGTCTGGAAGATTGCTTGGTCAAACGCCCCAGGCAACGACCAGGGCTTCTCCCCACCCAAGAAGACCAGCCAACCATAGTCCTCGATCACCTGCGACAGTTGACGAACCAGCACTCTGGCTTTTTCGTCTGCTGCCAGCAGCACGTCAGCATGATCGACAAATAGAGCCGCCTGCGACAGTAACCCTTCTCGGAAGGCCAGTTGCAGCAACGTCGCCAGATTTTGTTCGCTGGCCAGCAGCAGTTCCAGATCAACGTAAATCATGGGGCTGTTCAGTGACCCGCAGATGGCCAGAGCCAGCGCCTGCTTGCCGGTGCCGTAAGGTCCATGGAGATAGAGGACGAGTTTCTTGTGTTCTGCCCGCTCGTTAAAATGATGCCGAGTCAAGTTGCACAGCTTGGTCTTGATTGTCGGGTCAACCGACGCATTGTCCTGATCCGGTGCAGGTATGCGCACCCTTGCCGCCCCGTACAGGCGACCATCCAGGCTATTGTTCTCCAGTATGTAGTTGAAAATGCGCTGGTCAAGCTTAATGAATTGGGCCAAACCGCTCGATCCAGAGGGGCTGTGGGGGTCGTCTACGGGCTGTAAAATGCCAGATCGGAAAAGAGGGGCTTGGTCGGAAAGGTGCGTTCTGGCCCGCCACTTGTCCACCACTGTCTCACAGAGCAGATCGAGCACCAGATCGACGCTGGGTCGCTTGCGGGTGATGTCATTCTGCAAATAGGCGTAGAGCTGATCATACTTGCGGTTTAGCTCCGGCGCCAGGCAGATCGTCAACACTTGGCGTTCAAAGGGAGAGAGCGCAAAGATCTGGGTCAATTGAGGCAGGGTCAGGAATATCCCGGCCGCACGGCTGATTGCGATCCGCGCGTCGATTTTATACCGCTGCTGTGCCAGCTGATCTCGGGTAGCCATGAATTCCGGAAGCGCAACGTCAAATGCCTCGCCCTTGTCGAGCAGGCGGTCAACCTCCTCGTGGGAAATGTATAGGGTTGGATCGGCAGATGTACCGCGTTGCTCCTGAAGTTGGCGGCGTAACACCATTACCCGCCGTCGAATCAGCAGATCCAGCATCTGCAATTCGTCCGCGATGTGCTCGAAGTTGTCCTGATAGGGAGGTGGCTGCGCTGCCTGTCTATCCATCACGGGGTTACCTCAAAGAAAAATAGGCGGCGATATAGATGGGAGACGTCAACACGAATTTCGTGGAAGCCCGGTGGTAGATCGGCCGGTACAGTCAGGTCAAATTCATTGATGCTCAACTCTGCGCCATCCATCACCATCCGACCCATCATCGTCACGTAGGCCTGCCAACCGGCGAGATGCGCACCACGCAGCGTAATCGTTGTCTCCACCGGTCCGCTCAACGGCTCTATACTGTTTACAACCGGCGGGCTGAACGGTGCGCGCACCTGCGGCACGCCGATTTGCCTCACCCGCCCGGCCATAGCCCGCTCGCTCTCGGACAACATATCCAGTTGCACCACCGAAATTTCATACAGGACGGAAAGCCGGAAAGGTTGGGTAAAGGTGGCCCACACGCGGCTCAACTCATCCAGATCCAGCGTATTGAGCATAATTCTAATCTGCTCCCTGGTATCCGTCAGTCCTGGAGCAAGATATACCTCAGGCACAATTGGATTTTCATAAAAGACGCGCATGGCCTCGCCTAAAATTTCATGGTGTGCAGCATTCCCTGTTTGTTGATCATTGGGCGCGTACGGAGTCATAAGATAAAAAAGGTTGAGTGATAGCGGGGGTGGAACCAGTTGATTGGGTTCACCCTGTTTCACCTGCCAATCCATATTTTTCAAGGTCGGGTTTTCTTGTACCTTGTACAAAAACAGGTTAATCCGCCGATCGCCACCTGGTTCGTCAGGGGCCAGAATCGTTACGTTCACCGTCGGGGTTAATCTCATCTCCTCCATTAGCAGATTCCGCAAGGATTCACTGACCATTCCAATCGCCGTCGATGCACTCATCTGACCATTTCCTCAGCGTCGGGTTTTCAGATGCAAACGCCCCAAGTAACTCCTACTCCAGTAGGCCCGCGGCGTTCCGGCAGATTTAACGGTGCGGTTGACAACGACCGTGGATGGCGGGGACGATTGAGAGGACCGTGATCTGGATACCTCTTCTAATCTGGCCGCCTGGGCCGCCACTTTGGCTTCTAATTCATTGACGGCCTTTGTCAACCGCTCAACTTGAAGATTTCGGGTCGAATGGACCTTTTGAAGAACGTTGGCGGCAGAGACCTGCGATGCCGAGGAGGCCGATAGGGCTTGAAGTTGTCTCTCATTGCCGATATCATCAGCAGTGACAGCCGGAACGGATCGTTGTGGGGTCGGTTCTGGCTGGTTGACATCTGGTCGTTGTTCATGAACCAAGGCACTGACTCCTGACCCTTTTGTTTCCGACTTGTCGATTCCCGATTGGGCCGGAATCGTTGCCGCCTCTTGGGCTGCTGCCTCATAGGCAGATTCATGATTAGTCTGATGCTCTGGTCCCTTTACTGTCGTCTCAAGCGAAGACGCTTTGCCTGAGTGCGGTTGGGCCGCTGGCTGGCCTGCATGTCGGCTATCTTCGTTGCGTTCACGGGCCGCGACATCATCCTTGATGGAGTCAGGCGCTAGGGCAGAGAAAGTTTGTTTTCCCTCAGAGAGACTGGGGATGACCAGGTTGATTTCCTCAATCAGTTGTTCCTCCGCTAGAACCGTTTTTCTGTCAGCTTGCTCCTGTTTCGCGCCGGGTCCGGTCACAGGCGACCGTGGTATATTCGTGATCGGCTGCGGGCTTGGGTCGGTTTCTCTACCAACAAGATAGTTCGAGTCTTCCGTTCCTGGCTCTGTGGATCTGGTCGGTATCGGATCGTCATTGAGTTTTGGGACCACTTGGGCTGGTGCTACCCGATGGTCATGTTCATGGCTGGCCTGATGCACTGCACCCACGATAGACGTCTCGGACAAAGTGTCTTTGTCTGAACCCGACTGGGGCACCGCCGACTGGCTTGCCTGTCGGTGCGCTTCATTGCCTTCGGCGGCCGCAACATCATCCTTGATGAGGCCGGGTGCCAAGGCAGAGAAAGTTTGTATTGGATCGTCATTGAGTTTTGGGCTCGACGTCTGCTTTGTCTGCTGAATCGCGTCATCCGGGACGATGGCCTCCGCCTTATCTTGCTCAATATTGGGTCGTGGTGGTGGCTTCGGCCGCGGTCCCCCGACCGGCGCTGAGCTCTGAGTGATAGTTGGTTCCAAGTCAATATCCACTGGCAGAGGCGGGCCGGCAATCTCGCCAGGTTGTGGCTCACCAACTGGGGGGGTAGCCGGCATTGCGCTTGGTTCACGTGCGAACACAGCCTCGACCAACTGGTCTTGAGCATCGGTAGGAACAGGTTCGACCGTAAACGGTTCTGCCTTGTGGGGAAAGGCACCGGGGAAAAACGGTGGTATCTGAACCGAATTAGAGACCACCCGAGTCGTTGGCATGCCTAGCAGGGTGCGGACGCGGCTTTGATAGCCAGTTTGATCATCGCTGAGCAGGGTATTCTCCTGTTGAATGCTGGTATTGTGCGCTGACGTAGTCAGCCGTTGATCAGATCCCATCGTTGAATCTCTCGAGTTCCTCCGCCAATATCTCGATATAGCTTCGTCGTTTGTCGCGCGGCATGGCCATAATTTCGCGCTCGCTCCAGTGGTAGTGGAATGCAAGAAAGTGAACTTCGCGCAAGAGCAGGTTACGGCTGGTTCTCAATTCGCTCCAAAAGAAACCGGACAGGTCGAAGGGAAGAGAAAAGACCAGATCACATTCAGGACAATTACCTGCCATCGTTAGCTCTACAGCGGGCGCAACCAATTCTATCTGCTGTTCGATTGCCATCAGCACCTGGGGTGACAACTGCCCGATCCGGGCCAGCCCCGGGTTTTCCCAAGGACCGATACACTGCACGCAGCGTTCGAGAAGGGCCATGCCCGCTTGTGACTCATCCTGCAAGAGTAAGGGTGAAATCGCCTCCTGGTCGCCCCCATTGGGCAGGCGAAAAACAACTTCAGTACAAATTTCTCCATCCTCACTCATGAGACCGCTCTCCGGCGGGAGCTGCATCTGGTACAAAGGGCCCTTGTCTTCAGACGCCTTAACAGGGATATCCTGCGTGGAGAAGTCAATGTCCATCTTGGTACCACAAGCAGGATCAGGGCAGACGATGGTCGCTTGCACCCGATGGCCAAACGTCGCTTCTCGCAGTTTCAAGAGCAGGTACTGTCGGTCCGCGACCAGGAGATTGCGGGTTACTGTCTCAGAGACAGGAGTGATAGCGCCAATGCGTTGTACGCAGCGACTGAGCAAAGCGGTGGTCAGCGCATTGCTCTCCAGGCCATGCTGGCTGGCCAGAAACTCTTCCTCGCGGCCGCGAAGCGGAGCCAGTTCAACCTGACGGTGCACCAGACCCGCTTCATCGACGAATCCACCAGGCAGCAAACAACGGACGTGCTCCACTACGTCTCCGCTGGCTCGGTGACAGACGTATCCCGTTCCCAACCTTCGTTCTCCAGCTTGATCGTGGCGATCATGACAGCGTTGCCGCTGGCATCCAGGTCAGGCAAGGCTTGGTACTCAGAGACCCAACAGCGATACACATTGTAGGAAAGAACTGGTTGACCAGCCAGATTGAAGACATCGATCGTTACATCCTTGCGAAAATTCAGTAGGGACATGGCCGCATCGCCCTGAAAGTTGTTGACCAGATTGGCCCATTCCTCAAAGCTGGTGTCGTGGGTAATCCCTTGCTCAAGGGTGATGGCCTCATACGATGTTTGACCCGGTAACTTGCGTGTCGTACTCAGATCACCGCCATCGCGCCACTCCTCCATCGCCGTTGTCTTTTTCAGCGCGCTACATTTACTAAGACCGGCTACGTATTGGTTGTCCCACTTGATTTTGAATTTGAAACTCCGATAGGGATCGAAACGGTGTGTATTTACGCTAAACTGCGCCATGTTCTGTGCTCCTTGTGCCGCTTGCAACTTACGAAGCCTGTCCAGCCTTCTGACTAATTTTAACCACGACAAACTCAGCCGGTTTGAGCGGGGCAAAGGCGACCAGGACGTTGACGATGCCTAGGTTAATGTCATCCTGGGTCGTTGTTTCACTATCACATTTCACGAAGAATGCTTCTGATGGCGTTGCTCCCTGGAAGGCACCTTGGCGAAATAGGTTCATCATAAAAGAACCAATGTTGAGGCGCAGCGCGGCCCAGAGCGGCTCATCGTTTGGCTCAAAGACGGCCCATTGGATGCCCTGGTAAATGCTGACCCGCAGCATGATTCCCATGCGCCGCACCGGGACATACTGGTATTCAGGATCAGAGGTGATGGTCCGTGCACCCCAAGAGACGATGCCGGCCGCGGCAAAGCGGCGGAGGCAATTGACGTTCATACGATTCAGATTTCCTTGCTGTATGTCCGTGAGATCGATGGCCAGACCGACTGCACCACTTAAGCTGGCCTCTGTTCCGGCCGGTGCCTTCCAGACGCCGCGACGGCCATCGATCCGGGCGTACAGCCCGGCAATGTAGCCCGATGGCGGCAGCAGAATCGGTTCCGTCGATCTGCCGGAGGGGTCTAAGGCTCTGATCCAGGGAAAATAGACGGCCCCATAGGAATTGGGCTTGGTCAGGTTGTTGCGAAAGCTTTCGGCCTCGGCGGGCAAATCATCGTCTTGAGACATCTCTCCAATATAGAAGACATCTTGTAATGGCCGATTTTCGCAGTATGCCATCCCCTCGCCCACCATCGCCTCGGTGCCAACGCCGGGCACTGCGAGCAAACTAAAATCAGACTCAGTAGATCCAAATTTCAGGTTTTGAGAGAGAATTCTGGCTAAACAGTTGACATAAATACAAATTTGCCGGTCGATATCTAGTTTTTGCGTTAGATTTGGGCGATTTTCAGATATGAAATAGGTTGTTTTCTGTAACCGAAATCTGAATAAATGACTCCAAAATCCCTGCAATCTCGACTGAAAATAGCCAAAAACGCCAAATTTGGATCTACTGAGTCTTATTGTCCAAGAGGGGAAACTGTTCGCTATAAGATAATTCGGTCAGGTCTTCAGTACCGTCTGTCCCTCGTGTGACGGCCGTAACGGGAGCCTCGTCCACGTGATCCCCGATCTGAATGGCGTCCGCTAGGGCGGGGCGTTGAACAGCTCTGCCATCCTCCGATATGCCGCCATTGCCTACACCCAAACGAAGACTCACTGCCGCATTGTCTGTTGACGCGTTCTGAATTCGGACCGCAGAATTGGCGGCAGTGGTGCCAGACGTCAAAAGCAGGTGCTCGTCAGAAGTCCCCGACTGCTGTACTGTACACGTAAAACCAGCAAAAGCCGCAGGATCTGTACTGGCTTTGAGTGGACTTATCGATCGTACAATAGTTTGGATCGCTTCAGCCACTACGGTAAGGTTATCCAGAGGCTCTGACTCTGTAGGTGTTAGTGAGACGAGCTGGAACCCGTCATTGTCTATATTGATGTGAAAGTTAAAGGTGTCTCCCACAGGAGGTGAAGGACCGGTACCGCCACGATGAAATCCATTCTGCACGTTATCGTGGTCAAGCACTTCAGCATTGATGAGATTGGAATTTTGGCTCAAGACATTCTCAACGTAGTTCGAGGCATTCGGGTCCATGCTCAGATCATCGTGGACCTCCTCCACTGTGATATTCAGAAAATCCTCAGGGACGACATCCACCGCTTCTTGTCGTCGGATACTGATCTTAAATTCATTGCCTGGATCGGTCGAGCCGTCCTCGATCTGCAGGTACAGGTAGTTACCCCACGCCCCTTTGTTCTTGGCCGAAAACTTCAGGCCATCAATCGGCGTGGAAGCTCGGTTTTGAACAGTGACGTTGGCTGTTTCGGCATTGGAGCGGGTGACGCGCACGATGTAACACTGCTGGCCACCGTTGTTAAAGAACTGAAAAACACTCTCGGCCAGATAGCTACCAACGATATATGTGCCATAATGCTTCTGAAACTCGGTCCAACTGGTGATTCGCTTTGCTTCGTCGTCCGGCCCCATCTCGGCCAATCCCACAAAGGCCGGTGTTGAGGTGCTGGCCGCAGCAATGGGTCGGACGCCGCTGGAGACTTCTTCCACATAGACACCTGGATAAGACAATACCGCCATTTTTTGGTCCTCTTACTGGGGTTCAATTATCGCTTTCTGCCTTTGTGGGTTCTGCTTTATTCTTTTTCGGGCCGCGGGTCGGAGGCTTCTTTTCTTTTACCTCATGTAACGCAATAATCCGCCGTTCCTGAAGTTTCTGAACCTTGGCATTATTCTTGACTTCCACATTTCGAATCTCGCTTGAGGTTCCACGTGGGTCAAGATGTAGCGTTCGTCCACTATTCAAGCGTAACAGCACCGGCCGATTTGTCACATTTTGAATCTTGATAGACATTTCTTGCCTCCTTATAGACAAAACAAGCAGAGGTCGTACGATGCGGAGAAGGCGTTCTCTATTACACGCAGTAGACATAATCCTGCACTTCTCAGTCAAAACAGACTCGAGCGTGCCAAATGGTCCGAGATTCTCTACTGCGTCTTTTTTCGCCATTTGAACGCTCTACCTCTGAGAAATCCTACTGCGTGTAATAGAGAACGCCGCCCATTCGCAGTCGAGAATGCTGCACCATGTCTGGCGACTCCTCGTTTGTACGGGGTTTATCTGGTTTGTCTATTAGCAAAGGGTAGTACGGAACGATCGGTTGTCATTATCGAGTCTCTTGAGAACCCAAAAACAGATGAAAGAATAGGGAATACTAAACCAACTGCATCAACGCAAATGAGGATCCATGACTCGGCGAACTGGATATTTTGAAGATATCTACAATAGACATTATAGGGATTGAAATTAGGACGCGGATGAACACAGATTTCGCGGATTTGTTCTGAGATGATCCGTGTTCATCCTAAAAATCCGTGTCCCACATTCTTAATCCTCATAATCTCTAATTATAGTTGCTCTCAATAAGCCTGTCAAAGCGCAAAAATTGACCCTTCTGTTCGCCTTGAAGCTAATTTCTATAGACGTTTATTGTCCATTTGCCTCTGCGCCAGCATCTACACCGACCGTAAATATTGTAAACCAGCTCTCACTGTAGAAACCAACTGGTCAACGTGTGTCTCTTCCATCGGCAGTGATAGGTTCCCGTTGAGTGATCCATGTATGCCATGATTGAGCAGCCAGAAAGAGAACCAAAGATGCATTGTGTCATCCTCTTTGGCGGCTTCGCGATAGGTGCGCGGCAAGTTTGGTAGAAAGTGAACGCGCACCAGCGAACCCGCTGTACTCACCTGGGCTTCCACTTCGGCCTCTTCAAAGACCTGATCCAGCTCTTCACCCAAACGTTTGGTTAACTGATCGAGCTTGGCATAGGCCTCGCGCGTCAGCGTACGCAGCGTGGCCGCGCCAGCCACCATCGTGATCGGATTTGCGTTGTAGGTACCGGCGTGGGGAGTTTTGCAGCTCCGTCTGTTGGATCATACAGAGCCATGATATCCTCCCGCCCACCAAAGGCACCACCCGGTGTCCCGCCCGCAATGATCTTGGCCATGCATGTCAGATCGGGCCGCACATTGTACACTTCCTGCGCGCCACCATGGGCGATCCGCAGGCTGATGATCTCGTCGAAGATCAGGAGCACGCCAGCCTGCTCGGTTATTTCGCGCAAGCGGGTCAAGAAGCCATCAACGGGCAGCGTAAAGCCAGCCCCCGTCGACAACGGATCGACAATAACCGCGGCCAGCTCATCGGCATTCTCATTGATGATCTCGGCACAGGCAGTCGGATGGTTGAACGGCAGCACGATGACTTCATCGACGACGGCAGACGAGATACCGGTTGACGAAGGGACAGACTTGGGGCGATGAGCCGACCCCAGTTCAGGACCAATCGGCGGAACGTGGCTGACCAGCGCATACTCGCCGGTGCCGTGATATGCTCCCTCAAACTTAGCGATCTTGCGCTTGCCGGTGAAGGCTTTGGCCGCTCGCATCGCGTTCAGCGCGGCTTCGGTGCCTGAATTACAGAAGCGAACCCGCTCCAGGGAGGGCACACGCGCGCATAACAGCTCCGCCATCTCGATCTCGAACGGTGTGGGGCGGTTGAAACCCGTGCCTTGTGTCAACTGCTTCTGGATCGCCTCGACAACGGCGGGATGTGAGTGGCCCAGGATGAGTGATGTGTTGTTGTTGGTGAAGTCCAGCAGCCGATGGCCATCGGCATCGATGACGTAGATGCCTTCGCCGCCGGTCAGGTAGTGAGAAAAGGGAGCCATGTAAGCACCGGTACGAGTATTGCCCCCTGGCATCGACTGCTTGGCCCGTTCAAACATCTCGCGTGAGCGGGGATTTCGCTCTGCGTATTCAGCCTTCAGGTTGTTCAGTGTGTCATGCATCTTCTGACTTATCACTTTTGCGTCTCCGTTTGTCCAAAACTTCACGTTCTAGCATTTTCTGGATTGTTGCAAGACACTACAGCGGATTTGGATGGAAGCGGATTTTCTTGCGTCGCCCATGAATATTGTTGCGCAGAACCGACCGCTTTCATAGACAATGTACAATCCGTTCCTATTGTAGTATGTGCCGAAATAGCTAACCACAGAATTCGCGAGAACCAACAAAACTTATAGCGAGCCTGTCGAAATATCTGTTGCCGTGTTTCGCCAGACCAAATCCGTAAACCCTGCCAATCCGTGAGTTCCTAACTAATTAACGGCCAATCATCAGCTTCCCGAATTCCGATTGCCGCTTCCAATGCAGCAGCCTTGGCATCAAGCTGGGCGTACGCTTCTTCAACATCGAAGCGGGTAAACTTCCCCCGGTCAAAGATATTTTCACCTTCCACGATTACAGTGTCAACCGTGCGGGCCAGCGCGTGATAGACCAGATTGACAACCGGATCTTTGAAGCGCGGCCGGCACTCGGGTCGATCCAACCCGTGGATCACAATATCGGCCCGTTTACCCACCTCTAATGAACCGATCTCGTCCTGCAAGCCCAGCGCACGCGCCCCATTTAACGTGGCCATCTCGAAGGCGGTCTGTGCTGTGATCGTCGGAATTTCGCCCTTAACTTCGCGATGGAGCGTCGCGGCCAGATACATCTGGCGCGGGACATCATGCTTGCCGCTGTGGCCATCGGAACCCAGGCCAATGTTGACGCCAGCTTTGAGCATTTCGGGAAAGCGACCAATCCGAATCGCGCCCATGGCCCGCCTGATCGATGCGGATGGGCAATGGACGATATTTGTACCCGATTCGACAACGAGCTTCACATCGCTCTCTTTGAGCTGAATCATGTGGATCAAGGTGAGATTGGGCCCCAAGATGCCCAGATCGGCCAGGTGCTCGATGGGACGCCGTCCGGTCTTCCCCAAATACATGGCAACCTCCTCTTTGTCCCAACTTTCATGCATGATCATTGGCACCTGATGCGCATCTGTCAGGGCCTTGGCCTCGGTAAGCAAGGTGTCGGAACCGGTTCCCATGCCGGTCAAGGAGACAGCACACCGCACGCGCCCCCCGTTGTGATACGGATAGCGTTCAATCTGGTTGGTCAACAAAGCTAGACATTCGTCGGTAGATTTGTTCATGCCTTCGATTTCGCCGGGTATGTCGGAAATGGAGTTTCCCGGCATCCCCCGGATGCCGACGGTCTCCGTGGCCCTGGCTGTCGCATCAAGATCTTTCGAGCTCCCGGTGTCAGAATAGATCGTAGCGCCATTGGCAACCAGTTCCATGCAGCAGAGCAGGGTGCTGAGGTAATCATCTTCGGCAGTTCTCCCCGCAACATAGGGTACTTCCACATCTGTCCAATCCGAGGTGCTTTCTGGTACCAAACCACGAATCAGGTCGATGCTGGTGTGAATATGCGCATCCACCAGCCCCGGATGGACCACAGCCCCGTTTAATTCACGAACTTGCGATGCGTCAATGCTGGATGCAACGTCGCGGTCCGGCCCGATAGCCACAATACGGCCATCGCGAACGGCAACAGCCCCATCGACTAGAATGCGTCGCTCAGGGTCCATCGTGATGATGCGCCCGTGTCGCAGCAGTAGGTCGGCGTTGGCTTTTGCTGTGGGCATGGGTAAGCTCCTTTTCACTCGACTGAAACTGTCAAATTCATTTGGTTTTCTACGGGGTTTTGTGGTTTTTAGTTGGTCTGTTGGTGAGTTGGTTAGATGATTAGATGGTTGGTCAACAAACCAACAAACCAACTAACTATCCAACATCTACCCTACAAAACCTCACGGAACAATTTATTTTAGATTTATGGCAATGCTCAGAATAGATCCACAGGTTTGCCTCAATCGTACTGTCCGGTACGACATTTTGAGCTGATAGCGGGACTCGTCCCATCTAGGAAAGTATTGATTTCGCTCAGGCAATCGTCCAGCCCAGAGTGCCACGATTCACGCAAGTTGCGGATCTGACCGCTGGTCAAATGCCACGAGAGCGGTATTTCTGCCGTCCGCTTCGGCTCGATAATCACCGTTTCAATTGCGACTGGCCCGGTGGATTGATTGGCCGCAAAGCGCTTGATCCATGCCTTGGTAAAGCGTTCTAACTCTGCTTCATTTCGGTTAAATGCAACGCCATCGCGAATACTAAAGATGCCCAAAAGCGGCCCCAAAAAGGCCGCGGCGGTACCGCTGGAGGCAAAAGCATGGCGGCCATCCCCCGTGGAAGAAACCCGCAGTTGGATAATCAAGAGTCGCTTGAATGTCACACCCGACGTGGATTTTTCACGCGCCTCCAAGACTGGTTCCAGCCAGTCAATGGCTGAAGCCACACCATAATTATCATGATAGCCACCATCGATAAAGTGATGGCCCAGGAATCTCTCATTATATTCATGTGTATGCAGCATGGTGTTGGTTAGCTCTGCGCGGGTTGCCGGAGAAATATAGGGGAAGGTGGCCGAAAGTCGGGCAGCCGTCCAAAGTCCGATATCGTGATTGGCCTGAACATCATATCTTTGCTCAGGGGAACCATGATTGTGTTTGAAGAGATATTCAGAGAGAGTCTGCGCGCGCTTTGTCTTCATGTCTGTAAAATCGATCGGTGTGATCATAATGCGGTGACCATTTTCCATGATGGTCGTATTTAAGATTGGGACAGGAATGCAACCTGCTTCGATCCCAGAGACGAAATCTGTCATCAATGGCTGCGCTTTCTCGGTATTGTCGGCAGAGATATAAGCCCACTTTTCCTCCAGCAATAGCCCTCTATCTGTTTTCGCCAAGCAAAGATTATCGACCAGAAATCAATAAAGCTAAGGCCATAGGCCGCCGTAGCAAGACTGCTGGTGACAGATTTATCAAATGCCGCTTGCAGTAGTTCAGCACTTGGCGTACATGCCCCTTGGGTCAAATCGTTTTGCAACAGTTCATTGACATAAAAAGCCGTCCCAACCGATCCGCCCGAAGCACCGCTGATCATGCGGATTTCGTGAGCCAGCTCTGCTCGTTCTTCTATCATCTTTTGCATAGCCAGCGTGGTCCAACCTGCCGCTAAAATACCTCCTCCTGTTGACGTAACGATCACCAAGTTTTCATCGGATTTGCCATCGGCAACTATCTGCTCGGGCGTGAGACGCACTACCGTTGTCTGTGCATCGCCGTGAACCAGAAAGTAGTAGTCAAACTTGAAGACCAGACGCGCTCCCACAATAACCAATAGCAACATAAAGAGCGGCGAAAGTTGATAGAATGAGAGGTGGAAATCAAATCCCAGTGCAATCCAAATGAGTAGCGTGATTAGAATGTAGAGATGCACAAGAGGAGGCAACTCGGCCCCCGAGGGTGGAGCGATGAGGGGACGACCCAAAAAATAGAGAAGCAGCAGGGTTGTAAACATGAGTAGAGCATAGAAATGGGTCGATGTAATGAGAGGAATGGGCTGTCCAGGAACATCAGCGACTAGATGCCTGGTTGGCAGTAAGTTGAGAACCCGCGAGATGCCATAGCGCAGCTTGGCTAACCATCGATTTTCAGTGAACCTACCCCAAGTCTTCGCATAGAATGAGGAGGATACCAACTGCTGCGATTGGGCCGCAAACTCGGCTGGTAACGTCAGGGTCATCACCAGAAGCAGACCGATCAATGCACCGACGAGTGCTGCCACAAGGCCAACTAAGTTGCCAACGGCGGCGTTATTGATCACAACCAAAATGCACGGCACGCAGAGCAGTAGATAAACGCAAACCTGTAACCAAGTAAGCGCAGGATCCAAGAGGCGTTCAAAGAAACGTGGAATTAATCCGCTGGGCGTGTACACATAGTTGCCCTCGTTATCCTTGCTGCCATCTGAGCGAAGTGGACTGTAATCGTGATTCGTATCGCCATACCGAATTGGCACGCTGTCGATCAACAGCCCCTGGGTAATCAGCAAACTCCATACCGTGATCACCAGAATAAACCCGACAAAGAGAATTCCACCAAACGCCAAATCAAAAAAGATGCCGTTCAACAGCAGATAGCCAGGGCTGGGAATTTTCCCCGGTAATAAGGGTAGCTCCTTAAAACCACCAAATATCGGCAGCAATACAATGATCAGGGCATAAGCGATGCCATACTTGAGCAGTCTCAGTAGATCCAAATTTCAGGTTTTGAGAGAGAATTCTGGCTAAACAGTTGACATAAATACAAATTTGCCGGTCGATATCTAGTTTTTGCGTTAGATTTGGGCGATTTTCAGATATGAAATAGGTTGTTTTCTGTAACCGAAATCTGAATAAATGACTCCAAAATCCCTGCAATCTCGACTGAAAATAGCCAAAAACGCCAAATTTGGATCTACTGAGTCTGATAAGGTTCAGCGTGCGCGTCGTTCTATCTTGCAAGTTCAACTTGCGGAACCATTCTCTTATCGCTTGCATAGGTTACTCCTTGGGTCATTGAACCCGTCAATGCTGGAACAGATATAGGCGCAGGACGCGGCATTAGGTTTCCGTCGGTGTGGACAGATTGGCCTCGGTTACCGACGCCGGTTGGTTCGGTCGCATGAGATATGCCGTCACGAAAAGCACCACAACCACGAGCAAAATCTCGACAACCGATACCACGGCCAGGACCGGGCTGAGCTTGTAGTGCAGATCTTCCCACAGACGGATCGGTAAAGTGCGGATGCGCACACCAACCAGGAACAGAGAGATGACCAGATCGTCAAAGGAACCCAGGAAGCCAAAGAACGCGGCCACAATAATGCCGGGTCGCAGCAGCGGCAGGGTCACATGACGAAATGCGCCAATCGCGCTGGCCCCCATGACGCGTGCGGCCTTCTCCAGTTGGATATCAAAGTTCTGTAAATTGGCTGCCATGATGATGGTGACAATCGGCAATGTGAAGAGGCTGTGTCCCAGCACCAATCCGAGCGTTGTGCCAACGAGTCCGATTGGGAAGAAGACATAATAAACGGCAATCGCTGTGATGACGGATGGAATGATGATTGGACTCAGCAGCAGGGCCACGACGGCATTCTTCCCTGGATATTCGGCCCGCACAAGCCCCAATGCTGTCAGTCCACCCAGGATCGTTGTGAGCACCATGCTCAACAGACCGAGCCGCAGGCTGGTCATGAGAGCGCTTAACCAGTAGCGTTTGCTTAAGAATTCTTGATACCACTGGAGCGTCAATTCTTGGGGCGGGAACGATAAGAAGATATCTTTGCCGAATGAAATCACAATCGCCACGATGATTGGTGCATCGAGAATCAGGATGGCCAGAATCGCGATGAGCAAACCGGGGATAACTGCCAACCAGGTGGGAAGTCGCCCCAACAAGCGGACCGTTGGCCACACCAACTGGTCAACCATGAAGGATTCAGCCTTCTCTGGCATATCGCCGAAGGTGCGCAAGACGCTCGTGCGCAACCTGCCGCGCTTTTTTGCTTCGAGCTCCTCTAAAGAAGCAGGTGTTGGCCCCACCGTCTGCAGCGCTGATCCCCACACACGACTGAGCGGCACCAGCCGTGAGCCGATGAACAGCGCAATGAGGGTTGCCACAAGCAAAATAACCGCCATCGATTCAGAAAAACCGGGTGAGCCAACGAAACTTTCCCGCGCTCGAACCAACAGCGTCGCATAGACCTGACCGCTGTTTGTCCCCAGCAGATCCGGGGTGATGAAAAAGCCAATCCCCAACATAAAGACCAGCACCACCCCACTGAGGATACCGGACAAGGTGAGCGGTAGGAAAACGGTCAAGAAAGCCGCAACAGGCGACGCTCCCATGACCTGGGCCGAGCGCACGAGGCTCATATCAATGGACGCCATGACGCTGTAGATCGGCAAAACCATGAACGGTAGCAAAATCGCGACCATACCGATCTGAACGGCGAGTGGAGAGTAGAGGATGCGATACGGTTCGCCAGTCAGAGCTTCAACGACTTTCGAGATTGGACCGGTTCGGCCCAGAATGATCATCCATCCAAAGGTACGCACAACCAGTGCAACAAAAAATGGAATGACGACGAGGACAATCAGGAGCAAACGGAGGCGGCGCGACGCAATGCGCATTAAGTAAGCGACAGGGTATCCAAGGATTAAGCTACCGACGGATGCCAGCGCTGAGTACCAGAACTGCCGTAAAAGAGCCTCCGTATAGAGGGGTGTCGTGAGGATGCGCTGGAAGTTCTCGAGCGGATCGGCGGTCTGGCTAAAACTTGACATGAACATTCTGGCAAGCGGCCATACAAACACAAGCCCCACGTAAAGGATCGCCGGGATAATGAGCAATCCCGGACTGAGGCGAAGTTGAGGCAGGGTTGATGGGGTACTGCCGACCTGTATGTGTTCTATTGGTTTCTTCGCTTCTGCCATTTAGTCCTCTATAGAGATTAGAGAATAGAGATTGCGTGACTGAGGAGCACGCAAATCTCCAATTTCTATTCTCCGTTCTCCAATTTCTAATCCCCAATCTCCGAACGTAAAATGATCGCATCCGCTGGTTGCCAGGTGACAAAAACGCGGTCACCGACACGATAGATTGATTGATCCGCGCGGTTGTGTGCGCGAACAAGCACTTCATGGCCACTGTCCAGTTGCACTCGATAACGTGTCGACTCGCCGAGATAGAGGGCATGGACTAAGGTGCCACCGGGAGCGCTAGCGGTCGTGTGATTTTGATTCCCCTGTGAGAGAGTCGCCTTTTCCGGACGAATCAATAGTTGGACGTCCGCACCAGCCTGCACCCAACCTTCCGCGTGACTAGTAATCGTGAGGCCGTCACCAAGCTCAATGGCGCAGACGGCTCCATTTACCGCTTGAACTCGGCCAGTCAGGATAGTCGAATCGCCCACGAAGTCGGCGACAAAGGTATCGACGGGCTGATCGTAAATCTCACGCGGTGTCCCAACCTGGAGAATGTGGCCCGCATTCATGATCGCGATTCGATCTGACATCGTGAGCGCCTCTTCCTGATCGTGCGTCACGTAGATGATGGTGGCCTCGACCGACTGGTGAAGCTCGATCAGCTCCAGTTGCACAATCTCGCGCAGCCGGCGATCCAGTGCGCCCAACGGCTCGTCCATCAGCAAAACGCTCGGCTCGTAGACCAAGGCACGCGCCAAAGCCACTCGCTGTTGTTGGCCGCCGCTGAGCTGCGATGGATATTTTGCGGCCTGCTCAGGCAAGCGCACCAGCTCCAAGGCACTCCGCACCTTCGGCTCGATATCTTGACGGGAGAAGCCGCGCATTCGCAACGGAAACGCAACATTCTGTGCGACCGTCATGTGCGGAAAGAGGGCATAGTTTTGGAAGACCATCCCAACATTGCGCTTTTCTGGGCTAAGCCGCTCCACGCGCTGGTTCCCGATCTCGATTGTCCCTTCGGTTGGCGTCTCGAAACCAGCAATCATCGACAACATTGTCGTTTTGCCACTGCCGCTTGGGCCAAGCAGAGTCAGAAATTCGCCGGATTGTATTTCCAGCGAGACGCCATCGACTGCTGTGAAGGTGCCGAATCGCTTGACGACGTTGTTGAGCCGTACCGCAGCTCCATGTGCCATTATTTCTTGGTACCTCCGCTTTCTTGCACGTCTCGTTCTGGCATTTTCTGTGGCTGCCCCAGCATACTACAGCGGATTTGGATGGGAGGGAATGCCCGGTCGGGATGGTTCGGAGTTAGGTTGACAAAGTTGTGGAGGCCGCACTAGAAAATGCGGCAGTGCCTGACCAGAACCAGCGTTAGGGAACGCCTCCCCCATACAATATGTCAACCTATTTCTAACGCCGATGTGAACTATTCCTGTCTATCGAGTGGAAATTCTCATCTATGTCGTTGCGAGTATAGCGACAGAATTCACGAGAACCAATTCCTCACGACGCGAGCCGATCATCCACTTCGATAACCGTTGGTACGCTCTGAACAAGTGTATCACGAATTGCCATTTCTAGCTCAGTTGGCGTCTCTGGGCTGGCGTATGCACATCCGAAACCTCGGGCCAGGGCAGCCAGATCGGGAATGGCAAAGTCGACGCCCAATGGCTTTATGCCACGTTGCTCCATCCCTTGGCGAATCGTACCAAAGCCGCGATCATTCCAGACAATGATGGGCAATCCAAGCCCACGCTCAACAGCCGTCAGTGCGTACCCGAGAGTCCCGTATGCGCTCGGATAGAGCCACGTGCCGTCGGCTGGAATATCCAGGTATCGGAACCCGCAATAAGCGACCAGTGTGGAGTCAATAGCCACAATGCCATTGGCCGGAAGACCAGCACGCACCGCATAGAGCCAAGGCTTATATCGACTGTTTGCCCTGTTGACCTCGGCATCGATCTGTGAGCGGAGGCCGAGGGCGCGATCTTTCGCTCTCGGGCGCTCAAGCTTCCCGACGGTGTCCGCCAGGGCTTCAATACTTATTCGAGCGTCTGCAATAATGCCAATGGTAGCTGGCATATTTGCGTGGATCTGTCCAGGATCGATGTCCACGCGGATTATGGCTCCGTTGAGTGCGACTGGCGCGTGCCAGAAATCACTCCGGCCCAGTTGCGTCCCGACTGCCAAGACGACATCGGCATCGGCCAGGGCCTCAAGCGTTGCATTTAGATGAAAACCACCACCGACATACAACGGATGGTCATTGGGAAAGGCGTCCTTACCATTCCACGTTGTCATGACGGGGATGCCAAGTGCTTCCGCCAATGTCGGCGAGATGTTCTGCGCAGACCGTGCGCCCCCACCCAGGAGGATGATTGGTCGTTGCGCCGAGCGCAGCAACTCCGCAGCATGGATGAGCGAAGCAGAATCGGGCGCAATTGGCCGATAGGTTGGCCGTTCACCTATTGAGATTGGACCATAGTCTGCCAGAATATCAATGGGAATGCCAAGGTGGATCGATTGTGGACGGCCAATGCTGAATCGCTCGAAGGCACGGTCAATTGCCTCTGGGATCTGCTCCAAGCAACGAATACACTCACTGTAAGCACAGATGGCTGACGCTGCCGCGTGTTGATCCTTCATCTCATGGTTGTGATCACGGCCAGCACCGATGTCGGTGGTCGGCACCTCAGCCGAAATAACGAGCAACGGCACGCCATCTGTGTAGGCCTCACCCATAGCCGTGGCAATATTCGTGACACCAGGTCCGCCGATGACGATGGCAACCCCTGGTTCGCCGCTAGCACGAGCATACCCATCTGCCATAAAACCAGCACCCTGTTCGTGCCGGGTCGTGCAGTGGTTGATTGTAGATTCACCCAACGCTGCATAGATGGGCAGCGTGTGGTCGCCCGGAATGCCAAAGACGTGTCGCACACCATGCCGTTCCAGAGTGCGAACCACCACCTCGCCACCCGTCAGATGTTGTGAAATCAGAATTGTTCTCTCACTTTAGGGGGTGGTTCATTTTAGGCGGACAATTAGGTTTACATTTTTGCAAAGAGAAAAGATGTTTATATTTTCTAATTTGAGCCATGCTCAGGCAGAAAATGACCTCATATAGATTTTTGTCTATGTATCAAAAGTGTAAACCTAATTCTGAACCACCCCCACTTTAGGAAGCAATAAACTCGACAAAGCGTTCGCCGACCTCTGCCCCGACTGAAAGTCCGCTGCCGCTTGTCGATTCCCCTGCCCAGAAGAATGGATCAATGGGAATAATTTGGTCTGCGTTGGACGGGTTGGTTGTCCAACGTTCACGCTTCTCTGGCGCCGCGCATTCCCAGACGGCTGCAGACGAGATCGGTTGCCGCCACAGTTCGCCGATGGCGGCACCGATGGCCGGTTCGAAGCGAAACGCCAGAACCGCCATCGCCGCATTTGCGTTGGCTGAGCCATCCACGACGCCGATGAAGTCATTGTGGACCAGCGCCTCGTTGAGCGTGTAGGTGAACGGGAGCTCTTGATCCATCAGGTTCTCGATGCGCGAGTTCGACATGGCAACGACCGTCGCATCTCCGCTGGTGAGGAGCTGTTGGGACTCGGTTCCAGATGTCCACCATTTGGCGATATGGGGTTTGATCTCCTCCAGCTTCGTGAAGGCTCGATCAAAGTCTAGCGGATAAAGTTGATCTCTGGGCACGCCATCGGCCAGAAGCGCGGCTTCGATGGTCTTGGTTGGGCCAAAACCGTTGAAGGAGCGGCCGCCTGGGTAGTTCTCGACATCCCAAAACTTGGACCAACTGTCGGGCTTGTCGTCTCCAGGGAAGGCCTCTTCGCTCCAAGCAATGACAATGGGGACCTCGGCGTAACCGACGGCGTTCGGTTGTTTCCAGCGGTCGTCCATACTCTCCAGGGTTACTTCTGGAAAAATGTCATAGTTGAGCGGCATCCAGATGTCGGAATAATTCTGGTAAACAGCCGCCGTCCCCTCGACGATGTCGAACTCCACGCGGCCAGCTGCCTGCTGGGCGCGTACCTGTTCGTGGATATCCGATGTGTGTGGGACCTCAAGAATCTCGACGCCCGTGATCTCTGTAAAGGGATTCCACACTGCATCGAACTCCTGCTCCGAGAACGAGCCACCGAATCCAGCCCTGACGATAGGCCCCGCTTCCATTTCGTAGTCAGGTTGCAGCCAGGGACGCTCAGGCGCGTCGCACAAACCACCACCCGATCCTGCAGCGGGTTGCGTGTCAGGGGCGCTAACGGGGGCCGCAGGGGCGACACACGCAGCAAAAACCATAAAGCCAGTGGTACCTGCTGCCACTTGTAGAAATTTGCGTCGGCTCAATCTACGTGAATTGGGCTTTTCACCGTTCATTGTCATCTCCTCCTTAAAATGTGTGAAATATGAATCGGCAATCAGTGTCTAACGAATTGTCAATTGTGAATTGATAATTGGAAATTGTGAATGAAGGCTCTTGGAATCTTGTTCGTCGTCTTGACAATTGAGGTGCTTGTAGCGCAGCATCAGTAAGACTCAGTAGATCCAAATTTGGCGTTTTTGGCGATTTTCAGTCGAGATTGCAGGGATTTTGGAGTCATTTATTCAGATTTCGGTTACAGAAAACAACCTATTTCATATCTGAAAATCGCCCAAATCTAACGCAAAAACTAGATATCGACCGGCAAATTTGTATTTATGTCAACTGTTTAGCCAGAATTCTCTCTCAAAACCTGAAATTTGGATCTACTGAGACTGATTTGACACAACTTGTCGTAGGCAGATCGGTTACGGTCGCAAAGGGTGACACCACTTCGTGAGAGGGTGTTTTAAAAGTCTGACGAATGGGTTAGCAAACGCCGGTTGAGTCACGAAGTGGTATCGAAACCAGCGTTTGCGGGTCGACCCGTTTGGTTTCGATACGCCTTCGGCTACTCAACCGGCACTGATCTCACCTTTTAAAACACCCTCTGAGCTGCCACAAAATTGTCGAATTCGTCCTGTTAAGGGCCCAGTTAAGCGGTTTTCAGTGAGACGCATCGACTTTTCACTGTTCACTTGTCGATGCCCAACATCTGGCGCGTTTCTTCAATTGTAGCAACTCGCCGGCCCATATCGTTGGCCATGCGCACAATCCGCTCAACCATTTGCACATTGCTCTGTGCCAACTCACCACGTTGGTAGTGGATACAATCCTCCAGTCCCGTCCGCACGTGTCCACCGAGCAACATGGCCATCACATTTACGTGGAGCTCTTCCAATCCGAGGGCGCACGTTTGGAAAATGCAATCCTCGGGTAGATTCCGCACCATGTAGAGAAAACTATCCATGCTGGTGCTGATGCCGCTCTGCTGCCCAAATACCAGTTGTACAAAGTAGGGCTTGTCCAGGGCATTGCGTTTGATCAGATAATCTAGAATGTCGAGATGACCCGGATGGTAGAGAAACACTTGTGGCTTGATCCCACGCTCGCGTAGGCGGTGTGCCGCGCGCTCAGTATCGTCAAAGGTGGCCAGATAGACTTTACTTGGCGAGTCGCCACCGCCAGTGTAGGCAGCGCCACCACGAAAAGTCATGGGGCCCGGATTGAGAGCCATGATGTCCGGGCCAGCCTCGATTGGTGCCGATTTGTAATAGTGAGCCGACCCGACAAACTCACTCCCCTCGCTCGACAAATCAGCAACACCCTGTGAATTATCCACCAAAATCTGCGGCGCTTTGGCGCGCATCATGTCGTTGATTTCGCGGTAGCGTTCTGCTTCATGAGATGGTTGGATTGGGTCGTCGGCCTGGCGAGCATGAATGTGGATAATGGTGGCACCGGCCTCAAATACAGCCGCGGCTGCTTCCGCCTGTTCCTCTGCTGTTACTGGCACCGCCGGGTTCTCGCTTTTCTGATGCCCGCCCGTCACCACGGCACTGATGATGACCGGAGGCATGCCTTCGTGTATGCGTTCGGCGTACGCTCTCTGGTCCGTGTAATTCCAGGTGATGTTCATATGGTCTCCTCTCAAGAGAATAGCAGCACCTAAGCCAATTCGTCCAGCACGCGATTCAATCCTTCCACGGTCTCTTCTAATTCTTCATTGGTCAATAGCGGACTGACATCCAGATGTACGGCACGACTCCAGCAAATCCAGACTGCGCGGACACATGTCTGGACTGTACTCGATCTCTCGTTGCGCCCAGCGCCAGGGACCACCATCAGCCGTCCAGGTGCGCTGATTGATAATCGGGACCCAGTGGGCATAGACGTGGTAGTCAATTTTGTCTGGCGTGTAGAGCAGACCCGCCCCGATATTCTCGGCACGTAATGCCTCTGTCACTTCCGCAGCCTTGGCTGGATTCTCCATGAAAAAGATGGTGGCGATGGCGGCATCTCCTTCCGGATCTGCCTGTTTGCGGAAGGTAATGCCCTTGCGCTGCGCTGCGTCTTCTATGCCAGCTTTGAGCATCTGTTTGCGTTGGCGCATGTCGTCCAGCAGACCATCCAGCCGATGTAACTGCACGAGAGAGACGGCGGCCAACAGCTCTGGCATTCTGTAATTGACGCCACACAGTAGTTCATCCGTCTCAAATCCCAGATTGAGCGCACCGATGACGTCGTGATACATGTTCGTGCGCTTCCAGATCTCCTCGTCATCGGTGATCACCATGCCACCTTCTCCAGAGGTGATGATCTTGTTGAACTGAAGGCTAAAGCAGCCCACATCGCCAAATGTACCGAGAGATTGTCCTTTGTAGCTGGCTCCATTTGCCTGCGCTACATCCTCAATCACTTTGAGTTCATGTTTGTTGGCAAGGGTAGTTAAGTCATCCATCCAGCAAGGCGCTCCACGCATGTGTACGGGCATGATCGCCTTTGTGTATGGCGTGATCTTGCGCTCCACGTCGGCGGGGTCCAGCAGGAGTGTCTCATCCACTTCCGCAATCACGGGTATGCCGCCGACCGCGATGACTGCCGCAGCCGAGGCGATCCACGTATATGCAGGCAGAATCACTTCATCGCCCGGTCCGATGCCGATGCCCTGTAGACCACAGGTTAGTGCTGCCGTGCCGGAAGTCACCGCCACGGCATGGCGTGCGCCTTTCTTTTCGGCAAACGCCTGCTCCAGTTCAGCCACTTTGGAGGGCGCTTCGCCGGGTCCGTAATAGCGAAAGAGACGTTTGGCACGCAACGTCTCTAGGACTGCCTGTTCTTCTTCCTCGGCAATGGCCATACCGCCGGGGAACATGGGCGGATCGGGGTTTTGCTTGGCGGGTGTGCCGCCGTGGATGGCTAGTTTTTGCTTTTCAATTGTTTGTGCTGACATCAAGATTTCTCCTGGTTCTCGCTTCACTATAATTGATACTCAGTATGATGATTGGCTGCCAATTGGTTCTTACGGATGAAGGTGATAGGCAGATCACAGACCCTGACAGAGACAATGGTTCGATCTGATGCTACGACTGAAATAGGGTCAATCCCAACTGGATCGTGCGCATCTTGTCGCTCTGTACAATCGCCAGTGCCCAAAGAACTCATTCCAGGCAGTCTGGAAGTTGAACCACAGCGACAGGTTGTATGAAATGATGGGTTGTCATAATCGAGCCTTTGGAGAGATCAGTGTAGGCAAAAAAGGAAGGGAGTACCTAAACCAACTCTATCAGTATCAAATGAACGAATCGATGACATGTGATACAACAAACTGGGTATGTTGAAGAACATCTGTAACTATAGCGGCTCTCATTGGTCTTGTCAAGGAGCAAAAAACATATAGACTCATTTCGTGTTCCGCCGATATTGAGAGTCTGTACCACGAAGTGTGTAAATGGATATGGTTATACTAAGCAAGGCCATAGATGAGAAAAATTAGCCCAGTTTTACCCGAGTAGATCGTTCTCATCTATGAGCGCTTGCGGTACATCAGAGTGTGGTACGGTCGTTTACACACTTTGGGACAGACTGGATGTTGCAGAATGATTTGGTGTTCTAATTGGTATTCTCAACTAAATCATCTTTTGCTAAAACCCCATCCATACCCGCCCAGATACGCTGCATCTCTTCGGAACCGTGCAGCAATTCATCTAGAGTTCCTTCAGCCTCTACACCACCCGCTTTCAACACAAGAATATGATCCGCCCGTTGTAGTACGGATCGCCGGTGCGAAACGACGAGACAGGTCGGTTTTTGGTCGTTTGGCTGATGGCGTTGTGCAAAGAGGCGCTCCCAAAGGAGATTCTCTGTTTCTATATCTAAAGCGCTGGATAGATCATCAAAGACAAGCAGTTCGGGATTGCGAACAAACATACGCGCTGCCGCAGCCCGTTGGATCTGTCCACCTGAAAGCCTCACACCTTTGGGACCGACAATGGTTTCGAGTCCATGTGTCAATTGGGTCAGATCTGGTTCCAGGACTGCTTTGTGTAGGGCGTCATCGATCTGATTTTGCTCATTTGGTAGACCAAGCAAGATATTTTCACGAAGAGAATCGCTGAACAAACATGGTACTTGACTCGTATAGGCAGCGCGCGGTGGCACAAAAAAGGTTGCTGGATCATCAATCGGTTGCTGATTCCAATAAATTTCGCCTGCGCTTTTAGGAAGCAGCCCAAGCAGAACGCGCAACAACGTCGATTTGCCCGAACCAACCTGCCCTGTGATTACGGTAAAAGATCCCTGTTCAAGCGACAGGTTAATTTTGTAAATTCCGTTTCCACCACTCTGTTCTGAAGCAGTTTGCACATCTGGCTCTAATTGGTCGTCGTTTCTATTCCCATCTCGACCGATTGCTGGGTATTGGTAGCTAAGGTCAACGATATTCAGGGACTGTAGGCGATGAGCCGCTGTTTTCGTTGACAATTGTGGTTTGGGATAGTCACCATGCAGGTGGACTGGTCCTATCTCGACGAGCCGGTCCGCGTTCTTGTCGGACACAAGCGCTTTTAAGCGTCCGAATGAGACTTCTGTTTGGCGATAGCGAGCGCGCCAAATACCAACGATATTGGTCATCAGCCCGATATAGTTTAGATAATAGACGAAGAGAGAGAAATCACCCACCGTAAAATCGCCGCTCTGCATCAGTTGTCCTGCCGAGAGCAAAATGATAGCCGTACCGATATTGGTCATGTTTTCAAAAATCATCCCCAACACTCGATCGAAGAGACTATCTTTTAACGCTGTGGTTTGACGCTCCTGGTTCAGTTGATCAAAGTGATTCAAGACGCGATCTTCCGCCGCCGCTAGCTTGACTGCTTGGACCGAGCCAAAGAGTTCACCGATGAACCCCGTGACTTGGCCAAGCGCCTGTCGGCTGGCCTCACGATAGCGAATGACCCGCTTTTCGACTTGCTGAGAAACGGCCATGACAATTGCGAGCGGCACAACAACAAAGAGCGTGAGAGGTACATTGATTGACAACATAACGACAAAGGCCACAAGACCAAAGACACCCTGCGAGACGAAGACAGGAAACTCGTAGGTGAGAATAGCGGCGATCTCAGTGGCATCATCGCGAAATCGACTCACGGCTTCACCAGGTGATTGGGGAATAGCTTGAGCACCAGGCCGATTCAGGATATGGTTGAAGAGATTCTTTTTCAGCAAAACATCGGTGTGATGTAAAAAGCTCGTCATTCCAGCAGTTGAAAGGAAGCCAAGTAATCCTCTCGATACTTCTGTTGCAATTAAGATAGCAGCAAGACTCTCTATATTGAACCCTGCCGGGGCTTCGCCAGACAGCGCATCAAAAAAAGCTCGAATAATCAACGCAACGATTTGGTTTCCCACCACAAAAGAGATAAAACGAATGAGGGTTTGCCCCGAAAATATTAGTTTTTGTGCTTTGATGAGCTCTCGTAGTAATTGCCAGGTTTTCATCATGTGGTTCCTTGTTTTGGCTATCAGCCATTAGCTTTTGGCCGTTAGCTGTCAGCATTTAGTCGTTAGCCATCAACTTTTAGCTGTCGGCCATCAGTTTTCAGGCCTTTAAGAGCCGACAAGATGCTCAGTATCAGCAGACCGCAACGCGGAGTGAGCATTCTTCAATGCGAACGGAACCGGCGTTAGAGATTACACGCAGTAGGATTTCTCAGAGGTAGAGCGTTCAAATGGCGAAAAAAGACGCAGTAGAGAATCTCGGACCATTTGGCACGCTCGAGTCTGTTTTGACTGAGAAGTGCAGGATTATGTCTACTGCGTGTAATAGAGAACGCCTCCTCCGCTGCGATCTACTGAGTATAGGGATAGATTGAAAGTCAGTCACTAAAAGCTATTAGCTGACAGCTGCTAGCTTTTGGCCGACAGTCGGATAGCTAAAAACTAGCTTTCTCATGCGAGTACTTCTGTGAGACCCGTTTGTAGCAAGTGATAAAATCGAGAGTCTGGATCAGTGGCGAGTTGAGCGCGACTACCCATCTCTTGAATGCGACCCTCATCTAGAATGAGAATCGTATCTGCGCGTTGAACGGTGGACAGACGATGGGCGATGATGATGGCTGTTCGATTTTGTAGCAGTTTGTCGATGGCAACTTCAATTTGCTGTTCGGTGGCAGGATCCAGGTGCGCTGAGGCCTCATCAAGAATCACCAGCCCAGGATCGCGGAGAAATACGCGCGCAAATGCCAACAATTGCGCTTGTCCAGTTGACAGCTCTGCACCGCCAGCATCGAGAACGGTATCTAGCCCATTGGGTAACCCGCGCAGCCAAGGGGTTAACTGTAAATCATCTAGTGTCGACAGGATTGCTGCATCCGAAACGGTTGGATCGAAGAACGTAAGGTTGTCCCGTACTGTAGAATTGAAAAGCTGAACATTCTGAGTCACCATGCCTACCCGTTGACGTAGGGAATCCAGTTCAGTATGTTGCAATTCGATGCTCTCTATTCCGGTGCTACCTAACGTAACCCGACCTTGCTGCAGCTCGTAAAGACGCGTAAGTAGGCGTGTGATTGTCGTTTTGCCACTCCCCGTTCTCCCGAGTAGCCCCAAAACGGAGCCAGGTGCGAGTTCAAAGGACAAATTGCTCAGAACATTGGGACGGGTTGAGGAGAGTTGCACTGGAACAGAAGGTGATGCGTCAGCAGGTGTCGTCCCATACGCAAATGAAACATTTTCAAAGCGCACGTGGAGCGGTCCTGATGGGATTACTCGCTGTCCGGGCTGAATTCCGGGGGTGATCTTCATAAACTCCTGAATTCGTGCAATACCCGCATTGGCTCGTTGTAAGTCGCTGAGTTCGTTGCTGAGCCGTCTAACGGGACCTTCTAGCATGGTTGTGTAATGAAAGATGAGGTAGACAGCGCCAATCGTCAGGTCTCCTGTACGCAAGAGATAGGCACCCATCAAGAGTGCGGTTACATTCCCGATGGTAATCAGAATACCTGCCGTACTCCATGAGAACTGATCGACCAATTCGGCTTTGAGTTCGCTGCGATAGAGCTTGCGGGCTGCCTGGTAAAAACGCAGCATCGTGTAGGCGACAGCGCCACACGAGCGAACATCCTCAGTGCCAGCTAATCGTTCTTCGATATACCCATAGAGGTTTGCTTGGGCATCCCGCATTTTTTGGAAATAAGAGGCTGCCAGATTGCTTGTGCGCAGTAACACGAGCAGCATAATTAGGGCGAAGCCGGTTAGTACGGCTCCGACCCGCCAGTCTTCGCGAAACAAAAACGCAAGAATCCCGGCCACCATGATGATCTTTCCAATCACTTCGATCGTAAAGTCGGAGAAGAAGTTGGCCAGCGTTGAAACATCGCCATCGATCCGTTCAATGAATTCCCCTGGCGTGTGCTGATTATGGAAGTCCATGTCCAGATGAAGACAATGTTCTGCTAGATCGCGCCGCAACTGATTCGTACTGACCCAACCAATCCGTTGCCCGACATAGCCGGAGGCAACCCAGAGAATTTGCGTTAGAAACGCTCCACCCAAAAACGCTAGACCAGCCAGGAAGAGCGCTTGGGTTGGATTCTCTGCCGCAATGCTGCCTGTTGCGACATCAATAAAGTAGCGCATGAACTGCGGGTTGATGATATAGATCGCTGTACTGCTCAGAATCAAGAGCGTTAAAAGCGCCATGTATCCGCGTTGGTGGCGTAGATAGCGTGCCAACAACTCCCAATATTCTTTTAAGGGAAAGATCGTGAGTTTCATAAATCTCCTTGTATCTGGGGATTCGGGATTGGGGATTCCTATCTTCGACCCCCCAATCTCTGATTTAGAAAAACGGCCGTGTGTCCCAAAGTGTGTAAATGGAGTATGTGTTCTGATTAACAGAGAAGTCACTCAAACTCCGTACTTTCGTAGCATTTTTTACTCTGGCCGAATTGCGGACGAAAGTACGAAGTTTAAATAATGTGACTATAACTTTACTTTCTGGTAAAAGAAAAGAGATGAGGTGAGAAATGTGACAAAAAGCGGTTAGCAGTTCATCCTAAAGGTAGAGAACCCAAAAAGGAGGAAGGAATGCTAACCGCGCCAGAAATAACTATAGCAGTACTGATGAATGTATTGCAAGTAACGCCGATGGGAACAAACGTAAATGTAATGCGTCTGATGTGGGCAATGCTGAATGGGTCGTTTCTGAAAAGTCGAGGAGCAATCCATAGCGCATTGAAAGAAAGCGGGTTTGAAGATGAGGAGCTCCGGCGAAGCTGGTGGAGCTTTCGATATGGATCATGGGATATCACAAGTCTGCTGGGGTCGTGGCAAGAAGAAGTGGAAAGGGAATGGGAGGCAAAAAAGTTAGAAGGGTACCGAGTGAAAAGCATAGATATCACAGGGTTCTGGCGACCGAAGCTGCAAGGGAAAGTGAACCGACTCTATAACTCAACGGCTCGTCGGGCATTGCCCGCTCATCTTTGGAGTGATGATAAGCTCGGGGGAGATAGGCGGGAAGCGAGTGCCACTGCTCAAGGCAATCATGAGATGCACGGTTGGAACAAAGGAAAGTGAGTTTCGGAAAAAGCTGCTGACAGAGACGAAGAAATCACTGGAGTCAGACGAAGTGGCGGTGGTCGATGCCGGGTTTACAATCAGAGAAATGCTAGAAAGCGGCATAGACCGATTTGTCCTGCGGGAAGCGATTAACTGCACAGTGCGCCGCAATGAGTTCCCCAAACGCAAAGAAAAAAGGCAGACCACCTGAATATGGTGATATTGTGCGACCGCTCTCTCGCAGCTATAAGGGAAAGCGACTCGAGGCTACAACTCCGGACTCGTCTGGTCGCTTTCTCTATAGTGGTCGCCTGATTTGCTATCAAGCATGGCACAATCTCGTCCCCAGAACAACCAAGGTGGATACAGCCAACCGTACCTACTCGATTTACGTCATTCAGGATCCGGCCTACAACACACCTTTGGTTTTGGCGACCGTTATGACTTTGCAGCCTGAAACCATTTATCTTGTCTACCTGGAACGCTGGCCTGTTGAACATCCCCCCCCCCTTGGCTTCCAAGCAGATGATTGGCTTACATCGTCAATTTGTTCATGCCGATGAGGCTTGTTTCCGCTTACCTGAACTGGGGCTGCTGGCTGGCAATCTTCTTTCCCATTTAGCCGCTTCTCTTCCTCCCATACCGACTGGCTACTGGGATCGAGAGCCTCAATCCACTCCCGGCAGGCTGCGCCGTGTTCTCTCGAGTGCTCTTTTTCCAACTCCTGACCAACTCGACCCTGACTTTCGGAAAAAGGCCTCGGTTTCACACCATTTCCCTAAAGGCGTTCTCGCTCATCGCCGCCTCAATGCCGCTGCTTAAACTAGCCGAGCACTATTTTTACATTTTATCCCGTTTTTTCAGGGTGGATTCTTTTTTCCGCCCCTTTCGGTTTGCCCTTTGTCACTCAAGCCTTTACCAGAAAGTAAAGTATAAGCAATCTTTATTTACACACTTTGTGGTACACACCCGAAAAAACTGCAAGTTAAAAAGCCGTGAGAGCACATTTGCTGATCCACGGCTTTCATCGATTCCCGCAAGAAGATTATTGTGGAATTAAAAAAGCCGTAGACGGGAAAATGTCGTCTACGGCTTAACAGGCTAAATCAAACTGGGATGTAAAAAATTCCAAATTCTTCGCTGTCAGTAGACGCACTTCTCCCTGGGTAGGCGGGAGTCGTGGTCTTTAAAGAGGTAGGAATTAACAGCTAAGTCCGTAATCATGAGATATTTGAAATACCCTGATTGTAGGAAACATTGAATACCACAACTATATCAGATCCGTTGGCGCTTGTCAAAGAATTTTCGTTCGTTTATGTTCTCCAGAAATCAGAATTACCTCATTCGGTATCGCTGTGCCAGCAATTGGGCGTGTAGGGTTCCCGTTGGAAAAGCCGTTGGCGCAATGGTGTTGCCTGTTCCAGCCAAGAAGTTGGGATCTCTTGGGTATGGCGATGAGGTGGCCCAACTTCTTTGAAAATGTCGATGACAAAGATCCGATATGCTTGGGGCGAATCGATCGGCTTTGGCGCAACTCCATGGAACATTCGTGCATTCAGATAGACCATGCTTCCTGGGGGCAATTCCAGATGTTGTAGCTCCAATTTGCGACCAGCCTGTTCATCGAACTCTCCAGCCAACAGCCTCTCCGCCGTCACGTCTGGGGTCGGCGCAACCCGATGACTGCCAGGGATGACAGAGAGGCTTCTGTCTCCGCGCGTAAAGCCGTTGGGATAGTAGAGAATCTGGATATACCACTTGTCTCTCTCTGCCAAATTGATGGGATTCTCGTGAAACCAATGGTGATGATCCATGTGGAGACGGATTGGTTTCGCACCGCGTTGTGCCAGGTTGAGGGCAGAGTGGCAGAAATGGTAGTCGGTGCCAATAGTGGCTTGAATCAATGCCGTTACAAGCGGTGCGTCGATTAGTCGGTCACCCCAATACCCCCGATTGTTCCAGGGCCGAACAAAGTAGGGACGACTGCTCTCTTCCGTAGCGTCTTCAACATCCTGCTGGTGTAGATATGTACGAACATCATCGAGGTTTAGGATCTCGTCGATGAGGCCAGTACGTGCTTCGTCTGTAAAGATATCGGTTAATGCCACATATCCGTCTTGATGAAAAGCTTTAAGATGCTCTTCTGTTGGTGCATTCAAGCGAAATAGGGATTCCATTGTTGATACTCCATTATTGTGACCCATTGAGTCGACTGATTCGGGAAATTTAAGAGGTAGAAATGTTGGTTTCGCTGGGAACAGAGCCGGTTATATTTTAATTTCTGCTGAGGAGGTCGCCGTTTCGAAGGTTGCAAATGTGTCACCGTCACGAATTTCTTGTTTTGCTCCAGCAGCATTATTACATACTTACATCTCATGATCAAACGCCTTCTCGTGTCAACCTCCTGAAATCCGATTGAACCTGATTTCCTTCGCTTCTGTTTGCGGAGTCAACCTCAGCGCACTCAGCGATCCTATCTCATAAGCGAACAGGTGGTCGATCTCTTAAGGGCAGTGGTATAATCTAGGTAGGATGATGTTTGGATGAGAAAATCTAGAACATGCTTTACACACTTTGTGGTACACACGAAGAAACGGATGGGAATATTGTGCGAATCGCATTGATTTCAGATATTCACGGCAACTTTGTTGCACTAGAGAAAGTCTTGGCAGAATTAGAACAAGAGCCAATTGATCAATATCTCTGTTTGGGAGATGTTGTCGAGAATGGACCACAGCCTCGTGAGGTGATCGAGAGCATTCGAGCGTTGAACTGTCCGATCGTGATGGGCAATACGGATGAACGGATCGCCAAAATGGCGGCGGATCCACTAAGTCAGCCAAAGACAAAACCGGCACGCCAAAGAGACCATTGGACGGTCAATCAACTTTCGCCTACAGATCATGAATTGATTTGTCAGTTTCGGTCAACGATTCAGTTGTCATTCAGCGAAAATATCACGTTATTGGGCTACCATGGCTCTCCGCGGTCGAATCGTGAGCTGCTATTTGCTTATACATCCGATGAGGAACTCGAATCAATGTTTGAGGGCCATCGCGCGCGTATATTCGTGGGCGGCCATACACATAGGCCAATGGTGCGCCCCTTTCGCAATTCGGTGATCGTGAATCCCGGTAGTGTTGGTCTTCCCTATCCTACTCTTCTCTCTGATGGGCGTGAACGTCGTCCACCAAGCGCTGAGTATGCGATTCTGACGGTGGATAATGGACAGATTTCGATTGATTTGCGGTCGACGCCCATCGATAGGCAAGCGTTCTTACAAGCATTTATGGATAGCGGGATGCCGTTTGCCGAGCGATGGGCGGCAGAATGGGAAGCGTGAGGTGGTTCTTGCCAACCCGATCCCCACCCTGTTGCAAATAGCGATGCCAGCCACGTTCGAAAATTTCTGGGGAGACGTCAAGGATGTCCGGAATGAGTTCTGACCAGTTTTAGCAAAATCTCGTTGCCTCGTCCGAAACAGCGATTCGTGAGTTTTACATTGCACCAATGATGCTAAAGCTGATGGACGAAACCAAATTTACGTTGGCGATTGAGTATACAGTTGATGTGTCAGATCGCCTGCACGGTGTTGTGGATTATGTATTACGCGGGCAACGGTCAGTAGTCGTGATTGAGGCCAAAGAAGCCAATATCGATCGTGGATTTACACAATTGGCAGTGGAAATGATTGCCGTTGCAACTCGATATGATGAACAACTCGTTTATGGGGCAGTCACCACTGGGCTTCTTTGGCGTTTTGGGTGCTTCGACGGCAGTGAAGTAACCCGAGATACGGATGTGCACTTATTGCCGCGAGCCTTGCCGACTGTGGCTGGCTCAATCGTGTCATTGCTTGGTAGAGAGCGAGAGTAGTTCATGATTTACTGCTCTTTCAACCAATACCCAAACAGCGCACCAAGCATAGCCACACCCGCAACAAACCAAAAGACGCCTTGATAGGCTGCAACGAACGCTACGTTTTCGCCTACTATTGCAGCGGAAGTGATCGTTACGAGCCGTTGCTGTAATAGGACCCCGCTCAATGCCGTGCCTAAAATTGCCCCTGCGAAACGGATCATGCTATACAGCCCCGCGGCGACGCCAGTCTGTTCATCGGGAATACCCGACATGGCCGAACGGTGGAGGGGCGCAAGCGAGATGCTCGCACCGATGCTTTGCCATAAGACACCAACGACTACGAGCATCACCGATGCTTCAGCCGGCAAAAAGCCTAGATAGAGCAGAGCACCACCCTGTAGCAACATGCTTGCGACGACGGGCCAGCGGCTACCCCAGCGATCGGCAAGTTGTCCACCCAGCCGTAGCATCAAGAAAAGTGGAATCGCGTGAGAAGTGATGACGAGCCCGGTCATCGTTGCATCCAATTGATGTATGTCTACCACATAAAGTGCCACCAAGAAGCGGATTGCGTTCATGACAAACATACGAATGCCCGCACAGATCGATGCCAGCGTGAAGTGACTCTGTGCAAATAGTTCGATGGGGATGAAGGGACGCGACCGTCGTTTTTCCCACAAAACCAGTGCGCCAAGACAGAGAATGGTCAAAGAAAGTAAGCGCCAATCCCTCATTGCTGCGACGCCCGTAATCGGTCGACTAGAAACATAAAAAAGGAGTGAGGTTGCTCCCCCACTGAGTAACAAAACACCGCCCCAATCAAAGCGACGTAGAAAGAAATCGCCCGTGTTTCCAGGTAACTCCGGCACCTCTTTCTGCACCAACCAATAGGCGATTAAGCCAATGACCAGCGTTGGCCAGAAGATGATGCGCCAGCCGACAAAATCGATTAATAGTCCACCAACAAAGGGGCCGATAATGCCCGTGAGAGGATAGGCGATATTCCATGTTCCCATGAGTTTGCCACGCTCGGTGGGCGGAAAGATCTGGGCGATTGTGGCGAGAGCGAGGGGGGTAAAACCGGCAGAGCCAAAGCCTTGAATCGCCCGACCAGCCATGAGCCAGCCTAGATTTGTGGCAAATCCCGCAATCAAGGTGCCAGCGAGAAAAAGTGCAACGCCGATCAAGAACAGTCGCCGTTTTCCGAAGGCATCCGCCAACCGTCCATGCAGCGGCATAAACATCATGAAGGGCAAAGTGTAGGCTGTCACGATCCAGGCCGCTAAATCAGACTGGATATTGAATTCTGTGCGAATGGTCGGGATCGCCACGTTGAACATGGCTGAATAGACACCCATCATCATGGCAGGTGCCATCAGGCCCAATAGAATGCGCCAACGGTATTGTGGATTGACCGCAGCATCCACAGTGTCGTCAACTTCTGGGGCGATTCCCACCGCCCCGAACCTGTCATTTTGAGCCATCGAATACCCTCAAATTATGACCGATGCAAGAGCAACACCACAAGCCATCAACCAGTGCATGAGAAGAGCGAAAGTCCCCACGCTCCAAGACACTCTCACTCTGACTTCCCGACTGAGTCAACCATCACTCAGTGCTGCTTGAAACATGTGATTTTTTCGCTTTCTCGTACGGATCCGATGACATAGGCAATTCGTTTGTGAGGCTGAACAAACAAGCTGTTTGCTCTACTGTTAGATGGCGATCGGACTCAGTGGAATCTCACCGGCGATATGTTGTTCAACACGATTTGACCCGACAGTTTCCGCATCATAGAGGAAACATTTCACTGTGCGACCATCGGCTTCATAATAGGAGGGTACTTTTTCGCGACAAACGTCCATCACGTGGGGACAGCGACCCGCAAACTTGCATCCACTTCGTAGATACTCTTCGCTATCCATCGCAGCAAGATTTGTCTTTTTCTCCCACACTTTGTCAGGGTCCGCTTGGGGAATGGACTCTTTGAGGTTTTGGGTATAGGGATGAAGAGGGGAGCCAAGGACTTGCTCAACCGGACCTAACTCAACGACCCAGCCGCGTAGCATGACGGCAATTCTGTCAGCCGAGTAATAGGCCGTTGCCAGATCATGGGTTATATAGAGAATGCTAACCTTCTGTTCCTCTTTGAGACGGCGGAACATATTGACGATCGACATACGGAGCGATGCGTCCAACATGGAGACCGGCTCATCCGCAACAATCAGAGATGGACGAGTTAATAATGCACGGGCAACGGCAACGCGCTGGGCTTGCCCACCAGAGAGCTCGTTCGGATAGCGGCCTTTGATTTCGGCCAGGGAAAGCCCCACTTCCGTGAGCGTCCGATTAATATAATCATCAACCTCGCTCCGGCTCGCCATTTTATAATTCTGGACGGTTTCGTATAAATAATGGTCGATGCGCTTGAGCGGACTGAAGGCAGCAAATGGATCTTGAAAAACAGGCTGCACTTCGGGGTGGTTCATTTTAGGCGGACAATTAGGTTTACATTTTTGCAAAGAGAAAAGATGTTTATATTTTCTACTTTGAGCCATGCTCAGGCAGAAAATGACCTCATATAGATTTTTATCTATGTATCAAAAGTGTAAACCTAATTCTGAACCACCCCTGCACTTCTTGATAGAACCAAGAACGCTTCTCTTTATTGGTCAACCGGGTAATGTCTCGTCCCTTGTAACGGAGTATGCCTGATGAGACGCGTTCCATGCCCAGAATCATGCGTGCCAACGTCGTTTTGCCGCTACCGCTTTCCCCCGCAATCGTCAAAATTTCAGGGGTACTTGCATCAATCGAGAAGGTTGCTTCGTCGACGGCACTGAATGCCGTTGATGAAAAGCCATGTCGAATGGTAAAGACTTTGGTTAGGTTCTCCGCGGTCAGAAGTTCAGAGTTTGCCTGTTCTGGATTAACGTGCTCCGGCATATTCTTCCTCGCTAGCGCGTTCGCTGATGGCACTCGCCGTGTCGATTCCATCTGCCACAAGATGGCACGCCACGCGGTGACCGGGGAGAAGGTTCATAATTTCTGGATCATGGGTGCGGCATTTGTCAACAGCCAGCGGACAACGAGGATGGAACCGACAGCCGTCTGGCGGGTTATCTAGAGCCGGTGGTCGACCAGGGATACTGACTCGCTCTGTTCGTTCGGCTAGATTGGGCAGAGAGCGAATCAGATATTGAGTATATGGATGTTGTGGATTTTTGAGGATGGTGCGCGTGTCGGCCTCTTCGACCAGCTTTCCTGCATAGAGGACTGCAATGCGGTCGGCCAGATTGGCGTGAACGCCTAAGTCATGGGTAATGAGGACAACTGTGCTCCCCTCTTTAATCTGGATCTCTTTCAGAAGTTGAATTACGCCCCGTTGTACGACGACATCCAAGGCCGTTGTCGGCTCGTCTGCAAAAATGAGTTGAGGCCACAGGATTGTTGCCAGGGCAATGGTCACACGTTGGCGCATACCGCCCGAAAGCTGATGTGGATATGAATTCAACACAGATGCAGGCAGCCCCAGATCGCGCAGGTAGCCGTGTGTTCTCGCTCTGGATTCTGCCTTGGTGGTTGGCTCATGGGCCGAAATGAAGTCATGAAAAGTGTCTCGAATTCGGCGTACCGGATTCAAGACGTGCATTGAGCCTTGCGGAATATAAGAGACTTGCTTCCAGCGAATTCCTCGTTGGCTCTTTGCGTCCATCGCAAGAGCATCACTCTCCATCTCATCGAAGCGATAAGTCACTGAGCCACCAACGACGGTCAGAGGAGATTGATGAGCGCCGAGTAGCACCTTCAAGAGCGTCGACTTGCCACACCCCGATTCGCCAGCAATCCCATACACTTCACCTGATCTGATTTGAATCGAAATGTCGTCAACCGCCTTTACCGTGCGCTCAACGCCATAGGCTTTGGTGATGTAATAGGCTTTTAGATTCTTTGCTTCGACAATATTCGTCATGTCGTTACTTTCTGTATAAGCGAATAGCTATCAGCTGACAGCCATCAGCAAACAATTGCTTACCCGATTTACTCCTGCATTTGTAAGCGTGCCAGGCGCGTACGGGGATCGAGATAGACGCCAAGACCGATTGAGACCAGATAGAAGCCAACCACAATGACGACAGACGTCACGATGGGTGCGATCAAGACCCAGGTGCGGTTGGTCAAGAGCGCTTGGTAATAGTTGCCCCAGTAGATCATGGTACCAATGCTTTGTGAATTCAGGTCGCTTAATCCAAGCACGGCGAGCGTTACCTCAAAGCCAATCGCAAACAAAAATCCACTCACCACGTCCGCCATCAAAAATGGGATCAAAAACGGTAGGTGTTCTTGGGTGATGATTTTGAACGTGTTCATCCCGGCAAAGATACCGGTATGGGTGAATTCACGCTCACGTAAACTCAGAATTTGGGCGCGATACCGTTTAGAGGGGAAGGCCCAATCGAGGATTCCGAGAAGAACCCCAAGGCTCAAGAGCGTCATTTCGCCGCGCAAAATTGAGGCAATGAGAATCACCAGCGGCAGACGCGGGATGACAATGATGCTATCGACGATGGATGACGCCACCCGATCAAAGGTACCACCGAGATATCCGGACGTCATGCCGAGCAATACGCCAATGCTGCGCCCAATCAACACCGCTGTCCCGGCCACAATCAGCGTATTGCGAATGGCAAAGGTAAGCATCCAGAAGACATCCTGCCCGGTTGATGTTGTCCCCAAGAGATATTCAGTGGAGGGTGGTTCGTTGCGGGGTACTTCGCGGCGGTCGTCTGGTTCATACGGAGAGACAAAAGAAAGACAGGCCAGAGCGAATACCACAATCAAGATGATTGCACCAATGCGAAAGGAAGGACTGAAGCGGAATAAATCACGTATGACAACCATAAGTACCTTTATAGAGATTTACGATTTTTGTTCGCAAAGCGGTTGTTTCGACTTTGACGTTTTACGAAAAAAAATCGTAAATCGCCTCTATCGATATCGCACACGGGGATCAAAGAAGGGATAAGCCAGATCGACTAATAAAGATGCTGTGGCGATGCCGACGATCGAGAGCAGAGTAATCCCCATAATCAAGTTATAATCTGCTGAGATAATGCCATTGTAGAGCGCAAAACCAATGCCTGGATAACTAAAGACCACTTCTGTGATGAGTGCACCTTCGAAGATTGCGCCCAAGGACAACGCCAAATCTGTGACCTGGGGGAGCATGGTGTTGCGAATCAGATAGGAAAACAGAATCTTTCGTTTGGGCAACGCGGCCATTTCAGCATACTGAACATAGTCGCTAGAGACTTCGCTCGACGTGAGCGCTTTGGACATGATGAAGCGAAAGGCCGTTGCACCAACCACAATTGAGAGGGCGGGCAGAAAGCTGTGACGGAATAGACTGCTGATGTAAGTCCACGTAAAGCCCGGTGTACCTTTTGCTCCGCCAACCAGTGGAAAGAGCGGAAAGTAAAAGGTCAGCAGCATCAACAGAATAAAGGCAATGATAAAATAGGGTACTGGATAAATCGTAATGAGAGAGTTTTCGAGAACCCGGGCCCACCACTGATTGGGGAAATAACCCGCCAATGTACCAAGAATCAGCCCTGAAAACCAAGCGATCAATGTTGCCACGCCCAGAAGACCGATGGTCCATCCGATGGCGTTTGCGATCATCGTATTAACTTCCATCGGGAACGAGCTAAATGATGGGCCTAGGTCGCCACGGATCACGCGGGACCAGAAGGCAACATATTGATCCCAAATGGTGCCATCGAGCCCGTAGAGATCTTCCAGTGATTCACGCAGAGCCACAGTTGCCTCTGGACTCAAGTTTTGAAACGTCGTCAAACGACCGATTGCTTGTTCTACTGGATTGACAGGAGATAGGCGTGGAATCATGAAGGTGACGCTGACGCCGATAAAGATCACTAGCACCCACTGCACCAGTCTGGGTAGTATATATTCCTTAAATAAGGTCACAGTCTATTGCCCTTATAATCAAAAATGCTACAGCGGAATTGGATAGGAACAGATTTTGTTTGCCAATGAAGGTGGTGTTCTGTAAAGTAAGTTTTGACGGGTTTGTTTGGAGTTATCAAGATTTTGTTGACACAGTAGCAGTGTTCTGTAAAATAAGTTCTGATACACTAAGATCTCGTGATTTAGCCGAGTGCAGCTCATGGTTTTACGGTATCATAATTTTTCTGCCAGAACAGTAGTGTTTTGTCAGATAAGTTATGATACAGGTTGGTCATCAGAATCGGTATCCAAAACAGGATAGAAACGCTGGAACTTCTGGCGAGCGAGAGCGGGGGTAAATTGCCATTGAATGGTAGCGGATTGTTCATTGCGCTCGTTGACAAGAGCAAGGACAACAGTCTCAAGAAGCTCTTTGGAATCAATGCGGCGATCAAGAACTTGGCGAGTGATAACCGAGAGTTCAATTTCAACCATATTAAGCCAACTCCCGTTGACGGGGGGTATAAACCATCTGAAAGTGCTGAGCCAGAGCGAAAGCTTCCTCAGGCGAAAAGATGGTGTAGAAGGAACTGGGTGAATGAATGTTGAGATTATCCTGAACAATCTGTAATGAATCGGCATCAGGATTGTGTTTCGTTTTGAGATCATGCATGAAGCGAGCATACTCTTGGCCTCTGCGCCGTTCGGTAATCTGAACAACCCGCTGTCCAGTGTGTGGCTGGTAAGCAATCAAGATGTAACAGATGCCCTTGCGTTCATAGTGATGATCATAGCGCCATTTCTTGCCTGGTTTCATCTCAATCGGCACGATTGTATCGCCCAAGAGCTGACAAGGTTTTCATCGTAACACCACCAGAGAGATTCTTGGGGTCATAGGGCTGTGCATAGAGGTCCAAGATTTGTTCCATGTGCCACAAGTATGTAGGTGTTAACTTTCCGATACACCACTGCACCTTCAAATGGGGTTTCAGTTCGTTTTTTCAGAATTTCACTCACGGTTTCATGCGAAATGTCTTCCACAAACTTTAACTCAACCGCTGTGGTTGCTAGCAGCCTTAAAGTCCATCGGCTTCGCCCATCTGGTCCTTTCGTACACGCTAGTGCCGTGATTTTGGCTCTGGCTTCGTTACTAATCTCGACTGGTCGTCCGCTTCTTGGCCTCTCTTCTGGGCTTTGGTTAGCCCTTCCGTCACATATCTTTTGCGGATTCGCACCACCGTTGCTCGCGTCACTCCCACTCGTTCCATGATTTCTCTGTCTGTTTTTCCTCCATCTGACAAGAGCAGAATATGTGCCCTTCTTATCTTTCTTACGTTCTCTTTTCCTTTTGCCGTTATTCGCCTTAATTCATTTCTGTCTTTATCACTTAGTTTAACTTTATATACTTGCTTCATTTCTCTCTGCCTCCTCGTTTTTTTAGTCACTTTCTGGCAGAGTTTACCGTATTATAACTTATCTGACAAAACACTAGTACACTGTAACCGAAGTTTTGATAGATTAGCGACCATCAAATCGTAGGTCACTTCTCTGAAGTGACGAGCACCAAGAACCCTGAATCTTCACTTGGAAACGGTCGCTCTCTTGCCACTTGTCCCGCCGGAGACGGGACCTACGTTAAACTATCACAATTTGGATGACAGTCTACTACAGTGTCATCCAAATCATGACAGTTTAGAGATGGCCAAACCGTAGGTCACTTCTCTGAAGTGACGAGCGCCAAGAACGCTGAATCTTCACTTTTTTAAACTAGATCGCTCTCTTCTAATCCTATTCATCCTGTCAATCTGTGGATCAATATTTTTGGACTCGCCCCAAACAACAACTATTCAACCGGCGTCAGACTCTGGAAGGCAAACTTCCCGCCTTGGAACCAATAAAGTGGCTGATAGCTTGGCTCCTCCGAGGTTGGGAAACCAGTCCAGTAGCGTTCGTCCCAAGTCACAAATTTTTTGAAGCTGATGGCTGTGACCGAGTACATGTTCTCAACCCAATTTGTCAGGAACTCTGTGACGATCTCGTGATTCTCTGCACTATCTGGCCCCACTGCTGCCATTGCGTCAATCAATTCACCGAACTTCGGATCCTGAATGCGGGCAAAGTTGCCACCGCCCAAGCTGCGGTAATCTTCCCCATTTGGCACATAAAAGTCTGGATGCCAGCCACGTACATTGGGCCATGCATCATCGGAGGCAAGGGCGAAGCTTGTCCATGGTGTCGAGACCTGGAATTGGCCCTCAACATGGTTTTGTGACCAGACGCTCCGCTCGAGACCCAGCAAGTTTACTTCGATGCCAAAGTCGCTCCACATATCAGAAGCAGCTGTTGCCATGCGGAAAGCATCATTTTCATCGGGAGGCGATTGAAGATCCATCTTCCAGGGTTCGCCATCGGGTTTGAGCCAGTTGCCACCGCTATCGCGCGTAAATCCATTTTTCAGCAACAATCGTTCGGCGACATCAAGATCATAGTTCCACCAACCGACGCCAAAGACTTCACGCGGTGTCCCAGGAACCGTAAATCCCTGCTCTTCAGCCCAAGCTGCAATTCGATCGGGCACCGTTAGATCGTAAGGCTTATACATTTCGCCATCTTCGATTTCGATTTCCAGATTCTGGAACCACTCTTCCATCGGATCGAGATAGATGTCCATCAACTTGGCAGTGGGTGGAATAGGTAACGGTGTGACCTTGGCAACCCCGCCGATATATTCCGTCTGTAATTCAACAATGTCTAAAGAAAGTGCCAACGCCCAACGAACATCCTTATTGGCATAGATGGGATCGGTCTCAAAATCAAAGACAAAGTGACGGGTGCTGACTTCATTTGGATAGGCCCACATTCCCGTGGGCCTATCCAAATGAAGTCAGCACCCGTCACTTTGGGAATTCTGTATACCAGGATCGTGCTGTCGGCGTCGTGTCGAGAACGGTTTCGAAGGCTTCAAAATCGACATCGAAGAAAGTGTCCAACTCTCCACGAGACATGGCGATGGCTTTCTTGGTGCTATCTCCATAGAAAATCGTCAGAACGTACTTTGGTCCTGGGTTGCCGACGATAATTCCCGCTGGCGTGCTTTCCCAATCGTCACGTCGGGTGAATAGTTCCCAGAAGCCATTGGGGTCCGTCTCTGTCACAGTATATGCACCGAGCGTAACGGGTGGGTCAAAAGTGAAAGTGGCCGGATCTTCAACCTCTTCAAAAATATGCTTGGGCATCATGTAAATACCGTTCCAACGCGCTTCGAAGAGATTGTGGAAACGAGGATTCGACTCGGTCAAGTTGAATTGGACACTCCAGTCACCTGTCGCCTCCACAGAATCCAGAAACTGGTTGAGCTGAACGGACCAACCGCTTGCATTCATCTCAGAATTCGACTTAATCAGTTCGATGGTGTAGATCAGATCATCAAGTGTAAATGGAGTCCCATCGCTCCAGGCTAAGTTGTCACGGATCTCGACACTCATCTGTGTGAAATCTTCGTTGTACATCGGTTCTGAGACAGCGACACCATTGATGCGTTCGCCCGTCTCCTGGTCACGATACCAGAGCGTCTCGGCGATCAACGCATGGCGATGAGGTGTATGGGGTCCATTGACCCAAAAGTTGAAATTGCCAATCACGTTGTAGCGGAAGATTTGATCCGCCACAAAAAGTTCATCACGTGGGACATCAACTGGAAGCTGGGAGTCGCCAGCTGGTGCTGCTGCCGCTGGTGCACTGGAGTCGCCACCATCGGCCTCAGAAGGCGCGGCACCACAAGCTGAAACGATCAGGCTTAAAGTAAGCAGGACCGCAAGCAAAATATTCCGTTTTTTCACGTTGCTCCTCCTTGGAGGACTATACTGAGCAATGCGCTAGATGCGAATTATCTACGCAATTTTCCCTCTGGCCCTTCAGTCACACCTATGCGCAATTGCAGTCGTACCTGTAAGTGAATATTGGAGATTTGGTTTGGTTGTTTGGTTCTTGAGGGAGTTTAACCGCAGAACGGTCATTAGCCTATCATTCTTGATCGTGGTTGTCAAAAGTAAGAGAAGAAAAAGAGGCATATGGCAATCGCGAACCTTAAAAAAGCGGCGCTATTCGTCGACCGCCATCGGTTAAAACCGACGTCTGACAGCAGAAGTACACTAAAGTGCACTAGATTATCCACCTTATTTTGTAAAACGAGCCCTGCTCTGCCTCTGAGCCGCAAAGTATGCGATTGCCCTATCGTAGAGCGAGGTTCACCTATGATATAATAGCTCGCATACTATTTATAGAAGGAGTCAATCATGCAATCGCCTTTTCCAGGCATGGATCCTTATTTAGAAGATCGAGAATTGTGGCGTAGCTTTCATCACAACCTTGCCACGGAAATCGCCAGACAACTGAATCCGCTGATTGTGCCTAAATATTTCGCCGATGTTGAAGTACATACTGTGTTGCGCGAAGTCGGTATTTCGATGGAGACGCACAGCCAATATCCGGACACTTCTATTTATGAAGTTCAACCTGATGCAACAACGATTGGTGCATCTTCGGTTGCTCTGTTAGATGCACCAATGGAACGAGTTGTTGAAATCCCGGAACCAGAAAAAATTCGTACCGTCAAGGTCTTTGAAGCTGCTAGCAAATCATTGGTGACGTCGGTTGAAATTTTATCGCCAGTAAACAAGATCGGTGAGGGACTACAAGAATATCGCACGAAACGATCCCGTCTCATGCGCTCAGACGTTCACCTTATCGAAATTGATCTACTGCGACGAGGAACACGCCCTGGACCTGAACTGGAGATGCCACCGTTGGAAACAGATTATGTTGTGTTGGTCAATCGAGCGGATAGCAATATCAGACGAATCTCAAAGATCTGGCCCGTTGCCCTAAATCAGTCGTTACCCGCAATCCCCGTTCCCCTGGTCGATCCCGATCCAGATGTTGTGCTTGACCTTGCCAATGTTTTGCGTTCAATTCAGGCTGATTTTTACTATCCACAACGGATCGACTACACACAGCCTATACCACCACCGAAGTTGAGACCAGCCATGCAAGAGTGGTGGATGAAAAAAATACTCTGAGTGTGAAGTCAACGCTATGACCATCTTTGCAGACAACCGGAAAGGATAAAGTTAGCAAGTTGGCGAAGCTCATCTGTGCATGAGGGACATTGTTCCAAGTGTCTTTGGGTTGCTGAGGACTCCTCGGGAGTCAGCAACCCCCAGTGATAGTCACGCAGAATATCAAGCGTTGGACAATCAACGCGATAAAGCACAGTACTTAGTAGCTGTTCTAGCGGATCGGGTCCGGAACGGCTGTTTTTTGGTTCCGTTTGTGGGTCATTGGTGGCAGACATGACTCAACCCCTTTTGTAATTATCCACAGAGGATGTGCTGGGCTATACTATATTAAACACTAACCAGAGCCATTTTCCCAACTTAAGATCTACCTGAATTTCAATCTCCATTGCCATCTTTTCGTCCATTTCCGAGTGCTTTGTCCACAATGTCGAGAGCAACAGCACGAATAAGAAATAGTAGAAGATATGTCCCTCAGCAGCGACCAAACAGATCAAGATATCAGCTCGGTCTCCACCAGCCATGTTGGCGGCGGTGACCACGATTCTACCATTACACGCCGTGATGCTTATGCGCATGGAGACAACATTGGCCGTGATAAAATCATGGGTGATCAGACCACGGTTGATGAAATACATAACAGTGACGCTGTGGCTATCGGTAGGGGGGCAGTTGCCAACAACATCAAGAATTTCTTCTTTGGTGAGCGCGAAGATGTAACTCACCGGCGCAACCAGAACATCATGTTGCAACTGGTAAAATCCACCTGGGTTGAGGGTGTACTTGAACGATCACTTCACAATGCAGTTCTCATTGACCTCAATTTAGAAACTCGCTCGGGTGTAGTTGATTATCCTTGGGACATGATTATCAGAATACCCGATCAAGCTGACCGTCCATTTCCTCAAGGCACAAAGATACCCGATGTCTTCGCTAAGATGAATCAATCCTTGCTGATTTTGGGCGAGCCTGGGTCTGGCAAGACCACTATGCTGTTGGAGTTGGCCCGTGACTTAATTACTCGCGCTGAAGTCGACTATACTCTACCGATTCCAGTGGTCTTCAATCTCTCATCATGGTCAGAAAAAAGAAAGCTTATTACTGAGTGGCTCGTTGACGAATTCAATTCAAAGTACAGCATACCGAAAAAAGTGGCTCAATCTTGGGTCGCAAACGATGAAATACTACTGCTACTTGACGGATTGGACGAGGTAAAGCCAGAGTATAGAGAGGAATGTATCAAGGCCATCAATGCTTTTCGCCAGAATCATTTAGTTCCGATGGCGGTTTGTAGTCGCACCGCTGAATATGAAGCTCTGACAAACCAACTGAAGCTACAAGGGGCAGTTATCCTCAAACCACTGACTTCTCAGCAGATTGATGACTATCTGACCGGTGCTGGCCGTAAACTCACGGCTATGGGTGACATGCTCCAGCAAGATACGACTCTCCGCGAATTAGCTCAATCGCCTTTATTGCTTAGTATCATGACGTTGGCGTACCACACTATACCCGTTGCGGAAATAGAGGTGTTAGATTCCATTGAAGCTCGGCGTAGGCACCTGTTCAACGCATACATAAACAAGATGTTCGCACGGACAGCCAGAACCTTAACTGTATTGTACCCAAAGGAGCAGACCATTCGTTGGTTACAATGGTTAGCATCCCGTCTGATGGAGCATGGACAAACCTTGTTTTTGATAGAGCAGATGCAGCCAAATTGGGCGCACTCAACAAACCGCAGCAGATTTATGATTGCCGCGGCTATGCTTATGTGGGGGCCAATTTATGGACTGCTTGGCGGACTGCTTGTCGGGCTGAGTGACGCGTTGATCCTCGGGCTGAACGACGGGTTGAGCGACGGGCTGATTTTAGGGTTAAGTGAAGGGTTCAGTGGCAGGTTTCAAGAAATCAAGCTGAGTGACCAACTTCGCGTATCCTGGCGAAAGTTAAGAAGCAGCCTCTACTCTGCGCTCGTCTGGGGGCTAAGTTTCGGGTTGATTGGCGGGCTGATTGCCGGACTGATTGGTGGATTGATTGGCGGAACGGTTGGTGGAATTAGAGAAGTCCAATTTATGTATCCATTCGAGTTCTCCTGGGAAAAAATAAGAACCAATCTTTTTTCTGGGTTGCTTGTCGGCCTGATCGTCGGGCTGAGTTTCGGGTTGCTTGTCGGACTGATTCAAGGGTTGATTGGTGGGCTAAGTAGTGAGCTGAGCAGTGGTCTGAGCGGCGGGTTGCTTGAAGGGCTGAGTGGCAGGCTGATCGAAGGGCTGAGTGGCGGCCTAATTTTTGGGTTGCTTGTCGGCCTAATTTTTGGGTTGATTTTTGAGCCAAGTGTAACCGTAGATATTCCCAATACATTAGCGACTCAAGCACCAAATCAAGGCATTAAGTTATCTGCAAAATATGCTTTAGCCACAGGGCTAATTTTTGGGCTGAGCGGCGGGTTAATTAGCGGGCTGAGTTTAGGCCTGAGCGGCGGACTGACTAAAGGGCTGAGCGACGGACTAAGTTTAGGCCTGATTGGCGGGCTGAGTGACGGAGTAATAGGTGGTGGCGATGTCGTTACCAAACATTGTATCCTTCGTCTCATTCTTTGGCGACAAGGCAATTCTCCCCTCAACTACGCCCGCTTCCTCGACTACTGCCACGACCGCATTTTCCTTCGCAAAGTCGGCGGCGGCTACGTCTTTATCCACCGAATGCTGCTAGAACATTTCGCCCAATTCGACAAGAAGGACATCCAAAGCCTTTTTACTGAAAAATAGAAGACATCAAATGTATTTAAGGAAGTTATCCCATGCAACTAAACCCAGAAACCGTCGAAACGCCTCTCATCTACAAACTTCTCACAGGAACCGTTGTGCCGCGTCCGATCGGCTGGATTTCAACAGTCGACAAGGATGGCGTCAATAACCTGGCGCCCTACTCGTTTTTCAATGCTGTTAGTGCTGATCCCCCGCACGTCCTGTTCGGTTCTGGTCGACGCGCTGGTGCCGACAAGGACTCGGCTGGCAATGCTTTAGCTACAGGCGAATTTGTCGTCAATCTAGTCTCAGTAGATCCAAATTTGGCGTTTTTGGCTATTTTCAGTCGAGATTGCAGGGATTTTGGAGTCATTTATTCAGATTTCGGTTACAGAAAACAACCTATTTCATATCTGAAAATCGCCCAAATCTAACGCAAAAACTAGATATCGACCGGCAAATTTGTATTTATGTCAACTGTTTAGCCAGAATTCTCTCTCAAAACCTGAAATTTGGATCTACTGAGTCTCAGAATCCACTGCAGAAGCCATGAATGTCACGGCAACCGAACTCCCTGCTGATGTGGATGAATTTGCCTACGCTGGTCTAACGGCTGTGCCATCCGTGTTGGTGGCTCCGCCTCGCGTTGGAGAAAGTCTGGTCAACTTCGAGTGCAAAGTGGTGCACTCATATGAAGTGGAAGGAGCGCGCGGCGAAGGTTCGGTCATTGTGATCGGACGGGTCGTTATGATGCACATCGCGGATGAGATCATCGGTGAACGCAGCCGGATTGACTATGATGCATACAAGCCTGTAGGCCGTTTGGCGGGCAGTGGCTATTGTCGGGTCAACGATCTGTTCGATTTAGAGCGACCGCCATCTCAATTATAAAGTTCAATGAATAAGTTGTAGGAATTAAGTATCAAATAATGGCAATGAGCCGCAAATTCCACCGCATCAGCCGAGGTACCCATATAGACGTACCCTTGATTGTGGCGTAAATCATAGATGCCATCAGAGGGAAAATGTATGGAGAAGCACTTCTTCGGCTTAGGGACAACTCATGAACGATAAATTTTGCGAGTCGTGAGCAACGTAAATGACCCAATTCTCCTTGCAATTTCTCGGTGGTTATCAAGTCAGTAATAAAGCTTGCTCCGTAAGATTTACCCCCATTGTTGAAGGGAGTGCATCCAACAACCTAAAAACAGGAGAAACCCATGAATTACGAACCGAACTTTGAATCTGTCTCCCAACATCCGGTCCCCGAATGGTTTCACAACGCGAAATTGGGCATTTTTATCCATTGGGGCCTCTATTCAGTGCCGGCCTGGGCCTATGTGGGTATGGATCTGGGGGAACTATTAGAGGGCCAGGACTTCTCGAACGTTGATCCCGACTCGGATGTGTGGAAGCAGTGGTTTGCCCACAACGCTTACGCTGAGTGGTACTTGAACACCTTGCGCATCGACGACAGCCCCACGCAGAAGCATCATGCCAAAACCTATGGCGCAGACTTCGATTACTTTGATTTCGTGCCCATGTTCAACGAGGCGATCAAAGCTTGGAATCCGGACGAGTGGGCCGACTTGTTCAAGCAGGTGAATGCCCGCTACGTAGTCCTGACCACGAAGCACCACGACGGCTTTCTGCTCTGGCCAAGCCTCACGCCCAATCCTCATCGGGAGAATTATCATGCCACGCGCGACCTGGTGGGCGAACTCGGCCAAGCGGTGCGCAGCAAGGGCCTGAAGATGGCTTACTACTATTCTGGCGGGGTCGACTGGACCTTTAACCCTACTGTGGTGACCGGTTTCGGCCAGATGGCCGAAACGATTCCGCAGATGCCTGAGTATGTGGAGTATGCCAACGCCCACTGGTGCGAACTCATCGACCGTTACGAGACGGCCATTATGTGGAACGACATCGCCTATCCAAAGGATACCGACCTGAACGTACTCTTTGCCGAATACTACAACAAGATGCCCGATGGCCTCATCAACAATCGCTTTATTCAAGATCGGAATCTGCGCTTGTCGGGCGACAACGACAACCATCACGACTTTGTCACCCCCGAATATACATCGTTTAGCGAGATACAAGAGAAGAAGTGGGAGTCCTGCCGGGGCATTGGCCATTCATTTGGCTATAACCAGATTGAGGGGTCAGAGGAGCATCTGACGGTGGAGGAGTTGGTACGCTCGTTTGTGGACATTGTCAGCAAGGATGGTAACCTCTTGCTCAACGTTGGTCCGACAGCCGATGGCACTATCCCTGACTTGCAGAGGGAACGGCTGCTTGGCTTGGGGCAATGGCTCGATGCAAACGGCGAGGCGATCTTTGAGACACGACCCTGGAAGGTGGCCGAAGGAACAACTGATGTTGGCGTCGATCTGCGTTTCACTCAAGCGAACGACGCTCTGTATGCTACCCTAATGGAGACGCCAAGCGATCGCTCCATTTGTTTAAAAGGTTTAACATTAACTGATGCGGGCGCCATCTCGTTGCTTGGGCAAAAGATAGCGCTCGATTGGCAACAATCAGACAGCGGGATCGTATTGACCTTGCCTGATTCATTGCCAAACGCACCTGCTCATTCGTTGAAAATTGTTCCGCAGCCAGAGCTGTCGACTTAATTAAAGAGAACAGTGCGTTGCACGTTGACGAAGAGCGAGCGTCGCACTGCCCAATAGGAGCATCAAACGTCCGACAAGCTTCAGAGCAGACGTCGCATGGGTTAACCCAACAAGGAACTTGCCGCAAATGGAGCATCTCCCGTAGACCCACGTGCGAGGCATAGGGTAGACGATTACGATTGAGTGGATCTTTGAAGAGCCCTGTGGCACACTCGTTAATCTATCCGAAGCCGCGTCGACCCCCGCCCCCGCTGCGTCGGTTACTACTGCTCCGTCCAAAGCTACTTGATGAGCTGCGCCGCGAGGGGGATGAGCTGCGGGATGAAGATCGACTCGATGAACCGCCACTACTATAGCCACCGCCACCTCCCCCAGAATCGGCGGAGGCTTCGAGCACCGCACCAATGACCTGTAGGGTCGTCGTTGCGGCACCTCTTGTACCAGCTTCAATGATGCGGAAGGGGGTTGTGGGGGCCTTGTTGGAGATAGCAGTGGTCAGCATCGAGCCTAGGCTCCGGTTTGCACTCGTGAGGGCGGCACCAAAGCCTTTTGACATGCCAGAAAGAGAAGGTCGCGGTCGTTCATCTCCCGATCCTTTTTCTATGTGGGATGATGAGGGACGGGGCGAGGCAGACGTTCTCTCCGGTCGGGGCTTTGAGTCAAGTTGAGGGCTTTCTGATATTGGACGTGACCAGGATCGCCGGTGGACAGGACGAACGGTCCATTTAGGAACATGGGTTTCCATATCCTCGGCATGCGAGAGGACCACTTTTTCGACGCCGAGGGCAATTGCGTAGGCAAAGTAGCGATCGAGGATTTTTTGTGCATCAGCTTGGCTGGCATAGCGGTTCAGGTTGGCCAGATATTCTTTGAAGGGCTCCCAGCGGGCTGCTTCTTGGGCACCAGCAGAGGTTCGCTGCGGCATCCAACGACTGACAAAGGTCCCGGCGGCGCCTACAATAACCGCGGCAAGGGCTGGACCCAAGGCAATCAAACCAGTAAATTCAAAGCTGGCGAACCAAGCCAACAAACCACCAATAGCGCCCAAAATAATGATCCATTGAGCCGTCACCAGCCAGCGATGGCGCGTCTGGTTGGGGAGTCCGTTGAAATACGCATTGGCTTCTTGTCCCATCAGCTCGTAGATAGTGGGCAACAATTCGGCAAAGCGGCGATAGATTTTGGTCAAAGGTGTTTTTTCGTCGAGCGGCAAAATGGGTCTCAGGACGTTAAAGAGGCGGGCTTGATAAGGAGAAATACGGACCCTGTCTCCATCCTCAAGGGTAAGTTCCTCATCGACCTTTAACTCATCCTCATAGAGGCGCGTAATCATTACCTGTTCATCCATCTCGATTTGGTAGAGTCCTTGGGTTGCCAATTGAAAGATGGAGGCCAGGGCACCTTGTGTGGAGGGTTCTTCATCAAGAAGATAGGCAACAATGGCTGGCGGTAGGTTGGAGGGTGGTTCGGGCAGATAGTCGGCCACCATCTGAACCGGCACATCGCGTCCCCAGACAAACCAGATGAGATAGAGCCCCACGAATCCAACCGCCAAGATCAGGATAGAAGCAACCCCAAAGCCGAGCTGCTGGCGGGTCCGTTGTGCTTCGACTCGCTGACCCTCTTGCATGACGTTTTCTAGCTTTTGCTGCCAAACGGGCGCCGTTGCACTGGTTGCATTGGATGGTAACACCACCTGGACAACCCATTCTTCATAAGCTGGAATGACATCATTGCGCGTCACCTGCCAACTCCCGTCGGGTTCACGTTGGCTCCGGATACGCTCTGATTCACCCAGCTTAAAATCCCCACCCCATACTTTCACACCATTTGTGTTGATGGATGGGTCAAGTCGCAAACGCAATGAGGCTGTTTCCACTGGAGCATTGTGCTCAGCAAAGACTGCCGTCCAGTTAAGGCGTTGACCATCCTCTTGTACCTGAATCGCACCTTGCACTCGGTAGCGCAAATGGAAGGTTGTCTCTTCGCCTTGCACCAGAGGCGGTACAATCCAGTTTAGAGCAATGCTTCCCGTGCGCCATTCATCTAGCACCACCTCACGCAGATTCTTGTCATAATAGACCCACTCACCAGCTTCTTGAGCCTCTAGCTCAAAACAGTAATCACACTCATTCAATGACTCGGTAAAAGCTTGTTCTCCTTCGTGTAGCGATACTTGATCAATAGAGTCCAGATAGCGTAGAGCAAGCTGCCTGGAACCGGCGCTCAAGGCACCGGCATCAACAGCCACATGATGGAGTTCATCCACCCAGACAGTGCCATCTTGTTCAATCGAAAGTGTGGTATCAATCGCCACAAAGCGGTACTCTAGTGCCGCGTTGTCGTGTCGCTCTTGCCAAAGCTGCGTTTCTGCAGTTGTTACTTCTGGGGGAAAACCGACGATGATCTGAAAGCGTACGCCGTCTGGGATCATTTCCTGAGCTGTAAAGCGCACTTGGGTCACCTCTTCTTTCGATACAAGGTGTTCCGTTGCGAATTCAGGGCCAAAGGCAGTGATATAAAGATCCTCATCAGCCACTTGTTCGGGTAGCGTGACCGTTACCTGGCTGGCCAGAACTGGGATTCCGCTGCGATCAGCAGGGACGACGCGCCATTCCAGGAGGTTTTCTTCTCGATAGACCCAAATCCCTCCCACGACCTGGTACTCTAAGATAAATGTTCGTACATCACCTGGCGTTGTGGGCGTGTAGTGCCATTCGATAAAGATTTGTTTTGAGTCTCGTTCGGCATAGAATGTATTGGGCTGGGGGTCGTCCTTCTCGAATTCATAGACAACCTCCTGCCCGTCAATGACTTCCAGGATCCGTACCTCATCGATACGCGTTGTGAAGTCAGTTGGAATCTCGGCAAATGCCTGTGAGAATTCGCCCCCAAACTCAAGCTCCTGGATCTCCCGGACGATCAAGTCGCCGTTGCGTGTGATGGTGATCTCAGTGTCATAACGCAAGTAAGTAATGGCGGGCACATCCTGAGCATATGTGAAAGTTGCGAGGAAAGATAGTATCAACAATAAAAGAGAGATGATAAAGTAGCTACGGTTCATCACGTGTTTGTTTTTGCTTTGACTGTATTTGATTTTGTTCATTCCGGAATTATACTGAGCGCTGCCACAAATTTAAAATCAATTCGTCAATTCTACCCGACTGAAGGGGGTTTAACTGAATTGGCTCATTGGGATCTTCCGTGGTAAACCCGCTTTGGTTTCGATATGCTTCGCTACTCAACCGGCGCTCGTCTTGATTTTGGTCACGGACCACGGACATTCCCAAAGAGCCACCGAATTAGGACCTTCTCTCGTACGGGCAAGATATATCTTGCCCGTACGAGAGGGTTCTGGGTAAGTCCTATGATTTTAAATTTATGAGCGAGTGCGGTATATACTGTACATAGGAATTGCCCCATAAGTTGCGGAGATTTGGTTTGAGGATTGAGGGCCAACGCGTAACGCATGGGGCGATATACTAGATATGGCACATACCCCGTAAATCGTAAATCCAAAGTCGTAAATTCTAAAACACGGAGTCAATCACATGCCCTTTGAACGAACTGTCTTGAGACCGAACCCAACTGTTCGCCAACCGATTTTGGAGATATTAGAAGCCGCATTGGCGGCGGTTGACCCATATAAAGCTGTTCAAGCCGCACTTCAGGTTGAGGACAACTGGCTCACAGTAGGAGAAAACACGTATGATTTAGACCAATTTGAACGAATTTATGTGATCGGTGCGGGGAAGGCGGGAACGCCGATGAGCCAGGCTGTTGAGACAGCACTAGGTGACCGTATCACGCAAGGGCTTGTGGTGGTCAAGCATGAGCATATTGGCCCAACCCGGATTGTTGAAATTGTGGAAGCTAGTCATCCAATGCCGGATGAGTTGGGCGTGGAAGCAGGACGTAATGTTTTGGCAATGGCAGATAAAGCCACGGAAAACGATCTCGTCATTACGTTACTTTCGGGAGGTGGCTCTGCTCTGCTCGTCGCGCCAGCTCCAGGATTAACGCTTGATGATTTGCAGGTCATGACGGATGCTCTCCTTGCATGTGGCGCAACGATCAACGAAATGAACTGCTTGCGCAAACATTGCAGTGCAGTCAAGGGAGGGCTGTTGGCACAAGTGGCGAATCCGGCAACGCTTCTTACATTGGTGCTGAGTGATGTCGTCGGCAATCCGTTAGATGTAATCGCCAGTGGCCCTACAGTTCCTGACGCTTCAACCTGGCGCGAGGCATGGACCATCATTGAGAAACACGATCTGGTGGAACAATTGCCGTTGGCGATCATTGGTCGAATTCAACCTGGTTTGCATGGTCGAATCCCGGAAACACCCAAGTCGGGAGCCGAAGCTTTTTCGCGTAGTCAGATTGAGATCATAGCCGATAATCGCATTGCAGCCGAGGCTGCCTGTCAAAAAGCTGAAATACTTGGCTATAACACCATGCTTTTGACGACTTATCTGGAGGGAGAGGCGCGAGAGGTCGCAAAGGTAGTGGTGGCCCTTGCATGCGAGATCCGTGAGGCGGGACGCCCGATGACTGTTCCGGCCTGTCTTGTATTGGGAGGAGAAACCACAGTACAGTTGGGTGAAGAGCGCGGTAGGGGTGGACGGAATCAAGAGTTAGCTCTTGCTGCAGCGATTGCGTTGGGCGACTTGGATGGCGTCACAATCGCCTCATTGGCAACAGACGGCACAGATGGTCCCACAGACAGCGCTGGTGGATTGGTGGATTGTGGTACTGTTCAGCGTGGGCGATTAGAGGGGTTGCGAGCGGCAAATCATCTCGCAGCGCATGACGCGTATCCGTTTTTACATGCTACGAACGATCTCTTAATGAGCGGCCCAACGCAGACGAACGTCAACGATTTGATTTTTGTTTTTGTGACTTAGGCGTAATGTTCATCAACGAGAGAGCCACTCCATTCCAGTCCTCAATCAGTAGCTCGCAATTGTGTCATCCCGTTCACGTAGTGGATGTATCACACCAACGAAGTGAAGAATCTAACGATTGCGGTCTGCGAATAATCTGTTGTACTGTTTGTTTGAACGACCAATAATCTTTTGATGTAAAGTGTTTGATCCAATCATACCGAAGGATTTTCTTGTTCAATGAAGATAAATAGGTTGCACTGTTAAAACGATGCGTTTTACGCAACTGGGACATAGATTTGACGTTTCTACACAAGGAAAATGGCAAATTTATGTCCTATGTATCTCGTATTCAACTGAGCTCAGTATGAAAACCATATTTTCATTACAAACGCAGCATCGCATCGTCAACCAAATAATTTGGTGTTTTATCGTATCTTCTCAATATACAGTGGTTGGATAGAGCCGAGCTTCCCGGAAGGGGTCACATGTGGTTCCGATTGCGGTACGATTCTTGACCCCTTCCTGTTAGGTAATATAGGAAAGGGAGATAAAATAAGGGAAGGCAAAAGCAAGGAAAGCCGAAACTTATTGGACTCTCGACCTGGCAAAAAGGACCAACCTCTTCGAGCGGTGCGACCGCCCTTCCCGGACAGTCCGCCAGGTCGACGCCGTGCAACGTCGAAAGCGTGCAGCACCTCGAGTGCCATAACAGGAAAACGGAAAACAGCGTCCAAAGTTGAGGAGCTCAGGCGATACGGGAGAGGAGGTCCAAGATGAAAGTGAAAATGGGAATCGACTGGAGTGAAAAGAAACATGATGTGATGATGTTGGATGAGACAGGACGAGCGCTGGGCTATGCGCAGATAGAGCATAGCCAGAAGGGATTTCGCCAAATTGAAGAAATGAGAAAGAAGACAGGAGCGAGCCATGATGAAGTGACAGTGGGACTGGAAACAGCGCATAATTTGCTGATTGATTATCTCTGGTCGAGCGGGTACAAGAATGTCTATGTGGTGCCGCCGAATGTGGTGAACAAGAGTCGGGAGCGCTATAGTCAAAGTGGTGCGCATAATGATAAGAGTGATGCCTATGTGATAGCAGATTTGTTGCGGACCGATGTCCATCGATTTTATCCTTGGTCACCTGGCAGTGAATTACTCCAGCAGATGCGAGTGGTCAGCAGTGCCACAATACTGGACCAAAGAGACTGTGGCCTTATCCAACCGTCTGCGCGCTTGCCTGTTGCGTTACCATCCGGCGCTGCTTGAGGTCTTCAGCAACTGGCCTTCTCGGATTGCCTGCCACCTGGTTCTGACCTATCCAACGCCAGAGCATGTGCGCAACTCCACCTATGAAGGCTTCCAAGAGTTTCTCAAGCAGCACCGACATACGCAACCCCGTAAATGGGTCACTTGTTATGATAAGTTAACCGCCACTTATCCCACATCAGCTCCTGCATTTGTGCCAGCGTATCAACGAGAAGCTCTTCAGCTGGCTGAATGTCTTTTGCTTGCACTGCGCTATGAACAAGAGACCCTTGACCAGTTACAGTCACTTTTTCTGCAACATCCGGATCAGCATATCTTTGCTTCTTTACCTGGTGCTGGCCAGCTTTTAGCTCCCAGTCTTCTGGTCAAGTTTGGCGAAGACAGGAAACGCTTTCCCTCTCCCATGAGCCTTCAGTCTCTGGCGGGAACCTGTCCTGTCACCAAACAAAGTGGCAAAGTCAGAACCGTTCATTTCCGCAGAGCTTGCGATCACGACTTTCGTTATTTTACTCAGCAATTTGCTCGCTGCTCCCGCAAAGAGTCTTCTTGGGCCGCTGCTTTTTACACCGCCGCTCGCCAACGCGGTCTCAAAAAGAGTCATGCTGATCGCACTCTCGCTAATCGCTGGATTTGCATCATTTGGAAATTGTGGCAAGACAAGAAACCTTATGATGAATCTTTCCATTTGCAGCAACGAGCCCATCGTCGCCAACCTATCGCTTAATTGCTTCTAATTTTTTACTATGTATCGCCTTTGGGTTCCTTGCCTTTGTCCTCATCTATATGTTGACATAACACGCTGCTGGTTCTCTCTATCAGTTCTTCTTCAACGCGCCCTTTTGGAACTGCCATTACATACAAAGCGTGTCCGGGAAGCTCTCACCCCATTTTATTGAGATGATACGTTTTATCCGCCTAAAACACCAGAGAACTTAAATGACAGTGTTGTATGGTGTGAAGATTTGTTTGTTGATAACTTTGAAGGTAAGAAGGACATTGAATAAGAGAATTAGGGGGTGGTTCATTTTAGGCGGACAATTAGGTTTACATTTTTGCAAAGAGAAAAGATGTTTATATTTTCTACTTTGAGCCATGCTCAGGCAGAAAATGACCTCATATAGATTTTTATCTATGTATCAAAAGTGTAAACCTAATTCTGAACCACCCCCGAATTAGTCTGTTTATCGGTCTATTGTTTTTCGTTTGGCTTTCGTCAGGTTGGCTCAGTGAGATATATGCACAAGTTTCCAGACTCGGCTTTATCGAATCGCCGTTCAACTTGGACGGAGGACAAATCGAACGGTTTGATTCTTTTGTCAAAGGCTTGGAGGGTGCTAGTTCTGTTGCGCTGAGTCCAGACGACCAGAGCGTCTATGTTGTTGGACAGACCAATCACTCCTTGAATCTATTTAGTCGCGATCCAGTAACTGGACGATTGACTTTTAGACAACAACTGATCGATGGACAGGTTCAAAATGACAATGTCATCAATGGTTTAGATGGCGCAACGGATGTTCGGGTGAGCGGAGATGGTCGATTTGTTTATGTTGCCGCACAGAACGATCATGCCGTGTCGGTGTTTCAGCGCGATTTAGATACAGGACGACTAACATTCGTACAGGTCTTGAAAGATGGGCAAATTCAATCTGACCGCGTCATTGATGGTTTGCAAGGTGCTGTCGCTGTAGAAGTCAGTTCGGATAATCAATATATCTATGTTGCCGGCTTCTATGACGATGCATTTGCTATCTTTCACAGAGATGAAACTTCCGGCTTACTTGAGTTTGTGCAGGTTCTGAAAAACGGAGGGAGCGATGGCGCTGGCAACTCTATAGATGGTCTCCAGGGGATTTTATCCATGATGGTCAGCCCTGACAACCAGTTTGTTTACGTTGTCGGCGCAAGAGATAATGCTGTGGTGATTTTTGAGAAAGATGATGCCTCCGGTCAGTTGCGTTTTGTGCAACAACTGAAAGAAGGGGCCGATGATGGTGCAGGGAACGCAATTAGCGGTCTCGTCGGCGCTAGTTCCATTGCAGGAAGCCCAGATGGTAAGACTCTTTATGTCACGAGCTTTGATGCTGATTCAATTACCCTATTTAGTCGAGATACAAACACAGGTGTTTTGACATACGTAATGACCATTTACGATGAGCAGATCTTGGGAGCCGATCGGATCAATCAGCTAGATGGCGCTTTTTCAGTGTCTGTTGGTGCGGACAATCGACACGTTTATGTCGCGGCCGCGGGTGATGATGCTTTGACGGTTTTTACACGCGACGTCGCCACTGGGCTTCTTACTCTAAGCCAGACCTTCCGCGATGGTGAAACAGATCCATTTGGGAACACGATCGATGGACTTGATAGCGCAGTCGCGGTTGTGAGTAGTCTTGATGGAAGTCATGTTTATGTTGCAGGTTTTGATGACAATGCTGTCACACTGTTTGCAGCGCTTGCCCCAGATCTGGTTGTTACGAAGACAAATGATGTTGGCGGCTCAATACTGCTAGGGAACAGCTGGAGTTGGACCATCGAAGTTGCCAATCATGGAAATGATGATGCTCTTTTTCCTCAGGGAGCGATCATTTTGCGCGACAGTTTACCCGATTCATCTATTACTGGTACGTTAGCCGTTCCACGAATCAGCTATGAAACCGTGGGTATTGTGAATGCGACTGGTTTGATCAATGCTCAAGATATTGACTGCCAAATTCAGTCCGACGACCTGTTCTGCAGAGCCGCGACAGATGATGTGACAATCATGTCGGGGGGCGGCTTCCAGATTCGCTTTACTGTTGCTCCCATTGTAATTGGTACGTATAACAATCCTCGCGCAGATGGAACATGTACTGCTGATCCTGACAACATTCTGCACGAGCTAAATCGAAACAACAATGTATGTCATGACACCGTCGTGGTTGTTTCACCAAATGCTCCGACCGTGACGATCAACCGTTCATTTTCTCAAGCCAGTCCAACGAACGAACCTTCTATCCTTTTCGATGCAGTATTTAGTAAACCAGTTACTGGGTTTACGGGGACTGATATTTTATTGAGTGGCACAGCTGGTGCATTGAGTGCCGTTGTCACCGAAGTTGCTCCAAATGATGGGACCACCTATCAGGTTGCTGTCAGCGGCATGACGAGTAGCGGCACAGTCATTGCATCCGTTGGTGCCGGGGCAGCACATGATGCGACAAACCAACCAAACGCAGCGAGCACCAGCATTGACAATATCGTTGATTATGATATTACCACTCTGACGGCTGATATTGTGGATATTGCACCCGATCCCCGAAACAGCCATGCTGGCATTGTCACTGTGCTATTCAATAAAGATGTGGTTGGTGTCGATAGTGGCGACTTCATCCTACGGAGGAATGGGGCAATGATCGACCTGGATAGTACATTAATTACATCTCTTTCAGAAGATCAATATACACTCGATCTTTCTGCGGTGAGCAGTCTTTCAGGCAACTATCAATTGATTCTCGTCAGCGCGGGGGCGGATATTCAAGATAAAGCTGGGAATCGTTTGCTGAATGATGTTGACGAAAGCTGGGATGTTGACGCTGTATCTCCCACTGTCTCGCTCAATCAAGCTAGCAACCAGAGCGATCCAGTCAACCGCGGTCCGATACATTTTGTTGCTCTCTTTGATGAACCCGTCACTGAATTCGATGTTGGTGCCGTGGTTGTGGGTGGGGATGCATTTGAAGAAGGCACCGCAGATCCCAATGTTGTCATAACCGAAACCCACCCATACGATGGGACAACATATGATATTGCTGTCTCTGGTATGACGAAGAGTGGTACAGTTACGGTCGATTTGTTGGCTGAAGCGGCGCGCGATGCGGCTGGCAATCTAAGTCTGGCAAGCGTAAGCAGTGACAACATTGTGACATTCGATACAGTAGCCGTACTCGCTGACATTGTGGATATTGTGCGAGATCCCCGTAACCAAACCGTTGATTCTGTTGTGGTAATCTTCGATCAGGCAGTCACTGGTGTAGATATCAACGACTTTACTCTTAGCCGTGATGGCTCGCCAGTTGCGCTGAACAAACTAGAGGTTCTTCCTATCTCAACCACCGAATATCGAATCGATCTATCAAGCGTGACTGGTCAAGATGGACTCTATGTGCTGACGTTGAGCAAATCCGGCTCAGGCATTCGGGGCCCAATTGATAATTCTTTGCTTGGCGACGTTCAAGAAACATGGTTGATGGATCAAACGCCTCCAAGTGGTGAGATTGCTTTGGCGGATCCAGAAACTCAGCATCGTTTCACCGAAACAATTTATTTGATCGTAACATTTAGCGAGTCGATTGTTGATTTTGATATTGACGACATCACTTTGAGGGGCTCCGCCAAACCGACAACTACCGTCATTACAGAACGGACACCGTTTGACGGGACTGAGTATGAACTTGCCATTAGCGGCATGTCTCAAAGCGGTACAGTGATTGTTACGATTAATCGGGACAGTATTCAAGATTTAGCTGGCAATCGAAACCGCAGACAGCTGAAATATACAGCGAATGTGGAGGACGCTCCAGAGGAGAATCCTAATCAGGAAACAGCTATCTTCCTTCCATTGCTTCGTCGATGATCGCGTCTGTGTAAGCGACATGTCTTTTGTATGGGATGTTCTACTGCTTGTTTGGCGTCCGTCATCGCTTCTCTCCACTAGCGCAATTTTCTCATTTGTGATAGGGAACAAATATAGCGCATGACAAAGCACAACTATGATATTTGCAACCAAATTGTGGTTTATGCGTACTGTTAAGTAATACGAGCTGAAGTATTCAGAGCGATTATCAATAGAAAGGACGTACAAATCTCATGCAAATGGAGTCAGTGATGAAACGTGGTGATAAGGACCCCGGTCTTGCGGCCGTTTTGAGTTTGATTGTGCCTGGCATCGGCCAAATCTATAATGGACGTTTTCTGTGGGCCATCTTCTGGCTTATTATTACGCCTGGTTTTTGGATCGGAACTGGCGGTCTCCTCGGTTGGATCTGCCATCTTCTGTCGGCTTGGCAAGCGTATCGGTATGCGAAGCGGTATTAGGCTTTTCCAACAATTAAAATCCCTAATTTGATCTGGAAAAGCGCAAGCCATTCCAGAGAAATCGACTTGGCAAATCAGGGATTTATTTCTCTGGAATGGCCTTAGACAATCGGGAGACCGCAACGGACCTCGACCAGCGGGAGTTTTTTCTTTGTTGCCGCCCGGCAGCTATTTAATAGGTGCTATGACGGTCACGGTCTCCTGACAAACAATATTTATTGCTTGACATACTCGATATCGACTGATATACTCGTACATATCTGTTATTCAGTTGTGTCATGCGATATACATTATGGAGGTGGATTCTCATGTGGATAAGCAATTCAATGTTCGAACAATCCAATAGCAGAATGCACCTCTGGGCAGAGTTGTAATGGTACCTGATTCGAGTCAGGTCAAACAAAACAAACGAAGGCTTATCTACGAAGAGTAAAATTGGTATGATTTTCAGAGAGAAAATGAACTAGATTCACTCTTTCGTCTGATGAGCGCCAACTGAAGAACATATTGAGTATCTGTCCATAAATTCTCAGTGCCGAATCGAATCGGCAAAAATACGACAGATACTGATAGTTGATTGACAGCGAATCAGTCTTCGTCACTTGTTTTTTACGCCATGGGTGCATTGAGCCTGTGGCTTTTTTGTTGTACGCGTTCGGCCACGCATAGAGTCTAATTGTGCATGGGATGAGCGACCAAATATAAGCGATGCAAAACGGTCATGGGAGAAGATCCTATGACCGTTTTTCTTTTGTTCATACAATCAAAGGATGGCTTCCGCTTGGCTAGTTATCTCCAAAGACGATTCAACAATACGCAGAAGATCGCCCTAATCACATTTTTCTCAAGCCTTTATTTCTATAGTCACGTTGGGACGCTCTACTTACAAGAACGGGGACTCAATCTCCTTCAGGCTAGCTCGATCTGGTCCATTATTGTCGGTACAATCTTTGTGGCAGAAGTGCCGACTGGTGTAATTGCGGATCGAATTGGTCGCAAATACTCGGTGATGATGGCAATGGCCCTGCAACTGCTCGGCGAAGTTCTCTATCTCTTTTCGCGTAGCTATTGGGCATTTGCGCTGATCGCCATGATCGCCGGGGTGGGCTTTGCCTTTTCGTCTGGCGCTGTGGAGGCATTGATCTACGATACACTGAAGGGCAACGAGAAGGAGTTGCAGATGAAAAAGGCGATGGGCTTAGTCGGGATGTCGCATCAATTTGCCTTTGTGTTGGCGCCAATTGCAGGTGGATTCCTTGTGCCGGTCTACGCACTGAGTCGCTTTCTCTTCGCCGTCTTTCTCACTGCCTGTGCAGTTGGTGTGGCATTGCTCGTGACGTTGACGTTGAAGGAACCAGGAAGTGCAGAACAACATAGTAAACAATCATCCGTGACAATTCTACGCAACGGTTTCCAGCAGGTGTATACGAATCGATTGTTGCAGTGGCTACTCTTGATTGGCGTCTTGACTGCCAGCTTTGCTGGTTCGCTGGTGACGCTCTATCAGCCCTACTTTGCCTATTTGCAGATTGAGTCATTCTGGATGGGAATGGCATTTGCGGCTGGCGCGTTGTTGGCTGGTCTGAGTGAACGATATGCCTACAAGATCGAAGCTCTACTGGGGCCGCGCTGGGGACTTTGGCTGGTCACAATTCTGCCAGGGGTACTCTATGTTCTCTTTGCCCTAACGTCGAATGTGACGTTGGTAATCTTCTTGTTTGTCATGACCTATGGCACAACGACGCTGAAAAATCCGCTGCTCTCTGCCTATCAGAACCAGCTAATCGCATCCGAAAACCGAGCCACTGTTCTCTCGTTGATCAACTTGGTGGCGAGCCTTTATGTGGCTGTCATGACGCTCGTGATTGGCTGGTTGGCAGATGTGCAGCTCAGCTATGCATTTTTGCTAATGGGTTTTTGTGTTGTTGGTGCCACAATATTGTTACGTGTTGATCAAATCGGATCTTTTATTCATCGGGAGGTGTAAAATGGATGCAAGCAAACGAATGTACACAAATATAGAAAGTGTTTCTAAACTTGAGAATGTTAAGATTAGATATGGAGCAATCAATTGCAAACTTCTACCGATGTTTATCATAAAAAGAACTCCACCGATCTCGAGAAAGATCTGGGCGATGGTCTTCTCTTAAAGCAGGCAACGGAGGCAGATACCGAGCCATATGCGAACAAAGTTGTTGATCAAGTTGCCGACTTTGCGGTTGCCATTCACGGGACTGACTCACTCCGGCCTTGCGTCCACGATTTGATGAGTGGTAGGCACCCAACAACCAATGCATCTGACTTTATTTTGGTCGTCGACACAAATCAAAAGGATCAGATCGTCGCAATGGGCATGTCTCTCAATCAGACTTGGTCCTATGCAGGGATTCCTTTTGGCGTGGGCAATCCTGAGCTTGTAGGAACTCGCCCTGACTATCGACGTCGCGGGCTAATGCGTGCCGTGATGGATGGTCTTCATCGGGTCAGTGCCATGCGCGGACACTTGGCCCAAGCCGTCTATGGGGAACGATGGATCTATCGTCAATTTGACTACGAGTACGCGCTGGAGGTGGATACCAGTCGTCAGCTACACCTGAGCGATGTTTCCAGGTTGCCTGATGGCGAAACCGAGCATTTTCAAATTCGCGCTCTGGAAGAGGATGATATTCCAACGGTGATGCCGCTCTATGAATCTCAACGTCAGAATTATCTTGTGACCCATCAGTTGGACGAATCGCTTCGCAAATTTGATGTGTCGGGCCATAGCCCTGAATCCGATTTGGGCGTTTGGAGCAATGCTGTGGTGGATGCCGAGGGACACTTTGTTGGATATTACACCACGTGGGGCGACCCATGGGGAGCCTTTACTGTCAAGGAATTGGGCGTTGTCGAATCTGTTGCGCTCCGCTCTGTTTTACCGACGATTCTGCGTCATATCAAACGGATGCGAGAGACGATGGCTGAAGAGTTCGTGAATCACGGTCCCAGCAGAATCAACTTTGTCCTGGGGGCGACTCATCCAGTCTATGACGTGTTGGATGCCCATTTAGAGCCAATTAGGTGTGAGAACTCTTGGTATCTACGTGTGCCCGACCTCGCTGCCTTTTTGCGTCATATTTCACCAGTTCTGGAAGAGCGTTTAGCAAATTCGATTATGCATGACTTTACAGGGAAGCTGAATATAACCTTTTATCAAAGTGGGCTACAAATCGTTTTGAATGAAGGCAATATCCAGGAGGTGTCTAATTGGCAGATGACGGATGACAATGTGTCCGAATGTGTCACTGGCTTTCCGCCGCTAGTCTTTCTCAAGTTGCTTTTTGGCTATCGCTCACTGGAGGAGTTACGCTATGCTTATCCCGACTGCTGGGCCAACGAGGAAGGAACGTTGCTATTGAATGCACTTTTTCCCAAGCAGCCCTCGTGGATTCGGCAGATATAAAGGAGAACTATATGTCAGAACAGATAACGTCTACTGTTGATACAGAGCTTTTAAGTGAGGGAACTTCGAGTGCAGAGACTTTGAGCGAGGGGTTAGTCTTTCGAAAGCTACAAGGTCATTACAGCGTTCAGACCAACGGACATACAGTCACCTGTTCGATTTCAAATAAACTGCGTAAGTTTCTTCAATATCCTACTTCCGATCCTGCTGGCGGAATGTTGCGCAGGGTCCAGAAAGTACATGATATCCGGATGGTGGATCCGATTGCGATTGGTGATATTGTGCGATATGTCGATGTGGGGGACGGGACTGGCTTAATCAAGGAGGTGGCGGAAAGAAAGAACAAGCTCGCTCGACAGGCTGCTGGTGCCAAGTCGCTCGAACAGATTGTGGCCGCCAACGTGGACCAGATTGTGCCCATTGTGGCCGCTGCTCAGCCAAAGCCCAAGTGGGGTATGCTGGATCGTGTGCTCGCAATGGCTGAGTTCGCACAAATCCCTGTACTGATTTGCTTGACCAAAATTGATCTCGACAAGAAGCGACGTGCCAGCCAAACCATAGAAATTTATGAGAAGATTGGCTATTCAGTGAATTGCAGCAGTACCATGACTGGGGAGGGAGTCGAGCAATTCAAATCCGCCATCGCACAAAAGGTCTCGGTCCTCATTGGGATGTCGGGTGTGGGCAAGACAACACTACTCAACGCTGTGCAGCCTGACCTAGGACTTCGCGTGAATGAGATTAGCAATTCAACAGGCAAAGGAAAACACACCACGACACATCTGGAAATGTTTCCCCTACAGGAGGGTGGTGGCGTTGTTGATACACCTGGGATGAAGCTATTCGGCCTGTGGGACAGCAATCCAGATGATCTGGACGCACTTTTTGTGGAAATGCACCCCTATCTTGGACAGTGTCACTTTGACCGCACCTGTACGCACACCCATGAACCAGACTGCGCCATCAAAGATGCTGTCGAGGCGGGCGAGATATCTTCGTTGCGTTATGATGGGTATGTGAAGATTTTTAAGTCGATTCGAGCAAAAGGAAAATAGTGGAACAAGCGAAACAATTGACTATTGACACGTTGTTGAATTTCTGATAGACTATGGAACAATTGTGTAGATTGTGTATTGAATTTTGACAAAAAACACACACAAAATGATAACAACTGTTCGCTTTCCGATCACTTCTAGAAACAATGTCCCCTTTGACCTAGGGAGGAGTGTGTCCAGCGACGGTTGACATCTGTTAATTTTCAACGTAAAGCCGTGGGCAACTTCTCTGCCCACGGCTTTTTTGATCCAGGATAACGACAGAACTATCCTTCCTTCGGAAGCCGTGGGCACACTTTGTCCCACGGCTTTGTTTGTATTGAGGATCAGGGATTGGGGATTGGTTGTCCCAGTCCCGATAAGGAGGAATTTTATGTCTATCCTAACTGCACATAATCTGGCCCAGTCATTTGGCCACCATGATATCTTTAGCGGTCTTTCACTTAAGATCGAACACGGGAATAAAATCGGGCTTGTGGGACCCAATGGCGTTGGCAAAACAAGCCTGTTGCGTATTCTCACGAGGCTGGACCAGCCCACCGAAGGTGGTCTCTACGCGGTGGGCAAGATCCAGATTGGCTATCTGCATCAAGAAGCGGTGCAGACATTTGCCAATCGCGATCATACAATTCGTGAAGAGATGTTGACCGTCTTTGCACATTTGGTGTCGATGGAGAAGCGGATGCGCACCGTTGAGAACCTGATGGCCGACGGCGACCTGTCCGAAGAACTTTTTGACGAATATAGTCAGTTGGTTGAAGCGTTTGAGCAGCAGGGTGGGTATGATTATGAGACGCAAATTGCGCAGACGCTGCAAGGTTTGGGCTTTGATCAAGAAGATTTTGACCAACCATTGGTCCATTTAAGTGGTGGTCAAAAGACGCGCGCCTTGCTGGCACGGTTGCTTTTGGAAACCCCCGATTTGTTGATGCTGGATGAGCCGACCAATCACCTGGATGTACAAGCGATTGAATGGCTGGAGAGAACGTTACGGAGTTGGTCTGGGGCGCTTCTGGTCGTCAGCCATGATCGCTATTTTCTGGATCGAGTGGTCAACCACGTTTGGGAGATGAGCCCCACGGAAATTGAAACATACCGTGGCAACTACAGCGCATATGCTCAACAGCGGCACGAACGGTGGGCAAGAAGGCAGAAGGAGTTTGATGCCAAGAAAGAGCGTTTGGAAAAAGAGATGGCGTTTGTTCACAAACACATTGGTTCGGGGCGTGGACGAAATATGGCCAAAGGCAAGTTGCGCAGAATCAGTGACGAATTGGAGACGGACGGGAAAGCAAAGAAAGTGTGGCGCGCCAAAGCAAAATTGAAGGAATTGGAGCGACCTTCAGGTGAGTGGGACCAGATGAATATCAATCTGACAGCTGAGCGACGTGGCGGCAAGGTCACCCTGCGTGCACAGGATCTGACTGTTGGATATGACGAGCCACTCTTTTCGGTCAAGCGTCTCAAACTGCTGCGTGGCGAGTGCGCTGCTTGGTCCGAATGGGTCGGGAAAGACGACGTTTGTCCGCACGATACTGGGTGAAATTCCTGCGCTAGGTGGCAAGTTTGAGTTGGGTCTCAATCTACAGGTTGGTTACTTTGCGCAAGCACACAACAATCTCAATCCTTCGCGACGTGTGATTGATGAGTTGCTATACAATCGACCTAATAATAGTAAAATCTCTCTCGGAGATGGCGTTATGGCTCAAGAGGATGCTCGTCGTTTCCTGGCTCGCTATCTCTTTCAAGGAGACGATGTGTTTAAGTCTGTTGGCTCTCTCAGCGGCGGCGAACGTGGGCGTTTGGCCTTGGCGATTCTCGCCCGACAGGGTGCCAACTTTCTTCTGCTTGACGAGCCAACCAACCATCTTGACATCCCGGCTCAAGAGGTGCGGCAAAGTGTTCTCGAAATATTCGATGGCACCATCCTGCTCATTTCGCATGATCGCTATCTTGTCAGTCAGCTGGCAACCCAGATATGGGACATTCAAGATGGAAAGCTGCATATCTATCAGAGCGGCTATCAGCAATTTATAACAGGGAGCAAGTCTCCAGTCGAGATGAAGCAGCAGGTACGTCGGACGAAGGCGGCAAGTAAATGAGCAGAAATAATCTACAATGAACGAAAGTCGAGAATTCATGAATCAGAGTTTGCAGAAGCCATTAAAGATCCACATAATGGGCGCTGCTGGTAGCGGTAAAACGACACTCGCTGCCAAAATTGCAGAGCGGCTAAATGCTCCCTGGTTTGAACTAGATACTGTTGCTTATGAGGGTGGTTACGCCCGCAAACGAACGATAGAAGAGCGCCTCACAAGTTTGAATGAGATCATTCACCAACCCATATGGGTGACTGAAGGGGCATTTATCTGGTGGATCGACGATCTGTTGAAGGCTGCCGATGCGGTTGTCTGGCTTGATCTCCCTTGGTATATCTCGATGCCTCGTATTGTAACGCGCCATATCAAACTAAGCATGGCAGGCGAAAACAAACACCCAGGGATTGGCAATTTAGTCCGCTTTGCCTGGAGCTGTCGCCTTTACTATCTGGAACCAGAACCCCGCCAACCCAAGACATTAGAAGACGACACGGCGCTCAATCGAGCAGGCGTTGTGAAGTATCTGAATCCATATCTTGATAAAGTGATACATTGCCAAAAACCAAAAGATGTTGATCGTTTTTTGGCACAATTGTAAGGAGAGAGGGCCGTATGACTTCCGTAACGATTCGACCGTACAAAGACGCTTCAGATTTAGACGCCATGATAGAAATTATTCGTGCCCGAGCACGTGAGCGAGTCGACGATTTTCCAGGCATTGAGGATTTACAGATGTGGACAGCCGATCCTGATCCGGCCCGGCAGATTACCCTTTGGCAGCAAAAAAGCGATGAGATTGTTGGGTATACGATTGTTGATACGTCCTATCATTCAGTCTGGTTTGAGGTCAAGGATGGTTTTGCAGATGCTGATCTCGAAAAACAGATGCTCGCTTGGGGCGAAAAGTGGATACAGGATGCACGAGCAGCTAGTCAGCAGGATCGAATAACCACTACCCAAGTAGAACCGTTAACTGTACGGGTTAGTTGCCGCGATGATTTCTTCGAGCGAGTCTTTCTGTTGGAGCAGTCGGGGTTTACCGCCGATACTGAATATACGGTTCATCTAGAACGTTCTCTTTCAGAGCCAATTGCAGACCCAGTACTGCCATCTGGCTACTCGATTCGGCATGTAGAAGGTGAGCATGAAGTTGATGCACTCGTCGTGCTTCACCGAGCAGCCTTTGGGACAGAAAACATGACCGCTGAAGGCCGTCGTTCTTGGATGTTGGCCCCTGACTATGATCCCGAATTGGATCTGGTTGTGGTTGCTCCGGATGGTTCGCTGGCGGCCTACTGTTTTGCGCATATCAGCCATGCTGATAATGAACTTACGGGTCAGAAGGTGGGTTGGACCGATCCTGTCGCCTGTCATCCCGATCATCAGCGTAAGGGGCTTGCGCGTGCGCTGTTGTTGCGCGGTATCGCTTTGCTTCGAGATCGAGGCATGGAGCGTGCTGCCCTGGGCACTTGGAGTGAGAATGAGGCGATGTGGAATGCGGCTGAGTCGGTTGGTTTTGAGGTAAGTGCAAAAACGATTTTTTACTATAAAGAGCTAGCAAATGGTCAATAGTCAACGATCAATTGACAATTGTAAATGAATACTCGCTATGAGAAATTCGCCCCTTGAGAGAATCTGGTATACCGGAGCCTGGGCGTTTAGGGTTCGATATACCAGATTCTCTGATACCAAATTCATAATCATTTGGTGGCTTATAACTCCTTTTCTACTGCTGATTTCAGGTTTTGTAAATGATCCCCGTCGTGCTTTTTCATAAAGCCAATAACCATAGGAACCATCAGCTTTTTGAGGCCATTGCCCGATACTTCTGCTTTGAGATCGATGCGTGTGCCATCGTTCTCTGGCTTTAAGTTATAGTGAAATGTCGTTGTAATGCCTGATTGAGACGATGTTGCTGAGTAATGTTGTGGAGGATCGAAGCGCGTCACGTCGATCTCATAGGTTGTCTCTTGACCATTCATGAGGCGCGTTTCTCGAAAGCGTGTGCCAAGTCCAACAGGACCATCAGTAAGCTTCTGATTGCTTTTAACGTCTGGCATTACTTTTGAAGCATTGGCTGGGTCGAGAATGAAGTTGAATACGTCGTTGGGACGGGCGGCGATCCATTCGGTTTTTGTAAATTCGGCCATAGTTGAGTCTCCTACTTTTCTTCGACTGGAAGGTAGATGTCAGTCTGATTGAGTGTATACTCAGGATTGATCTGGGTGGTTCGATAGATTTCGATGGCGGGCAAGCCGACTAAATTGTATCGTTTGTGGTCTTGCATTTGATGAAACAAATATTCATATGCCTGATACATCGCTGCGCCGTATGGTCCAACGTATGTGACAGTCGCATATGCGCCTTCGGGAATTGTTTGGAATCCAATCTCGCCGTCTGCTTTATCTGGCTTGGGGACTTCGATACAGGCATCAAAACGCACCTTTTCTTCTGGAGTGACTGTGGGGTCGTCATGACCAATCCCGATGAGCAAATTCTGACCATCATAGAAACCCTTCTCTTGTATCCATCGAATCAACTTGTCAAATGAACTCAGATCGGTTTCAGTATATGCTCCCAAATGGCGAATGAAGGCCACCTCAATTGGCTCCAACATGCACACATGAACGCGAGAGATGCTGAAGCTTGTCGTCTGTTCGTTCAAAGGCTGCTTGAGCGCCGAATCGTCTGGAACCTTGTTGTACGCGACAAAGCGATGAGCTGTTCGGTATTCTTTGGGCGCAATCCCAAACTGACGTCGAAAAGCACGTGTGAAAGTTTCGTGCGACTGATACCCCAAGCAGACTGCTACATCAATGATGGAGGCATCTTGAATTTTGAGGAAATAGGCGGCCCGTTCGAGCCGCAAACGTTGCACATACTGTTTCACCGTTTCACCGATCGTTGCGCGAAAGATGCGATGAAAGTGGAAAGGCGAAAGATCCGCTTGTTGCGCTAGAGCTTCTAAGGAAAGATTGTCTTCCAAATGGGTTTGTATATGAATCAGTACGGGCAGTAACCGTTCTGTATCAATGTTCATATAGCTAGTATACATGGGGTTGGGAGAAGTTTCTTGACGTTTCTTGCTATAAATTGAATACGGCCATCTATGAGCGAGTCGGTATAAATTGAGCCGAAACATACTTGATTTTTTGATATTGGTTTACAGATGATACAATAATCACATGTCGGATTCGTTTCGAATATTCACATAAGATCATTTGAACATGATAGACGCTATTTATTCTTCCATTGCTCAAAAAAAGGTTCCCGATGCACCTTGGGAGAAGTGCGTCTACTGGCAGCCATCTTATGTTAAGTTGAGCGACCGCATCATGTACATGTGATATCGTATCAATGAAACCAACAAGCCGTGGACAAACTCTCGTATTGTCTACGGCTTTTTTGATCCTGAATCCTCGTTGCAAGCTTTGCAATTGATTCAAGGCTAATTCGAAAAGCTCTGTGATGATACCTTCTCGTTTGAGTGAGGGCATCGGGATCACAACCACTTTTCGGTTCGATTTAAAGCCGTGGGCACAAATTTGCTCGCGGCTTTGTTATATGTTGGTTTATCTCTCCTAATGCGTTTTGGCAACTTTATCCCGCTAGACAAAGAGAAAGTTTGCCCGCATATAAATAGGAGATGAGCGTACTGTTTCTTATATAGCCTTTCGGAAAAAGAATGTCCTGTCGTTGATGGCATTTCAGCCAGTCAGCTAGTCAGCTCTCTGGCTGACCGGCTGAAATGCTGACAAGCTTCTGTTTTGCGTGTAAAAACATTATCTGAACATCTATATATTGCAAGATCTGACGAAATCTTATCAATCAATAAAACCTGGAGAAATATTATGTTGACATGCATTTTGGGAAAATGTCGGTTTCATCTCATTCATCTGTTGCGTAGCTTGGTCTCGATGGGCCGCTATGCAGGTCCTGGGAGGTTCCCTAATGCGTATTACCAGTCTCAGTAGATCCAAATTTCAGGTTTTGAGAGAGAATTCTGGCTAAACAGTTGACATAAATACAAATTTGCCGGTCGATATCTAGTTTTTGCGTTAGATTTGGGCGATTTTCAGATATGAAATAGGTTGTTTTCTGTAACCGAAATCTGAATAAATGACTCCAAAATCCCTGCAATCTCGACTGAAAATAGCCAAAAACGCCAAATTTGGATCTACTGAGTCTACAAAACCATCACGTTAAGAATGTAGTGAAGCTACACCAACGCAAACATCGAGATCGGCAGGGCAAGATGATCGTTGAAGGATTTCGTGCGATTTTGTGCGCAATCGATAATCATTATCCATTGGAAACGCTTTACTTTTGTCCATCACTCTTCTTTGGCAAAAATGAATCTTGGTTAATCTTTACTTTCTGGTAAAGGCTTGAGTGACAAAGGGCAAACCGAAAGGGGCGGAAAAAAGAATCCACCCTGAAAAAACGGGATAAAATGTAAAAATAGTGCTCGGCTAGTTTAAGCAGCGGCATTGAGGCGGCGATGAGCGAGAACGCCTTTAGGGAAATGGTGTGAAACCGAGGCCTTTTTCCGAAAGTCAGGGTCGAGTTGGTCAGGAGTTGGAAAAAGAGCACTCGAGAGAACACGGCGCAGCCTGCCGGGAGTGGATTGAGGCTCTCGATCCCAGTAGCCAGTCGGTATGGGAGGAAGAGAAGCGGCTAAATGGGAAAGAAGATTGCCAGCAAGCAGCCCCAGTTCAGGTAAGCGGAAACAAGCCTCATCGGCATGAACAAATTGACGATGTAAGCCAATCATCTGCTTGGAAGCCAAGGGGGGGAGGTTCAACAGGCCAGCGTTCCAGGTAGACAAGATAAATGGTTTCAGGCTGCAAAGTCATAACGGTCGCCAAAACCAAAGGTGTGTTGTAGGCCGGATCCTGAATGACGTAAATCGAGTAGGTACGGTTGGCTGTATCCACCTTGGTTGTTCTGGGGACGAGATTGTGCCATGCTTGATAGCAAATCAGGCGACCACTATAGAGAAAGCGACCAGACGAGTCCGGAGTTGTAGCCTCGAGTCGCTTTCCTTATAGCTGCGAGAGAGCGGACGCACAATATCACCATATTCAGGTGGTCTGCCTTTTTCTTTGCGTTTGGGGAACTCATTGCGGCGCACTGTGCAGTTAATGGCTTCCCGCAGGACAAATCGGTCGATGCCGCTTTCTAGCATTTCTCTGATTGTAAACCCGGCATCGACCACCGCCACTTCGTCTGACTCCAGTGATTTCTTCGTCTCTGTCAGCAGCTTTTTCCGAAACTCACTTTCCTTTGTTCCAACCGTGCATCTCATGATTGCCTTGAGCAGTGGCACTCGCTTCCCGCCTATCTCCCCCGAGCTTATCATCACTCCAAAGATGAGCGCGGGCAATGCCCGACGAGCCGTTGAGTTATAGAGTCGGTTCACTTTCCCTTGCAGCTTCGGTCGCCAGAACCCTGTGATATCTATGCTTTTCACTCGGTACCCTTCTAACTTTTTTGCCTCCCATTCCCCTTTCCACTTCTTCTTGCCACGACCCCAGCAGACTTGTGATATCCCATGATCCATATCAAAAGCTCCACCAGCTTCGCCGGAGCTCCTCATCTTCAAACCCGCTTTCTTTCAATGCGCTATGGATTGCTCCTCGACTTTTCAGAAACGACCCATTCAGCATTGCCCACATCAGACGCATTACATTTACGTTTGTTCCCATCGGCGTTACTTGCAATACATTCATCAGTACTGCTATAGTTATTTCTGGCGCGGTTAGCATTCCTTCCTCCTTTTTGGGTTCTCTACCTTTAGGATGAACTGCTAACCGCTTTTTGTCACATTTCTCATCTCTTTTCTTTTACCAGAAAGTAAAGTTAATCGATAAAGTGAAAGCGACAGGAACACAGATCATCGAAGTCGCAGAGCGATCATTTCACAAGATGGCATATCGTGAGCGTCCAGAAGGTCTGCTGGCCGTCGCATCTCAACACAGACGTTATCTGTCTGAAGCAGCTTCAGCTTCAGATGCCTTTTACGTTGTTGCTGAGTCAATCGAGAAGCCAGCAAATTTGGGCGCAATACTGCGTAGTGCAGATGGTGCAGGTGCAGATGGACTGATATTGTGCGATCCATGTACAGATATTTTTAACCCAAACGTGGTGCGTGCCAGTGTTGGAACCTTCTTTGGTGTACCTGTCTTGGAAAGTTCGTCACAGGAGGCCATTGAGTGGTGTCGTCAACGGAAGATTCAAACGTTGGCTGCCACTCCCCAAGCAGACGTTCTTTATACGGATGTTGATCTATCGAAACCTACCGCAGTTGTTGTCGGTACGGAACAGTACGGACTGAGTGACCAGTGGTTGGCCCAGGCAGATGTACAGATCAAACTACCTATGTTTGGTCAGGTCAACTCACTCAATGTGGCAATTGCGGCGAGTGTGTTGCTGTATGAGGTGGTTCGGCAGCGAACAAGCACAATGAGACAGAAGAGGTGAGATTGCGCTGGATACAGGTCAAGGCGAGAACGCAATGCACGGGTGAAGTGGCCCACCGATCGTCCAACCGACCGCTCAACCGTGTATTGCATTCGGGTTATGCGCCGAATGTGTCGCGCGCAATTGACGACGACGGGCTCAACAAATTGGTTGACCTGCGTGCAATGCATTCTTGCGTGAAATACTTCGACTAAAGGCATGCTATCGGTTTTTATGGTACACTTGCAATATGAATCAATCACCGACACCCTCCAGCATCCAAAAACGACAGCAGCTTGTTGATTTTACCGAACGGTATCTCAAACCTGAAGCGGCAATCCAAGCAGTGATTGCAGTTGGTAGCATCGCAACGGGCACGGCGCGGCCTGATTCCGATATCGATGCCATCCTCTTCTTGGATCCGCTTGATTATTATATAGTTCCCTCGGAGTCAGTCTGGATGCCTGAAACAGGTACATTTCACTCCATCTTCGACAAGGACGCCGATAGTCAATATGGAGGCATCCAGTTTGATTTTATGCGCTTTGATCTCGAGCAATGGTCTGATCCAAATTACGAAGGGTGGACTGACGGTCAACGTGCTGGTTTGACAAGTAGTTGGATGGTCTATGACCGGAAGGGTGTTGTTTCGGAGTTGGTTCAGGAGCAGACAGCCTTTCCTGATGCTCTACGTCAAGCACGTTTGGATGAGGCTCTAGTGGGCTATGACCAGAATTTCAGATGGAGCACAGCAGAAGAACGATGGGAGCACCATGGACCAATTGAAGCCCATGATCGGCTCAACGATGCCTATCGTCATCTTATTTCTGCCCTCTTTACGTACAATCGACAGTGGATTCCGTGGCGCAACCGTGAAACTCAATATCTGCTGCGATTGCCTTGGCTGCCGGAAAGATTTGAGGAGAGGCTCCTGTCGGCCCTGACGGCGTCCGGCCATGATCTTTCCGCTTATCTTGAGCGATTTAAGATCCTCAATGCTCTATTCGACGAAGTGATCGAACGGTTGTCGCTCGAAGGGCTTTACGGTGATGATCCGGTTGGAGAAGCATTTGTGCGCTCTCACGATGAGCCAGGTTTTGCCTGGAACATGGACGAGTGGAACGAGAAGCATTCGGCAAGGTTGTAAAATCAGTAGACCGCAACGCGGAGTGAGCATTCTCTAATGCGAACGGTGTATTGTTCGATGACTTCGTGACCCCAACTGTTCGGAGACATCGTGTCCCTGCCGCCTGAGGCAGTGGCTATGATGTCCTCGAACACGGGAGGTCACGAAGTGTCCGAACCATACAAACGGGATCAGCGTTAGAGATTACACGCAGTAGGATTTCTCAGAGGTAGAGCGTTCAAATGGCGAAAAAAGACGCAGTAGAGAATCTCGGACCATTTGGCCCGCTCGAGTCTGTTTTGACTGAGAAGTGCAGGATTATGTCTACTGCGTGTAATAGAGAACGCTGCGCCATGCATGGCGACTCCACTGCGGTCTGCCCTGAAAAAAAGGGCAGCAAGAGAAGAGAGAGAGGGGTTAAAGGCCGCGTTGAATAAGAAGCGGGTCCAAGTTGACCCGCCAGAGTGGGTGGCGTCGTTGCCTGTGCCCAACGCAAATCAGTTGTAGTGAGCACCGTACTTAGGCGGTCGGTGCCAAGAAAACCTTGAAGCCGAGGGACTCGAGGGTTTTGAGTGCGCCGGCTTGTGCATGCTCCTTGCGTCGTTTGAGAAAGAAGTCGCCGCCGAGTTCTTCAAAGACGGCATCGGGCTTGTCGATGAGATGATAGACGATGGTCAAGATGGAATGGGCCACGGCAATAGCTGCCCGCTTGGCTCCGCGTCGTGCCTTGAGACGGTGGAACTGTGCGGCGAGATAGGTGTCCTTGGTGCGAGAGGCGGCCCAAGCCGCTTCAACGAGGGCGGTGACTAACCATTTCTGGCCCTTTCGTCGGCGACCACTCTTGCGTTTGCCCGCCGATTCGTTGTTGCCAGGACAGACACAAGCCCAGGAGGCCAGTTTCTTAGCTGAGGGCCAGCTTTCGACCGAGGGACCGATCTCCGCCAGAATTATCTCGGCGACGACTCGCCCCACACCGGGAATGGCATCTAGGCGTGCGATGAGGTCAGCATGCGGAGCCATGAGGACCCCAATCTGTTGATTGAGGGCATCAATGCGTACATTCAGGTGATCGAGATGATGCAGAACTTCTTGCAGCATAAAACGATGATGAGGACGGACCAGTCCCGTCAACGCATCAACCAACTGGGGAATCTTGGCCCGCAGCCGCTTTTGTGCCAAGTCAGCCATGGCTTCTGGGTCCATCTCATCTGCAATCAGGGCCTCGATCATCTGGCGTGCCGATACACCTTGGATGCTCGTGACCACCGATCCCAACTTGACGTTGGCATCTTCCAACACCTTATGCAGGCGATTGACTGCCGCACTCTTCTCTTGCAAGAGACGCGTCCGATAGCGCGTCAGGTCTCGCAAGTCCCTTTGCTCCACATCTGGAATGAAACTGCGCTCCAGCAGTCCATAACTCATCAGTTTCGTGATCCAGGCCGCATCGCTCTCATCCGTCTTGCGACCAGGCACCTGTGCCAGATGGCGGGCATTCACAATCCAGACCTCAAAATGCTCATGCAACACATTGTAGATCGGTTTCCAATACACTCCCGTACTCTCCATCGCCACATGCGTGATCCCATACGACGACAGCCACGACCTCAACCCCTCCAACTCGACCGTCGTTGTCCCAAATCGCTTGCGCACCTGCTCCATCCTCCCCTGATTCATCTACCACACACGCCACTACCATCCGCTTGTGAACATCCAGGCCGCTGCACTTCGGAAACATCACTTCCATCTTCCTTTCCTTTCGCAGCCGCTTATGTGTACCCGATTGTGAGCACAGTCTGCCCTGCGTGTTTCGTCCCGAGGAACGTCCACATCCCGTGGTGCGTCGGTGTACACCAATCTAGCTACTGAGCGTTCTTTACTTGACCACGGACCTTTCCCGATTTCTGTTCGGCGGCTGCCACCACACTTTAACACATTTTTCATCCCCTGTTGTGTTGGCTCACCGCATGTTTATCTACTGAAAATAGCCTTGCCAAATGCTTAGCCAAATGTATGTCGAAACAGCAGTGTTGGCGGTTCATCGCGGATCAGTCGATCTGCAATTGCGTATCGTGTTGCGATTTCTTGCAGTTCGGTTTCAGCCGCTTTGGCCTCTTCTAATGAGTGGGCTTCTAGCTCTAGCTCAATCAGAACTCGATCAGATAGGATTTTTGGACACAGCGTGGCTTTTGTATGGATGCGGAGTGGTTCATAATAACCAAGACGATCGACACCCGTAAAGGACATAAATGGCTCGTGGCCCACTGCTTTGAGGGCTGCAAGCACCTCGTGCGCTGTGGCAAATGAGCTGTTGATACCAACCTTTTGCAAAATCTCACTGCCGGCTGTACCCTCTGTAATTTCTTCTCCCCACTCAGCGCGAATATTGGCAAATGTGCCAAGGTCGGGGTCTTTGTATCCCAAAAATGTTCGTTCACTTACCGCTGTGGGAATAGTACCAACGCGTAGAAGTTTTCCTGCATTGAAGATTGTGCGTCCAATGATCATCGTTGACCAATGGAAACTTTCACCCAAACTTTGTTCGAGAAAAGGCACAAGTTGGTAAGCTTCCTCAACCTGATCGACGCAGAAACGGATCTCAACCTCGAAATTTTTCGTTGACATAATCCCCTAATTGTAATAGTGCACTGCCCAACTTGGCAATGTGCACTGCCCAACTTGGCAATTTTGGCCAGCAACACAATTGCTGGTAATACGAGTTCTGGGGCAAAATAAATCAGAGCGATAACGATGAATGCTGCACCTGTAAACATGAGTGGTTTGTAGGGCAGGCCAAACCGGTCGATCGATTGAAGATGATCGCATGGTTCGCAATATAGAGTTTCAGAGATTGTTCCATACCCATCGTTGTCGTGGCTAATGCGCATCAAGCGATCATTACACTGTGGGCACCGCGGCCCAATATAATGCCGCCAGAACCGATACAATCCTGTTTCAACTGGCAGCGCTAGATGAGTGCCACAGTCACAAAGCGCAACGGTATCCTCATGGGTTCGATAACAATTTTTACATTGTTTCATTTTAGCAGCCTCGGGGGGGGGTGGTTCATTTTAGGCGGACAATTAGGTTTACATTTTTGCAAAGAGAAAAGATGTTTATATTTTCTACTTTGAGCCATGCTCAGGCAGAAAATGACCTCATATAGATTTTTATCTATGTATCAAAAGTGTAAACCTAATTCTGAACCACCCCCTCGGGGGTAGAATAAAAGTTGTTGTGTTATATGATCATCTTATAAGAAGCCTTATGGGATTTCCTGATAATACAGAGCCAAATTGCTGACATTTCAAACGAGTGTCACAGTTTTCGTTAAAAATTACTCATTCGCAATTCACGATTTTTTCTTCACATGGATTTTTCCCTCAATCAAGATCAAGAAGAGATTCTTGGACTCATTAGAAATATTTGTGCCGATTTTGACGATGAGTATTGGTTACAGAAGGACAGGAATGGTGGTTTCCCATTTGATTTCCACACTGCACTGGCCCAGGTCGGTGCCTTGGGGATCGCGATGCCGCCAAAATATGGTGGGGTTGGCATGGGTATCACCGAAGCTGCCCTGATGATGAAAGAGATCGCCCAATCAGGTGCAGCACTAGCTGGTGCATCAGCCATTCACATGAACATCTTTGGTCTGCATCCGGTTGTTGTCTTTGGCACCGAGGAACAAAAGCAGCGCTGGCTTCCGCCTCTCATCGCTGGCAAAGAGTTGGCCTGTTTTGCCGTGACTGAGCCTGATGTTGGACTCAACACACTCAAGCTGAAAACAAAAGCCGTGCGTCAAGGCGATCACTATCTGGTCAGTGGCCAAAAGATTTGGATATCAACCGCACAGGTAGCTCACAAGATGCTCCTGCTGGCTCGAACAACGCCTGTGGAGCAACCATCTCAAATGAACAGAGAGAGCCTGAAAGAGGGGCTTAGCCTCTTCTACACAGACCTGGATCGCAGCGTGATTGGTGTCCATGAAATCGACAAGATGGGACGCAAGGCTGTCGATTCTAATGTCGTCTTCCTGGATGGACTTAGAATTCCAGTTGAAGACCGAATTGGGGACGAAGGGCAGGGGTTTCGCTATATTCTGCATGGTCTGAATCCGGAGCGGATTCTCATTGCCGCAGAGGCAATTGGGATCGGACAGATCGCTCTCCAACGTGCAGCGACCTATGCCAAAGAACGGATTGTCTTCGAGCGCCCGATTGGCCAGAATCAAGGTATTCAACATCCGCTGGCACGAAACTGGATGGAACTGGAAGCTGCAAATTTGATGATGCTCAAAGCCGCGTGGCTTTACGATACAGGAAAAACTTGTGGAGCAGAGGCAAATGCCGCCAAGTATCTCGGGAGCGAGGCTGGCTTTCATGCTTGCGAAACTGCAATGTTGACCCTTGGCGGCATGGGATATGCCAAGGAATATCACATTGAGCGCTACTTCCGCGAGAGCATGATCCCGCGAATTGCGCCTGTGAGCCGGGAGCTGATTATGAGTTTTATCGCTGAAAAAGTCTTGGGGATGCCCAAGTCGTATTGATTGGGGTGTGCCATACAGTATGTCAATGAATGTTGTACTTTGATTGAATAACCTAATTTGCACACTTTGGGACAGGTCTTTGAACGTGGGTCCCATGGGGTCACGTTTGACAATCCGTTGTTGAACCGAATACAATTCATCTATCACTTGCCCAACTGTATCAACTTCCCACTCTAACAAATTGACTGGATGGAGGATTCCAATGCGTTCAAGCACACTAAGTCGCCGCTCTTTTCTGCAACTCTCAAGTTTCGCAACCGCCGGAGCAATTTTGGCTGCTTGTCAACCTGCCGCTGCGCCATCTGGCGGTGACGCTGCACCTGGTGCAGAAGTGATCGAAATTGTGATGGGGACAACCGAAAACTCGGATGATAATTCAGAGATTTATACACCCCTGGCTGAAACCTTCAAAGAGAGCAACTCCAATGTGAATATTTCGTTTCTTGGGATTGTGAGTGAAGGAGGCTGGGGTGGCTATTTTGACAAGTTAGCTGTGATTCTAGCCGGTGGTGAAACGGTCGACATTGCCAAAATTCCAACCGAAGGCGGGCGCCTTGCTGCTGCTCGTGGTCTGACAATTCCCATCGATGATTACATTGCCAATTCATCTGTGATGGATGATTACTTCGAAGATGTGAGCGAGGAGTTGGCGAAGACCTTTGTTTATGGCGGAAAAACCTATGCACTCCCCTATGCTTACGAAGCCATGTTTATCTGGTTCAACACAAAGCGACTGGAAGAGGAAGGATTGGATATACCGCCAGAAGATTGGACCTTTAGCGATTTTCGCGAATATGCCAGCGCATTGACCAAGAGGGATGGCGATCAGACGACGCATTACGGATTTAGTTTTTGGACATCTCCATTTGGGCTCTGTCCTTGGCTCTTTAATAATGGGCTAGATGGCATGATGGAAGGCGATCATCTGGAGATCCCCAAGATGACCGATCCGGCCTATATCGAAGTCGTTCAACATCTCTATGACATGATGTATGTTGATCAATCCGTGCCGCGGGCCGGCTCTAGCGTTGCCACATCGTTCGAATCGGGTACAGTTGCGATGGCTATGCAAGGACGCTGGAGGTTGAGTAGCTATCTTGCAGAAGATTTTACGGACTTTGCAATTCAATATTGGCCGATGCAGACGCGTCATGCGACTGAAGTGGGTTGTGGGGCTTGGCACATTTTTAAGGCTTCTCAACATCCTGACATCGCATGGGAGTGGGAGCAATCGATGCTGAGTAAAGAGTCGATCGAATACCTCTCGGTGGACAATGGCGTCAATGTCGCTGCGCGTCGGAGCGTTGGCTACTCGGATGCCTTTACCGAATGGCCAGTTGATCAAGGACGTCTCTTCTACGAGTCGATAGACCGAGAATTTCCGGTCATCCCCGTGACCTCGCCAGCCGATTTTAGCGAGATGGAGCAGATCAGCAATCGTTGGCTTTCACAAGTCTTTGCCGACGAACTTGGTGTGGAAGAAGCGTTGGAAAGCTGCCAGAACGAGATGCAGCAGATGGTGGATCGCCGTCCGCCAGAATGGGCAGAATTAGGATAGGCCCTTAACGGATCAAGATCGACAACTTTTTGTCGATATGCAATTGATGGTTGAGTGCGCCGCAAGGCCCCTGTTTGGGCCGACGGCCTGCACAATTGCAGGCCCAAATCTACAGAAAGTTATTGAGTAGCGACAGAAATTCTCTTGTGATATAATGACAGATGAATGTACGTAATCTGTCATTATCCAGGAGGAAACCTCATGACGCTTATTCTACCTACTTTACCTATTACCGATTTAAGAACCAAACAACCTGAAATATTGGGTCACTTACATGAATCACCTGTTGTCCTGACGCATCGTGGACATGGGGCTGCTGTATTAGTTGCTCCCGAACAGTGGAATGCACAGCAAGCCGAACTCCAAAGACTGCGTTTGCTGGTGGCGGCTATGTCCATCAAAGCAAAAGGCGAGCCAACTGTTCCTCTGGCTGAAGTCAAACGTCGTATCGCAGCAAAAGAGATTGCGGTTCATGTGGCAAATTGAATTTAGTCAGGAAGCTAGTAATTATGCCATCGACTCGCACCCTTATAATGAAGATGTGCTTATTGCCATCGAAAAACTAGCCTTCACTGAGGACGGATTTCCCGAGGACGGTTCTTATCAAACTTTAGAACAGTGGTGTGTTTGGGAGATTTTGGATCATGTTGTTGTGTATGAACGTGTGAATCAAGTCCTGTATATTTATATTTGGATGATCAAGCCAGGATGATAGACACAGAACAAAAAGGATATGGCACAGATTAATCAGGCTGATTCTTCAACCACAACCAATCCAGTAATCCTCTCCCCAACCTCGTTGACCAAGACCCGTTGGCGCAGCTATCGAATTCAAGAGATCGGTATTGCCTATCTCTTTATTTTACCGACGTTGCTTGGTTTTTTGATCTTTGTCTTGGGTCCTGTCGTTGCTGGATTGGCGCTCAGTTTTTCCAGCTATGATCTCTTTTCACCACCCCGCCTGACCGGGCTCGAAAATTTCCAGGTCATGTGGACAGATGTTCGTTTCTGGCAGATCTTTGGCAATTCAATCCTCTATGCTGTCGGCTTGATTGTGTTGGACATGATCTGGGCCATGGCGCTTGCTCTGGCTATCCACAGCTATATTCCACGCATACTCAAGTTGATTTTTCGGGCCGTCTTCTTCTTCCCGATCTTGACTTCCGGTGCCGTCATCGCCATTGTCTGGCAGTATCTGTTCAACGCGGACCTAGGCGTGATCAATTACTATTTACAACAGATTGGGGGGGTGGTTCATTTTAGCTGGATAGATAGGTTTACACTTTTAGAAACAGAAAGAACGTTTATATTCTCTGATTTCGCCGGTTCTCAGAGAGAAAACGGTCTCATATAGATTTTTGTCTATATATCAAAAGTGTAAACCTAATTTTGAACCACCCCAGATTGGGTTGCCGAAAATACCGTGGCTTGTTTCAAGTAGTTGGGTTATTCCCAGCGTGGTGATTATGACTGTCTGGAACGGGGTCGGTTTTAACATGATTCTGATTCTGGCTGGTTTGCAAACGATCGCGCAAGAGCTCTATGAAGCCGCGGCCATTGATGGCGCAGGGCGTCTTGCGAGTTTTCGGCGTATTACGCTTCCCATGCTTTCGCCCGTTCTCTTCTTTATTCTCGTCAAAGGAGCGATTGGCGTCTTTCAACTCTTTGACCAACCCTTTGTGTTGACGCAGGGAGGCCCAGGCGATGCAAGCCGCTCCATTTTGATGTATATCTATGAGTTGGCCTTTAAGACATTGCGTTTGGGCTATGCATCGTCGATTAGTTTGGTCCTCTTTGGACTGATCTTGTTGCTGACACTTTTCCAGTTTGCAATGAGCAGAAGGTGGGTTTTCTATCGATAACGAACTGCTTCTGTTTGACTCATCCATTTTTTTGTTATAGCATGAACGTACGTTTGAATGAGGATAAGCGTACGTTTTTCGTGTGGGCGATTTTGCGAGACGTACAATTGTCTTGGTTTATAGGGGATCCCATGAAGACAGTAACGCCAACGGAACTAAGGTCCAATATCTATCACCTCTTAGATGAGGTTTTGAATACGGGTATGCCTCTTGAAATCAAGAAGGGTGAACAGAGATTAAGGATTGTTCCTGTCAAAAAAGTGGACAAGCTTCAGAATTTGATCTCAAGACCGGATGTCATCCAAGGGAATCCGGATGATCTTGTGGATATTCATTGGGACAGTGAGGTAAACCTTGATTTACCTTGACACCCACGTTGTTGTTTGGCTCTATGTGGGTCAAATCGACAAATTTGCTCTAACTGTTCAGAATCTGATGAACGAGAATGAACTGTTCATCTCGCCTATTGTTCATCTAGAATTGCAATATCTCTATGAAATTGGACGAGTGAGCGATGGACCCAATGCAATCATCATGGACCTATCCAATCGTATTGGTCTAACTATATGCAACAAAAGATTTAACACAATTATTAGTGAGGCAACGAGGGTGTCATGGACCCGAGATCCTTTTGATCGTATTATCGTCGCCAACGCAAAGTTGAATAACAACATATTGATCTCAAAAGACGAGATAATTCGAAAGAATTATCCCTTTGCTCGATGGTAATGACTGGTAGAAAATAAGTGATGAATGCACCTCAACTGGCAACTTCTCCATTGACCAAACGATGGGGACGAGGGTATTGGAATCCAACAACCATCCTCACGATTGTGATACTCACAGTGCTGAGTCTCATGATGATGTTTCCCTTTGTGTGGATGTTGAGTGCATCGTTGAAGATCCAAGCCACTGCTTTTCAGCTTCCACCGGAACTCTGGCCGTATGAGTGGCGTTTCTCCAACTACGGCGAAGTGCTAAACAATCCCAAAGTCCCGATCCTCCGCTTTTTCCTCAATAGCCTGATCATTGCTCTGCTGATCACGCTTGGGCAGTTGGTCACCTGTACGCTGGCTGCATATGCTTTTGGTCGCATGAAGTTCCCTGGTCGCGATGCACTCTTTATCTTTATGTTGACCGGTCTGATGGTTCCGGTTCAAATTACAATCATTCCCATTTTTATCGAGATCCGGACTTTGGGGTTGGTCGATACACACGCTGCGCTGATTTTGCCCGCCATTACAAGCATCTTTGGCGTCTTCTTGCTACGTCAATATATCATGACCGTTCCAAACGAGTTGGAAGATGCGGCACGGATTGATGGCGCTGGAGCGGTTCGCATTTTATGGCAGATTATGGTGCCTCTGATTAGCCCAGCCCTCATAACGCTAGCGATTATTACCTTTACCGGCAGTTGGAACGAGTTTTTTCGACCACTGATCTTTCTCAACACCTGGACAAAGTTTACCTGGCCGCTGGGGCTCGCCATGTTGCGTGGCCAATATGGACAGGGGAGTGTATCGGTCATCATGGCAGGGATTACGCTCGGTGTCATCCCTGTATTGCTCTTCTTTCTGGTCGCCCAGCGTCGCATGATTGAGAGCATCGCCTTTTCGAGCGGGATTAAATAGTTGCAAAGGGAAGTAAAACCAATAATGAAAGAAAACATCCCTCTTTCCGATGCTCGGATCAAATACTTTTCTGAACAAGGGTATGTTGAGGTGAAAAATCTGATTACGCCGCACCAAGTTCAGGAGTTACGCAGCGACTATGACAAAGTGCTGGCGGGCGAGATTCACGTGCCGACTTGGGGAGACAACCATATCAAGGGCAAGATGGTGCAACTGGGCAAACCTACTGAGCATATTCCTCATTGGCGCACGCATCCATATTTTCTAAATGCGCTTGCGATTGCCCAGCAGTTGATGGGACCAGAGACCAGTCTGGCCTATGATCAGATCATCTATAAGCCGCCCCGTCATCCTGCCGAAACTGAATGGCACCAAGATGCTGGCTATTGGAAAGAGTCACGCGGCTCAGATCATGCCGTGACTTGCTGGCTTGCTCTCTCGCCGGTCTGGAAAGAGAATGGAGGGATGCAGTTTGTACCAGGAAGTCATCAGGGCGAAATTTTCGAGCATTATAGTGTGGCCCATCGATCGGAGATCAATGATGCGTTGGAAGTCGCAATGGCCAAAGAAGCTGCAAAGAATGCTATTGCTGTTGCGCTTGAACCGGGTGACGCCACGTTCCACCATTGTCGCACCTTGCATTATACGGGAGGCAATTTTACAGATACGCCTCGATATGGCCTTGTGACTCATTTTTGGCGAGGATAGTTTTGGCAAAGATCCGATCAATATCTGCCAATGAGCTTTTGCAGTACGATCTTGTCAATGATAGGCTCTACGTACGCACAACGATTATGCAGATTTGGCAAGAGTTGCCATTGCTCTTGATCGGAGCATTGTTCGCCCTTCTTGTTGTCGTTTTGCCCTGGACCGTTCTATATTTAACCGGAATCATTCCGCTGGCGCTTGTGACGGCGGCAATCACGGTCGCACCAGTTTGGGGCATCACCTGTACTCTGTTTGGGCGTAGCGTGCTCGGTTACAAGATTTATTGGTGGGAATGGGGAATTGCCTTCCATTACTACTATCTGCGTATTTGCCTGCTTGCCATAATACCAGCTCTGCTAATTGGCATCATTTCGGTAACAGTGCCTTGGGGCGCAATTGCCAATTCCGTCGGCGTGATGGCGGGACTGACTGTCCAAGTCTTTGTTGTCCTGACCGTGACAATGATGACATTCTATGCACTGCCACTCATGACCCTGTTTGATCTATCCATTGGGTATGCTTGGATGTATAGCTTTGCTCTCTTTGTCCATTGGCCGATGGTTGCCGTCGGGTTAATGGCCTTGACTTATCTTCTATCATTGAGTACGCCGTTGCTTCCACCACTTACGTGGCTCCTCTTACCCGTAATTCTGATACCATTTGTCGTGAACGCAACGCTGATGCTCGCTAAGAGAAAGCTTGCATCAGAATCCGGTCAGCCGAATGGAAGCGAATACCTGAATCGCATAGACGAAAAAAGATCGTAAACACATGAAGACAACCACAACTTCGACCCACTGGGGAAACTATCACATTGGGGTGAGCGACAACAAAATTCAAGCCGTTGAGAGTGATTCTGCCGATCAAGATCCATCCCCGATTGGTCAATCATTGCTCGATAGTCAGGACCCGAATTCCCGGATTGGACAACCAATGGTGCGAGCGGGATACCTCAAAAAGGGGCGCAATAGCGACCGAGCATTGCGAGGGCTTGAACCATTTGTGGCGGTCGATTGGGAAGAGGCATTGGAGCTCGTGGCCTCTGAATTGCTTTACGTGAAAGAAGAACACGGCAACGAAGCGATTTATGCTGGGTCGTATGGTTGGGGGAGTGCGGGAACACTGCATCGATCAACCGACAATCTGCATCGGTTCCTCAACTTATTTGGTGGCTTTACTTCCTCCAAGGGGACCTATTCGTTGGCTGCTAGCTATGCGATCACGCCTCATGTCTTGGCCCCAACAACTACTCTCATATCAGAAGCACCCTCTTGGCGGGAGATCGCTGAACATGCTGAGCTAGTCGTTTTGTTTGGCGGCGCCAATGTCAAGAATGCGCACGTTAGCTATGGTGGATTGGGGGCGCATACGGTCCAGGCAGACATGCAATTGGCGAAGAATGCCGGTGTCCACTTCGTCAACGTGAGTCCCGTTCGTGAAGATGTCCCAGCCTATTGCGAGCCAGAGTGGATTGCACTACGACCCAATTCTGATACAGCGCTTATGTTGGCGCTGGCCCATACGCTCATAACTGAAGATCTGTACGATAAAGATTTTGTTCATACGCACTGTGTGGGATTTGATCAATTTGCCCCCTATGTTCTGGGCGATATAGATTGGTCAACCAAAGGATGCGGATTGGGCTGCGCACCTCTCATCGATTCCAGCTCAGACCATTCGGTCGTTGGCGAGACGTATGGCACAATCAAATACGATGATCTCCGTTGCTTGGTCACTTCAGCGAGCCGAGTATGGAGAACAGCCCTTTTGGATGGCGATTGTGTTGGCGAGTCTCCTGGGCGAAATCGGTTTATCCGGCCGCGGTTTTGCTTTGGGGCTCAACGCCATGCACTCAATTGGCGCGTCAACGCGTCCCTTGACCAAATGGCCCCGTCTTCCTCTTGGAACCAATCCGGTCAAGACGTTGATCCCAGTGGCTCGTATTGCCGACTTACTGCTAAATCCCGGTCAATCCTATCAGTTTAACGGAGAAGAACTCGTCTATCCGGCGATTAAACTCGTCTACTGGACCGGTGGTAATCCATTTCATCATCACCAAGATCTCAATCAGCTTCTCAAGGCATGGCGGCAACCGGAAACGATCATCGTCCACGAGCCGTTCTGGACGGCGACTGCTCGCTATGCCGATATCGTGTTGCCTGCAACGACACCTCTGGAACGCAATGACATCAACTTTACCTTTGCCGATGCCACAATGACACCCATGCAGCAAGCCGTGTCGCCCTTTGGCCAGGCTCGCAACGACCATGCAATCTTTGCTGAGCTGGCGGACCGATTGGGATTCTGTGAAGCCTTTACTGAAGGCCGGGATGAGACGATGTGGCTGCGCCACTTCTACGAAGAGGCTCGTACCCGTGCCTCGAAAAAGGGACGGACGTTACCCGATTTTGAGAGCTTCTGGCTCGGTGGTCCGATGTTCATTGAGAGCGATGGAGAGAGACGACAGTCACGATTGGAGCGCTTTCGACAGGATCCGGATGGGGCACCACTGAGAACACCAAGCGGCAAGATCGAGATCTTCTCGGAGACGATTGCTGGCTTTCGCTATAATGATTGTCCCGGTCATCCAGTTTGGTTGTCACCATCCGAGTGGCTTGGTGCACCGAAAGCTGAGCAGTATCCCCTCCACTTGCTTTCGAATCAGCCCAAAACTCGTCTTCACAGCCAGTTGGATAGCGGACGAACGAGTCGCAATGGAAAGATAGACGGGCGCGAAGTGGCGCGGATGAATCCACTCGATGCCCAAGAGCGAGGGGTTCAAGATGGCGATTGGATCAAGTTGTACAACGATCGTGGCTCCTGCCTAGCAATTGTCAAGCTCTCTGATGATCTGCGGTCGGGTGTTGTTCAATTGCCCACCGGCGCTTGGTTCAATCCGCTGGATCTGACCCAGGATAAGGGCCTGGAAATTCATGGCAACCCCAATGTGTTGACAAAAGATATTGGCACGTCGCAGCTTGGTCAAGGTCCTTCAGCCCATACCACCCTGATTGAGGTCGAGAAGTATGATGGACCTAAACATCCCGTAAGAGCATTTGCCCCGCCGCAAGTTGTCGAACGCGATGCATTGGAGCAATGAATTTGTAACCAAACATGGACCGATTCTTATACGCTGGCGAAAAAACCAATCAAATCAGCTTCCCGCTTGGTGGACTGGGTACCGGTTGTATCGGGCTGGCGGGGAATGGGCGACTCATCGATTGGGAGATCTTCAATCGGCCCAACAAGGGCAGTGTTAACGGCTTTTCACACTTTGCAATCAAAGCCGAACGTGGTGATTCATTGGTCGACGCTCGTGTGCTGCATGGTGATCTTACTGTCCCCTACAGTGGCGAATTTGCGACCCGTCGAAAGTTCCAATCATTTGGCTTTGGCCCGCGCCGCGAAAATTTGAGTGGGATGCCCCATTTTCAATCCGTCGATTTTCGCGGCGAATACCCTTTGGCTGAGTTAACGTTTCATGACAATACCTTTCCAGGAGAAGTGGGTTTACGCGCCTTCAACCCGTTTATCCCACTCAATGATCATGATTCAGGCATTCCAGCCGCTTTTTTTGAGTATGAAATAACGAACTCAACCAATGAGACGTTGATCTACACGGTGGTTGGTAATTTACGAAATCCCTTGCCCGCCAACAACGTAAATAGCGTAGAACAAATTGGTGATGTTCATTTACTCTACTTGCAGAGCGATTGTCTTAACCAAGATGATGTGTACCATGGCAATCTGACGCTCGCCACCGATGCTGGCTCGGTCGAAGGAACCCAGCTGAGTTGGCAACAATATTGGTTCCGCGGGGCATGGTTTGACAGTTTGGAGGTCTATTGGCGCGATTTGATGGCACCCGGTGGGTTTGATAACCGTCTTTATGAAGCCAACTCCGCTGGGGAGCAGAATGAAGGACTTCTCGCTGTTCGTTTTTCTCTTGCTCCTGGCGAAACTCGAAGCGTGCGGTTTGTGATCAGTTGGCACTTTCCAAACTGTGAGAATTACTGGAGCACAGAGACACGCCAAGCCGCTTTGGACGGGGGGATCCCGCTCATCTGGCGTAACTATTACGCAACGCAATGGGACGATTCACGCGATAGCGCAGAATATGCGTTAACCGACTGGGATCGGCTCTACCGTGAAACCAAACGCTTCAAAGATGCCCTCTTTGCCTCTACATTGCCTGATGTTGCCATTGAGGCAATTTCGGCCAATCTTTCGACGCTCAAAACTCCTGTCGTCATGCGTTTGGAAGATGGTACGTTCTATGGATGGGAAGGTGCTCATCCGAACGAGGGGTGCTGCGAAGGTTCATGTACCCATGTTTGGAATTACACCCAAACATTGCCATTTCTCTTTCCCAAGTTGGAGCGCACCATGCGCGAAGCGGACTTCAAGTATAATCAGCGCTCGGATGGTGGAATGGCATTTCGGCTTCAACTGCCTCTGGGCGCGCGAATTTCGCCTTTCCGTCCGTGTGCCGATGGTCATTTTGGTGGCGTTTTGAAGACCTATCGCGACTGGAAGATCTGTGGCGATACCGAATGGTTGCGATCACTCTGGCCCGCCATCAAAAAATGTATCGAATTCGCTTGGCACCCGGAGAACGTAGATCGCTGGGATCCAGACAAGACGGGAGTCCTTTGGGGACGACAGCACCATACGCTTGATATGGAGCTTTTTGGTCCAAATTCGTGGTTGACGGGCTTTTATCTGGGCGCGCTGAAGGCGGCAGCTGAGATGGCGGAGCATTTAGGGGAAACTGCGCTTGCAATGGAATGGCGCACGATTTTTGAACAGGGGAAAGCGTGGGCTAATGAGCACCTCTTCAATGGCGAGTATTACCATCAATTGATTGGCCTGACTGATCGCAGTCTTCTCTCAGTCTATGGTGAAAAGGATGATACATTGAGCGGTGGTTCGGCCAAAGGCGGTTCGGCGCTGGCGGCTTATTGGAATGATGAACATGGTGAGATCAAGTATCAGATTGGCGAAGGGAGTGAGATCGATCAGGTATTGGCCCAGTGGCATGCAAATCTCTATGGATTGGGTGAGATCTTTGATTCCGATCAGATTCGCACGACCCATGAGTCGCTGTTCAAATATAATTTCAAGCAGAACAGCCGCGATCAATACAATCCATGCCGCGTCTATACCCTGAACGATGAGGGGGGCTTGATCATCTCAGTCTGGCCCGAAGGCAAGTACAAGCCAATGATTCCGCTGCCCTATTCACAAGAGACGCAGAATGGATATGAATACGCCGCGGCCATTCAGATGATTCAGACGGGTCTTATTGATGAAGGGATGGCTGCCATCTCTGCCATTCGGGATCGCTATGATGGCGCAAAGCGCAATCCATGGAATGAGATCGAGTGCGGTAGTAACTATGCGCGTTCGATGGCGGCTTATGCACTTCTCAATACCTTTGCGGGTTTTACATTCGATATGGTGCAAGACACGATTGGCTTCAATCCAATTCGACCCGACAATGGATATTTTCGTTGTTTTTGGTCGCTCGATTCTGGGTGGGGCGAATTTGAGATATCTCCCGGCCAAGTCGACCTGCAGGTTTTATCGGGGACGTTGCCGCTTCGCGTCTTGAAGCTGCCCTTCTTGGCAAATCAGACTGTGTTAACGATAAAGATGGAAAACGAAACGCTCGACTTTCAAGCTGTGGGAGGAGATGTTCAATTTGCGTTACAAATTGTCGTGGGTGAAGGGCAAACTTTGGGGGTGCGTCACGAAACAATTTAGACCCAAACGAAATCAACATCGATCCAAAATTGCCTACATGGTGTAAAGTTTGTATCGGGAGTGCTGCGCTGCAAGCTTCCCAACTGTCAATGTCCCCAATTGCCTCCGAGAACTCTCATTCATAATTCAACAGCTGACAATTCGTTAGCCTTTAACGGATCAACGTTGATAATCAAGCTACCCCTATACGGCGTAGATTGTGCAAAAAATCACAAACAAGGCTTGCCGGATCTGATATCATTCTTTCTGGGAGTTTAAATTATCCTTCGAGAGAAAAAGATTCGATTGTCCGACGTTTACGTGGTGCTTCTATTCGTATGGCTCAAACTAGGGAGAGTGTCCCGAGGTGTGTGAATGCGATGGTTCTCTGACTGAGCGGTGTTCATTTACACACGTTGCGGTACACACTCCAAATTAAGGAGTCGACTCAGCAATGAGTGATTTCCTCTTTGCCCGGTCACAGATGGCTATGTCGTTGGCCTTTCACATTATTTTCGCAGTGCTCGGCATCGGGATGCCGGCCCTCATGGCCATCTCGGAGGGCATCTATCTTCGCACAAAAAATCCGATCTATCTGACCTTGAGCAAGCAGTGGGCCAAAGGGACGGCCATTCTCTTTGCCGTTGGTGCTGTCTCTGGGACGGTTCTCTCATTTGAATTGGGTCTGCTCTGGCCAGGTTTTATGGAATATGCAGGCGCTATCATTGGGATGCCTTTTTCGCTGGAGGGCTTTGCTTTCTTTACAGAAGCGATTTTTCTAGGCATCTATCTATATGGTTGGAATCGCGTCTCGCCGGTGACACATTGGCTTTCGGGTGTTCTGGTGGCTATTTCAGGAGCGGCGTCGGGTATATTTGTCGTCACAGCAAACGCTTGGATGAATGCACCAACCGGTTTCGAGCTTAAAAACGGAGAGATCGTCAATGTCGATCCGATCGCGGCTATGCTCAATCCTGCCAGCTTCCACCAGGTGACACACATGGCGATAGCCGCTTATGTCACAACGGGTTTTGCTGTGGCAGCGGTCCATGCCTATTTTGTGCTAAAGGATCGGACCAATGAATTCCATCGACGAGCGCTAGGGATTGCCCTCATTATGGCTTGTGTGAGTATCCCGCTCCAGATTCTCTCTGGTGATCAGAGCGCCAAACGGGTAGCAGAATTACAGCCAGCCAAGTTTGCCGCCATGGAGAGTCATTATTATACCGAGGCTGGCGCGTCGATTATTTTAGGCGGCATCGCCAATGATGCCGAGATGCGCGTCGATTATGCCATCAAGATACCATATGCTTTGAGCCTTTTGGCCCACAACGATCCGTTTGCAGAGGTAACTGGATTGGAAGAGATCCCGCGCGATGAATGGCCCAACTCAAACATTGTTCATTGGGCATTCGACATCATGGTGGGGTGTGGGATGATCATGCTGGGGCTGGCTGGCTGGGCTGGCTGGCTTTGGTGGCGCAAACGCACACTTCCCGATAACAGGTGGTTATTACGTGCGCTGGTGGCAGCGGGACCGCTAGGCATGATTGCCGTTGAGGCTGGTTGGGTTGTTACAGAAGTCGGGCGTCAGCCCTGGATCATCTACGGTTATATGCGTACGGAGGACGCGGTGACTCCCATGCCGGGGTTGGTTGTCCCATTTACGACTTTTACCGTGCTCTATATCTTTTTGGCAATTGTGCTTATCTTTTTGCTCAGGCGTCAATTCTTGGAGACTCAGTGAGCCATTCGTCGATCCATGACGACGCTCAAAATGGACGATTCTGGAAGCTACGTTCTCACGATAGCCTGGACAAGGCCGCTTCGCTACCAAGGCCGCTTTGCTATCAAGCCAAAATCAAAGTTGCAGGGTGGCAGGGTTGCAAGGTGGGTACTCAGAATCTCGTCTGCCATCGATAATCGCCTCGATTTGTATGAGGGTATGCTTAATCCCCCGGGCGTCTTTTCGACTCTGCAACCTTGCGACCTTGCCACTTTTTGCCCCGTGTACAAAGAATTGCTTGGTCAGACACTATAAAAGCGATAAATGACGATACCATACGACCACTTGATCGCCGTGATCATGGTGATCTCGTTGATACTCTATGCATTACTAGCGGGGGCTGATTTTGGCGGAGGCATGTGGGATATGCTGGCAATGGGTCCCCGGGCCCGGCAGCAGCGTGATGCGATTGCCAATGCCATTGGACCAGTGTGGGAGGCCAACCATGTCTGGGTGATTCTGGTAATTGTATTGCTCTTCACGGGCTTTCCGACAGCCTTCGCGGTAATTATGACGGCGCTGCACATCCCAATCACGCTTGTGCTCATTGGCATTGTCCTGCGCGGGTCGACCTTCGTCTTTCGCAAATATGACGCACAAGATGATGCCACCCACCAGCGATGGAGTTTGGTATTCAGCATTTCTAGCTTCTTGACACCGCTCTTTTCGGGTATAACCCTCGGTGCATTGGCCAGTGGCGATATTCGCATCGCAGATGGGGTTGTGGTGACAGGGTTTTTTGCAGGATGGACAACGCTGTTTGCAATATCTTGTGGGTTGTTCGCTCAGGGTCTTTTCGCTTTTTTGGCGGCGGTTTATATGACTGTAGAGACAACGGGGAATCGTGTATTACAGAGCGACTTCCGGCTTCGTGCCCTACTGTCTGGTCTCTCTCTTGCACCTGCCGCTGTGCTCGTCTTTGCTCTGGCCTGGCAGGACGCGCCCGAGCTCTTCGCGGGTTTGACTGACTGGTGGGCACCGTGGCTTCTGTTGGCAACAAGCATTGCCGCTGTGGGCGCCTTGGTTGCGCTTTGGCGGCGACAATTTCGCCTGGCTCGAATTGCAGCCATTATACAGGTGACATTGATTCTCAGCGGTTGGGCACTTGCTCAATACCCTGCCTTGGTTGTGCCGGATTTGACAATTCAGGAAACGGCTGCGCCAGTCGTCACCTTGCGACTGGTCACAATTGCTCTTGCGTGTGGGACAGTCATTCTTTTGCCTTCTCTGGCCTATCTTTTCTACATTTTTAAACGTTCGGTTTCAATGTCTGACTTGTCTTCTTCACGATCATAAAGAAGGAAGCCTATGAAACAACCTTGGTGGAGTGGTCAACGTGGGGAGTGGTATGTTGTAGTCCAAATCCTACTCTTAGCCCTGCTTGTGTTCGGTCCGGAATCAATATCTTGGCTCCCGCGCTGGAGCGGAAGTTTGCGAACCGCTTCCCAGCTCATTGGAGCACCAATCAGCATAATTGGACTCCTGCTGCTGGGTTCAGGAATGCTACATTTAGGCCCCAATCTGACCGCACTGCCTCATCCAAAGGATGATTCAGAGTTAGTGACAAATGGCGCATATGGAATTGTGCGCCACCCCATTTATGGCGGAATGATTCTGGGCGCGTTGGGATGGTCATTGTGGAAGGGGAGCGTGTTGATGTTGGTATATACAGCGATTCTCTTTGCATTTTTTGATGTTAAATCTCGTCGTGAGGAGCGTTGGCTACGCGATAAGTTCAAACCATATGCTGCCTATCAACAGCGTGTGCGCAAGCTAGTGCCGTTCATTTACTAGATGTATCTCTCCAAAAACAAAAAGCGACTACGGTAGCGTAGTCGCTCTTAATGGTGATCCGCCAGGGACTCGAACCCCGAACCCATTGATTAAGAGTCAATTGCTCTGCCAAATTGAGCTAGCGGACCATTTATCCGCAATTATATGGGTTTTGCCCTTTCTTGTCAAAAACAGCTCACTTTTCTAACAACCCCATAGATATCAAGGCCTGGCTTCAGAGCGAAGAGAATTTTGTCCTCACAGATTGCAAAGAATACGGAAAGTCTTCGGTTTGTTTCGTCTTCATTCCAGTCTGTGGGGATAATGCGAATGACAAACGAGACGAATGAGGGTATAATCCTTCAACTACCCTGAGGTTGAATCTAAGCGTCAACGATATGCAGACAATGAGTTATGAATAGAAACCCTACACCGCCCCATCACACAGTTACCTTCAATGGATACTCAATCACGGATCAATCGGTTGATATGGTCCATAACTCATTTACTGATCTGGTTGCGCAGCGCAAAGCAGTGCCGGCTAGCATAGATGAGATGAACGCTCTTTTGCCACAGAGGTATCGGATGCGTCACTATTGTGATGGCGATGGACCCGCTTGGCTATCCTTGATCCGAGCAGCCGAACCTTTCTTGGTGATTCAAGATAACCTTTTTCAAACAGCCTTTGCAAACGGACCCGACGCTCTGCCAGACCGCATGATCTTGATCGAGAGCGAGGCCGGGGAGATCATTGGAACCACAACAGCCTGGTGGAGGGACGATTGGCGCAAAAGTGGTGAGTGGGGGCAGATTCACTGGGTTGCGGTTCACCCTGATCATCAGAAGCGTGGGCTTAGTAAACCTATGATGATTTGGGGGTGGTTCAGAATTAGGTTTACACTTTTGATACATAGACAAAAATCTATATGAGGTCATTTTCTGCCTGAGCATGGCTCAAATTAGAAAATATAAACATCTTTTCTCTTTGCAAAAATGTAAACCTAATTGTCCGCCTAAAATGAACCACCCCATGATTTGGGCACTCAATCGACTGGCAAAGAGCCATCATCGCGCGATGTTGGGTACATCAACAGGACGCATATGGGCCGTCAAAGTTTACTTGGATATGGGATTTGTGCCGGATCCGGTAGAACTCAATAATCCAACGATTGTGGCTACTTGGCGGGAGTTGGAACAAGCGCTGCCTCACCCAGCGCTGACCGAGTGTTTGAGTCAGTTTGAATCAGAGCAAGGAAAAGATCATGCCTGACCTACCGCGTATTACCGAGAACACCATTCGCAATTTAACCGATAGCGGTTCATTTGCTCGAGGTCAGAGTTATTACAACAATGGGTACATTTCGAGCCCGCGTCGACAGGGTATGGAACTTCAAGCAAAAAGCCTTGGTTCGACAGCGGCCAGTTATCATGTCCGAGTTGTGTTTAGTCAAGACGGCATTGTCTCTACCCACTGCAGCTGTCCGATTGGTGCTGCTTGCAAGCATGTTGTTGCTCTCTTGTTAACTTGGCTTCGTGAATCCGATATGTTCGCAGAAGTTGAGGAATTGACGACCCTTTTGGCACAACGCGAGAAGGACGAATTGATCGCGTTGATCAAGCGAATGGTTGATCTCTATCCTGACTTAGAAGATCTGCTAAACCTTCCCGTAGCTGGCGCCGCATCGACAGGAAAGATAATCGATCCAGACATCATCAGACGGCGCGTACTGAATGCAATGCCCGATGAATATGATGACTATGGCTATGGTTATTATGAGACCTCAAGCAATCTCTATCCCACGATTCAATTGGGGGACGACTATCTCAAGGAAGGAGATTGGCGCAATGCCCAGGTTGTCTATTCGACGACGGCGGAGGCTGTGCTCGACAGCTACGACGATTTCCACGATGAAGAAGGCGATATCCTTAGTGTTGTGAATGATTGCGTTCTGGGTCTTGGTCGTAGTTTGGCATTAGCAAATGATGCAGATGGGCGATTGACGATCTTGCGCTCACTCTTTCACGTTTACGCTTGGGATATGGATATTGGTGGATATGGAGTGAGTGATGAAGTCCCATCGACAATCCTGGAACAGGCCAATGCAGATGAGAAAGCGCAAATTGCAGAGTGGGTGCGTGAACAGATACCGACGGCAGAGAACAATGACTTTAGTGCTAATTGGCGTCGCAATGCACTTGGTGGTTTCCTGCTAGATCTAGAAGCCGACACATTGGATGATGAAGCTTTTTTGAGGACTTGTCGCGAGACTGGTCGAATGCATGAATTGGTCGATCGACTCCTTGTATTAGGGCGTGTAGATGAAGCTGTAAGCGAAGTTGAGCAGATGGATGACACGGCCTTGCTCAGAACAGCAAATCTATTTCGTACCCATCAAAGAGATGAATTGGCCCAGAAATTGGTTGTCGACCGCGCAAAATCCTCGACTGGAGACCGATTGATCATATGGCTCAAAGAATTCGCTGAGGAACAGGGCGATTCTGAATCGGCTCTTCAATATACATCATCTCTTTTTGATCTACATCCAGAATCAAAGCGGTATGAAGATCTCAAGCGAATCGCAGAACCAACTGGCCAATGGCAGACAATGCAAGCAGAAATTCTTCAACGTTTAGAAGAAAGGGAGAATTACTTGCTTCTCACGAAAATCTACTTGCTCGAGGGCGATATTGATCAGGCATTACGCATGTTGCCGCAATCACGCAACACGCCACGCTTGGGATGGTATGTAGGTGGCAATCTGTCGTTGGAAGTTGCGGCCGCGGCAGCTACAAAGCGTCCCGAAGCCGCGATTCGGCTCTATCTAGAACAGGCCGAACGTTTGATTGGTGCCCGTGATCGAAAAAACTATGCCGCGGCGGCGCGTCTGCTCAAAGAGGTGAAGAGGATTCATGAATCGACGAATCAAATAGATGCGTGGCATTCGCTCGTTCAGAGTATCCGAGACCAATACCGGAATCTTCCCGCCATGCAAGATGAATTTAATCGAGCTGGGCTGGATTAAATCTGAGGTGAAGCATAAGGCCATTCCAGAGAAATAAATCCCTAATTTGCCAAGTCGATTTCTCTGGAATGGCTTGAGCTTTTCCAGATCAAATTGGGGGGTGGTTCATTTTAGGCGGACAATTAGGTTTACATTTTTGCAAAGAGAAAAGATGTTTATATTTTCTACTTTGAGCCATGCTCAGGCAGAAAATGACCTCATATAGATTTTTATCTATGTATCAAAAGTGTAAACCTAATTCTGAACCACCCCCAAATTGGGGATTTTAATTGTTGGAAAAGCCTAACACTATAGAGGAGAAAAACGAGGCGATAATTTATGGACAGAACCACACCTGTTGCCCATAATGAAGAGATTGAGCTTTATTTACGCACCTACTACTCATTGTTACGCAGTAGCGAGCCGATCCGGCTGCGCAGTTTGGAAGAGACTCATGCCGCAATGAATTCTACCCTGCATCATCAGGCAGCTGAGTCTCGGTTAGATGTGTCAGCGCTGGCATATTCTGCTTTACGTCTGCCCAACTGCATTATTCAAACAGAACTCATGGTAATGGGACAAATGGACGATGTCTTTGAACGAGAGGGCTATGCTGTTGAAAGTTGGCAACCGGTTCGCGCACGGGCACGCAGACGTAAATTCTTTTTTGATGCGGAGCACAAGATTCTCGCTGCTTTCGTGGCGAGCGTCAGCGATATTGACGATCTGATCCCATGTCTTGTTGGATTCCAGATTGAATGGAACAAAATGCATTATAAGTTGCGCGACGGAACCTTAGCCGGGCGTCTTCAGCAGCACACGACGATTGACTATGTTCCCATGCATCTGCTGGAAGAAATACGTCAGGCTCTTGAGCTAGATTCCGAAAATTTGACGCGTCTTTGCCAAATTTGGCCTGGCAATCAGCTCGTCCATACTTTGCTTGAAGCCGTCGAACATCGGATGGACTTACGAGTGCGAGTCTTGGGTAGTGGCTTAAGCGATTATCGCCGTAGCGTTCAGATCTGGTGGCAAAAAGTAGAGGAGAAAAGTCGATCTCACCAATTGACACAACGTCCTATCTACTTTGTAAGCAGCAACACCCATAGTCTGATCAATCTGGTTACAGGATATGCTTGGGACTATAAGGCAGAGATTCTGGATTTTGTAAAAAGAAAGAATCCAGAAGGATTATGGAATGAATACCAACATCTTCCAACTGACAATAGTGGGCATTTACGAAATTTTCTCTACTATACGTTTCGCTTGTATCTAGCGGATGATTCGTGCCCATCAGTCATTCAAAAGAAAATTTCAGAACGGGAAAACGGAGTGGGACTCACACGTATAAGCGAACCCCATTGTTTAGACGTAGAAGGGCAAGTTTTTGATCTTGCGCAACTAATCCCACAGCATCTGGACCCCCGCTTACAGATCTTTTGCGAAGAAGAGTGGGCCTTGCTGCGACAAAGCGATGCCTTGATCTACAATATCGACTATCCCCTTGGAATGGCGGCCTATCACATTTTTAGCCAGGTAACAGCGGCAACTGTTCGCCTATTGGGTGTCTATATTTTGGGCAAAGCGGCCACACTGAATGGGCGCGTTGGAGATGTGATGATGCCCAATGTTGTCTATGATGAGCATTCTCGCAATTCATATCTTTTCCGCAACTGTTTTACCGCTCAAGATGTGGCGCCGTATCTCTACTATGGTTCTGTCTTCGACAATCAGAAGGCCGTCACCGTGCGTGGTACATATCTACAGAATAGAGAATTTATGGACGTATTTTATGAGGAAGGTTATACTGATATAGAAATGGAGGCGGGGCCATACTTGAGCGCAATCTACGAAGATATTTATCCGCGCCGTTACCCAGTGAATGAAATTGTTAATCTGTTTATCAATGCACCGTATGATATCGGCCTGATTCACTATGCGAGTGATACGCCTATCAGCAAACGTCAATCGCTTTTAAGCAAGAGCATGAGCTATTTTGGTGTTGACGCAACCTATGCAACCTCTATAGCAGTCGTACGCCGTATTCTAGAACAAGAGGTGGCACGACAACGTCACACGAGGCGCATGCTCCTTCTGAAGCAACCCAAAGCGCAAGACATTGCAACAAGCAATGGAGTTCAACATCAGAATGAGACGGTGATCGTTGAGTAGGAGTCTTCAATGATGGGGTATCAATCGCAGTTTATTCATGATTTCGCTGCCGAAGCAAATAAGTCGGACCCAGAACCGGAACGGCTCGCTCTCTATATTGCTGGAATTGCATATCCTGATCTCGATGTTGATCTTTATCTGGATCTTCTGGACCAGATGGCGGCTCACGCAGCAAAGGAATTGCGAATGGATAAACCCGGTCTCCAACGCGCAACTCATTTCCTGACATTTTTCAATAAGGATCTCGAATTTGATGGCGATCGTCAAGATTATTACAATGCAGCCAATAGCTACTTAAATTGCGTGATGGAGCGCCGTTGTGGACTTCCAATCATGCTAAGCTTGCTTTGCATGGCAATTGGCCGTCGACTTCGCGCCCATGGGATCAATTTGCAGATCGACGGGGTCGGTTTGCCGCGCCACTTTATGGCACGTTATAAAGACGAAGATGGCGCTTGGTTGCTCGACCCATTTCACGGCGAAGTCTTGACAGAAAATGATGCTGCCTCATATCTTACACGTCTCTTGAAATATCCTGTTGTTTTGCCCACAAATGCACTCCAGCCTATATCAGCGACTGATTTGGCCTATCGTATCCTCATGAATTTACGCTTCACGCATCTGGACGCAGGAAACTATCCAGAAACTCGTCAGATTCTGGATTATATGTTGCTATTGGATCCGTCAACCCCAGGGTTATTCAAAGAGCGAGGACTGATTCATTATCATTTTGAGCAATGGGACCGAGCTGCTCGTGATTTACGCCGGTACTTTTTTCTGAATGGTAATTTACTCTTCACAATGGGTATGATTGATGAGCAGGGTGATAATATGAAGGCAGTGCACGAAGAACTCTCGAGAGAAGATCGGCAACTTTTACAGATCTTGGAAGAAGTTGAGGAAACGTGGATTCGATCAAACTAAACTAAGCTCTGTAAACTACACATATAGAACTGTAAGCGTTCAGCTTGTCAGCCATCAGTTTATTCTCAGTCAGGGCCGTCGGTCCAAAAATGAGTAGCTGACGGCTGAAATGCTGATAAGCTGAATAGCTACATAGAACTTACGCAGAACCCTCTTGTACGGGCTTGATATATCAAGCCCGTACAAGAGAAGGCAAATCACATTGTGCGTAAGTCCTAACTAGTTAGGAAGAGAGACGTGCCCTTTCCAAGTGACGCAACATATTTTTGGACCTTTCTGCACTTTGTGGCCCGTTTTATCGTTGGTCCGATTCTTTGTACAATTGAGGTGCACAATCAGGAACATGTACCACGACGCGGTGGTTGTATTGTCGCGTCTAATCACTCAATGGGTCCCGATTATGTTTTGCTCGGCTATGCTGCATCACGGCAAATTTACTACATGGCAAAAAGCGAGTCATTTGAGATCAATCCATGGCTCACTCGCTTTCTCCATGCAGTGGGCACATTTCCTATTCAACGTGGTCACAAAGATCGATTTGCTTTACAATCGGCGGTTGACCAAATCAAATCTGGACGCGCTGTGGGTATGTTCCCAGAAGGAACGCGCAGTCGTACAGGAGTTTTGGGGAATGCCCGTTCCGGAACAACACGCATTGCCATGCAAACGGAAGCTCTTGTGGTACCAGCAGCAGTGATGAATAGCCATAAAGTTCTGAAACGCTTCCAGTATAAGCATCGACCTCACGTCATCGTACGCTTTGGTCCTCCTCTAATCCTCAAAGGTGATCTGGAGGATCCAGCCGTTATACGAGATAACACAGATCGCATGATGTACGCCATTGCTGCCCTTTTGCCACCCAAATATCGCGGACCCTATCAAGTATCCAAAAATGACATTGATGAGTGATTTACATCGCTGCCATCACCTCTGCTAACGCCTCCCGGCTTGGGCGAGACTGCCTCTCTGACAAGTAAGCTAATGGAGTCTCAACCAAATTGAGCACCTCAATCAGGTTTGGATGATTGCCATCAATATAGAAGATACCTGTCATCAGTTTCTGTTCTCGGTGTGCGGCCTCTAGTGTCTTGTATGCTAACTCTTTATTCGAAGGATCGTAAGTTTCATCCAACTTCTTGAGCACAATCCACGAACCATCATGAAGCTGTACTTCTAGCTCATCATCATACTCATCGATTTCGATCTCCTCGTATTCGGGAATGTAACTCAAATCATGCAATGGCTCTTGGTGCTCTTTGCCCCAACCATAGCTTTTGTTCGACGTGTCGTGATTGTTAAACGTCACGCATGGGCTTATAATATCGAGCACGGCCATGCCGCGGTGACTGAGAGCCGCGCGCAGCAGCGTTTCTACTTGTTTGGCATCTCCTGCAAAGCTGCGTGCCACGAAAGTTGCATTGGCAGCAAGCGCTTCCATGCATATATCCAAAGAAGGGAACTCATTTAGACCGGCATATTTGAGAAATTGACCTTCGTCAGATGTTGCACTAAATTGACCTTTGGTCAGACCATAAACGCCATTGTTTTCCACTATATAGACCATGGGAAGGTTTCGACGTACAGCATGTTTAAATTGGCCAATGCCAATTGAGGCCGTGTCGCCATCTCCGCTGACCCCAACGGCTTTGACACTGCTGTTCGCGACCAATGCACCAGTTGTCACAGATGGCATACGCCCATGCACCGAGTTAAACCCATGACTCTGGCCTAGAAAGTAAGCGGGCGTTTTGCTACTACAGCCAATACCGCTCATCTTGATCACTTGTGTTTGATCTAAACCAGATTCCCAGACGGCATTGATGATACGCTGACTGATGCTATCATGCCCACAGCCTTTGCATAGAGTCGAGGGTCTGCCTTTATAGTCGTTTTTTGCATACCCTAATCGATTCACCTTGGGCATTCGCGGAGCAGCGGTTTTCTTTGCAATCGCCATAATTTAGATAATTCCTTTTCGTAGAAAGAATAAATGCAAACGAATCCTGTCTGACTGATTATTCATCAACACGGTTCAAAATCGACTCAGCAATAAATCGGGCCGAAAGTGGAAGACCATCACATTTCGATGTCTGGACAAGACGCGGAGCCAATGCAGGCACTTCCAATTGCAAAATTTTGTGTAGCTGACCATTGAAATTATTTTCCACGACAAAAACGATCTCATGATCCGCAATAAAATCGCGCACGACATCACCAATGGGCAAACCTCGCAGTCGCAGATAACTCGTGACGATACCATGATCATGTAACCGATCCTGTGCTTCGAGAACGGCAGGATGGTTGCTGCCTAAACTAATAATACCGACTTTTGCATCACGATGCTCGAGAATTTCAGGTTTAGGCATCAGGGAGCGGGCTGTTTCAAATTTGCGGGCCAGCCGCGCCATATTTTTCTCCCAATCATCTGCCCGTTCACTGTAGGTGGCATATTCATTATGGCCAGTACCACGAGCTAAATAGGCAGACAGTTTGTGTTTGTTGCCTGGAATCGTCCGGTACCCAATCCCATCCCCATCTACATCCACATAGCGTCCCCATCGTCCGCCCAACTCTTGAAGATCCTCCTCACTCAACACTTTGCCTCGGTCCATGGGCTCTTCGGGATAATCATACGGATCGCTGATCCAGGCGTTCATCCCTAAATCTAGATCGCTAAGTACAAAGACCAGCGTTTGTAATCGTTCTGCCAGGTCAAAGGCTGTGCCCGCCATCTCAAAGCATTCTTTTGGTGTAGATGGGAACAATATGGGGTGTCGAGAGTCACCATGGCTTAGGTAATAGGCACTTTCGATATCGCTCTGGCAAGTACGTGTCGGTAAGCCCGTACTCGGCCCCATACGTTGGATATCCCAGATGACAGCCGGAACCTCAGCAAACTGTGAAAGGCCAGCAAATTCGGCCATCAGACTGATGCCAGGACCAGCCGTTGCCGTCATGGCGCGTGCACCGGCCCATCCAGCACCCAACACCATACCGATTGCCGCCAATTCATCTTCGGCCTGGATAACAGCATATGTCGCCTTGCCTGTATCTGGATCTGTTCGTAACTTCGGGGCATATTTGTTGACCGACTCGGCCAAACTAGAAGAAGGCGTAATGGGATACCAGGAGACCAGATTTACACCATTAAATAGTGCACCCAACGCAGCACTTGAATTTCCATCGATAAGGAGTTTTCCTTCATTGAAGCCGCTCATTTTTTCAACTCGATAAGGCTGGTCGTTTACGATGCTATCTGCAGCCCAGTCATAAGCGCTTTTGGCCATGCCCAGATTCATTTGAATCGGTTTAGTTTTTCCGCCAAAGTTCCATTCAAGCGCTGCTTCAATTTCCCACAGATCGATCTGCAGGAGATAGGCGAGCACACCGACATAAACAAAGTTAGCAACGTAGTTTTTCAGTGTATTTGGCAAATTGGCTGCTTTTACAAGATCTTTGACCGGCATCGCAAAATAGGTAACATCTTTGCGATGATCGGCGATTGGCAGTGTGTCGTCATAGAGGATGATGCCGCCAGGTACCGTTGTTTCCATGTCTTCAGCGACAGTTGCGCCATTCATACAAATGGTCACCTCCATCCCTTCACGGCGCGCAAGATAACCATCTTTGCTCAACCGAATCTGGAACCATGTCGGCAATCCTTGAATGTTGCTGGGGAATAAGTTCTTGCCTGTCACGGGGATGCCCATCTTAAATAGTGAGCGAATGAGAACATTGTTACTTGTTTGGCTACCAGTTCCATTGGCTGTTGCTACATTGATATTAAAATCATTGACAATCAGTTGCGGTTCCACCAAATAGACTGGCGCTTCTTGCACAAATACAGTCATTTATTTACCTCAGATTCTTTGTAGTCATCAGTCGAAATTATGCAACGCACGATTTTACTGCCGATGATAATAAAGTCTTGCACAGTTTTCGAAGATGAGCTATTCTCAATACAACGTAAACTTTGTTTACAGAATACTGAATAATTTCGATGAAAAATTCCGATTCTATTTATTCGCATACATACGCGTCTCGACTGACGTACCATGGCTGCTCAACAACTTCATATGTTCGATCAATAGCTTCCTCCCAAGACAAAATTCTGCAGAGCAGATCGCATGAACGATCTGTTCATGATAGTGCCATACCTCTTTTAAATAAGCATAGTCAGCATAAGTATTTAATTCTACTGCTTCGTAGGCATCCCAATAGGCTTCTAATAATCCAATGACAAACGGATTGTCGAGTCTGCAAAAGATATGAAGGTGCAGCTCACGATGTTCCTTATGTGGTATTTCGATGCGTGGTTGGAGAAGTTTTGTCTGTGCCGACGCTATCAAGCTTAGCAAGTGTTGTTTATCATGTTCTGTGAGCAAGATAACAGCTTCATCCCAATAGGCTGTTTCTAAATGGACGCGCAAGCTGCTAAAGGCATCAAAGTTCGACCGATCAATGGCGAGGGCGGTGAGCAGGCTCAAACGAACAGCGGGGGAAAAGCTATACTCAGTCCGCATAATTCCACGGCGTGGTTTCGCATCAACAAGACCAAGCATCCGTGCAACCTCAAACTGCTCGCGAAGCTTTCCCAAACTGACACCAAGCTCTGTACTCAGTTCGTTGAAGGAGGGGAGACGTTCTCCAGGCTGAATCTTACATTCAAGCAGGTAGTTTAAGAACTCAGAATTGATGCGAGATTTAAACACAAATAGATCTCAAAAATATTGGGTGTGTACCACAAAGTGCGTAAAGGGAGCAGGCTCTCTGACTGAGCGATCTGCATTTACACACTGTGGGACACACCGCCAAAATGTTCAACTAAATAATTTTCCTATAATCAGTAGACAGCAATCGTTAAATTCTTCACTTCGTGGGTGCGATGCATCCACGCGTGGATAGAGTGGTACGATTTTCACCTACTGACTCTTCAGAATAATCCGATCATTCAGAATAATCATAATATTAACAAGCCGTTAAATCTGTGAGCATGCGCACTATTGCTTTGGGTGGTATACCGCACAGTATGTAAATGGCCATCTCTCAGTCAGAGAATCGGCTGCATTTACACACTTTGGGACACACTCTCTTTTTTTTCTGATTTCACTTAGAGTTGATTTTGAACAACCCATTTGGAAACATGGTATACTGACACGAATTGCCGATGTGAGCTGCGTGAATAGATGAATGGCATATGGTGCCCATTTCGTGGTTGGAGACTTGGGATCAGGCTACTGCTTCCTATAAAACCTCCAATTGTATGCTGAACTGATAGAGAAGTCACTTAAACTTCGTACATTCATTGTCTCTTTCACTCTGAGAGATTTCGGCATGATTGTACGAAGTTTAAATAATGTGACTATGAGAACAACAACTGAACCGATGCGAAGAACCAATCATGACTGACTTGAAATTTGGTTGGCATATGCACTCATTCCCTGTCGATGGTAGCGATGGACCAACCTTTATGGAGCAGATCCATACCACCATGCAGGTGCTTCATCCCCACTTTAAATCTGTCTGGGTCGACGATCATATGATGCCTTGGGCTCCCTGGCAATCAAATGATACACCCTATCTCGAATGTATCGGCACGATTGCTTACTTTGCCGGTGCTTATCCTGATCTACAGTTTGGGGCTAGCGTTCTCTGTCAATCTTACCGCAATCCCGCTTTGCTGGCCAAGACGGTTGCAAACCTGCAGCTCATCACGGGCAATCGCGTTCTCTTTGGAATTGGAGCAGGTTGGATGGACGAAGAATACCTTGCCTATAATTGGGATTTCCCAAAGCCGTCGGTGCGCATTGCTCAGATGGTCGAAACAATCGAGATTTGCCAGAAACTCTGGACCGAAGCACCTGCAACCTATGAGGGCAATTACTACCGCATTAAAGATGCCTATTGCGAGCCACGTCCCGACCCGATACCTTCAATTTTGATTGGTGGAGGAGGGGAAAAACTCACGCTTCGCGCTGTGGCGCAATATGCGGATATGTGGAATTTGCCTGGCGCAAGCTATGAAGTTTATACACACAAACTCAATGTACTGCGTCAGCATTGCGAAGCCGTCGGCCGCAACTATAATGAGATTGTCAAAACTTGGTCTGTAGAGGCAATTGCTCTGGCGGAAACTGAAGCCGAAGCCCAGCGTATTGCTGATGCATCTCCATACAATAAGCATCCGGTGGTTGGAACACCGGAGCAAGTTGCGGAAAAGCTTCAAGCCTATGTTGATGTGGGCGTTACCTATCTGATTGTGCGCTTGATCGATTTCCCAAAAACAGACGGTATCGAACTCTTCGTGGAAGAAGTGATGCCACGATTAACATCATCTGGAAGCTGATATCGTAATCTATATGATGCTAGTTGATTGGTGCGCAAATTGTAGGTCACTTCTCTGAAGCGACAAGCATAAAGAACGCCTATTCTTCACTTGAAATTTTGACGTTTGTCCCGCCAGAGACGGGACCTACATTTATTCGTGAAAACTTTGATTATACAGTGCATGAGGAGAGGCGATAGCATGAAAAAACTTCCATTCGTTGGCGCTGCGATGCAGATTAAAGCACTGCCCCAACATGCAGATTGGCTCATTGAAAACCAGCGCGATCTAGAAATCCAGGATGCTTTGAGCCCCGAAGTTCTAGATAGCGACTGGCGGCATCTCGTGAAGGAAGCCCGTGCTGCCCTAGACGGCTATACGGGTCGAATGGGTGTACATGGTCCCTTTTTGGGGTTAACGATCATGAGTAAGGATCCCAAGATGCGTGCTTTGGTGGTCGACCGTTTTCAACAATCTTTGGACTTTGGTGCTGAGTTGGGCGCGACACATATGGTGGTGCATAGTCCATTTGCATTCTTTGGAAGTCCTTTCCATCCCCATTCTGTTAAACATGGCCTGACTACACAAATTGCCGAAACGCGTAATACGTTTGATCCGATCGTAGCCGCGGCTGAAAAGATTGGCTGTATCCTCGTCTTGGAAAACATCTATGACACCAATCCCGCAGCGTTACGAGCACTTGTTGAGGCATATGACTCTCCCTATGTGCGCCGGAGCTTGGATGTAGGGCACGCATTTGTCAAACATGCTTACGGCGGCGGCCCGACACCCGATTTATGGGTTCTTGAAGCGGGCAAATTTCTTGCTCATCTTCACTTACAGGACACAGATGGCGAATTGGATCGACATTGGATGCCCGGCAAAGGAAACATTAACTGGTATGCATTATTTGAAGCATTAAAGACTCTGGAACAAAATCCACGATTGATTCTAGAATTGCGCAATGATGGCGAAATCGAACTAGCTGCAAATTGGTTGGCTGAACAGGGGCTAGCACGATAAGCGCTGATCCGAAAAGCTCTGTGACCGTGCATTCTTATGCGAGAAGTTAGTCAGACTCACAACCACTTTTCGGATAGGTTCTAAATTACAATGGTAGAAGCTGTCTTATTTGATCTGGACGAAACGTTACTTGACCGAACACAGTCTCTGACTGCGTTTGCCAGACAACAATATAGCAAATATCAAGCTTTACATAAGGTTGCTCAGAGCCTTTATGTATCTCGATTTATAGAATTAGACGCAAATGGACATGTATGGAAAGACGTTGTTTATCAACAGCTAGAAAATGAATTTGAGATTGTAGATCTCTCGTGGCAGATACTGCTGCAAGATTACGTTGAGACATTTCAACACTCGTGTATCGGTTTTCCTGGTCTAGAAGCAATGCTAGACAAACTCAAAAAGGTCGATATTCGGTTAGGTATTATCACAAATGGGCGTTCTCCATTTCAAGAGAACAATATCAAGGCTCTTGGAATCGAGTCGTATTTCCAAACAATTCTTGTTTCAGAAACTGAAGGGATCAGGAAGCCTGACCCAGAAATATTTCAGCGGGCGCTGAGACATCTGAGAGTTGATCCTTCTGGGGCTGTATTTGTCGGTGACAATCCAAATGCTGACATTGCTGGGGCACAGCGAGCAGGGATGAGAGCGATTTGGAGATATAATCGACATTATGGGAACTGTGAATTTGCTGATGCTGTCTGTTATAAGCTAAGCGAGGTAGTGGATGTAATTGAAGATGTTGGAAAAGATACCTCATGGTCAGCAACCACTAGGAAAGACTATCGAATATGACACGACCGAATATAATCTTCATCTTGATCGACGACATGGGCTGGCGTGACTTAGGATGCTACGGTAGTCGCTTTTATGAAACACCGAACATTGACCGCCTTGCAGCTGAAGGAATGCTCTTTACGGATGCTTATGCTGCGTGCCCGGTCTGTTCACCGACGCGGGCCAGTATCTTGACTGGACGCTATCCCGCGACAGTGGGTGTGACGAATTGGATCGATTGGCATGGCAATTCCCATCCCAATAAGGGAAAATTGATCGATGTTCCCTATTTTCAGTACCTACCGCTGACCGAAACAACCATTGCATCAGTGCTACGTGGGGCAGGCTATCAAACCTGGCACGTTGGAAAGTGGCACTTGGGTGGTGATGAGACCTATCCAGAGCATCATGGCTTTGATAAGAACGTTGCTGGTTGTCACATGGGATCACCGGGGCGAGACGGTTATTTCAGTCCATACAACATTCCAAATCTGTCAAACGGGCCCGAAGGTGAATATCTGACAGACCGTCTCACCGATGAACTCATTCAGCTGATTCAGCAGAGAGAGGATCGTCCTTTCTTTTTGAATTTGTGGTATTACGCTGTTCACACGCCTATTCAGGCCAAGCCAAAAAAGATCAAGAAATATGAGGTGAAGGTCAAGGAACTAGGGCTTGATCAGCATCCCGAAGAAGGCGATTATTTCCCGGCCGAACACAAAAAACACCTACGGATCCGGCGGCGGCTTATTCAATCGGATCCGGTCTATGCAGCCATGATCGAAAGTCTGGATGAAAATATTGGTCGATTGCTCGATACGCTCGACGAAGAGGGTATCTCAGAGGACACAATTATCTTCTTTACGTCTGACAATGGTGGGCTGGCAACGTCTGAAGGCTCTCCGACGTGCAACGCACCTCTGGCTGAGGGGAAAGGATGGATGTATGAAGGGGGCACGCGCGAACCGCTGCTGGTGCGTTGGCCGAGCGCTGTTGAACCTGGTCGTCGATGTTCTGTGCCCATCACAAGCGCCGATTTTTTCCCGACGCTAGCAGAAATCTCTGCTGCACAAGTAAGTGCAACGCTTGAAATCGAAGGTGTGAGCTTTAATTCGTTGCTACAAGGTGAAAATCAACTCGATCGTGAAGCGATCTATTGGCACTATCCACACTATGGCAACCAAGGAGGAACACCAGGCTCCTCGGTGCGTGCGGGTGATCATAAGTTGATCGAATTTTTTGAGGAGAGTAACCTGGAACTCTACAATCTGCGCGAGGACATTGGTGAAACGGAGAATCTTGCAGAAAAAGAGCCCGAGATAACAGTCCGACTTCATCGAATGTTGCAAAGGTGGCGCGAAAGCGTTGAAGCCAAGTTTCCTGAGATCAATCCAGATTTTGTGCCTTGGCAGTGATTGGTGATTGGTAGCTGGTGATTGGTGGCTAGCAGCCGGTGATTGGTAGCTAGAGATTCCTACTCTGGCCGTCAACAACCAGCTACCAACAACCAGTAACCAGCTACCAGCTACCAATCACCAGTAATTACACATGTACCTTAGTCTCTGATATGATCACTTTGATAATCGCCGCTCTTGTCGTTATCATTGCTTCGGGTGTTTGTTCTGGCACTGAGGCTGCGCTCTTTTCGATCTCCACAGTAAAAGTGCGGCAGTTGGCTCAATCCAATTCTCCTGCAGCGCAAGCGCTTCTTGCCATTCAAGAAGACATGACGCGGCCCATTGCCACAATCGTAGTCTTGACCAACATCTCGAATATTGTGGGCAGCATCGCCGTCGGAAATCTAGCAAGTTCGGTCTTGGGTAGCCAGTGGCTGGGATTGTTTTCGGGCATTCTAACTTTTTTGATCATTATCTTCTCGGAGATCATCCCGAAAACATTGGGCGAACGTCATGCAGACCGGGTTGCACTGTTGACTGCTCGACCGGTCAACACATTGACGTGGCTTTTATCACCAGTGGTTTGGTTGCTCGAGAAGGTAACATCTCCCTTTACATATGGTGAATCTCCACTCACAACCAATGAATCTGAGATTCGACTTCTGGCTCAAATTGGTCGGCATGAAGGCGTAATCGAGTCAGATGAATCGGAAATGATCGAACGCGTCTTTCATTTAAAGGATGTCACGGCGGCCGATATTATGACGCCTCGGGTCAATATGACCTATCTAGATGGACAGAAAACATTAACCGAAGTATTGAATGACGTTCAAGATTCTCAACACACGCGGATTGTGATCATTGATGACAATCGAGATAATGTGACGGGGCTTGTTTTGAAAGCTGAAATTCTTCAAGGACTGGTCGACGGGCAAGCTGATCGACCTGTGAAAGAGTTACAGCGCGATGTCCATTTTGTGCCAGAGACAGCGCAAGCTGATATGCTTTTGACCGATTTTCAACGTTCAAAACAACACCTCTACATTGTTCAAGATGAATTTGGTGGGGTGTCAGGTGTGGTTACGTTGGAGGATGTGCTTGAGGTTCTGATTGGCGAAATTGTGGACGAGACCGATAAGGATGTAGATCTTAGGACGCGGATTGAGTAGCGAATGGGACTACATCTGCATCCGCGTCTGAATCAGTTTAATTCGCTCCAAAATCCATTCATAATCTTTGCACAATTGCCTGTGCGAATTCTGCCGTTGTTGCATTTCCTCTGAGATCGGGTGTTGCGACACCAGCTGCTAAGGTTGCCTCAATCGCCTCATTAACCCGATTTGCCAACTTAGATAGGGCCTCGTCGCCATGTCTCTGGCTCAACCACTCAAAGAGCATCGTGGCCGAATGTAAAACACCCACCGGATTGGCGATGCCTTGCCCGGCAATGTCTGGTGCAGCCCCGTGAACTGCTTGAGCCATTGCATGATGATCACCAGCATTGAGCGAGCTGCCGAGCCCCAAACTACCCATTAACTCGGCAGTCAGATCGGATAAAATGTCTCCAAACATGTTCGTTGCAATAATTACATCGAATTCTTGCGGGTGACGAACAAGTAATGCTGCCATCGCATCAATATGATAATCGTCTACTTTAAGATTTGCATATTGTGCAGCAACTTCGCGGCACGTTTCAAGTAGCAAGCCATGCGCAACCTTAATGACATTGGCCTTATGCACAATGGTCACATGCTTGGTGCGTCCCTGAGCAAGGCGACAAGCTGTGTGCGCGATCCGCTCGATGGCTTGCCGAGTGAAGACACCAGTCACGAGCGCGACATCCGGCGTTGGCATAAATTCTCCAATACCCCTGTGCATGTTGCGATCGGCGTAAAAGCCTTCAGTGTTTTCACGGGCAATGACCAAATCCATCTTATCCACAAGGCTCTGGACATGTGGAAGCGTCCGTGCAGGACGGATGTTTGCGTAAAGGTCAAAATGAATACGCAAATGGGAACTGGGACTGACTTGATTCTGAAATTCTGGTGGATAAGAAACGGAATCGTGAGGGCCGAGAATCCATCCGTGGCAGGTGGTCAAGGCATCGACAGTTGATTCCAGAATGGGACTACCTGTACTTTGGATCGCTGATAGGCCGATGGGCAACCAAAGCCATTCCACGTCGATCGATGGTGTTGTGTCCACAGCCGTTTGGAGTAGCGGAATGATTGCTTTGACAACTTCTGGACCGATTCCATCACCGGGAAGAACACCAATTTTATAATGAGTCATTGTTCTATTTATGCCGGGCGCAGGACTTTCCACTGCTGGCCGTTACCGCCCATGACAGTGGCTTCTTGGTAAGAGACGATGAAGGCACGACGACGTACATCTGTTTTGTTCCCTTCGGATGCATGCCAGAGGAGAGCGCTAAAGAGTACGACAGAGCCAGCTGCAACCTCACAAAAAACGCGCTCGGTGAGATCGATTTTGGTGTCGATGCCCAGATTACAAGTACCGCCTTTTTTGGGACTGTATGGCTGTAGACCCCGTTTGTGACTGCTAGGAATGATCTGGAGACAGCCTTGATCGATAGTTGTGTCTTGAAGCGGTATCCAAACTGACATGCGCGTTTTGCTCTGAGATTTCTGCGTGTAGTAGGCGTCATCCTGATGCCAATGACAGATGTCGGTCGTGTAAGGCTCTTTAGAGACCATCTTGGCTGAGTAAATCGCAATGCCGGGATGGACGATCTCCTGGACCAAATCGAGAAGTCGCGTGTCGGCACAGATGTTGCGTGTCAGTGGAGAAGCCAACCCAAGGCTCATGATCCAACCGCTTTTGGTTTCGTGACGATCGCTGGTTGTGCGTTTGGCCCGTTTCTCCTCCAAAATGCGATCTAGCTCCTGGTTGATGACCGCTAACTCGCTGCGTGGAAAGATGGCTGGTGCGACGGTATAGCCATATTTATGGTAGTGTTCAAGCTGGTCAGATGTTAAGTGGGTTGTCATTTTCCTCTTCCTCTTCATGCAATAGAGCGCAAATAGGGCGCTGGATCTCCGAACAGGAAAGTGAGTTGATTCGTAGATTATTTTAATATGATATCACAGTTGATGCACATTCCCCATTCAGGTGCATGGAATAGAGTGTTCGGTTCGTTCGCGCCCTCATTTGGCCCGCAGTTCTCCTGGAGCAGCGGACGCAGGTGGGTGCAATGTAACCGAATTTCTAGAGCTATCGAGGTTATTGAACAATAAACCTAACCCGCAGCCACGACCAAAATCCTTGGTTGTCAAAAGAGTCCTGCTTGTATATACTTATAAAGCCTGTCTGCAATCAGAGATTGCGAATGAGTCGTCTAGCTCCCTGATGGCGACCATCTTCCAACGACAGAACGATCCAACAGCCGTACAGCACATCAGCAGCATTTTGGACACAGGAGGACAGAATGTCAGACCAAGATATTGGCCTTATGGCTCATCTGCTGCGTCGAGCAGGGTTTGGCGCGACGAGGAGCGAGCTCGAAGCCTATGTCAAACAAGGGTATGATCAAGTTGTTGAGGATCTAGTGGAACCGGAGCGCTGCACACCACTGGACGAAGATATTTTGCAGCGTTACTTTGGCGGAGAGGCCCCCCAAATCTATGTGGGAACCTGGCTCTACCGCATGATCAACTGCCAGCGTCCGCTGGAAGAGAAGATGGCGCTCTTTTGCCACAGGACACGGCAAGAATCAACACGTGCTGGCTTCATGCAACCAGATCGATCTATTCCGGCGTATAGGCATGACCAACATGCGCAAGATTTTGTTAGAGCTATCCAAAGATCCGGCAATGATCTTCTGGCTGGATAACAACGAGAATCGTAAGGGAGAACCCAACGAGAACTATGGACGCGAGCTACTAGAGCTCTTCTCCATGGGTGTGGGAAACTACTCCGAGGATGATATCAAGAACTGTGCTCGTGCTTTTACAGGGTGGACCTTTGCCCAGCCAGTCCCCCTTTACCCTCACGGCTACTATAATCCCCACTTTATCTTTTTGCCCGATGACCATGATGATGGCGAGAAGACCTTTCTGGGAGAGACCGGAAATTTCAATGGCGATGAGATCATCGACATCATTGTGAAGCAACCGGCTACGGCCAAATTTGTGGCGCGCCATCTCTACAACTTTTTCGTGGCCGACGAACCACAGGTTCCTTCCTGGAACGTAACGCCGCCCCAAGATCCAGAAGCAATCGAAACGCTCTCCAATGCCTATCTAGAGTCCAACGGCGACATGCGCCATATTCTGCGCATGCTCTTCACCAGCGACTTCTTCAAAGCCGCTCAATTCAAAAAAGTGAAAAGCCCCACGGAACTGGTGACTGGCATCTTAAAACTCATTGGCACCTATCGCACGCCAGAACCAGGCATGCCGCGCTATGCTGCCGCCACGAAGTTGATGGGTCAAGAGCTACTCAACCCGCCCACAGTGGAAGGCTGGCACACTGGACCCGAGTGGATCGATGGTGGAATGCTCACTGAGAGGGTGAACTTTGCAGTGAGCGAAGTAGGCGACGCCACCAAACCGGGCATCCAGAACATCATTCAGCGGTTGCAAGCCGAAGGAGAGAGTCTTGCCCCAGAACAATTTGTGGACAAATGCCTGGATCTAGCCGGCCCGTTGATCTTGGGAGAGTCGACGCGTGACTATTTGGTCCGTTTTGCCCAAACCGGCGGGAACCTCGTTTTCAACAAAAACGGCTCGTCGAACGGAACATCTGACGAAAGTACAGATCGCATTGTGCGCATGCTACAACTGATTGTTGCCTCACGCGAGTACCAGTTCGCCTAGCCAACAGCATGGACAGTTATTGGTCTTTTGATTGGTCGTCGGACCGACCAAGAATAAAGCTGTCTGTCAATTGCTATCTAATCTATACGATGGAGCAAGCCATTCTTCGCAAGGCTCGAACGAATTTCTCCATGATCATAGTCATTCGTATCGAGCCATCTAGCAGGGCAAATGACGGCTCAGAATAGCCCAAATCTTCATTGCAGACTAGACAACCAATAACCAGCTACCAAGAACTAGCTACCAACCAAAGGAACCAAATCATGTCAACCAAAAAAGACCCCATTCTTGTCGTTGTGCAGCTCACCGGCGGCAACGACTTTATGAATACAATTGTACCTTACACCAATGGCATCTATTATGACTCTCGCCCCGTGGTTGGTCTCAAAGAAGATGAAGTCCTGCCAATTCACGATACGTTGGCATGGAACCCCCATGCTGGGGTCTTAAAAGAAATGTATGATTCCGGCGATGTTGCAGTGGTTCAGGGAATTGGCTACCCCGATTCCAATCGCTCTCATTTCCGGGCCATGGATATTTGGCACACCTGTGAACCACTGAAGATTGGCACCGAAGGCTGGGTGGGTCGCGTGATTCGCGAACTGGATCCCCAAGGTCACAACGTCCTTACGGGTGTCAGTGTTGGCAAGGGGCTTCCCAGGGCGATGGCCGTACCAGGCGTCGCTGTGACTTCCTTCGATAACCTGGACACCTACGGCCTGATGACTAGCATTGATGATGAGCGTCAGCGCACCAAGGCCCTTGAAATATTCAAGGGCATGTATAGCCATGAAATTGGGACCAGCATCGTCATGGACTATCTTTCGCATACCGGCCTGAACGTGATGGCGGGCGCGGATGAGCTTCAGAAGGCCAAAACGCTCTATAACTCGACCGTGGAATATGGTGATAATCCCATCGCCCAAAGCCTACGAGACGTGGCGCGGGTCCACTTAGCGGGTCTCGGCACGCGGGTCTTCTATGCACAACATGGTGGCTACGACAATCATGCCAACGAAGTCCCCGCCCATCCCAAACTGTTACAAGATCTGACCGGTGCCATTTCAGCCTTCTTCCAGGATCTACGCGCCCACAATGCCTCGTCTGAAGTGACCATGCTGGTCTTCACAGAGTTTGGTCGTCGCATCCGCGACAATGCCAGCGGCACGGATCATGGCACAGGTGGCGGTGCATTCATCATTGGTGATCACGTCAAAGGCGGTCTCTATGCAGAGTACCCATCGCTCGATCCTTCACGCTGGGTCCACGGCGAAGACTTGGAACACACAATCGACTTCCGCGGCATCTATGGCACCGTATTGGAACAGTGGATGGGCATCGATCCCACCGACATCGTGGGCGGTCAATTTGAACAGATCCAACCATATGAAACTGCGCGATAGGGAGGTGAATGATGGCTAGACCATATGGACTCTTACGGGCTGGGTACCCTTTCCACAAAACGCTCGGCATGAGACGTCTCACAAATTTTCCGATTGATGTTGCGCTCGGACAAGAGGATCGCATCTATGTACTGTGTCGCAACGAAGGGGCGGCAATGATTCGTCGCTATAGTACAGAAGACAAAGATCTGGGGGTCATTAGTGGATATGGCAAAGAGCCTGGCCAACTGACCTGGCCCGTTTCGATCATTGCCGACAGTCAAGAGAATCTCTACGTCTCAGACGAGGCGTTACATCGGATCTCTGCTTTTGACAAGGATGGTAAATTTCTCAGTAGTTGGGGCGAACAGGGCAGCAGCAATGGGCATTTGAATGGACCGGCTGGCATTGCCTTCGACGCCGATGAAAATATCTATGTGGCGGATTCGCTCAACCACCGCGTGCAGAAGTTCACCAAAGATGGTCAGTTTCTCACCAAGTGGGGTGGCCAAGGTGATAGCGAGGGTAAGTTAAACATGCCGTGGGGCATCGCTGCTGATGAGCTAGGTGATGTCTACGTTGCTGACTGGCGCAACGATCGGATCCAGAAGTTCACGGCGAATGGTGAGTTTCTCTTCGCCTTTGGCAAATCTGGCAGCGGTAATGGTGAATTTAACCGGCCCAGCGGCGTGACGGTGGACCAACATGGCGACATTTATGTAGCCGACTGGGGCAACAATCGCATCCAACTCTTCAACTCCGAAGGACGCTACGTACAGAAATTCATGGGCGATGCGACTCTCTCCAACGTAGCGATCGATTATATGATGACCAACGCGGGTCCCAATCGACTGCGAGACATGGCGGACTTGGAGGTTCAGAAATATTTGCGCCATCCCAAATCGGTGACCGTGAGCGATGATGGGCTAATGTATGTACCCGATAATGGCTCATATCGGGTGCAGGTCTATCAAAAGCAGGCTGTTCCACTCACTGAGCAGCAGTTTGGGCCGCCGCGGCGTGCGCCGTCGTTGCATCAGGAGTAGACTAGAAGGAGCGTCTTGGTGTCGAATACGACAGCGGGATTAGGGAGTGTGTCCCAAAGTGTGTAAATGCAGCCGACTCTCTGACTGAGCAGCGTCCATTTACACACTTTGTGGTACACACTCGAGGATTACGATAGAAATGGATATTGAACCATGAAGGGATTGAAGGAATTGAAGAAGAGGAAGACGATCCTTCAATTTCTTCATAACTCGATAGTTGTATTTTGAGCAGGTGCCAGATTTGACAAAGTCAAATTAAGCAGAGCAGACCTGCCGTTTGGCGAAAAGGGTAGCGAAGACCTCCGCAATCTCCTGTCCGTCATTCAAGGCATCATGAGCCGTCAAGATGAGATCTTGAATCAGTGACTGAGTTTGCTGCCGGGTAGCCTCACCAAGGGATTTGCTGGGCGAGAATTGAGTTTTAGCCAATGATGGTCCCAAACAATCAAGGTGCAAGAGAGAATAAGCCACGAAGACCAGAGACCAATGTTTTTGAAAGGCGTGGGCAGTTCGCATGCAATATTCATCAAGACCAAGCAGTTGTTTACCATCCTGATAAACCGTCTCGATAGGCCAACGAAGCAGGTAAATCGAGAGAATGCGTTTGGCATTACAGTCGGTGCGATTGGTCACTAAAACGGCATAATTGTCTTGCAATTCAGGATTCTCTTTGACTTTAATATGTGGCCCCTCGAAAGTTATCGGCTGACCATCTTCATCCCGCAAACGAAAACTATTTGTCTCCAGATTGCGATTGCACTTCAAGATGCTGATCCAATCTTTATTCAGACGATCGAGTACAGCTAGAAAATCTGGAGCGAGATACCAACCATCGAAGAGAGCCCAACCAAAGATAAGGGTTCGTTCAACAGCTTTTTCAACCAGTTCACTGGCAATGGTTATCTTGGTCTTAAACGCTTCGTCTCGCTCTCGAAAGGCGGGGTCAGTTAATAGGTGGCTATCCACTCGTTTATGAAAAGCGGTTCGTTCTTTCTTTTTCTTGGGAATCTCGGTCACTGGGAAATGTTTTTCCACAAATGCTTCCCAGTCGGTAAACTCTTCGTACCGTCGGTAGATACTTGCATCGACCGGAAAACGGATAGCGCCACTGACATAGTGACTTGTGACTAAGTTATGAGCCAGTGGATGCTGACCATTGCTATGATTGTAGTGGGTGTCGATATACTCGAACAGACTTCCCACATGTTCACATAGTGTATCGTCAATCGCTAATACCGATTCTGACTCTGAACGTTGGTATTGTGCTGTCTCTGACTATACGCTCATCATTGAGTTTTTTCGGCTCGCCAAGGAGCTTCACTCAGATACCGTGATACATTCGTCTTATCTGCACTATCTAGAATGCAACGGGCAATATTTGCCATGCTTTTGTTGTCCAAGACCATCAGACCCGTCAGATAGTTTTCAAAGTGGCGAAACTGTTTACGATTGGCAAATACTGAACGAAAGGTTTCGCTATGCTCCTTGACCAGTGGCGCTACATTTACTATCGGCAATTGCATCTTGATGGCTCCTTTTCTGCACTTTTTTCTTGATGCAATCTATTGAGATGACTTTTGTCTCTTTTGTCAAAATTGGAAAACCTTCATTTCACAACTATCGAGTTCATAATAAGTATTTCCATTCTTTGTTAAACACATGAGACTATACGTCAAGTCGCAGCGTTAAATGCCGTTAGAAACCCCTCACCGTCTCCAAACCGCAATTTCTCCACCAATCACAAATCCAATCCGTGTGTAAATGGGAACAGAAGGCGGATCGGGGAAGACGCTCGTCGGCAAATCAGGATTTAATGCTACTGACGCATGAACGAGCGCTGCTGCATATCCTCGGCGACGGAAATTTGGCAGGGTCGACAGGCCATAGATCCCGACCATATCCTCGGTTGCATGAACAATGACGCTGGAGACCACTTGGCCATCAAGCCAGCCATTCAGGTAAGTCATGCCCGGATCGTCCAGGGTTGCAGGATGATGCTGACTGAACGGTACCCACTTCGGATCCGGCGTGTCCATGTCTCCAAATCCAAGTCGGCTGGCCTCTTCGAAGAGGGCAAGCTGTTCTTCGGTTGTTACAATCTCGATTGATAGTCCCTCTGGAGGGGGTAGCTCGGTCAGGGGTCCAGGTGCACGAAGGTACCACGGATTCTGCACCCTTTTTTCAAGTCCCAACGACGTCAGATCTCGGCTAGCCCAGCAATCATAGAGGGTAAAGCCATCTGGTCTCCAAAAGTCGATTGCTTTGCTGAGATCAGTAGCAAGTTCATCCTCAGTCGTTTGGTCATCGATCAACGACGCACCCAGATAAATGCCCGATCCGCCAGGTTGTCGCCACCAGATCGAGTCTGTGGTCGACGTTGGAACGTCGAATGCTTGCACGGATGAATCTGTCCAGGCTGCTACATTGAGTGCCATTGCGCGCGTCATTGCGGGAGCGTTATATTGATCTTTGTATACACGCTGGTTTGGGGTTATGGTCATGGTCGCATTATTTCCTTTGTGGTTCTTTGTTTTGTTCAAATCAGATGATCAAGAGATTCTTGCGACCAATCAAAATGGCCGCGGGCATGAAACACACCCACGGCCACGATAAAGCCAAGGTTTTGTTAATCAACAAGCAGGTGTATTCCATAGATAGAATGTTCTTGCAGAGTATGCTGCATCAGATCGTGATCATTTATCTCTACAAGCATAAATACACCTCCTTTCGTCTAAAGAACTTTCTCGGAAAGTGTAGTCGGATGTCAGACCAGAGAGGTCGAGGCCGACCAATCGCGAGTTGTTAAGAATTTACCCCCAACCCCAAGCTGTTTCCGACGTAGTGATAAGTAGAAAGTGTGGGCTCATTGGAACGACCAAACGGAAACAGAAAGGGGGGTCGGATGTTAACCAGCATCTTCCGTCACAAGCAGTATGTGCGGTTTGTACGCCATCGAGCGGGTCGATATGGTGCGCTGCGCTGCGACCATCGCCATTATGCGGTATGGCGCAAGCTGTCAGCGACGAATCTCGATGGTGCGTACCCGTTTTTGGCACCGTTATACGTGCCAGACTGGGGACGACCCGTGCGCGACCCGGTGTCCATGTTGCGCTCGTGTCTGGCCATGATGCTCTGTGGTCAGACGAGCTTCGATGTGTGGGTGGGGCAGATGCGCGATGAGCCCTTCTACGCCCTCATCAGCGGCTTCGAGCCCAACGACGTGCCTGGCGTGGGCACGTTTTACGACTTTCAAGACCGTCTCCTGCAACGCGAGCGGCAAGCCCGCAGCCAGGCTCGTCGCCCCTATCAACGGCGAGATGAGCGGGATCAAGCCGCTGCCCACAAGGACAAGAACGATCTGCGCCCCCATGCGGGCATCGTCAATCGCCTGACCGCGCTCATTCTGGGGCGCCCTTTTGCGCCGCCAGCCGTCGCTGAACTACTGGCAGGTCAGACTGGTATGGCCGCCTTGCCTACTTGGGAGCAGGTGCTGCAACGGCTCTTCTACGGCTGCTTCGTGGCCCACTCAGTCGAGTTGGGCTTGCTCGACCTGGACCATCTCCATGTGGCTGGCGACGGCGCCAAACTGCCCACTTGGGCCAATCCCTACGGCCAGAAGCTGTGTAAGTGCAATAATCGAGGTAAGAAACGCCACGAACGCTGTCGCTGCCATCGCGCCTACAACGACCCCCACGCCCTCTGGGGCTGGGACAGCTACCGTCATTGCTGGGTCTATGGGCACACGGCCTATGAACTGACCGCCTATTCGCTCCAGCATCGCTGCCAACTACCCTTGGTCATCACTATGGCTGATGGCAATCGTCATGACAGTCCCCTCGGGCTCGCGACGCTCTATCGGGGGCGAGAAATCTTCGGCTTGCCCATCCAGACTGCCACTTTGGATGCCGCCCACGATGTCATCGGCTATTATCGCCTTGCCACCCTGCGTTGGGACATGGCGCTGGTCATGCCCCTTAACCAACGCAACCAGGACCACAGCCGCTTTGCTGGCTCCATACGCCTAGACGGCAGTATCCCTATCTGTCCCGCCGGGCGGCCCATGACACGCTGGGGCTTCTGTCCCGACCGCTTGCGCATCAAGTGGCGCTGTCCCTTGGCGGCCGCCACGAAGACGCCCGACGTGATCACCTGTCCGCACTTTGGCCAGGATTGCTCTGGTTCAGCCTATGGGCGCGTCGTCTATACCTATCCCAAGGACAACTATCGCTTGCACACCCGCATCCCCAGGGACAGCGACCTTTGGCAACTTCATGCTAACGCTCGCTCCTGCGCTGAACGCTCAGTCAAGCGCAAGAAGTACGACTTTCATCTCCTCCAGACCCGCACTGCTGGCCGCGACCGATGGTTCTTCCGCTTCGCTCTCGCGGCCATGTGTCAGCACGTCGACGCCTGGCTACACCATGCCGCCCGACGACTCGCTTAACACTTGACCCCCTGGGCCACTCACACTTCTCCGCGCTCGGCCAGGACTACGGATGCCGACCCTTGCCTACTTTTCCCTGCCACTCACACTTTTTTGCCGCTATCCGACATTTTTCTTCCTACTCCCTCCCTTACGCACTTTTTCGACCCTCCTCGCACCATCGACCTCGGGGATGATGTGCACTTTCCGAGAGAGCTCTGTGGGAACTTTCTCGGAAAGTGCTAACGGTGTCAAAGAGAGAGAGCCAGAGCGTTAGCACACGAGTTGTTAAGAAATCACCCCCAACCCTAAGCTGTTTCAAGCGTAGTGTTATGTAGAAAGCGTCGAATCAGGGATACGACGGTACAAAACAGAAAGGGAGTTGGGATGTTAGCGAAAATCTTCCGTCACAAGCAGTATGTGCGTTTTGTGCGCCATACCGCATAATGGCGGTCTGCGAAGCAACCATCGCCATTATGCGGTATGGCGCAAGCTATCAAAGACGAATCTCGATGGAGCGTATAGTTTGTTGAAGACGTTATACGTGCCAGAGTGTGGTCGCCCTGCGCGGGATCCGGTCTCAATGTTGCGTTCGTGTCTGGCCATGATGGAGTGTGGCCAGACAAGTTTCGATGAGTGGGTGGGCCAGATGCGAGACGAGCCCTTCTACGCCCTCATCAGCGGATTCGAGCCAAGTAATGTGCCAGGAGTTGGTACCTTTTACGACTTTCAAGACCGGCTTCTGAAACGCAAACGGCAAGCCCGCAGCCACTTGCGTCGTCCCTATCAACGGCGAGATGAACGAGACCAAGCGGCAACCCATCAGGAGAAGAATAACCTGAGCCCTCATGCGGGGATTATCAATCGATTGACCGAGCGTATCTTGGGACGTCCTTATGCGCCCACAGCCGTGGCTGAATTACTGGCAGGTCAAAGCACTCTGGCGACCTTGCCCGCCTGGGAGCAGGTGCTGCAACGGCTCTTCTATGGCTGCTTTGTGGCCCACTCGGTCGAGTTGGGCTTAATCGACCTGGACCATCTCCAGCCACATGGAGATGGAGCCAAACTACCGACTTGGGCCAATCCTTCTGGCAAGAAACTGTGTGACTGCGACAATCGAGGGAAGAAATCAGACCAACGCTGCCGCTGCCATCGGGCCTACAACGACCCCCATGCCCTTTGGGGCTGGGATAGCTATCGCCACTGTTGGGTCTATGGGCACACTTGCTATGAATTGACTGCCTATTCCCTCCAGCATCGCTGTCAACTGCCCCTGGTCATCACCATGGCTGATGGCAATCGCCACGACAGCGTCCTTGGTCTTGCCACACTCTATCGAGGGTGCGAACTCTTCGGCTTGCCCATCCAGACTGCCACTTTGGATGCGGCTCATGATGTCATCGGCTATTATCGTCTCGCCACACTGCGCTGGCACATGGCTTTGGTCATTCCACTCAACCAACGCAACCAGGGCCACACTCACTATGAGAGCCCCATCTCCCTCAACGGCAGCACTCCCCTCTGTCCCGCAGGGCTACACATGACTCACTGGGGCTTCTGTCCTGACCGTTTGCGCATCAAGTGGCGCTGTCCCTTGGCCGCCGCCAAGAAGACCCCCGCTCTCACCACCTGTCCTCACTTTGCTCAGGATTGCTCCGGCTCACCCTATGGTCGCGTCGTCTACACCTATCCCAAGCATAACTATCGCTTGCACACTCGCATCCCTAGAGACTGTGACCTCTGGCAACTTCACGCCAAGGCTCGTTCCTGTGCTGAACGCTCTGTCAAGCGCAAAAAGTACGACTTTCACTTGCTCCAGACTCGCACTGCCGGGCGCGACCGCTGGTTCTTCCGCTTCGCTCTTGCTGCCATGTGCCAGCACATTGATGCTTGGTTCTTTCGCATCCGTGACTGACTGCCGCTAGCGGCCACCAACCGATTCTTGCTTTCCGCACTCCTTCACGACTGCGCTTGATTCCCCCTGCCTGACTTTCCGCACCATAGGCTCTTTTTCATCCCACAACGACTTTCTACCTCCGGCTTGCATTCCTCCCCTCTTTGAGCCCTCACTTTCACCCTTCAGTCTGGTTTCTGGACTTCACTTCCCGAGAGAGCTCTGATGTTCTATACGGTTTAGGATAGCAGTCAGAACCCATTGTACCTCTTTAAAAGAGTTTTGTCACCTTAGGTACTTATCCGAAAAGTTCTTCCGAAAAGTTCTGTGACGATGCATTCTCACTCGAGAGGCTGATCGGACTCACAACCACTTTTCGGATAGGCTCTTAATACTACTGTGCAGCAATATATTGTGAAACACAAAGGAAATTCGTTATATTTCTGGGCATATTGCTAACAAAACGCAAACAGAATGCAAAGGAAAAATGAGATAGACTGAAGAGCCAATAAAATGAAGCAGTCTTCGATGAAAGGAAATCAAGATGAAACTTGCTCAAGCAGTCAATCAATATGACTACAGCCAACTGGAAAGCCCGCCGCTGCTGGAACTGACAGAAGAGCAACTGGCGGCACTGGCCGACCAACTCCAGGAGTATCATGCCATATATAGTCCATACTTCAGCCATGTGGCTCAGAGAGAGCATGCGTACCACTACATGCGAGGCTTGTTAGACCCCGAAATCAAACGCAAATCGGCCGAGAACATCGCGCTGGCGACAGTAGGAGAATCGGGTGTACGCCCCCCTGCAAAGCTTTGTGAGTCAGAGCCGCTGGAGCGGTGAAGCGATGCTGGCGGAACATACTCGACAGACAGGTGAGTTGTTGGGAGACGCAAATGGCGTCTTACTCCTGGATGGGAGCGACATTCCCAAGCAAGGAGAAGAGTCAGTGGGCGTCAAGCGGCAGCGGTGTGGCGAACTGGGCAAGATCGCCAACTGTCAAGCCGGAGTCTTCCTGGGATATAATAGCTCTCATGGCTATACCTTACTGAACTGTCGGTTGTATATCCCCCCAAGAATGGTTTAGTGATGAGTATGCAGAGAAGCGGTACAAAACCGGTCTTCCCACTGACCTGACCTTCCAAACAAAAAATGAATTGGCTTGGTCCATGATTGAGCAGACGCACGCCCTGGGTGCGTTGCCCATCCGCTGGATCACTATGGATGAAGCCTTTGGCAAAGATACTCATCTGCTTGACTGCATTGATGGCCAAACCGCTTACAGCTACTTTGCTGAAGTGCCCAAAGAGACTCGTGTCTGGACCTCCAGCCCCCCAGACCTATCTGCCCGCATCATCTGGATGCGGGCGCAAAGCTTCCAAGCTCCGCGTCCGGCCTGGTGAACCTACGCCTCTCACCGTTGCTCAACTCGCTGACACCTTCCAGGAGCATGAGTGGCAACAGCATGTTCTCAAAGAGGGCTCCAAGGGCTTCATCGTTGCTTCCATTGCTTGTCGCCGCATTGTCTCTGTCCGCAATGGGCTCCCCGGTTCTGCTCTCTGGCTCATCGTCCGCCGCAATCCCGATTGCTCTCTGCAATACTTTCTCTCCAATGCACCCCTTGAGACTTCCTTGGATGACTTCGCCACTGTTTCTGCTTTGCGTTGGCCCATTGAAACCATTTTTGAACAAGCCAAGCAGTTTCTCGGACTCAACGAATATGAAACTCGCAGTTGGCTCGGTTGGCATCATCATATGACCTTAGTCATTTTGGCCTTTGGTTTCTTGGCTCGTTCTCAGTTTTTCCTCAAATATGATGCCCCCGCTCTCACTTTGCCACAGGTTGTTGAACTTCTCCATGCCGTTCTGCCTAAACCTGTCTTGACACTCGCTGAGACTATCGAGCGCCTTCGCTACAAGCAACGTCGTCTTGCTTCCGCTAAACGCTCGCATTATCTTGTGCAAAAATCGAACATTATCGAGCCTTTACTTGATGCACAGTAGTATTAAGGACGCATTTTCTTTAGCGCCTCGTCTACAACGATTTTGAACGTCTCTGGCTCGCTCCGTTCGATGATAGTGCGTTCACAATCGTGGAAGGCAGCAAATTCCCGCAATGCAGTCGCCACATCATGGGCAAGCTCATCGGTCACAACCTCGTCCTCTTCCAGAAAGATACTGCGGATAAGCATCGTGCTGTTTGCTCGATCTGCTTTGGGATCGATGCGTCCAACGATGCGACCGTTGTGCAAGATCGGCATGACATAGTAGCCATATTTGCGTTTGGCCGCTGGTGTGTAAATTTCGATGCGATAGTGGAAATCAAAGAGTTGCTCGTCTCGATTGCGATCCCAGATCAGGTTATCAAATGGTGAGAGAAAGGTGGTGAGGGTGGGCGTATGTTTGCCTTTGGTAATTTGGCGCAGCAGTGGACGCACGTTTGGGTCCAGGTAGGTTTTTTCATCCCACCCCTCAACCTCGACTTGCTCAATTTCGCCTTCCTCAACGAGCCGATCGAGCTCGGTCCGTGCATCGACGACTTTGATGCGGTAATAGTCACGAACGTGCTTGACTGTGCCGATACCTAGATAGTGCAACCCTTGGCGCGTTGCCCAACGCGTATACTCGTCCATTGTTTTGGTGGGCTGCAAAGCGGCAGGAGGATGGACGCGTTCAGCCACATCGTACTGAATCTGAAAATTGTTGCGATCGTGGATCATCAGATACCCCATCTCAAACAGGGCATTCAGCGCATGTTTGGCCGGCTTGTGATCCCACCAACTGCCGCGTCGCCTGTTGGGGTCATCAAAATCCTTGGACGTAAGCGGTCCTCGTTTGCGCACAACGGCCAAAACGTCATCCATCACTCGCTGTCCATCTACGCCGTCCAAATGATTGATCTTGAACCGTTCATCAGGATTGCGGCGCGCCCAAATGGTGGGCGCAATCCATTCAAAGTCTTCCATGGGCATCAAGCTCGCGCAATGGGCCCACTGCTCAAAGAGGTAGCGGTCAGGGCAAAGCAGCTCGTCGAGCTTTGCCGGATTATAGAGCCCCGCGCGGCTGTGCATCACGAGGTAGTGGCTGCGCTGGACAACGTTTACGCTGTCTAGCTGCAAGATACCAATGTTGCGAATGATTTTTTTGAGCGTGCCTTTATTGACTGTGGCAGGTCGTTGGTGCAATCCTTGCTTGACGACGGCCAATGTACGGACTAAATCGCGTGAAAGTGTCTCCAAGTTTCCTCCTTTGATGTTCAACAACGAAAGCCATCGTTTGGCGTCCTATTTTTGCATTGTTTGCTCGACTCAGGTACCCTCATTGGAATTAGTTTACCCTTATTACACCCACTCATAGATTGTAGTGGTTGGGATATATTTTAAACAGACGGACTCATCTAGGAAAATTGCGCAATCCGATGTTTCATCAGAAGCAAAATTTCATGGTTGCGCAGTTTCGTTTCATGAGTGAACAGAAGGAGGCAGGGATGCCAGAAACGACAAAGGAGGAAAAACCAGTTCGGGTTGCGTTGCTCGGCTTGGGACAGCGTAGTCTACAACATCTCGAGGCGCTTTGGGCGTTGCAACACGAAGGGCTCGCAGAAGTCGTGGCCTTGGGTGATTCCTTTATGCAAAACCTAGAAGAGGCCAAAATTCGTCAATATGTTTCGGGTTTTCAAGCTGGTGCGATCGTACATAGTGCTGATTTTTCTACATTGATGGATGTAGAACCAGATGCACTCTATATCTGCCTGCCGCCCAATGTCCACAATGGTGAAGTGATCCAAGCCGCAGAGGCTGGTATTCACCTCTTTGTTGAAAAACCCATGAGCCTCTTTCTTGATGAAGCGATTGCAATGGAGCGCGCCATTGCGGATGCCAACATCATCTCGACGGTTGGTTTTCAGCAGCGATTCGATGTGCGTCACGAGGCGATGAAGGCATTTTTAACTGACAAGACACCAATCATGGTGCAGTATGTATTTCACGCACCATTCGAGGCACACAATGTGAAGCACACCCACACCGAAACCAGCGGTGGTCCTGCAAACCGCGTGTGGACGGCCAATCGTGCCTGGTCTGGTGGCACGGTTGTGGAAGGGGGCATCCATCCGCTAGATCTCTGGCGGTATTGGTTTGGCAACGTAGCTTGGGCACAGGCCACCTACATCCATCGCCCACCCCATGACGTCTTTGATGGGGCCGACAATCCCTATGCATATGCGGTCAACTTTGGTTTCGAGTGCGGCGCCATCGGCACCATGACACTATCTCGTTTGCGCAAAGTTTACGCAACACAAAGCCTACATCAAGTTCTTTGGAGCGAAGGTCATCTGCGCCTCGAAGGAGATGATGTCGTTGCCTATCACTATGATGGTGAATATCCACCGTCCGCCCTACCAAGCCGCGAATCAGTTCGTCATAAATTGCCCCTTTCCGCATCTCAGAATTCAACGCGTGCCATTTCACGAGCCTTTGTACGTGCCGTCGGCGAAGAGGATAAGACCCTCATCCACTCGCCATTTTCAGACGCCATGAATAGTCTTGCCGCCGTCATTGCCGCAAATGTCTCTGACGAACTAGGGGGAATCCGCGTGGACCTCGACGAACTGCTGACTGTGCCGCGATATGCCAAATACCGCACAAAGCGCACAGCGTGAGTGAAACCCGAAAACAGTTACTTGGACATAGAGGAGGAACCAATGTATTTGAGTTGCGACACGATGGTGGCTCTTGGAAACGCCACACAGAACGGCCAAACGATCTTTGCCAAGAATAGCGATCGTCCAGCGAATGAGTGCCAGCCCTTGGTTTTACGGGAAAAGCAACGACATCGAGCCGGGTCGATAGCCCACTGCCAGTTCGTTGAGTTGCCACAAGTTGACATTAGCTATCGACATGTTGGCTCGCGACCCTACTGGTGTTGGGGCTACGAGCATGGCTTTAATGAACATCAGGTTGTCATTGGCAACGAAGCACTGCCTTCAAAATTAGCCCCTTTCGCCAAACCCAAATTAATTGGCATGGAGATATTGCGCTTGGGCCTGGAGCGCTCTCGCTCTGCGGCAGAAGCCGTTGAGGTAATGGCCGACCTAATCACGCGTTACGGGCAGGGCAAGTTTGACAATGATGCAGATGTCCGAACCTATGATAATGGCTTTATCATTGCGGATCCGCGTGAAGCGTATATATTGGAAACGGCTGGGCACGATTGGGTCGTCAAACGAGTGGAGAAACCAATTGGGATTAGCAATGTTCATTCAATCGAGACAGACTGGACGGCCATTTCACCAGAAGCCGAGCGCCAGGCGCAAGAAAAAGGTTGGTGGCTCGCTCAACCAGATCTGGGGCCCTTTAACTTCGCCGAGGCATACTCCGAAATTGATCGTACGCAAGGCAGCGGTCCAATGCGGCGAGCGCGCTCCTGCGCGATTTTGAGTCACCGAGCAGGCGGCATTGATGTCCAAACAATGATCAAGATTCTCAGTGATCATGGGTCGGCGACTGTTGATCCTGCTGCTTATAAATCCGTTATAAACCCAGGAACCGGTATTTGTGTCCACGGGAATTTAGATGGCGGTGGTGGCAACACAGCTGCTAGCCTGGTTGCTGATCTGTGTGCTGATGGTTCGCGGTTGCCAGTCTACTGGTGCAGTTTCTATTCCCCTTGCCTGAGTCTCTTCTTCCCCGTGCTTCTTGAAGGGACGTTACCGTCTATCTTGTCAATCGGCGACAGCAGTCAATCGGAGCAAAGCCCTTGGTGGCAATTTTATCAACTCAGCATGCTGGCCCGATCCAATTCAGATGTAGGTGTTTCACTTGTACGAGAGACCTGGACTGATTTCCAAAGTAAACTTTTCATCAGCGCCGATCAAGTTTCTGTAGAAGGACAACGTCTGATCAATTTGGGCCAATGCGACGAAGCATCTACCCTTTTGAGTCAGTATATGAGTGAGAACGTTGATACAATGTTGCGGGTGGTAGAGGGGCTGCTAGAGACTCTTACACAAGAAGCCATCGTAACGTCTTCATTCTAAACTCTGCTCTGTCTTCTATATCGTCATCAATCACAACATCTATCGAACTAAAGTGAGTCAGCAACATTTGTTCAAAGGAGACTATTTAGATGGAAAACCTCTTTTCGCTTGAAGGGAAGGTAGCGTTCGTTACAGGTGGTAATGGTGGCATCGGTCGTTCAATTGCGTTGGGGTTCAAGGCACATGGCGCAACGGTGATCGTCACGGGCCGCAATCCTGAGAAGAATCAGCAGATGGCTGCGGAGTTGGGAGATGGTCACAATGTCATTGTCTTAGACGTATGCGATGAGGAAGCGGTCAATCGCGCAATCGCCGATGTTGTTGAGCAGTTTGGTCATATGGATATTCTGGTCAACAATGCCGGTATCTCGCGCCGAGTGGATATTTTGAATATGAAGTCGGAGGATTGGCACGCCGTGATCGACACTCATCTCAACGGCTCCTTCTATTGTGCCAGAGCAGCCGCAAAAGCAATGGTATCTGGGGGAAATGGAGGGAAAATCATTAATATCGGCTCCATGTATTCGATCTTTGGGCCACCAAATATTGTCAACTATGCTACGGCCAAAACCGGCATGTTGGGGCTGACCCGTGGCTTGGCGGTCGAGTTGGCCGTCCACAACATTCAGGTCAATGCGATACTGCCTGGTTGGTATAAGACCGATCTGAATCGTGCCATCTTGGATGGGCCACTCGGAGACCAGGTCCGAAGCAAGACACCCGCTCGTCGCCTTGGGATGACGGACGATCTGGCCGGTGCAGCCATTTTTCTGGCTTCACCTGCAGCCGATTTTGTGACAGGGACGAGCATTGTCGTTGATGGCGGTTATTCGGTGGCTGATCGACCGTGGACAGAATAAGAGCGTCAGTTCACCACTGACATAAAGACAAAACCCGATGAAAACAACCGACAAAAGCACCCAAACGATTTTCTTCGCCCACCATCTCTGGGCAAATCTGCGCTTGATCGAAGTTTGTCAGACGCTGACAGATGAGCAACTCACTCATGTCGCTGTGGGAACATTCGGCTCCATTCGTGAGACGCTTGCACATATTGTGCGGGCCGAGGAACGCTATCTCACCTTCTTAATAGGACAGGAATTTACCAACGTCCCCAAACCTGATGCAACAACTCCGCTTGAAGAATTACGAGATCGTGCTCAACAAAGTGGCATTGCACTGCAGACGCTTGCGGGGCAGAAACCGCCAGATCAAGAAGTAAAAGTGGGCGACAGTAAAGAAGCGGAGATGCTCCCCGCCCAAATATTATTCCTGCAAGCCATCCATCACGCTCAGGAACATCGAACCCAAGTGGCGACTATTCTCGGACAATTGGGGATTGAGCCGCCGAACCTCAGCGGATGGGATTACTATGACCAGGTGATTGCGTCGACTGAGTAAATGGTGGTATGCCACAAAATGTGTAAAAGCTCCTTTGCCTCTTAGAGGAATAGCGAATTTATACATAATTTGGAATACCACCGAGTACATTGAGACAAAGGAGATGTATCTGGTGAAAATCGAATCAATCAAAACCTTTCTGGTCGATTCGGGTAGTTCAAAACATTGGCTGTTCGTAAAGATCGAGACGGATGATGGCCTATATGGCTGGGGCGAAGCATATACGCAATTGGACCGAGATCGGGCTATCGAAGTCCATATTCAGGAGTTGACTCGTTATCTTATGGGCTACTCGCCTTTCGACATCAAGCAATTTCTTTTCTCTGCCTATACAGATTTTGCTGGCAAACGAGGTAGTATGGAATTTTTCTGTGCGGTTAGTGGCATTGAGCAAGCACTATGGGATATCGTTGGCAAGGCAACGGAGCAACCAGTCTATAATCTGCTCGGTGGACGCACGCGTCCCCAATTGCGGGTCTACGCCAACGGCTGGGGCGGTGCGCAGACTCCAGAAGAGGTGGCCAAACGAGCCAAGGCCGTTGTCACCAAGGGATTCACGGCCCTCAAATTTGATCCATTTCCCGGACCGTGGCGAGCCTTCATCGACCGCCACCAAGAAGATGAGGCGGTGGAACGGGTACGAGCTGTGCGAGAAGCAGTGGGTCCAGATGTGGACATTCTGGTTGAGGTTCATCGTCGGCTCGCTCCCATACACGCAGTGCGGGTGGCCCAGGCAATGGAACCCTATACGCCATTCTGGTTTGAAGAGCCAGTATCAGCTCGCGATCTTGATGCTTTGGCCGAGGTTCGCCGAGCGATCTCGTTGCCAGTGGTGACTGGAGAAGAACTATATACGAAGAACGAGTTTCGAGATGTCTTCGAGAAGCGGGCCGCCGACATTCTCAATCCCGATGTCTGCAATTGTGGCGGTATCCTCGAGTTGCGGGAGATCGGCGCGATGGCAGAAGCGTATCATGTGGCCATGGCACCCCACAACTACAATAGTACGACCATCGGTCTAGCGGCCACATTACACGCATCAGCGGGAATGCCAAATTTTCTCATTACTGAGTATTTCGTCAATTTTGAGGAGATGGGAAAGCAGATCGCGCATCAGTCATTCCAAGTAGAAGACAGCTTTATTGCCTTGCCAGATACACCTGGTCTCGGCATTGACCTTGATGAGCAAGCATTGCGCCAGCGACCTTATCAGCAGCGCCCTTGTCGCGATCTGGGTCTCGCCTCAAAGAATTTCCGTTAAAATAAATGGGGTGGTTCATTTTAGCTGGATAGATAGGTTTACACTTTTAGAAACAGAAAGAACGTTTATATTCTCTGATTTCGCCGGTTCTCAGAGAGAAAACGGTCTCATATAGATTTTTGTCTATATATCAAAAGTGTAAACCTAATTTTGAACCACCCCAAATAAATGACTATCATTACTACTGCTTCATCTAGCCCAGCTGTCGACTACAGCCGCAAGTGGTACGTCATGCTGGCAATAGGCCTTTCCCTCTTTCTTGAAACCATCGATACAAGTATTGTCAATGTGGCGCTACCGACGCTGGTTCGCACCTTTGCTGTCGATTTTTCAATCGTACAGTGGGTGGTTTTGGCCTTTGTGCTGACTCAGGCAACTCTTATGTTGGTGGTGGGCAGACTGGGTGATATGGTTGGAAAGAAACGAATTTTTATCGCTGGATTGTTTGTCGCAAGTATAGGATCAATTCTGTGCGGACTGGCTCCCGGTATCTGGTGGCTGATAGCGTTTCGCGTGATGCAAGGGATTGGTGTGGCGATGGCAATGGCCCTCGGTATGGGAATTGTGACGGAGGCATTCCCCGCGGCTGAACGAGGGCTAGCGCTTGGCACAATCGGTGGTATTGTCTCGGTTGGCATTGTCATTGGTCCAATTGTCGGCGGTTGGTTGTTGGAGACGCTGTCGTGGCGCTGGATCTTCTTCATGACTGTACCCCTGGCGTTGATTGATATTCCATTTGCCCAACGCTATTTACCAGATTCGCGACCGATCGACAAGCAGAGATTCGACTTCATCGGAGCTGGCACCTTTTTCCTGTTCTTGCTTCTTTTCCTGCTTGGTATGACCGTTGCGCAACAAGAAGGATATGGTACGCAGAGTGTACTCATACTCTTTTCTACCTCTGCTCTCTTCTTGATTCTCTTTACGATCATCGAATTTCGAATTGAGCAACCAGTGATCGATGTGAGACTTTTCCAAAGCAACCTCTTTGGCATCAATCTACTTTTGCGTTTGTTGAGCTTCATTATTTTCATCGGTGTTCTATTGCTGTTGCCATTTTATCTCGAGAATATTCGTGGATTTAGCCCGCGTCATTCTGGCATATTGGTAACGGTCCCTTCGATCTGTTTTGGCATTGCCGCGCCTGCCGCCGGCAGGTTGTCAGATCGCTTTGGTTCTCATCGAATCGTGATCGCCGGACTGGGACTAATGTTATGGGGTTGCTATAGCCTTGGAACATTAACAGAAACGACTTCTCTCTTTGGATATGTGTGGCGGCTCATCCCATTTGGGTTGGGTATGGGCGTTTTCCAAGCACCGAATAACAGCATTGTCTTTGGGCTCGTTCCCGTTGAGCGACTTGGCATGACATCGGGGTTGATGTCCGTGGTGCGCACGTTGGGGCGCAGCTTTGGGATCGCAATTATTGGAGGGTTTTGGACAAGCCGCATCATTTACTACGCTGGTGAACAGCTTACTGGTGGCGTTACGGAAGCAAATACAAGCACTCAGCTTGCTGGGATGCAAGACGCGTTTATCCTTGCGGCAATTATTATGGTTGGGGCTCTGTTGCTCAGCGTTTGGTCATTCTGGAAGGCGCAGTAGGATCTCTTCTGGTCTTGTCGATCTTCATTGACAAACATTCAAAGGAATTGTATGGAACACATCAAGATATACCACGAACCGGGACGATTTGCTGGCTGGCCCGCCAACTATGGCATTTGGAACTGGGAGAACGAAATTGTGGTTGGCTTCACCTTGGGTTATATGGACCCAGCGGGAGGATTCCACGCGCGGGATAAGTCGCGCCCATTTGTTCCCATGCAAGCCCACAGTCTGGATGGCGGCGTCACATGGGATGTACGGCCCACCCCGTGCGAAACACCTGGCGGACGCGGTCTCTCTGCAGATGAGCACATGAACCCGACACTTCACGTCCGCCAATCTCTGGATGATGAATCTGTCCTTCCGCCCTGTCCTGGCGGTATTAACTTTACCCATCCGGATTTCGCATTGATGTGCGCCCGGTCGGGCCTAGTGGCCGGTTCGATCTCTTGGTTCTATTATTCAACTGACCGTTGTGGCTCCTGGCAAGGACCATATCGGTTACCCATGTTTGGCATGACGGGGATTGCTGCTCGCACTGATTACCTGGTCAATGGAGCAGATTCTTGTATGCTCTTCCTGACCGCATCCAAGACAGACGGGAAAGAAGGACGCGTTTTTCTAGCCGAGACGGTTGATGGCGGCAAGAGTTTTTCGCTTGTCTCGACCGTTGGTCGAGAACCAGAGGGATTTGAGATTATGCCCGCTGGATTACGGCTTTCAGACTCGCGTATGCTCGTCGCAATTCGCTGTAAATCTGGCGATAAGAATTTCGTCGAGGCGCGGCACTCGATTGATCTATTTGCTTCGGACAACAACGGGCAAAGCTGGTCACGCTGGAATCAACCAGTTCCTGACACAGGTAAAGGAGGCAATCCACCCACCCTGACCAAATTACAGGATGGGCGACTCTGTCTGGTCTATGGTTATCGGGGAAAACCATACGGCATCCGCGCCCGATTGAGCGAAGATAATGGTGCGACCTGGGGAGACGACATCATCTTACGGGACGATGGGGGGCAATCACGACATTGGCTACCCACGAACGATCCAACGACCGGATGGAACGAACGTGACGGTCTACTACTATAATGATAGACCGGACGGCGAACGCTACCTGGCGGCAACACTATGGCGAGCATAGGGCAAATCGATAAGACGACAACTGACCAGGGACAAAACTTCTTACCATACCACTTCAACGTTGGACAACCGTTCCTCGACAGGAAACGCTCCGAATGTCCACCTTTGAAGTGGAGTCTCTATTAGGCCAATCCAATTTTTAAAGGATCCATAGATGGACGGGATTGACCGAATGTCTCTCTTCTAATCCTGTAAATCCTGTTCATCTGTGGATCACTTATTTTTGGGAATCGCCTTAGATCCACCCATGATGAATGGTGACCGGATCACCAGACTGCTGATGCGTCCATGACAGACCATTCTCTAACATCACTTCACGACCACTGATGGCTGATTGCTCAGCGGCAAAGAGGATCTCCATGATGTGACGACCCCATTGACCGTGGGTGGGTGGTTCAATATTTTGGGCTATCGATTCAGCAAACGCCTTCCATTCGTTGTGCATTTCACTTGGCGGATCATCAAAGGGCACATCTTCCCACTTGTCACCCTTCCCAACTTTGACATATTTCTCACCGTGCTGACTGAAGCGGAGCGTGCCGTTTGCGCAAATCACCTGGCATTCATAGTTGGGCGCACCGTCGGCAAACCCCACGACAACGGCCACACCTGCCAATCCATTTTTGTAGCGAATAAAGGCCGTGGCTGAGTCATCACCCGATTGATAGTGAGAACGGGTGCCAATCGAAGCAGAAACGGATACGGCTTGTGACGCCATCATCCAAGTCAGGCGATCGACGACATGAACACCATTCGTCAACCACATGCCTCCACCATGGAACCGGCTTCGGTATTGGGGGCGACGTCCAGCGAAGTTCCAGTTCTTGGACATATAGCAGACCGAGGTGATCAGGGGTCCTAACTCACCCGAATCAAGGATTTCTTTCGCCTTCAGACTGGTTCCGTAAAAGTGCTGTGTATATCCGACCATGAGCTTGACGTTATTGGTCGCTGCTGCCTCAATCATCTCATCGCACTGTGCCAAGCTAATGGCCATCGGTTTTTCCACCAGAACATGTTTGCCCGCATTGCATGCATCTATAGTAAGCTGATGATGGAGATGATGCCCCAGAACGACAGCGACTGCTGCGACTTCATCGTCGGCCAAAAGCTCCGTATGTGATGCATAGCCTCTTGGAATGCCATACTTCGTCATATATTCGTTACGCTTCTCTTCGAAGAGATCAGCAACTGCCACAACCTCCACTTGATCAAGAGTGGCGATTGCATCACAGTGGGCGCGGGCAATGCCGCCCAAGCCAATAATTCCAACTTTAAGTTTTGTCATTCTCTCTTATTCTTTCAATAGATGTGTGTTTTTAGGGGATAGACTTGCGAGTCGTCTGCCGTACCAGAGTATAGGTGACAGTTATTAACAATGTCAATGTCTGTTTCCGAGCCATGCTGAATGATCTGGCATGTCCTCATTCGGAAGATGAGAGTTGTTTCTTTGACTCTATACACCATACGTTTTGACTGCTGCTGGATCTAGCTCCAATCCCAGTCCCATTTTATTCGCGTCGGGAGACCAAAGGCCGTCTTGCGGTTCTTTGAACTCTTTGTACATGATCTTGTCTGCCTCTTCAGTCACGCCTAGATATTCTACGATCCGGAGATTAGGCGTTGCGCAGCAGAGGGGAAGATGAATTAACTGATAGGCATGAGGTGCAACAGGGAGATTAAACGCATCCGCCAATTGTACAACCTTCATCCACTCAGTGATGCCACCCACGCGTCCCACATCGGGCTGCACAATATCGGCCCCACCGCGAACAAGAAGGTCTTTGAAGCCATATTTTGTATATTCATGCTCACCCGTTGCGATTGGGATGTCAGTGGCCCTCGCAACAGTGGCCAATCCCTCGATATCATCCGCTAAGACCGGTTCTTCAAACCAACCAATGCAGTAGGGTGCAAATGCCTTCGCCATTGCGATAGCCTGCTTGGCATAATAGCCATTATTGGCATCGATCAGGATCTCGATATCATCACCGACCGCCTCACGCACGGCGGCCAAACGGGCAATGTCTTCCTGTTCGCTTTTCCCAAAATCTTTGCCAACTTTCATCTTCACAGCTTTCATGCCTCGTTCAACATAACTCATCTGCTCCGCAACCAACTCATCCACCGTGAAGTGGGTCCAACCGCCACTCCCGTAGACCGGCACCGTATCCGTATATGGTCCCAAAAGTTGGTAGAGAGGCACCTCGAAATATTTGGCCTTGAGATCCCAGAGCGCAATATCGACGGCCGAGAGAGCAGAAAAAGCTAGCCCCTTGCGCCCCACGCCACGAACTGCCCAGAACATGTCGTTCCAAAGTCTTTCAATGTAGAGCGGATTCTGATCCAGCAAGATGGGTTTCAGCGTGCGTTCGATTACCTCTCGTGCGGCATGGGCACCGCCACCGATCCCTAATCCCTCGATCCCCTGATCCGTGACGATATGGGCGAAACATTGGGTACGTCCCGGCACCCGATGGCGAATTGTCGCATCCTGGATTCCGGGAAGATGGGGGATGGACAGTACTGTGGTTTTGACATCTACAATTTTCATAACGTAGGTTCTCCTTCATATAGGTTCTGAGTTCAAGATCGCAGTTGCGCGCCAGTTTATTTTACTATACAATAGTGACCAAGCTGTACTTGTTGTCCCCACCCCCGACTTCACTCATCTTACTCAGAACTTCCATAAGGAGGAAACTTTGCCTTTGCGTAAGTTGTCCCGACGTGGCTTTTTGAATCTTTCAGGAGCCAGCGTTGCCAGTGTGGCATTCGTTGCATGCAGACGATTTTGGTCTGGTTCAGACCCATCCGACGATGGCACACCTGAACTAGACGGGGTTGAAGTGAGATTCGCGACCGACTGGGTCGAAGGTGCCCGTGGTGCCACGATGGATGCCGCCCTTGATATATGGTCAGATCAGAATCCGGAAGTTGCGATCAGCCTTGAATCAATTGACGGGGACTATTTTGAAAATCTACAGCGGCAGTTTTCCAGCGAGACGATTGCCGACGTCATTCTCTTCGAGGGCGTTCTAGGCGCCGAATTCATTGATGAGGGCTTGATAGCGGACCTGTCTCCAACACTCGATGCGTTGGGTATTGACTTTGCGACATGGCGGCCTGGTCCAGTGGATATCTTCTTGCAGAGTGGCAAAGTCTACGCCATCCCATTCCAGTTGACTCCTGCTCTCTGGTTTTACAACAAGACTTTGTTTGAGGAAAAAGGCGTTGCCCTGCCTGACGGTACGTGGGATTGGACGCAGACTCTTGAGGGCGCGAAGCAATTGACCGACGCACCCCATACCTACGGCATGTGGACAGACGTCGATATGTTTCACCAGTATGGCGCGCTTGGACTTGCAAATAGCGACCATCATTGGGTCAATGAGAACTATACTGAAACATTGATTGGCGAAGAAGATTTTGCTGCGTCGATCCGTTGGTTCATCAGCACCGTGCAGGAACACCACGTATCACCATTACTCAGTGAAGAAGATGATTTATTGACGGATGATGCCTCCAACCTATTTGCGACAGGCAAGATTGGTATGACAACAGGGAATGCCGGCTCAATTGGCGCTTACATACAGGACATCGGTGATCGTTTTGAATGGGATGTGATGCCAACGCCAAAAGGGCCAGATTCTGAGCTCTCTCGGAAAGTGCACATCATCCCCGAGGTCGATGGTGCGAGGAGGGTCGAAAAAGTGCGTAAGGGAGGGAGTAGGAAGAAAAATGTCGGATAGCGGCAAAAAAGTGTGAGTGGCAGGGAAAAGTAGGCAAGGGTCGGCATCCGTAGTCCTGGCCGAGCGCGGAGAAGTGTGAGTGGCCCAGGGGGTCAAGTGTTAAGCGAGTCGTCGGGCGGCATGGTGTAGCCAGGCGTCGACGTGCTGACACATGGCCGCGAGAGCGAAGCGGAAGAACCATCGGTCGCGGCCAGCAGTGCGGGTCTGGAGGAGATGAAAGTCGTACTTGCGCTTGACTGAGCGTTCAGCGCAGGAGCGAGCGTTAGCATGAAGTTGCCAAAGGTCGCTGTCCCTGGGGATGCGGGTGTGCAAGCGATAGTTGTCCTGGGATAGGTATAGACGACGCGCCCATAGGCTGAACCAGAGCAATCCTGGCCAAAGTGCGGACAGGTGGTCACGTCGGGCGTCTTCGTGGCGGCGGCCAAGGGACAGCGCCACTTGATGCGCAAGCGGTCGGGACAGAAGCCCCAGCGTGTCATGGGCCGCCCGGCGGGACAGATAGGGATACTGCCGTCTAGGCGTATGGAGCCAGCAAAGCGGCTGTGGTCCTGGTTGCGTTGGTTAAGGGGCATGACCAGCGCCATGTCCCAACGCAGGGTGGCAAGGCGATAATAGCCGATGACATCGTGGGCGGCATCCAAAGTGGCAGTCTGGATGGGCAAGCCGAAGATTTCTCGGCCCCGATAGAGCGTCGCGAGCCCGAGGGGACTGTCATGACGATTGCCATCGGCCATAGTGATGACCAAGGGTAGTTGGCAGCGATGCTGGAGCGAATAGGCGGTCAGTTCATAGGCCGTGTGCCCATAGACCCAGCAATGACGGTAGCTGTCCCAGCCCCAGAGGGCGTGGGGGGTCGCTGTAGGCGCGATGGCAGCGACAGCGTTCGTGGCGTTTCTTACCTCGATTATTGCACTTACACAGCTTCTGGCCGTAGGGATTGGCCCAAGTGGGCAGTTTGGCGCCGTCGCCAGCCACATGGAGATGGTCCAGGTCGAGCAAGCCCAACTCGACTGAGTGGGCCACGAAGCAGCCGTAGAAGAGCCGTTGCAGCACCTGCTCCCAAGTAGGCAAGGCGGCCATACCAGTCTGACCTGCCAGTAGTTCAGCGACGGCTGGCGGCGCAAAAGGGCGCCCCAGAATGAGCGCGGTCAGGCGATTGACGATGCCCGCATGGGGGGCGCAGATCGTTCTTGTCCTTGTGGGCAGCGGCTTGATCCCGCTCATCTCGCCGTTGATAGGGGCGACGAGCCTGGCTGCGGGCTTGCCGCTCGCGTTGCAGGAGACGGTCTTGAAAGTCGTAAAACGTGCCCACGCCAGGCACGTCGTTGGGCTCGAAGCCGCTGATGAGGGCGTAGAAGGGCTCATCGCGCATCTGCCCCACCCACACATCGAAGCTCGTCTGACCACAGAGCATCATGGCCAGACACGAGCGCAACATGGACACCGGGTCGCGCACGGGTCGTCCCCAGTCTGGCACGTATAACGGTGCCAAAAACGGGTACGCACCATCGAGATTCGTCGCTGACAGCTTGCGCCATACCGCATAATGGCGATGGTCGCAGCGCAGCGCACCATATCGACCCGCTCGATGGCGTACAAACCGCACATACTGCTTGTGACGGAAGATGCTGGTTAACATCCGACCCCCCTTTCTGTTTCCGTTTGGTCGTTCCAATGAGCCCACACTTTCTACTTATCACTACGTCGGAAACAGCTTGGGGTTGGGGGTAAATTCTTAACAACTCGCGATTGGTCGGCCTCGACCTCTCTGGTCTGACATCCGACTACACTTTCCGAGAAAGTTCTTTAGACGAAAGGAGGTGGAATGTGGAATGATCAGCCCCATGTTGTGACCAACAATGCTGCCAAAAGTGGCGTTTTGGAGCAATCAACCCAATTGGTTGTCTTTCTGGCGGGAGACGATGTCCAGTCGATTATTGCCAAAGACCGTGGCGCAACGCCAACGGTTCAGGCGATTCAAGAGACCAATACGTATCTGTCGACACCTCCTAACAGTATGCAGACAGTTCTTGATGAGTTGGTCGAAATGAAGGGGCCATTTTTCTTCCCTAGCTTCCTCAAATGGTTCCGAGTGGTCAACCGAGAGTATCAGTTAGGACTCGTTGGTGAACGCGGGATTGATGAAACAATTGAGGCGATGGTTACAGAGGGAAACAAAATACTAGACACTCTACCTCGTTAAAGATCTAATTCTTCCGAGCATGCCTATTATTGTCGCATTCCTGTTTACGCAGAAATACTTTAACTTTACTTTCTGGTAAAGGCTTGAGTGACAAAGGGCAAACCGAAAGGGGCGGAAAAAAGAATCCACCCTGAAAAAACGGGATAAAATGTAAAAATAGTGCTCGGCTAGTTTAAGCAGCGGCATTGAGGCGGCGATGAGCGAGAACGCCTTTAGGGAAATGGTGTGAAACCGAGGCCTTTTTCCGAAAGTCAGGGTCGAGTTGGTCAGGAGTTGGAAAAAGAGCACTCGAGAGAACACGGCGCAGCCTGCCGGGAGTGGATTGAGGCTCTCGATCCCAGTAGCCAGTCGGTATGGGAGGAAGAGAAGCGGCTAAATGGGAAAGAAGATTGCCAGCAAGCAGCCCCAGTTCAGGTAAGCGGAAACAAGCCTCATCGGCATGAACAAATTGACGATGTAAGCCAATCATCTGCTTGGAAGCCAAGGGGGGAGGTTCAACAGGCCAGCGTTCCAGGTAGACAAGATAAATGGTTTCAGGCTGCAAAGTCATAACGGTCGCCAAAACCAAAGGTGTGTTGTAGGCCGGATCCTGAATGACGTAAATCGAGTAGGTACGGTTGGCTGTATCCACCTTGGTTGTTCTGGGGACGAGATTGTGCCATGCTTGATAGCAAATCAGGCGACCACTATAGAGAAAGCGATCAGACGAGTCCGGAGTTGTAGCCTCGAGTCGCTTTCCCTTATAGCTGCGAGAGAGCGGTCGCACAATATCACCATATTCAGGTGGTCTGCCTTTTTCTTTGCGTTTGGGTAACTCATTGCGGCGCGCTGTGCAGTTAATGGCTTCCCGCAGGACAAATCGGTCTATGCCGCTTTCTAGCATTTCTCTGATTGTAAACCCGGCATCGACCACCGCCACTTCGTCTGACTCCAGTGATTTCTTCGTCTCTGTCAGCAGCTTTTTCCGAAACTCACTTTCCTTTGTTCCAACCGTGCATCTCATGATTTCCTTGAGCAGTGGCACTCGCTTCCCGCCTATCTCCCCCGAGCTTATCATCACTCCAAAGATGAGCGCGGGCAATGCCCGACGAGCCGTTGAGTTATAGAGTCGGTTCACTTTCCCTTGCAGCTTCGGTCGCCAGAACCCTGTGATATCTATGCTTTTCACTCGGTACCCTTCTAACTTTTTTGCCTCCCATTCCCCTTTCCACTCCACTTCTTCTTGCCACGACCCCAGCAGACTTGTGATATCCCATGATCCATATCGAAAGCTCCACCAGCTTCGCCGGAGCTCCTCATCTTCAAACCCGCTTTCTTTCAATGCGCTATGGATTGCTCCTCGACTTTTCAGAAACGACCCATTCAGCATTGCCCACATCAGACGCATTACATTTACGTTTGTTCCCATCGGCGTTACTTGCAATACATTCATCAGTACTGCTATAGTTATTTCTGGCGCGGTTAGCATTCCTTCCTCCTTTTTGGGTTCTCTACCTTTAGGATGAACTGCTAACCGCTTTTTGTCACATTTCTCACCTCATCTCTTTTCTTTTACCAGAAAGTAAAGTTTATCCGCGGTATTGCATTGACCGAATTAAGAGTTAGTTTGCAGTCAATGTCGTTAAGTTAAGACTGATTAGGGGTGGAAGGAGCATTCTCTATTACACGCAGTAGACATAATCCTGCACTTCTCAGTCAAAACAGACTCGAGCGGGCCAAATGGTCCGAGATTCTCTACTGCGTCTTTTTTCGCCATTTGAACGCTCTAACTCTGAGAAATCCTACTGCGTGTAATCTCTAATGCGGCTCTGCTCGACTCATTCCGGCGTTCTCTATTACACGCAGTAGACATAAAAGTTAAAGTGGTTGCTATTGAAAAGTTGATTCAAAGGCATTCTCCAAAGTGGGACCCCAAATAGCGGGGTCAGGTTCAGGGATAGCGTAAACAGAATGTGAAGCCATAGCGGCTAAATAATGCTGCTGAATGGTTTCATCGTAGAGCTGTGCATAAAGCATGGTGGTATCGATATGAGTGTGCCCCATGAGTTTCTGCAAGGTAGTGATGGGCATAAGGCCACTGTTGAGCAAACGGGTGGCAAAGGTATGGCGCAAGCGATGAGGAGTGACGCCCTCTAAGTTAGCTTGGGCGGCAAAGGCATGAAGATGGTTGCGCACATAATTGGCTCGAAGAGGTAAGCCATCGCGTAGTAAAAGCGGGGAATGAGTAGCCAGGTCATCGGTGCGATGTTGCAGATGGGCATCGATGGCAAGAGCAGTGCGTTGGGTAACAGGCAACCGACGGTCACGATGGGATTTGGCATCTCGAACGAGCAGAGTCTGTGTATCCGAATTCCAGTCAGAAACGAGCAGAGCTTGCACTTCGCCCATACGTAGCCCAGCATCAACCAGAATAAGAAACCAAGCACGGTCAAGGAGGTCGGAAGGAGAAAGGCTCTGAGCCGTTGAGTTTAAGACGAACTGTTCAAGTTGAGCAAATTCATGCTGGCGCAACGGACGAGGTAAGGTAGTGGGTCGTTTGAGACGTTGAATGCGATATAAAGCCGGAGCGATCGACTGGCCACATTCTTCAGCAAAATGCAGAAAACACTTGAGGGTACAAATAAAATGATTGATGGTATGGACGGAATACTCTAAGTCACATAGGTGGGTGATGTAGTCTTGGAGATCGCGCCGTCTTAGTTCGGATAAGCTGGAGAGCATGCGCTGGTCGAGCATCCATTGCCAACCGCGTTGGAGTTCGCCAAGCCACTGAAGGGCTCGTTCCCGCCGATAGAGGGCTTTCCAGCGTAATTGCTGGTGGAGAAGTAATGAGATGATGGGTTGATGAAGCCAGAGCGGCAATGAGGTGAGACGTTGACGGATCTCATCAGCGGACAAACAGATGCCAACAGCTGGCTCCACTGTGCGATGTTCAGAAGGCACAGTATTCTCTGTCTCTATTGCAGATGTCGTTCCTTCAATATCCGAGCATGCGGCTTGGCGAGACAACTGCTCCATAGCAGCTTCATAGTCGGCTCGCATATCAGGATTGGCACCATCGATGTAAATCTGGGTCGTTTTCAATTGACTGTGACCCAACCAATGAGAGACTAGGCAGTGGCATACGCGACTCTGCCATTCGTCTGGCGAAGGTATGGCGCAGGCGATGACAGGAGACCTCGTTCTCGGAGAGTCCGGCTTGCTGACGGTAATAATCGAGGCGCTCCTGGATTCCGCGGACACTGATGCCTTTGTGACGACGAGTCAGAAACAGATGGCTATCGACTGCATCAGGACGCTCATCCATATAGCTCACCAACAGCGCTGTGGTTTCTGGCGTCAACCAGACTCGACGCTCTTTGTTCCCTTTGCCGCGTACGCGCAGTGACCACAGTTCGTCCGGATTTATGGCAGCTTCAATATCGCCCATCTCTAGTTTCGACACTTCGCCCACCCGCAGGCCAACGTCGAGCATCAAGGCCAACATCACTTGGTCTCTTATCTGACCTTGACTCACGCTCCCCCCATAACTGGCGGACGATGCGTTCCGCTATATCTCTGGGAAGATGGCAACCTGTATCCAGTCGGTGTAGACGCCACACCACCGGGTTTGACCAGCTTTCGTCTTCTGCCTCATCCGCCAAGTAGTCGAAAAATCGGCTCAACGTTGCCACTCTGCGATTGACCGTCGCACTGCTCATCCCCGCTTCGAGTTGCGCCGTTACAAACGTCGTTATCTCTTGGCGACCTATCTCTCTTGGCCTTTTTTCTATCACCTGGCCAAATTGATTTAGGTCACTTTCGTAATGTTTTACAGTTTCGCTTTGCGGAGAAAGCATTCTCACATGGGCACAGAATCCTGTTACTGCGGCGCTAAATTCTTGGTTCATTTTGGCCTCCTAGGGCTATTTTACCCCTTTTTTGGCCTACTGCGTGTAATAGAGAATGCCTCCTCCTCCATTAATTTTATGACATTGAGTTTGCAGTTTCTGATGCTTTGCGTTAGTCAGCGTTTCCGCCAGATAGTGAAGTGTATTCATACCTGACGCTGAACAAACAAGCTGTTTGTTCTACATCTGGCAGAGACAATGGCTGCGATCTAACGTTTCATTTAGCCCAAAAGGAGAAAACCATGCTAAACCGACTATGTTGGTCGACGATTCTACTGCTGATCGTGATGGTCGTCGTTGTTGGCTGTGGTGGCGCGGCGGCACCCATTCCGATGTTGACGCCTGAGGTGATCGAACGCCAGGGAGATCTCAATGCTCCGCCACCGGAAGGCTTTATGATGAAGGCCGCAGAAGCCAATCCCAAACGAGGCGGCGTTTTGAAAACGGCCTGGAGCATGAATCCGACCCATTTCGACATTCACCAGGGTGGAGGTTGTGCTGGCTGTGCCATGATGTACGATGGCCTGATCATGTGGAATCTGGGCGATGGCTATCACACGATCGCACCTGGATTGGCAACGAACTGGTCCGTCTCTGACGATAAGACTATCTACACGTTTGAATTGCGGGAAGGCGTTACGTTTCATGATGGCACGCCCTTTACTTCAGCGGATGTCGTCGCGACTTTTGAGCGGATCATCAATCCACCTTCCGGTATTGCTATCGGTGGTCTTCGTGAACAGTTGGAGATGATCGAATCAGTTGAGGCGGATGGCGATTTCACGGCGATCTTTAACCTGAAACGTCCCACTCCCTTTTTCCTCGAGATTTTGGCAGGCGATGCGGCCGTTGTCTTTTCCAAGACGGCATTGGAAGAGAACGATTTTGATCTACGTGGCGTAACCGTCCCGCCCGGAACCGGACCATTCAAGTTTGTTGAGGTGATTCAAGGGGAGAAGCTTGTATTGGAAGCCAATCCCGACTATTGGAATCCCGAAATTCCTTACGTCGACGGAATCGAATTGCTTAACGTGCCGGCCTGGGCAGACAGGGGGACCGCCGTACTGACTGGTCAAGCTGACTTTTCCTGGAATGTTTCGGTGGATACTTGGAACGAGGGTGCCACACGAGACGAGCTCATGGTGGCTCACGCGCCTTGCCTGAACTCACATATGATCGCCATCAACAATACCGCTTCACCGCTTGATGATCCCAGAGTGCGCCGAGCCATACATCTAGCGGTTGATCGTCAGGCCATCATTGATGCCTTTGCACCGGTCTGGGAACCAGCCTTTGTCACGCGTTGGTTGCCCATTGCCAGCCCATTTTCCACACCTGTCGATGAAATCCTGACAATGCCTGGCTATCGCCCAGACAAAGAGGCTGATATTGAAACTGCACGTCAACTCCTGGCTGAGGCTGGCTATCCCGATGGCTTTGAGACAACCTTTACGGCTTGGACCGTTGCTGCCTCGTCTGAAGTTGCCGTGCCTGCCTTTGCTGAATTGCTGCGCACGAGCCTGAATATCGTAGGTGATATCAACGTGGTGGAACGACCCAGAACATCGGACGTGCTACGTAGCGGCGATTTCGATCTCTTCAAGTCCGACACCTATGCGTCTCAGGTACTGGATCCATACCCACTCTGGAACTCGTTCCTCCGAACGGACGCTTCACAGAACTGGTCACGGTATTCCAATCCTGACTTTGATGCAATACTCGATCAATTGGCCGCCGCGATCGATCCCGATGAGCGCCAGGATTTGGTCAACCAAGGACTGGATCTGCTCGACGAAAACCCACCCTTCTTCCTGATTGGCTTCTGTGCGCATTCACCCATGTGGCACGAGTCGGTAAAAGGGCTGGCAATTGAGAGCCGTTTGTTCTCCAAATGGGGTCGTTTTGAGACGGTTTGGTTGGACAGGTAGGATCAACGATGGTCTAGGTTGTTAGCTGGATGGTTTGTTGGTCTGTTCGATCGACAAGAATTCATGATGACAAGTCACTCTTTGCATCCAAGAACCAAAGCATTCTGCGTTGGACAGGCGAAATCTGGAACAGCATCGCTGCATGGTCTATTGGCGACTCATCACCGGTCTGCTCACGAGCCCGAGCGTGAGCAGACCCTTGAGATGATTCTCCGCGAGTCGCGTGGCGAAGTCGAGGCGCAGAACTTTGGTGCCTATCTTATTGAACGCGATCAGCGGTTGAACCTTGATTATGACATTGCATGGGCGAACCAGTTCATCATTGCTCATTTGCTGACAAACTTTCCTGACGCCAAATTTATCGTTCTCATTCGAGATCCCCATACCTGGCTTCAGTCAACCGTTGGACACTTGATCAGCCGTGAGATTCCACACGACGTGCAGTCGTTCCTAGATTGGTGGTTCAAACCAGATCGCTACCCTCACTCACGTCACGACAGTACCCTGGAGGCTCACGGCCTTTTTTCAATTGCAGCGTTCTTGACTGTATGGAACCAACACGTGAATATCTGCATTCAGAGCGTTCCGCCAGAGCGACGCCTTGTTCTGAGAACGCATGAACTCAATGAATCTCACCAGCGGCTTTCCGAATTCCTACAGATTCCGCTAGATTCGCTTGATCCGCAGAATGGCCATCTCAATCGAAGCACGTGGGCAGATCGGATCGAGTCGTTTGTCGATAGCGTGTATTTGAACGAGATGGTTGATCGGATATGTGGTGAGAATATGGCCAACCACTTCCCGGAGGTTTCTGGAATTCAAGATGTCTACAAACTATGGAAATCCGGTGTCGCGGTTGACTGAAAGATCAGAGATTGAACCAGGTAAGGCCATTCCAGAGAAATAAACCCCTAATTTGCCAAGTCGATTTCTCTGGAATGGCTTGAGTTTTTCCAGATCAAATTAGGGATTTTAATTGCTGGAAAAGCCTGATATCTGCCAAAAAGCTTAAGGGCCTCAAATCGCTCAGACATGTTCAAATATCTTCTCAGACGATTTCTGCTTGCCATTGTCACGATCTTTGGCGTTACGGTGGTGATTTTTGTGGCGATGCGTGTCTTGCCGGGTGATCCATTGGCAATGATCTATGGAGAGGCGGAAGGCATTTATGTTTTGACGGAGGAAGAGTTGGCCGCGGCGCGCGCAAGTCTGGGGCTGGATCAACCCCTCTATGTCCAGTATTTGAGTTGGATGGTGGATGTGTTTCGGGGGGATTTAGGCCATTCATTTTGGGTTGAAACGCCAATTCGGGATACAATCCTACGTCGCGGTCCGATTACAGCTGAGATTGCGTTTCTGTCTATTCTATTGGCGTGGATGATTGGCATCCCAGTTGGCGTGATCAGCGCCATGCAGCGAGAGTCGCTCTTAGACAATGTTCTGCGCTTTTTTGTTACCCTCTTTATGGCGATCCCCAGCTTCTGGTTTGGGTTGGTCATGATTCTCTTCACGGTCACGGGGTGGTTCAAAATTAGGTTTACACTTTTGATATATAGACAAAAATCTATATGAGACCGTTTTCTCTCTGAGAACCGGCGAAATCAGAGAATATAAACGTTCTTTCTGTTTCTAAAAGTGTAAACCTATCTATCCAGCTAAAATGAACCACCCCACGGTCACCGTCTTTAATTGGCGGCCCTCAATTACCATTGAGCAGCTCTGGGACAATCCCAGGGAGAACTTGCTGATGGTCATTGGGCCGACAATCGCTACTGGCACGGGCATTGCTGCAATCATTGCCAGGATGACGCGCACAACCGTACTCGAAGTGTTAAGCGAGGACTATGTGCGCACCGCCCGCGCCAAAGGACTACGAGAGCGGGCGACCATCTTGCGCCATGTTCTGAGAAATGCTATGTTGCCCGTTATTACGTTGTCAGGATTGGCGCTGGCCGGTCTATTGAGTGGTTCAGTGGCGGTGGAAAAAGCATTTGGTTTTCCCGGATTGGGAATGGCATTGGCGCAAGGTGCAGTGGAGCGTGACTGGATGATGGTCCAGAATCTCACACTGCTGTTTGCCGTCACTTTTGTCTTTATTAATCTGTTTATTGATATTCTGTACGCATGGGTGGATCCACGCATTCGCTATGAATAACCGGGGTTGTTGACAAAACGGATATCTGTCGACACAACTCTGTGTGGCTCTGTATCTGCTCTGAGTCACTCTGTGTAATATACAAAATTTAATGGCATCAGAACAGGAATCATCTCCACCAATGACAACGCCTGAGGTTGCAGCAGTTAACGAAAACGTTTTCCAACCACAGTTCAGCGACCGAACCAACTTCGGCGAACTGATCCAACGTTTTGCACGGACATCCAGAATAGGCACAGTCTCGGCCATTTATTTGATCTTGTTGATCTTGATCGCTATTTTTGCCGATCAGGTTGCACCCTATCACCCACTAGAGGCAGACTTCCGCGCCCTGCGTCACCCTCCGTCTGTGGCGCATTGGCTGGGGACAGATAATTTAGGACGGGACGTACTAAGCCGGCTAATTCATGGCTCGCGCATTTCCCTCTTCATGGCAATCGTCTCTACAATCCTGGGTAAATTCCTGGGTCTAACGTGGGGGATTCTGACTGGTTATATCGGTGCAACGTTTGACCTGATCAGCCAGCGTTTTATCGATGTATTGCTGGCCTTTCCAGGGATCATTCTCGCCATGCTGCTCTTGTCGGCGCTGGGAGGTGGACTCTCGACGGTCATTATTGCCATCACTGTGCTGAGCATTGCGGGGACGGTGCGGGTGATTCGGTCGGTAGTCCTATCCGTAAAAGAGATGGCGTACGTAGAGTCGGCGCGGTCAGTCGGTGCGACAAGCGGACGCATCATGGGTAGACATGTGTTTCCCCAGACAGTGGCGCCTGTGCTGGTCTTGTTCAGTGCTTCTCTGGGGCAATTTTTGCCGAAGCGGCATTGAGTTTTCTGGGGCTAGGTATTCCCCAACCTGCACCAAGTGGTGGCTCGTTGTTTTCCCTGGCGTTGCGATTACCGTGACTATCCTGGCTTTCAATTTGGTTGGCGATGCCCTGCGAGATTATTTGGATCCGAAGTTGGGTGAAAGCCATCCGATGTAGTTGATCGATAAATCAAGGAAAGAAATTCTTCTATGTCCAAACCGGAATTGCGCACGCTGACAGAAGAGCAAGTTACACAATTCAGATTGAATGGATTTCTGACTGTGGAAGATGTTCTTTCTCATACAGAAGTGGAGACTTTGGCTGAACATACCGATCTGATTGCGACTGGTAAATTAGAACACATTCCGGATACCAGCATTCAGCTTGAGAAAACATTTCGTGAGGGAACGCGTGCGGTCACCAACCAGATCTTGTCTGTTCGCAAATTGTTCAATCTTGCCGTATATGATGATGTGATGTGGAGCCATGTTGTGAATCAAAAGATCGTCAATATCATCGCTGATCTGCTGGGAACCGAGGACATCAAGCTATATGGCGATCAGCTCTTTATGAAAGCGCCCATCACTGGCACGGCACAGCCCTGGCATCAAGATTCGGCTTCGTGGCGCGATATTTTCCCCATGGATCTGGTGACGGCATGGACGTCGATTGACCACGCCACAGAGGAAAACGGATGCTTGAATTTCGTCCCTGGCACACATCGTTGGGGGATGATGAATCGGCAGCAGTTAGAGTGGTTCCTTGAAGATTTTGGCAGCGAGCAATGGCCCATTCTCTCTGCGCCGCTACGCCCCGGTAGTATCAGCTTCCACCACAGCTTGGTGCTGCACCAAAGCAACGCCAACCTCGTCGTGGTTACGCAGTCCATTATATGCGTGCAACCTCTCATCGCGACGAAAGCGTGACCGATGCTCCCAAGATGCCGCCGTTTAAGCGGGTCTGTGGGCGTTCATTTGCAGGCTGCGTCTGAAATTTTGCACCGAACGAAGAGGTGAGAGTCACTTTTCGCACAAGGCGAGCGGTAATTGCAGCTGACCTGCCCGTCTGAACGTAAAGTGGCTGTCACCTTCAGGGATAACGTAAACAGTTACCAACGTTGAACCCGAATACATCGTACGGTTGCAGAACCGATTAGCTGGTCGGTGTGCTGTTTCACCCCTGCAACATACCTCCTGATCTTGCCCCAAACGTGAGTTTACTCACGAGATAGATTCTCCTTGCACCAATCGAACGACTGTGCTAAAGTACATTTGTGCTAAACTCTTTTTGATGGTCTGCGTCGAGTAGATTCGAGTGGGCTGACAAAGGCTGCCTTTCTTTCAAATGGGTACAAGGACAGGTGCAGCTTTTGGGATGTACAGCTCGGACGATATCTCCGATGTGTAGAACCTGTTTGATAGACGGAGTAAGAGAAAAAGGATGGCAAGATGAGTACAATTGACGTAGTTCCAATCAAGCCGATCAAGCCGTTACCTCAAACCATCATCTATCCGGAAAGTGACGGCAGACCTATGGCCGATAACACCAAGCAATTTCACCAGATCGTCACCATCGAAGGAAATTTGGAGATTCTTTACGCAGAAGATGAGAATGTTTTTGTTGCAGGGGATTTGCTTTGGTATCCGGTCGAAGGCAACAATAAGATCCGTTCTGCTCCAGATGTTATGGTTGCATTTGGACGTCCCAAAGGAGATCGGCGTTCCTATTTGCAGTGGAAGGAAGAGAATATTGCTCCTCAAGTCGTCTTTGAAATCTTGTCGCCGGGCAACACAAAAGCAGAAATGGAGCGTAAATTTGGTTTTTACGAACGTTATGGCGTGGAAGAGTATTATCTCTATGATCCAGATTCTGGACGCCTAGAGGGTTGGCTACGCAATTCACAGGGCGTTTTGGAAGCGATTCCTAACATGGATAGTTGGCGCAGCCCACGATTAGACATACGCTTTGAGCTAGATGGAATCGAGCTTCAGCTCTATTATCCGGATGGACAACGCTTTCTCACCTTCACTGAACTCGATCGGCGTCGCCGAGAAGCAGAAGTGCGTGCTAATGAGGCAGAAGTTCGCGCCGATGAGGCAGAAGCTCGTGCCCAGGCAGAATCAGATGCACGTATAGAGGCAGAAGCTCGTGCCCAGGCAGAATCAGATGCACGTATGGAGGCAGAAGCTCGTGCTCAAGAGTATGCAGAACTCCTCAAAAAAGCGGGTTTGTTATAATCGAGTTATTTTGAGTTATCTGCGCTCTAATTCAGTTTCGTTCACAAAAAGTGCAAACATATTCAGAACCAACATCTCCTGTTCGCTGGACTCGAACAATCCATTACTAATAGCCACATCATTTAAACTCCGGATAATTGTCCCTCGATAAAAAAACGATTCTATTGTCCGAAGTTTAAGTGGCATCTCTATAAGGCGCCGACTGATATTGGTCATGTAACCGTTCTCCTATTTGTACGAATCGAGTCCCCAGACTCACGGCAAGACGTTTCTTCAATTTAGCGACATTTCTTGCCATGTTGACGAATCGTAACGGTCCACCTTCTCTTTTTAGCTCATGCTTGCAGAATTGATATAGCGCGAATTCATAGGGGTTACCGCTCAAGTTGCTGTGATACATGATATACCTCCAGTTTTATCCAGTAAAATGTCTCTTTAGGATTCGGAATTCAATCACTCATCGATAGATTCTTGGTTTCACTCGAGAATGACATCGATGAGTGATTGAATCGTGTTTGCTTAGCTCGACTTTGTACAATTTGGGCACATTAAAAAGTTAATAAAGAAGGAACAAAAGGGAAGCTGATGTAAGATAGGAGTGAGAAAACAACTATCAAAGAGAGGAGAGCCCAATGTTCCTTCCAGCAGAAATAATCCCGTTGTTCGAGAGCTTTCGCCCAGTCTTCACAGAACCGACGTACCAAAAGGCACTGGTCTTGGTGATAGGGACGGTGTTAACGAAGGGAAGACGAACGGTGACAGCGGCGTTGAGAGTGATGGGATTGGAGCAAGAGGGAGACTGGTCCAAGTATCACCATGTGCTGAATCGAGCAAAGTGGGATGGATTGATGTTGAGCTATATCTTACTGCACTTGATTGTGGATACGTTTGTGGTCATGGGAGCGCCAGTCGAGATAACGGTAGACGAGACGCTAGAAAGGCGCTGGGGTCCCAAGATCAGCAAACGAGGACACTGGCGAGATAGCCTGGCGTCAGGCCGGAAGATGAGCGTAAGCACGAGCGGATTGCGGTGGCTGGTCTTCTGTGTGGTGGTCAAGTTGCCGTGGAGTGACCTCTACTGGTCAATGCCCTTTCTGAGCGTCTTACTCACAACACCGAAAGTCAGCGAAACGCTCAACCAGCGCCACCGAACAGTGGCGAAACGAACCATGCAGGTGGTGGCCTGGCTGCGTCGAGCTTTGCCAGGTCGAGAAATCAAGCTCATCGGCGATGGGGCTTACAGTGTGATCGAGTTGGGCTTGCGCTGTCAATCCCAAGGAGTCACCTTGATTGCGCCTCTGCGCCTGGATGCGCGTCTCTTTGACTATCCACCCTCCCGTTTGAAACCTGACGGCACAAAACGACCTGGTCGTCCTCCTGTCGTTGGGCAGCGACTGCCCAAGCTGGAAGATGTTGCCCTCTTCAAAACCACCTGTTGGCACCGCTGCCGCATTGACTGGTATGGGGGAGAATCTGAAGTCGTCGACTGGGCCACTGGTATTGCCTTTTGGTACTCTACCGGCACAACTCCGCTCCTTCTGCGCTGGGTTTTAGTCCGCGATCCCAAAGGCCAAGCTGAGACCGTCGCTTACTTCTCCACCGATATTCATCAGGCTGCCCCCCCCACATCATCGCTGATTTCGTCAAACGTTGGTCCATTGAAGTCTCTTTCGAGGAAGCCAGAGCTCACCTCGGTGTCGAAACTCAGCGCCAGTGGAGTGACTTGGCCATTGAGAGGACTACTCCTGCTCTCTTTGGTCTTTTCAGCCTTGTCATCTTGATGGCTCATGCCTTCTCTCCTGATGGCTCTATCCCTTTGCCTCAAGCTGCTTGGTATCACAAGACTCACGCCACCTTCCATGACCTCCTCTCTCTGGTTCGCCGCCGCTTATGGTGCCATTTCCTTTTCCAGACATCTCACTTTTCACCTGATCTTCGTTTATTCTCTCCCTCTCAGGTGAACACCTTACTTTCTGCTGTCTGTTATTAACTTTTTATGGTGCTTAAAACTTACAAAGTCTAGCTTAGAACCTATCCGAAAAGTGGTTGTGAGTCCGATCAGTTTCTCGAGCGAGAATAGATCGTCACAGAACTTTTCGGATAAGCACTTAGAAGGCCCTCTAAAGAGTAAGTGCCGGTTTCGTGCGAAAAGGTTGATTGGTTAGAGATTTTCTGTTTCTTCATCCGATGAAACATTGCGAAATGGGGCGAGAATGCGTTTGTGCATTGCATTCTTCCTGTTAGGCTAAACCAAAAAAATAATTATACGCGAACGAGAGAATGGAGAGGGGGAATAAGGACAAACCATTTTTCTAAACCAGGTAAACGTTGGAAGCGTTGTTCCAAACGGTCCATCTCTTTCTGAGTGAGTTTGACGCCGGTCTCATAAAGAGTGGAATTCAGGTGAACGAAGGGTTGTAGTTGGTTAAAGCGAAAAGAACGGGCAAAATTGAGAACGGTCTCAAGAGAATCGAGAAGAGAACCGTTCCAGTGTTTTTCAAGATGGCCCCAAACCCGTTCGATGGGGTTGTATTTACTGTGATAAGGAGGGTAGCAGGCGAGCTGAATAGAGAGACGATAGTGCTCAACAAACTGAGTGAGACGATACATAAACTGAGTCCGACGGGTATGATTTTCGGGACCATTGTCCTGATTGATCACGAGGGTCTTGACGTGAGGAAAGTGTTCACGTACGCTTTCCCAAAAATCAATCAGGCAGTCGACAATACAGTCACTAGTGTTTTGTCAGATAAGTTATGATACAGGTTGGTCATCAGAATCGGTATCCAAAACAGGATAGAAACGCTGGAACTTCTGGCGAGCGAGAGCGGGGGTAAATTGCCATTGAATGGTAGCGGATTGTTCATTGCGCTCGTTGACAAGAGCAAGGACAACAGTCTCAAGAAGCTCTTTGGAATCAATGCGGCGATCAAGAACTTGGCGAGTGATAACCGAGAGTTCAATTTCAACCATATTAAGCCAACTCCCGTTGACGGGGGTATAAACCATCTGAAAGTGCTGAGCCAGAGCGAAAGCTTCCTCAGGCGAAAAGATGGTGTAGAAGGAACTGGGTGAATGAATGTTGAGATTATCCTGAACAATCTGTAATGAATCGGCATCAGGATTGTGTTTCGTTTTGAGATCATGCATGAAGCGAGCATACTCTTGGCCTCTGCGCCGTTCGGTAATCTGAACAACCCGCTGTCCAGTGTGTGGCTGGTAAGCAATCAAGATGTAACAGATGCCCTTGCGTTCATAGTGATGATCATAGCGCCATTTCTTGCCTGGTTTCATCTCAATCGGCACGATTGTATCGCCCAAGAGCTGACAAGGTTTTTCATCGTAACACCCACCAGAGAGGATTCTTGGGGTCATAGGGCTGTGCATAGAGGTCCAAGATTTGTTCCATGTGCCACAAGTATGTAGGTGTTAACTTTCCGATACACCACTGCACCTTCAAATGGGGTTTCAGTTCGTTTTTTCAGAATTTCACTCACGGTTTCATGCGAAATGTCTTCCACAAACTTTAACTCAACCGCTGTGGTTGCTAGCAGCCTTAAAGTCCATCGGCTTCGCCCATCTGGTCCTTTCGTACACGCTAGTGCCGTGATTTTGGCTCTGGCTTCGTTACTAATCTCGACTGGTCGTCCGCTTCTTGGCCTCTTCTAGGGCTTTGGTTAGCCCTTCCGTCACATATCTTTTGCGGATTCGCACCACCGTTGCTCGCGTCACTCCCACTCGTTCCATGATTTCTCTGTCTGTTTTTCCTCCATCTGACAAGAGCAGAATATGTGCCCTTCTTATCTTTCTTACGTTCTCTTTTCCTTTTGCCGTTATTCGCCTTAATTCATTTCTGTCTTTATCACTTAGTTTAACTTTATATACTTGCTTCATTTCTCTCTGCCTCCTCGTTTTTTTAGTCACTTTCTGGCAGAGTTTACCGTATTATAACTTATCTGACAAAACACTAGTCACTTTCGACTGAGTCAAGTAAAGAAAGGAGTTCCTTGGTTGAAGGGAGGTAAATGCCAAAAGGAGTGACTTTCTCGGTCTTCTTATCTTGAAAGTCATGATCGAGCGCTTTGACAACCACTCGACTTATCCCTTCTCTCGAGAAACGGTCAAGTAAAATCGTCGCTTTGGCATCCCAAGAGAGGCGCAGAACCGTCTCGTCTGCATCCGCTTCTTGATTGATCTGATGAATTCTATCAAAGATCGCATCGGTCTCTGGGATCTTTTCACTGGTTGACTTTTTTGACCCGGTTTGAGCCATAGCCTAACTCATTGAGCTTCAAGCGGATGGCCTCTTCGCCAGGCAATTCCTCATCTGTGTATCCTTTCTGCTCGATGAGCTGGGTACGCATTTCGGCGGCGGTTAGTCGAGTGTACAATTGGGGTTCGAAAGGTGGGATCGGTCTGGCTGAATTGATCGGCGATTTCAACCATATCGGCCAGTAAAGTGGGATATGGTCTTCGGCTTTTGCGACCACGTCGGTGGCTTTGGTCGACATAACAGAAGCCGCCTTCTAGTTCTTCCAGGGCTTTGGCTATCGTCGCCCGATTCCAGCCCAACTCTCGTTCTGCTTTCGTCGGACTCCCTTCGCATATCGTTTTGACCGTTTGGGCCATGAAGTGCCTTCTTTCGTATCCACTTAACATGGCCTTCGTCTCTTTCAAGACTTCAACCATTTCTGGCGAGATTGTCATTTTTGCTCCTTTTGGAGAGCTAGTTTAACACCTTCTCGCGTATATTTTATTTTTTGGATTGGCCTTATGCCTCCAAAATGAGATGCTCCCACCGATAAGCTTTGAGAGATAGAGGAAATTTTATGAATGAAACCCTACACTTCGCTGACCAAAGATCACGGTTAATCCCGTACAATTTTGAAACTCTTTCAGAACACCCATCTACCGACGATGTATCTCACATGATCATCATTCCATTCGTCTCTAGCCAGTGCGTCTTGATCCGTCTACCTTCTGGACAATTGTGTGTGCCAGAATGGTGTGTAGGAGTGGGACGCAACTATCTGAATGGAGCGTATCTCGCTCCGCTTGAGCAAGCGGGGGTACGGTTCCAGCAATTCCATCCATTTGCGAGAAGGGCCGACAATGCCCGTTTTGTGGTGGGTTGGGTTGATGGCCAGTTGCGTGAAACAGAATCGGAGCGGCTCATCGTGTCCCCCGAAGTCGCAGAAGCTCGCTTGAAGGAACAGGGAAATACAGAATTAGGTGACCTCGTCCGCTGGGCGACTGACTCCTTCCGCAACCAGACGTACGAGTCATACCAGAAAGATCTTCACATCCTGCTCGAAGAAAGCTACCTCGCAGCACCAACTGTTTTTGGCGGTTCAGGATTTGGTGGTGATGCGACCCAATGGCGACTTGCACGCGGACTTATCGCAGATGCGATTCATAAGGATGGAACCTTTCTCGATGTGGGCTGTGCCAACGGTCTGTTGATGGAATCGATGGTGGTGTGGGCAGCCGAAAATGGCTACCAACTGGAGCCTTATGGAATGGACATTTCAACTGAACTGGCGGAAGTCGCTCGTCAGCGTCTCCCACAATGGGCAGATCGGATATTCGTCGGGAATATCGCGGAATGGGAGTCACCACAAAAGTTCGATTTCGTCTCTGTAGATCTCGGCTACACCGCAGAAGACCGTCGGAAAGAATTAGCTGAGCGACTTTTGACCGACTTCGTCTTAGGCGGTGGTCGGCTGATCGTCACTAGCTACGGGTTGACAAAAGATCCATCGAAGGAGAACTGGTCGGTGGGAAATCACTTGCGGTCGTTTGGATTCGTGGTTGGAGGCGAGCCAGAGCGTTTTGACAACGTGAAAGGTAAATGGAAGCGTATCGCCTATATAAACCATAAGTAGCGAACCGCCATATCTCAAACCTATAATGGCAAACAGGAGATACAAATCCCCCAAGAGGACAATCTATGAATCCCAAAGATTTCTCTCAATACGTCGGACGATACAAGCAGGGCGATGATTCTGTTGTATACGTGGTAGAGCGTAATGGGACTTTGATCTTTCGCTCTATCTTGTGGCAATCGGCGCAGATTCTCTGTCAAGTGAATCAAGATGAATTTGTCGTCATGCATTTTGAGAATCGAACTAATCAAATGGAAGCTTCAAGATGTTAGGCAGAAAATTTTGGCGTCATCTCCCCTTTATTCTATAGGAAAATGTCTATGTCGCAACTACTAACTTTTCCAAGCCAAGAGTTACCGCCCTATATCAAGTACCAAATCCTATCTTACGTTCGTATTGAATGGCATTGGATCTTTCAAGGTGGGAATCAACTATGGGATTTTACTTTGAAGGATACACATCCGATCAATTTTGTACTCATTGAAAATGATGTCCTCATCAGCCACGCCGAGGCAAACTGGAGACATCTTGAGCATAGAGATCAAATCTATAAAGTGTATGGGCTGAGCGCTGTGTTCACGTATCCTGCTTTCCGTAAACAGGGTTATGGTCATCAAGTAGTAGAGGCAGCCACAGAATATATTGAATCCAGCGATGCAGATATTGGGATGCTGTTCTGTCTGCCAAACCTCAAAGATTTCTATGGTAAGAGCGGCTGGACATCGTTGGAAAACATAGAGATTCGATATGGAGCAGAAGATGATCCTGAAATCAATGGGGACGAATTGGTGATGGTGCGCAATGTGTCTGAACGTGGCAGAGAGGCTTTAACTGCTTTTGAGCAAGAGCCTCTCTACATTGGAGCATATACTTGGTAGCTTGTAGATTGGGTTGGTAATGTTACCCATAGTTAGGAGAAAACAATGAGTAAAATAGAGCGGAAAGTTGAATGCACCATACCGGTGCTGCCAGTTAGAGATCTGGTACGCAGTATTCAGTTTTATACAGAAACGCTTGAATTCAAGCTCGATTGGGGTGGAGAGGAAGGGAGTATGATCTGTTCTGTTTCTAAAGATGGATGCAGCATCATGCTTTCCCAAAGTAACCAACAGACAGGAGTTTGGGTCTGGATTGGTTTAGAGGACGATTCACTGTTTGAGGTATACAAGACAAAAGGAGTTAAAGTCCTCCAGGAACCTCAGAATCACCCCTGGGCATATGAAATGAAATTTGAAGATATTGATGGCAACGTTCTCTGGCTTGGGACAGGACCTAAAGACGACCTGCCCTTTGAAGACGAATGATCTCGATCACATACCTTATGACTATATCCAACGACGAACGCTTTTACAGTATTCACCGTATTCAGTTCCAAACAGTTTTGTCATGGCTTTTTCTTCGGCGCTTATCTGAAAAATTTGAATGTAGACGATAAACGCAAGTAACCACAAGAGTCCAAGCCAAGATCCGAAGAGAAGAACGCAAGCAAACAAGAAAATAGCGAGTCCCAGGTACATTGGGTTTCGTGTATAGGAAAAAATTCCGGATGTTACGAGCGCTGTCGCGGCTTCGGGGTTTACAGGATTGGTTGTGGTTTGAACTGTACGAAACTGTTTCATTGCCAGAGCAGTAACAATGATGCCTGGGACAAACATGAGAAGTGAGGCCCAGAGGGGTACACTGAATGTGAAAGCATTTGGTACATCAATGGTGCTCGTAACGTACATACCAGCAGCTGCAATTGTTGCCACTATTGGTGGCGGAATATTGAGTTTCAGCATGATGGATGACTCCCTATCTGTCGAATGTTAACGACTGTGAATATTCTGTATAACTTGTGTATGTCATTACGAACTGGAGACGCCTTGGGCTAAGAAATGGAGCGATTGACGGACGAAGGCTTCCTCGCTCGGCGATCCTTCCTTCTCTGGTCGCACGGCCCCTTCGATCAGCAATCTAGCCAAGCCGTGAGCCATCGCCAAAGCTGCACCACTTGCCATCGTTAGCGTGATATCGTCAACGCTTCTACCTTTTAAGTAGTGGGCCATCGCATGCTCAAGTACAGCGAAAGCTTCACGCCTGGCTTGCGCTAACTCAGGATACGTCGAACTGTCCCAGATAAAGGTACCGCTGCACAGTTGGAAGAGCTGAGGTTCTGACCGCGCCCGATTCACATAAGCAACGCCAAGCGCAATGAGGCGATCCTCAGGAGACTGATGTTTGGCCGCTTCCTCGCGCAAGGCTGCTGCGAATTTCTCAAAACCGACGACTGCGATGGCGGCAAGCAGATCATCTTTATCTCTGAAATGGTGATAAGGAGCTTGCCTTGAAACGCCCACTGCGGCGGCGACTGCCCGAAGGGTAAGCGCGGAGATGCCGTCACGCTCAATGAGTGCGATTCCCTGTTCGATGAGCGTCCGCCGCAGATCTCCATGGTGGAAGCTCTGTTTTTTCGGATGGCCGTTCATCTAGTGATCTCCTGTTGTGAACAGAATTGTGTGGTCACTACTAACTGCCTATCTTGACGGTGTCAAATTGACATTGTCAAAATAGTAAGCTATTATCTTGACAATGTCAAGTAGTATGTATTCCTGTTCTCAAACACACCCACCTTGCGGAGAATGTGCGATCCGTACCACCGAGTTGTGCAACATAATGCGATTATCCCAAATGATTTCTCACCGTAACTTTATTTGCCAACAGAACGTACGTTCTGTAAAATATCTCCAGTTTATTAATGCGAATCAATTCGATGGGGATGGATCTTGCTCAAACCCGATTGATCGCATCAATTGAAGCTCCACCTTGTTTAGAAGCGACGATCAAGATTACGTAATCTGCGTACCGGTAAAGTATGGGAGGTAACGATGTCTGAGCAATTTATAAGTCTCAGTAGATCCAAATTTGGCGTTTTTGGCGATTTTCAGTCGAGATTGCAGGGATTTTGGAGTCATTTATTCAGATTTCGGTTACAGAAAACAACCTATTTCATATCTGAAAATCGCCCAAATCTAACGCAAAAACTAGATATCGACCGGCAAATTTGTATTTATGTCAACTGTTTAGCCAGAATTCTCTCTCAAAACCTGAAATTTGGATCTACTGAGTCTAGAAAGGCAAATTATCAATGCGGCTAAATCAGGAGATGCTGAAACCGTCAAAGCATTACTCAACGAGGATCCCGATTTAGTTCATGCAACAGGGCCGGGTGGTTCGACTCCCTTACATCATGCCGCCTGGAAAGGGTATGTTGAAATCGTTGAATTACTGCTTGATGCAGGTGCTGATATTGACGCGCACAACAACAACACGCATTGGGGAACAATCCCACTTCATGCCGCATCACACGGGAAGCGAACAGCGGTTGCAAAACTCTTGGTACAACGGGGTGCTCAAATCAACCTTCATAGCCCTTTAACCAACTTGACAGCGCTTGGCCATACCAAGGCACATAATGCAACGGCGGTTGCCAAGTTTTTACGACAACATGGTGCAGATGAATAGAGCTGGCTCACTCTCTGGCTTATCGGACCGCCCAACAAGCTATTGCAGTTGACGGCGGGGACCTGTGGTTTTCAGACGGTTTTGGGGGGAGAGACGGGTTTCGCCCAAACCCTGCCGCAACAGAATTCGTTAGGCTGCTTATCTGAGAAAATGACGCAATGCTCCTTTCGGTTATTCTTCCCGCCTTCAATGGAGAAAAATATTTGGGGCGGACTCTGGAACGTATTGAACAGGCTTTTCGAGAGAACCAGCACCCAGATTTGTCGTGGGAAATCATCGTCTGCGATAATAATTCTACTGATGGCACGGCGGAAGTCGCCGCAGAACGGGGGGCCAAGGTTGTCTTTGAGCCACACAACCAAATCGCTAGAGCGCGTAATACTGGGGCTGCCCTTGCCAGAGGTGAGTGGCTCCTTTTTGTGGATGCGGATTCCCATCCGTCTCCGGGATTAATCGCAGAAATGCTGGGCTGGTTCAGAAATAGGTTGACAAAGAAGAGAGTACGTTAACAAGAGAATAGGTTAGAGAAAGAGGCTCCTGTTCAGGCAAAATAAGGGTGTTCAGACCAAAATAGCCAAAAAGGAGCCTCTAAATGTCAGAGTATCGAACAGACCCCCTATCATTGTCAACCCGAATCGATCTTGCGTTGGAAATGCTCAACCCGAATCGAGAGTGGGGGAGAGTGAGCGAACTGTCAACGGCGTACAATGTGTCTCGAACGTGGCTCTATAAGTTGAGAGAGAGCGGTGAAGCGGCGCTGAAAGCGATCTTGTCGCCAGTGAGTCCAGGACCGCAGCCGAAAAGCCATGTGATCGAAGTGGATGAGACGTTCATCCGACGAACCATAACGGTGTTGCCGATGCTGCGAGGAAGCGTACGAGATATCCAAAGGGGGGTTGGGGTTGCTGCTAGGTGTGGAGCGGTCGGTGGGATTCATCCAAGGGACGCTGGCGGAAGTTGGAGAACTGGCATCGGCGTACAATGAGAGCATGGTGCCGACGCTGCCGGTGTTGGGGGAAGCGATGAAATTTTCTGTGGCGACCAACCGTGCCTGACGGTGGTGGACGGAGCATCGTTTGCGCTGTTGAATATCTCAGCAGCCGATGCCCGAGATGAAACAACATGGGGGTTGAAGTTTCTCGAATTGCTCGAGCGAGGCATCACCTTTGATGACTTGGTGACCGATGGGGCTTTGGGCATTCAGGCAGGAGCCAAGGCAGTGGGGATGAATGCGCCACACTCCTATGACCTCTTTCACCAAATGCAGAATGGCACCAAAATCACCCAACGTCTGGAGAGAGAAATGGACCAGGCCATGACCGACCGTGACGTAGCAGGCAAGTGTTGGACGAGCAGACTGCTCCTGCACGTCGCCCTGGGCGACCACGCAAATGCACAGTGACTCTCGAGGTTGCCGACCAAACGGTGCTGACAGCAGTTGACTTGCACGAGAACTGGACATGGCTTCTCCGAACGGTCCGTCAGGCACTGGAGCCGATTTCACCGACCGGGCAGCTTGTCAACACAGATGCGCGCAACAAACCATTCTGGCTGCCACCAACTTATGATGGAGATGAACCGCGATGAAATTGCACACTTTGCCACCCAACTGCAGCAGAATCTACCTACATTGCTGGCTCCCTCCGTCGCCTGGAACTATCCCTGGCTCCTCCGCCAGAACCTCTCACCTGAGTACGAAGCCTTCATCACACACCTCTGGACTTATCGCCATGACCATCAACTTCCCATTGAACAGCTTTTCCCTCCCTCATTGCAGCCTATGGCTCTTGCCTTCTGGCATGCACTGGATCGCTTCCATCGGGCTTCTTCTCTAGCTGAATCCTTTCATGCTTGGCTCAGGCCCTTTCTTGCAATCCATCGCTCTTTGCCCGATTGGTTGGCCGCTCTTTTACAGCTCTTTTGGAATCATCGCACCTTCTCACGTGGCAAACGCTCCGGTCACTCACCCTTAGAACTGGCTACCGATTCCTATGTCCCTTCTTTGGCTGACGCCCTTGATGCCATTCTTCAGCCTCAACAGCAACTGGCTCTTTAACCTATTCTCTTTTTAACGTGCCCATTTCAATTTTGTAAACCTAACTCATCCCTTGTTCTGAACCTGCCCGAAATGCTGGAAGCAATCCGAGCCAACACTTGTATCGGCGGTGGCAGCACTGTTTTGGTGGAAGGAGGCCCATTTTTCAACAAACTGCGGATGGAAAGACTCAATCCCCTCTTTCGCCTGTTTAACTGGTGCGGAGGTGCTTTCCTGTTCAGTCAGCGGGAGGCATTTCAAGCCCTGGAAGGGTTTTGTACAGATTTATATGCCTTAGAAGAGGTAGACTTTGTGCTCCGGCTGAAACGCTTTGGGCGTGCCCGTGGGCGGAAATTCATCATCTTTCATCGTCATCCAGTTGTCACCGTGGGGCGTAAAGCCGCGTATACTATTTTTGAAATCGGTACGATAATTGTGTCTGATTTTATAGCAGCGTTCCTCTTTGGGCTCCACTATCTTTTGCCAAAGGCATGGCGCGCCAAAGTTGGCGGGAGAAAGCTGCTGAGGTATTGGTACAATCGTTAGCTCTAAAAGAGAGATACTATAGAAGTTCAGCTAATGCTTTTCCATACGAAACAGTAGCTTGTCAGCATTTCAGCCGGTCAGCCAGAGAGCTGACGAGCTGACCAGGTGAAATGCCATCAACGACAAGAAAATCTTTTTCTGAAAGGCTATACCATGAAGATATTTCACCATCCCCCTGAATTTCGCTCGCGAGAGTTGCTGGCCGAATGCGACCTCCCAACATCCGATCTCGAATCGCGTCACTTCGATCACTTTCTGGGCTGTGGTCCTGCCGAAGACCCTCAAGGTATCGTTGGGCTCGAAATCTTTGGTGCTGTCGCGTTGTTGCGTTCCCTTGCTGTGGCGAAAGATGCACGTGGTACAGGTTGCGGCAAAGCGCTTGTCATGGGGGCCGAAACCTACGCGAAGGAGAAGGGGGTGAGTAAACTGTACCTACTCACCACGACGGCTGAGCGCTTTTTTGTCCATCTTGGCTATTCTCATGCGGAAAGAAGCAGTGCCCCTGAGCAGCTCAAGCGCACGAAGGAGTTTTCTGATTTGTGTCCAGAGAACGCTGCGTTTATGATGAAGAAGCTTGCGGGATAACCAACGCGGAGAGGCAAAACTATGAGCATACATCGTATCACCGCAATGGTGCCAATCACCGATTTGGCGAGAGCCATAATCTTTTACTCGGAAGGTCTGGGACTTCAGGTCACCGGACGGAACGACGAGTGGAACCATGCCATGTTAGAGGGTGAACACGGGTGCCAGGTGATGATAGACCGTTCGATTCGCACGGAGTCGAACGCGACGACTGTCGTTTACTACTACACGTCCGCTCTTGAATCAGTGCGCGAGCGTCTGATTGCCGTCGGTTTTGACCCTGAGCCTATCGGTGAAACTTTCTACGGCATGACGGAGTTTCGAGTCAGCGATCCCGATGGGAATCGGGTCTGGGTCGGCTCACGTGAGGCTCCCGACGCTTAAGGCCATTCCAGAGAAGTAAGTCCTTATGATTGCTAAACGCAAAAAGCTCTGGCGATGCCCAAAATGCGGCGAAACATTCACAACTCCACATCAGTGGCATTCCTGTGGTCGATTCTCACTCGATGATCTGTTTACCAGGAGTGAACCAACCACGCGTCAATTGTTTGATCGATTTGTGAAGTTAGTCGAGGATTGTGGCCCTGTCAAGGTCATTCCCCAAAAGACACGAATCGCATTTCAAGCGCGGATGCGTTTTGCGGCGATTATGCCGCGCAAGCACTATTTGAGCGGGCATTTCGTATTGGCCCGTCATCGTGAGGAGCCGTTTTCCCTTCGCATTCAGCAATTCTCACAGCAAAATTATGTCCATGAGTTTCGGCTTGATAACGAGGAGCAGCTGAGTGATGCGTTCTTGGACTGTATTCGCGAGGCATATAACGTTGGGCAGCAGAGACATTTGGATCAAGATGTTTAGGCCAATCCAATTTTAAACATTCATGCAATGGGCGCTTCGCCATCCACAGATGAACGAGTTTGACTGGATGATCTTTCGTCTAATCCTGAAAATTCTGTCCAACTGTGGATCATTACTTTTCTGGAATCGCTTTAACAGATCGTAGCATCTATTTCGCTAGCTCTACAGCTCCTTTTCCGCCATGCTCGGCTAGTATCTCTTTCATTCTGATATGCTCGAAGGCCCAATCCCATGGTGTGCTATCCGTCACGTTGTCAATAATGTTGGGATTGGCTCCGTGTTCGAGCAAAAGACGTAGGATCGGTTCGTGACCAACTTTGACAGCCTCGTGAAGCAATGTGAAGCCTTCACCGAAGAAACGCAGATCCGGGTCGGCTCCGTGTTCGAGTAGGAGACGCACAACATCCTCGTGCTGGTAGTACATGGCAGGGACCAAGGGCGTTGTCTCTTGGCCGTGTACCAGAACGTTCGCCCAGCCAGGTTTTGTGCTATGGATCACTTGAGCATTTGCTGTGATCTGTGTGCGGACAGTTTCTATATCACCGATGGCACTCGCGGTATAGATGTCATCCACGATTGCGCCGTTGGCGCGCAACAAGTCTACCATTGCCACATTCCAACCATGCCAAACCAATGGTGGCTGCTGCTGATTGTCCTGCAAATTGGGGTCAGCGCCTCGTTCCAGCAATTGCTTTGCCAGATCGACTTCTTGGGAATAGTGTAGGGTCGACGTGCCGTCCGGTCCGATGGCTTTGGCTAGCGCTGGATCTTTGGCTAATATGGAGTTGACCAGCTCGTTGTCATTCAGCCAGACGGCGACAAAGATATCGATTTTGGCACCGTTTTCTATTAACGTCTCGGCAATGGGTGTTTGGCCACCATTTTGTAGCGCAATGTGGAGTGGTGACCGCCCCCGATCATCTTTGGCGTTGACGTCGGCTCCCTTCTCAATGAGCGTTTGCACCACATTGTGATTGCCGTTGACAATGGCCATGTGCAAAGGCTGCATGATTTTTGCGACAGCATAGGGCATGGCCCCAGTTGCGCTGACTAACTTCGGATCTTCATCGGCCAAGACTGCAACTTGATGGGCATCCCCATGTCGAGCGGCCTGAATCATCTTCATCACTTTAGTGGTGAATACCTCGTCCTTTGATGGACGGTTCTCTTGTAGTGAATTCTCTACCATGTTCATCATCCTTTCTTTGAGTCGCTTGCGTGCACGCTGTAGACGGCTGTTGACTTGAGCTGATGATTCTTCCAGCAAGGTGGCGATCTCCTTCTGAGAGTAACCACTGATGTAGAAGAGAGAGACAACAATGCGCTCCGCGTCGGGCAGTGACTGAATGTGTCCGTTTACTTGCCGACGAACTTCGGCTTGCTCCACAGCACGCCAGGCATCAGCAAGATCGTCTGCGATATACTCGACGTTTTCGAGAGCGACTGTCGGGAGACGTTTGCGTCGCGTAAGCCGATCGCATTGCTTGAAGACAATGCGTCGCAACCAACTAGCAAACGCGTTTGGTTCGCGCAAAGCGGGTAGGCAACGGTACGCCTCTAGGAATGCCTCCTGGGCGGCATCTTCGGCTAGATACATGTCACCCAGAATGCCGTAAGCATATCCTACAGCCACATCTTGAAAGCGGCACACCAAGTCACCAAATGCGGTCAAATCGCCTGCTTGTGCGTGTTGAATGATACGATTCAATTCAGTCATTGTGGCGCATGTTCCGTCTGCAAGTGTATGCTGAGAAGTTGGCTCATCTAAGAAAATTGTACAACTCCATGTATCTGCGAGAGACGCGATGAGCTATTTGCACAATTTCGTCTAACGAGCAAAGAAGTTTTGTGCCAGTGTCTCCCAAGTATGTAAATGAAGACTATTCGGTCAGAGAACTTGCTGCATTTACATACTTTGTGATACACATTCAGCTTTGTTGAATCGAATACTTTCTATAATAGAGTCCCACTCTGCGCTGGAAATCTATCGGATGATTCTCCATGAAATCATAAATAGAGCCCTTAGCGATGCTCCCCGTTATGTACACCACAATTTCAAAGAACACGCATTGACCCTGAGCGCCATTGCAGAAGGTTTTGAGACGAGCTACACTCAAGGTGATGTGGCTCACTGGCAAAGGGTGCGCCAGGATGAATTCTATGGACGCTTGATCGAGCCCATGGGAGTTACGAATTGGTACGTAGTGGGATGACCGCGGAATTCCGACTGCGGCTGGGAGATGAGGCTAATGTTGGGTCGACACTCACATGGAGCCTGCAGATACTTGAAGAAAGTACATGGTGAATTGCAATCAAATTTCTAGAGAAGGTGCGGAATTCATTTTTGAGTTCATCAAGAGGACAGCGTCCATCGATTCTGCCACGATTCGGATGCCGCTTTTATAAGGTTGTTGATGATGCAACTTTACTATCTATGAATGCGTATTTGGGTGGCTTTGCGCGTCCGATGTGCCGGTCAGATCCAGCTCGTGCGCCCGATGGCAGCTCACAGCATGACCAGGCAGAATCTCTTCCAGCTCGGGGGTCTGTTCCCGGCAGATGTCGATGGCGTAGCGGCACCGCGGGTGAAAGTAGCACCCCGAAGGCGGGTTCGCAGGGTCTGCCACTTCACCCTCTAGGATGATTCTTTGCGAGCGCAAGCGGGGATCCGGCTGCGGCACTGCTGAAAGTAGGGCTTCGGTGTAGGGATGCTTCGGTGCCTCAAAAAGCTGCTTTGTCTCCGCCGTCTCGACCAGCCTGCCAACGTACATGACAGCGATCCGGTCGCAGATATGCTTCACGACGCTCAGGTCATGTGCCACAAACAGATAGGTCAGGCCAAGTCGGTTTTGCAGCTCAAGCAGCAGATTGAGAATCTGTGCCTGCACCGACACATCGAGCGCCGAAACAGGCTCGTCGGCCACCACCAAACTGGGGCTTAAGGCGAGAGCCCGCGCGATGCCAATGCGCTGGCGCTGGCCTCCGCTAAAGGCGTGGGGGAACCGTTGCAGGTACTCGGGCCGGAGTCCCACCAGACGGAGCAGCTCCTCCACTCGGTCTATCCGCTGCTGGCGGTTCGTCATCCCGTTTACGAGTAAGGATTCGCCGATGATGTCAAACAGGGTCATGCGTGGATTCAGCGACGAGAAGGGATCCTGGAAGATCATTTGCATGTGACGGCGCAAGGGCTGTAAGTCGTCCCTGGACAGAACGGCGAGGTCGATCACACCGTCGTCGGTCCGAAAGCGTATCTCTCCTGCAGTTGGCTGAAGGGCCCGTACGATACACCTGGACGCAGTTGTCTTGCCACAGCCGCTCTCGCCCACCAGGCCGTATGTCTCGCCCTTATTAACACGAAAGTCTATACCATCTACCGCACGGACGTTCCCGACCGTACGTTGCCAGAAGCCTTTCCGAATCGGGAAGAACTTCTGGAGGCCCTTGACCTCTAGCAGCACATGGTCATCCGTGCGTTTCACTGGGAGCTTACCTCACGTTCGTTGGGGGGCGTTGATGTCGCGCCATGTATGGCGTTCGCGCCATCTGTGGCGTCGTGATAGAGAAAACAGCTTACTTGATGCTCGTCTCCTACTGCAAGCAACCTGGGCTCATGCCGGTCACAGACCCCCTGCATAAAGTCCGGGCATCGTGGATGGAATTGGCATCCAGTAGGCCGGTTGTACGGGTGTGGTATAGTCCCGCTGATCGTGGGTAATGGCACTTTGGGGGTCGAATGGATACTGGGGATCGAGCGCAGGAGGGCCTTGGTATATGGATGCTTGGGTGAATGGAAGATCTCATCGACGGGACCCTTCTCCACCACCTGACCCAGGTACATGACCACGACCTCGTCGGCCATCTCGGCGATCACACCCATATCGTGGGTGATCAGCATGATTGCCATGCCCGTCTGTTCCTGGAGGGAACGCAGAAGATCGAGTATCTGCGCCTGGGTCGTTACGTCCAGGGCCGTCGTCGGTTCGTCGGCAATGAGAAGCCTCGGACTGCAGGATAATGCCATGGCGATAACCGCACGCTGTCGCAAGCCGCCGCTAAGCTGAAGCGGATAGGCGTCAATGGACGTTTCCGCTCGGGGAATCCCCACACGACGAAGCCCCTCAAGCACCCTTCGCCGGGCTTCTCGTTTGGACACGCTCTGGTGCAGCCTCGTGACTTCGATAATCTGATTTCCGATTGTGTGAACAGGGCTAAGCGACGTCATCGGCTCTTGGAAGACAAGGGCTATCTCAGCCCCCCGGATCGAATGCATCTCTGCGCTGTCTGCGCCTAGGGACACTAAGTCAACCTCGCGCGTGCGGCCGTCCTCCGTATCCTGGCGCAGCAGGATCTCTCCCTCCACAATGCGACCAGGACGCGGCACGATGCGGAGGATGGACAGTGAGGTAACAGACTTCCCGCAACCGCTCTCGCCGACTACGCCAAGGGTCTGTCCGAGGTTAACGTCAAAGCTGGCACCGTCAACGGCCCTGACCGTCCCCTCGTCCATGAAAAAGTTCGTTTTTAGGTTGCGCACCGATAGTACGGGCTGACGGTCGCTTTCCATAGAATTCAGGTGCTTCCCCTCTGCGTTGAATTTGAAAAATCGTTTTTTCCCTGAGAGTGCTGACGTTTTCTCATCGATCTACCCAATCTGGATGATAACCGATTTCCCACAGATGATTATCAAGATCAGCAAAAAAACCTGAGTAGCCGCCCCACCACGCCTCGTCTGGATTTCGGGTGACTTTGGCCCCAGCTTTTCTGGCTTGTTCGATCAGTTCATTAACGTCTTTCTTGCTCTCTACCATACGACACAAATTGCAGGGAGAGAACCCGACCTCATTGAGTTCGACATTCGCATCTTTCTTTAAGTAAGCTCTGTTAATGAGCGCGAATTTTATATTCTCAAGATTAAAGAAGACCGCTTCTTCTCCCTTATGATCCACAGAAAGTCCAAGCCCTTTCTCATAAAATCTTGTCGAGTTTTCTATATCAGACGTACCGAGTAAGACAACCGTTAGCTTTTGTTTCATTCTGTCTATTCCCTCTCCCATCACGAAACCTGCTTTGCTTGTGCTATGCGCTCCCTCAACCGGATGACCGCTTCCGGTTTGAGATCCGGCTCAGGCTCAACCGGCTCTCTTTCTGACAAGTATTGCTCCACTTCTTCGTCTGATGTGGGTGATCCCAAGCCTGACAATAACGCTTCAAAAGACTCATGTTGTTCCGCAACTTGCTCTGGTGGAATTAATCTGATATTTGCGAGTAACCTGGCCTTTTCTGGTATCAGCGATCACGACTGTGCGAAGCGAACCTGATTATCTGTTACTACAATATAGCAGTCAGGAAGCTGACTACTATAGCTCTGCAGGAGTCGTTTCACCGCTTTAATCTTGTTCGCAGCTCGTTCATCATTTAAGCGTAACAGCACAATGCCCCGATGAGGGTGCTGCTCACGAAACACTTTTTCACCAAAATCTTTATCTGTGGTTATCAGAATTCGATTTTCACTGAACGCCTGTTTAATGATGTTGTCATCATCCATGCCGCGCGCTTCGTCGAAGACGGAAAAGACATCGTAACCCTGTTCACGCAACCAACGTGCTAGGGCGGGGCCAGCACATTCGTCGACAAGTAAGCGCATCTATGCAGGCTCTGTTATTAGCGGCATGAACGAAGTATTTTCCAGTGCTCTGGTTGCAAATAGCAGGCAAGCTTGGATATCTTCTGGTTGTAGCCCTTCATATTCATCCAGTATTTCAGATGTCGTTGCGCCATGCGCTAGTAGGTTGAGAACATACTCGACCGTTAGACGAGTCCCTTTAATGACTGGCTTGCCAACCATTACTTTGGGATTCAGGGAAATTCGTTCGAGTAGTTGGGTTTCCTGCATAGTTGATGATCCTTACAATATATAGTTAGTCCTGAACTCATCCAGACTTGAAAGGGGACTTGAAACGCTCCTCTTTACTCAGTTTGCCACAAGGATTAAGAATCGTCCAACATCACTCATTCTGCAAATTTGACACGTAAAACAGTCCACCACCCCTGGTTCCTAGACACCATACGGGTCGGCCGCGTCTCTCAGCCCATCACCCATAAAGTTGAAGGCTAAGATCACGACAACGACGGGGATGGCCGGTATCAGCAGCCACGGCGATAACGCCACAGTCTGGACATTTTGTGCTTGCTGAAGCATGACGCCCCAACTGATGGCCGGCGGGCGCAGGCCCAAACCGAGGAAGCTCAACGCGGTCTCTGCCAGGATCATGCTCGGGATGGCCAGGGTGACGGCGGCGATGATGTGGCTCTGGAAGGAGGGTACCATATGGCGGAAGATGATGCGCTTTATGCTGCAGCCGGCGAGGTCTGCGGCCATCACAAAGTCCTCCTCGCGCAGGGACAGAAACCGGCCACGGACCTCTCGAGCCAGCCCAGTCCAGCCGCGCAGCGCGATGACAATGGTAATCGCAAAGTAGACTTGCTCGACGCTCCACTCTCTGGGGACGGCCGCCGCCAACCCCATCCACAGCGGGATGGTCGGTATGGAGCGGAGAATCTCGATGAGGCGCTGGATGACGTTGTCTACAACACCGCCGTAGAAACCCGATATCCCGCCCAACAGAACGCCAAGCACGAGGCTGAGTGCAACGGCCGCAAGCCCAATCGTTAGCGAGGTACGGGTGGCAACCATCAGACGCGACCAGACATCGCGCCCCAAGGCGTCGGTGCCGAGTAAGAACAGGGATTCCTCCACGTTGGCATCCTCGACCCCGAGCAGATGGCGGTCAGTGGGAATAAATCCCAAGAACTCGTACTCAAAGCCGCGGACAAAAAAGCGGACCTTCACCTTCTGGCTTGGGTCTGCCTCGTAGACTCGCTGGAATGTGGTCAGATCACGCTTCCCTTCAAGCTTATACACGTGGAGGCTGAACTTGCCATCATCAAAAAAACGAATGGGCTGGGGCGGTATCAAGGCGCGGAAGGCTTCGGTAGCATTCGGATCCGTGTAAGCAAAAAAGTCCGCGCCCAGCACGACGATGTAGAACACGGCTACGACAACGGTAGCCACCACCGCTAGGCGGTGCTTACGGAACCGCCACCACATCAGTTGCCATTGGCTGGCAACAAGGATCCGCTCCTCGCCGACCGCACTTACTGGTTCGTCCCTCACGTCTGCCCGCCTTTTGCCCGTAACCATTCAGCGAAGCTGTGCCTCAAATTGATAAGTGGTTGATGGTGGATAGTGGATGGTGGATAGTTACGTACCATCCACCATCCACAAAACTTGCTCTGTTTGTTCAGAATTTTCGCTGCCAAACACTCAGCCAGCGGGGAACCGAATGGTTGCCTTTACCCCTGCTGGACCATCCCCAACCGGATGCGCGGGTCGATCCACATCAACAGCATGTCTGAGATGAACGTGCCGATGACGGTCAGGGTGCCGAGCATAAAGACGATGGCCCCGGCCAGGAACATGTCCTGGGCAACAAGGGACCCCAAGAGGATTGGACCAAGCGTCGGCAAGCTCAGCACGACGGAGACGATCACGCTGCCCGACAAGATAAAGGGCAAAAGATAGCCAATAGTACTGACAAAGGGATTGAGGGCGACGCGCACCGGATACTTTAGGATCAGACGGCGTTCTGACAATCCCATAGCCCGGGCGGTAATGACGTAAGGCTTGCGCAACTCATCGAGCAGATTGGCGCGCATGATGCGGATCAGTTCCGCGGTACCACTCAAGGCGATAACTAAAGCGGGCAGCGGCAGATGATATAGCAAGTCCTTCACTTTGGCCCAGCTCCACGGCTCTAATTGATACTCGGTCGAGAAAGACCGCCGATATTGGCGTCGAACAGGACGAAGCCCAGATACATCATCACCAGAGCCAGAAGGAAGCCGGGACCCCTGCCGATGAAACCGAGAAAGGTAAAGACGTAATCTCCTAGGGAGTACTGTCGCACCGCCGAATAGATGCCGATGGGCAGGGCGATCCCCCAAGTTACCAACACTGCCCCCAGCGAGACGACGATGGTCATGGCCAGCCGGTCGCCGATCACCTCAAGCACCGGCTGCTGCCACAGCATGGAAGTGCCAAAGTCGCCCCGAAGCACCTTTCCCATCCACTTGAGGTACTGCTCGTGGAGAGGCCTGTCCAGTGCGTACCGCTCACGCAGGGCATCCAAATGCTGCTCTGAGACGGCAGAACCCGTGGCCGACAATTGGGACAT
>JAHBNG010000061.1 GCA_019217005.1 Chloroflexi bacterium TSY
ATCATATTTCTCGTTTAGTCAGCCTTGACTCTACTGTCGCAATGGAGAGAGACATGCAGCTTAACCGCACCGCTGATGTGGGAACCTGGTTTACAGGGAATGAGAGCGATGTTCATGTTTGTACTGTTTAGGAAAAAGCCTGACAAAGGGCCGGCAAACGCCAGCTGAGTGGTGAAACAGCATCGAATCCAAAACACCCGAATCAAATTCATCACCATGTTTGAATCCACGTACCGTTAACCAGTTGGACATTCTCCGTTTGCTCACCATTTTTGGAAAACAACAATGCCAACATCAATCTCGAATCCATCACCAGCGGATAGTTCACATGATATTGAGAAAAGATCCGTCGGGCGAACTTGTCAACCTGAAATTGCAATTTCCCCAAGTATCACGCCTGCGATTCCTTTACAAAGGTACTTGCCAAAAAATGGAAGTTATACTATAAATTGTGCCAGACCGTTGCAAACGGTCTCATCTGCGCATAGAATGATGATTGTAGTCTACCGACTACGCAACACTGGAGTAGATCATTGGCACCAAACTGCGATTCCCGTACCCTGTACACCCTTGTTACCGGTAGCAATCTCAATGATGTATATGATGGCTTTCGCCGATTGGGAGAATGCTTACTACCAATTGCACGTCATCAACTCAATTCCAATCAGTACGATGACATGATTGTCGAAGATTGCGTGCAAGAAGCTCTGGAAAGTATTTGGGATAATTTAGAGAAATCATCCAAACAGCCCGGATACATTTTGGACCTGGACGAGCAGGATCACGATCAATAAATGTATTGATCGCGTCCGCTATGAAAACGCCGACCCTCGGAGTCTTTAACCGTGCTGACTGACGAAATTGCAATTCAGCTTTTGAGGGCGATCTTACCAAATGACTCCGTCATTCGGACCATTGATTCGTTGAATCTTTTCTTAAGCATTCAAAACCATCCAAAGCTGAGCGAAAATTCAAAGACGATCATCATCAACGGCTATCTGTTTGAAATGACAGACGTCGAACTTGCCCATGCTCTCTCTAAATCCAGATCGACGATTCGTGGGACTCGACGCCGTAACCTAACAAAACTACGAAAAGATGATGCATTCATGGCGACTCTTCAACCGTAACCAACGAAATATTCATAAAGTGAAACGGGGTGGTTCATTTTAGGCGGACAATTAGGTTTACATTTTTGCAAAGAGAAAAGATGTTTATATTTTCTACTTTGAGCCATGCTCAGGCAGAAAATGACCTCATATAGATTTTTATCTATGTATCAAAAGTGTAAACCTAATTCTGAACCACCCCAGTGAAACACTTCTTTGCCGACCGACATGACAATAGAAGCAGATCTCCTTCGTCCTGCTCTATGTACGTGCTTATCCGAAAAGTTCTGTGAAGGTGCATTTGCACTCAAGAAGTTGGTTAGACTCACAACCACTTTTCGGATAGGTTCTAAATGGGTAGGGCGGCTCAATAAATTTGAACGGTATCCGACGGAATTCTGTTGTTGCACTGAAATCAAGTCGAATCTGCTGTTGTAACATTTATCCAGACTGAGCGCATTCGGGTGCCGTTGAAAAGGACTGATGTATGATGAACTGTCATGAGGCAATACGAATATTGGATTCAAATCACGAGGGGCGTACAGAGCGCTCTGGCCTATATCCTAAACGATACCTCCTGTCTGGTGCGGGTGGATCAGCTGGCTAGAGCAATTGTATCTGATTTGGATAACGAATTATCATGCCCGAAGCACGCCTTTATTTAGCTGATTATTATGAACAGCAACACAATCAACAAAGCGGGCTAGATCAATTCATCGATATCCAAAATCATCTAGACCGTTGCCCTACTGCAGTAACGAATATCAACTGCTGGAAGGGACTATGGCAGGGCAACAGACACTCTCCCCGTTGTAGAATCGACTCCCACCTTTGATCTATCGTTCATTCAGAAGCCTCTCCCTTCAATGAGGTCAGTAGATGAAATTTGGGAAATAACTAACGAGATGCAGCGGGAGGTGCGGCGTCTATTCAAGAACTTCAATTACGTGTCAGCGAAAAGATTGGCTCCATTGAAACTCTCACATCACAACTTAGACCGCAACAGTTATCTATGAGATTGCGGGCGGCAATGATGCAGAATTTGCCGTGATGATTCTACCAGATGAGAAGGCGGGTATCCACTTCCAGGTTGAGGCCAAACCCTCTCAGGATGATACAGCGTTCATTACTTTGAAAGTTTTCGAGTCCGAGTCGGACGACCCAATTCCGGATGCACGCATCACCTTGTCCACAGTGGATGACGAACTCGTCACTGAATCTCTCACTGAAGCTGACGGAAATGTGGATTTTCAACATATACCCATCGGTCGATATCGATTCAGATCCAATGTGATGAAGAGTTCTGGGAGCTTCCGATTACAATTACTCGCATCGAATAGAGATGCTACTTAAACTTTAGACAGTTGGAACGATACGAGTGGAGAACGATTGTCCGAAGCTTAAAGTTGTGGTTGTAAGTCGAATCTGTATTATTGAGCGAAGGTTTATCCATGCACGCAAGCCTGACAATCCGCTACGTTGACGGTGACTATCACTTTACATGGACAAGTAGCAATGCTTTGGCCGGACCATCCAGGCAATGTCTATGTCCAACCAACCCCAAGAGTCGATCTGTCTTGTTGGTACAACCCAAACAGATAGTCAGAAGATTGAGACACTTCAAGCACACATCAGCGCGGCTGCTCAAGCGCTCACCTTCACCAACGAAACCAACCTCGTCTGGATATACAGAGCCTTTAGATGTAAATGATGCTTTTGACGCATTAGGCGATTGCTCTTTGGTCAGCTTGTCCCACTTCAAATTCAACATCAGATTCGTATACTGCCTTCCGGTTCTGTATTGCAGATGTGACAAACGATCTGAATTTGCCGTGGGAACTGCTGCATGATGGACGAGATTTTGTCGCCTTTCAGCATGCTGTTGCACGTCTGCCAATGCTCGAGCAGCCGCAGCGTCAACATAGATTGTCTCGTTCTTCTCATTCTAAAGTATCCTGTCTCTTATTGGGAAACCCAACGAATGATCTCCCGGAAACGTCAAAAGAGATTCGGGCCATTGCCGATGTTCTCTATCAAGCGCGTGACCGCGTGCGTTTCCGCTCGCTGTATCGTGACCAGGTGACAAGCATTGCTCTTCAAGAGCAATTGGCCAGACAAGAGCATGATCTAATTCACTTTGCTGGTCACGCCCGTCCAGGCAAACACATGGCGGATGGCTGGTTCAGCGCTCCGGAAATCCGGGATTCACTACACAATCATCCCATTGTGGTCCTAAATGCTTGTGCGTCTGCTCAAGCCATAGAGACTTCTGAGGTTGATCTCACAACTGTCACCAAAGATGCAGAATCGCTGGCTACAGCCTTTATCCAGGGTGGAGCCCGGGCCGTCATTGGCATGCTGTGGCCTGTCCCTGATCAAACAATGAAGCAATTTGGACAAACCCTTTATGGGTACTTAGTTCAAGGCGAATCGATTGGTCATGCCCTGCAGCGCAGTCGTAATGCCATCCGCGAAACTGATCCGACTGGTCTATCCTGGCTAGCCCCTGTTCTTTATGGAAACCCGATGGAGAGAGTGGTTCCCGCGGCCCTCAAGGAAGCCGCTGGCACTCTTCTTGCGATCCAATTTCACGGCGAGATGGTCGACCATCAGCAAGTTGCATCAGCAAAACCTGACGATCTCCAATACTATCTTGCATTTTGTGTCGACGCATCTCTCACCACGGTGGCCAGATCTTCTATGCCAATACGGGTGGACGTTTGCGGCCTTCGGCATCTATCAGGCCAGCAATCGTGATGCTGTCCAGGCGATTTTGGCGGCGCGTGACATGCGCGAGCTGGCTGCAACATGGCGCGCGCCAAGACCCTCTATCGCAATTGTGAGTGGAGAGATAGCTGTCGAACAGATAAACGGACGACACAATCGCAGTGAGGAAAGACACACGGAGAATGGAGTGAGTTTGTCCAGTGAGTCTTGGAATGTATCGGAAAGATCTCCTTATCTAATTGGCCAACCTGTTACAGAGGTTCAGCAGTTGGTATCATCGGCAAAGTCTGGACAGATCCTGGTCAACCAGTTGGCATTTGAGCGTTCAAGAGATCGCTTTCATTACGACGCGTGGATGGGGACTTTGGCTGAGCAACATTCAGAAGCCTATGAATTGATGACTTACGCGACTGAGACATCAACAAGTGGCCTGGAGCGTCTGAATCTTGACATTTCTGTTGGACGGGGAGATGAACAACGTCGTCTAGAGGAGGCTTGGCACAAAGCTGTCGATGGGCATGGTCAGGTCATTGGGATTAGCGGTGAAGCTGGAATTGGCAAAACGCATCTTGTCAATCAGTTATTAAAGTCTATCGAGTCAGCTACGAATGGTTGTCGTCAGATTCAAGTGACCTGTACATATGAAGTTCAGAACAGTTCCTACGGACTTTGGCACACCTTTCCGAGCACTTTGGGATTGCCAAACTTTGCGCCTGGTGAGGCAATTGATGACACACTGCGTATCCATTTTGCCGACAAAACCCGACTGAAACATCCCTGCTTCGAGGACTCATTGGGATTCAAGAGCAAGAGCGTCCAAGACAAGAGCAAGCTGTCTATCAGCATCAACTTTATCAGCTTCTGAAGCATCTTCTGATCCGAGAGACCCGTCAATGTGCACTGCTGCTCATTCTAGAAGACGCGCATTTGAGCGATTCAGCGAGCCTCGATGTCCTGACGCAACTAGTCAGTGAAATCGAAGCCGCTCCGATTCTGATGCTCCTTCTCTACCGTTTGGATTGGCAACCGCCCTGGAGTGGTAAAGATCAGTTTCAAAATATCAATCTGGGGCAATTGCATTCAAAAACCCGTCAGGATTTGCTCAGGTCGCTGCTGCGATCAACACAACTACCAGATGAACTTGTGATCCTGCTCGATCATCTAGGGGGGAATCCTCTTTTCTTGATCGAGATTCTGGTACGCTTGATTCATCGAGGACTGTTGGTCGAAGTGAATTCACAGGTAGGGAATGGGCACTCTGCGAGCTGGCAATTGCGTGGCCATCTTGATCCTGGAGATTTGCCCGATACCATTCAGCGTACAATCGAGATGCGCTTGGATCAACTCGACGAGAGTGTTCGAGCTGTACTAGAGAAGGCAGCTGTTATGGGAACAAGCTTTACCGTGGATGCTTTCAAATGGGACCAATCTCTGTCTCACGAGCAATTATTGGGAAATTTGCAGACGTTGACCAAACAGGATCTCTTGCGCCAAAATTGGGGTGGCGATACGTACGAGTTTCGTCATGGGCTGATTCAGGACGTCGCGTATATGAAGATTCCCGTTCCTCTACGTCAACTCTGGCACCGGCAAATTGCTGATGTCAGCGAACAGTGGATGGATAATCGCCGCGAACTTGTCAATCGAGTCGCTCATCACTATTACTATGGTCTGCTCGAAGATGCATTGTCAGATCCCGTAAGACTGACAAACCCGGAAGACGCAAAACTGGTGGAAAAGACGCTTTACTATCTGCTGCTCGCCGCAAAAGATGCCGCTGATCACTATGCAACCCATGAAGCTCGAACTTTCTACCGACGAGCAGAGCAGGTTGATAGGCTTCTCCCCCGAAACATCGAGCGCCAGACTCAGATCCAAATGGGTTTAGGAGATGCCGCCGGCCTATTGGGTAACTTTGATGAGGCTCAACAGGCATACGAAGAAGTCCAAGCGTCAATACATCGCCAGCCATTGACTGTTGCCACAAGGCCTCAGGCTGCTCATGCTGACCGCTTGCTTGCCCGTGTCTATATGTGGCGAGCTAAATACGAGACGGCCGAGGCGTGGATCAAAGTGGGTTTGGAACAGATACAGAATATAGAAGATACGCAATGTCTCGCTGCAGCAGCTATGCTGCAAATACACGGCGGTTCAATCTGTTACAACCGGGGCGATTTGAAACAGGCGACGACTTTTGTCGAGTCTGGACTCGAAATTGCAGATACCATCAATAATGAAGATGCTCAAGCTGAAGGATATTACTTGATGGGGGCGATTATGCAACGAGTTGGTCGAAACGACGAAGCACTAGATTCCTATAAGCGGGCGATGGTCATTCATCAACAGCGCCAAAATCAGTACCAGATTCACCGAATTGAGATGAACATAGCAGTGGTCTATTTCAACATTGCCAAATGGACGAAGGCTCGAATACACTTTGAACGTGCATATCAATTTTGGCAAAGATTGGTGAGCAAGAGATGTTAACACCAACCTCTATCAACTTAGGAATTGCCGAACACTATCTAGGCAATTGGTGTGCTCAACAACTCTATTCTCTTGCATTGGTCATCTGTCAAGAGACACAAAGTCAACGCTGGTTGGCACGGTGTCATAGCAACTTAGGAAGCCTATTTGTCGATCAGAGTGAATGGTTTCGTGCAAAAGAACATCTAGAGTTAAGTTATGAGATTCTCCAAAAACATAATATTCAAGACTTCATGGCGGATGTTTTGACAAGTCTCGCATACGTTCACCTCGGATACCATGATACTGACGAAGCGCTACGTTTGGCAATTCAAGCCAAGGAACTTGCTGTACAAACGGACCTGCAGCTAGATTTGGCTCTTGCTTTGCGCGCCGAAGGCTCTGTTCTGGCGGCCCAAGGTGACGTGTCTGCTGCGGAAAAAAACATTGCAACAGAGTCTTGAGATTCTACGCACCTTAAACAATGCGTACGAAGCAGCCCGCACAACACTTCAGATCGCAATCGTCAAAGAAGAGACAAAACAGGCAGAGGATGCATTAACCCTCTGTATCGATGCTAAGCAGGTCTTCGAACGATTAGAGGCAGCCGCGGATCTGCGCAAAGCTCAGGATCTATATCTTTACTTTCTGGTAAAAGAAAAGAGATGAGATGAGAAATGTGACAAAAAGCGGTTAGCAGTTCATCCTAAAGGTAGAGAACCCAAAAAGGAGGAAGGAATGCTAACCGCGCCAGAAATAACTATAGCAGTACTGATGAATGTATTGCAAGTAACGCCGATGGGAACAAACGTAAATGTAATGCGTCTGATGTGGGCAATGCTGAATGGGTCGTTTCTGAAAAGTCGAGGAGCAATCCATAGCGCATTGAAAGAAAGCGGGTTTGAAGATGAGGAGCTCCGGCGAAGCTGGTGGAGCTTTCGATATGGATCATGGGATATCACAAGTCTGCTGGGGTCGTGGCAAGAAGAAGTGGAAAGGGGAGGCAAAAAAAGTTAGAAGGGTACCGAGTGAAAAGCATAGATATCACAGGGTTCTGGCGACCGAAGCTGCAAGGGAAAGTGAACCGACTCTATAACTCAACGGCTCGTCGGGCATTGCCCGCTCATCTTTGGAGTGATGATAAGCTCGGGGGAGATAGGCGGGAAGCGAGTGCCACTGCTCAAGGCAATCATGAGATGCACGGTTGGAACAAAGGAAAGTGAGTTTCGGAAAAAGCTGCTGAAAGAGACGAAGAAATCACTGGAGTCAGACGAAGTGGCGGTGGTCGATGCCGGGTTTACAATCAGAGAAATGCTAGAAAGCGGCATAGACCGATTTGTCCTGCGGGAAGCGATTAACTGCACAGTGCGCCGCAATGAGTTCCCCAAACGCAAAGAAAAAGGCAGACCACCTGAATATGGTGATATTGTGCGTCCGCTCTCTCGCAGCTATAAGGGAAAGCGCCTCGAGGCTACAACTCCGGACTCGTCTGGTCGCTTTCTCTATAGTGGTCGCCTGATTTGCTATCAAGCATGGCACAATCTCGTCCCCAGAACAACCAAGGTGGATACAGCCAACCGTACCTACTCGATTTACGTCATTCAGGATCCGGCCTACAACACACCTTTGGTTTTGGCGACCGTTATGACTTTGCAGCCTGAAACCATTTATCTTGTCTACCTGGAACGCTGGCCTGTTGAACCTCCCCCCTTGGCTTCCAAGCAGATGATTGGCTTACATCGTCAATTTGTTCATGCCGATGAGGCTTGTTTCCGCTTACCTGAACTGGGGCTGCTTGCTGGCAATCTTCTTTCCCATTTAGCCGCTTCTCTTCCTCCCATACCGACTGGCTACTGGGATCGAGAGCCTCAATCCACTCCCGGCAGGCTGCGCCGTGTTCTCTCGAGTGCTCTTTTTCCAACTCCTGACCAACTCGACCCTGACTTTCGGAAAAAGGCCTCGGTTTCACACCATTTCCCTAAAGGCGTTCTCGCTCATCGCCGCCTCAATGCCGCTGCTTAAACTAGCCGAGCACTATTTTTACATTTTATCCCGTTTTTTCAGGGTGGATTCTTTTTTCCGCCCCTTTCGGTTTGCCCTTTGTCACTCAAGCCTTTACCAGAAAGTAAAGTTTACCACAAATTGTGTAAAAGCTACCTGGTCGGTCTGAGCGATCGTGAAGTCACACACAATTTGGGATCCCACCTTAGTAATAGGCGTATCATGATGCGAAGCCCATACGTAGAACACGAACAATTCGAATCCACAGATAGGAGAATAACATGGCAGACAATCACTTGACGAACAATTTCGATATTCCGACAGATGGAGTCGTCGAACTAACCGACAGTAGTGAGATCAATGGTGACATCAGTGATCCGCAAACACCCGATTGGTATTATCTTGCCGCAGGCGTAAATCGTACGGTGACGATCTCGTTTCAGGGGCCAAAAGATGAATACGTCATAAAACACATCCAGAAGTCACGAAGCAAAGGTGGAACAGTGAACGGACATGAAGAAGATGTTCCAGACGTCCAGAACTATTCCTTTGAGCAGACATTTGAGTTCGCTGATTATCTTAGAGTGGCCAGTGCCACTCCAGATAGTTGGCCCAGCGCTGGCTATACCATTCGCATGACTGTTGAAGATCGCTAACCGATATAGAATGAGTTATAAATGATTTGACGCAAAAAATGAAGCGAGGTGCTCGTCATGACGAGCACCTCGCTTCATTTTTTGCGTAACTTTTGCCGAGAATTGGGTCTAGCAGGTTTTGCATTTATCGATTCAAGTACCTTGTTCCAGAATAAAGGTCTGTCGGAGATGCTCTCACAGATGAACATCTGCCCCCCTCAGATTGTCAGTAGACCGCAATCGTGTCATTCTCGAGCGGAGCGAAGAATCTAACGATTGCGGTCTACTGATTGTTATGTGAGATTAAGAACCCATCCGAAAAGTGGTTGTGAGTCCGACCAACTTCTAGAGTAAGAACGCGTCGTCACAGAACTTTTCGGATAAGCACTAAGCAATATAAAATACTCAAATGACTCAATCAACCTTAACCACTCCAATCCAGAACAACCGTACACGCTCATTTGCTGAATTTGTTGCGTTGATGGCCTTGATGATTGCGTTGGTCGCTCTCTCGATCGATGCAATGCTTCCTGCTCTGCCCGAAATTGGGCAGGATTTGGGGGTTCAACGCGAGAATGATAGTCAGTTGATCATTTCGCTTCTCTTTCTCGGTATGGCTGTTGGTCAAATCTTCTACGGTCCTTTTTCCGATAGTGTCGGCAGGAAGCCCGCTATCTACATCGGTTTTGCGCTCTTTATTTTGGGTTGTGTATTGACGCTCGTTGCGACCAATTTTCGTGTCATGCTCATTGGGCGTCTGCTGCAAGGGATCGGTGTTGCTGGACCGCGCAGCGTGTCTTTGGCTCTTGTCCGCGATCAATATGAGGGTCGGGCCATGGCCAGAGTCATGTCATTTGTGATGGCTGTCTTTATCCTCGTACCGGTGATTGCACCGGCATTGGGACAGGTGATTATCCTCTTTGCCCATTGGCGCGCAATTTTTGGTCTCTTTTTGATATTGGCGCTGATCATGCTCGTTTGGTTTGCGATTCGACAGCCAGAAACGTTGGCACTGGAGAATCGAACCCCATTCTCGCTCGGGCGCATTGCGTCAACTGTACGTGAAATCTGTGCCAATCGGATTGCATTCGGATATACAATCACAGCCGGTCTTATTTCTGGTGCGTTTCTTGGCTATCTGAATTCAGCCCAGCAGATTTTTCAAGAGCAATATGGTTTGGGTAACCAATTTCCACTCTACTTTGCCGTACTGGCATTGGCTGCGGGTGTCTCATCCTATATGAATGCACGGCTGGTGATGCGTTTGGGGATGCGGGCGCTCAGCAACCGCGCGATGCTGGCATTGGCTCTGCTCTCAACAATATTTGGCGTCATTGCTTTTTGGCTGGGTGGGCATCCTGCTTTATGGATGGTGATGAGCTATTTTATCCTTGCATTTTTTACTGTAGGGATCTTGTTTGGTAATTTAAACGCACTGGCAATGGAACCATTGGGACATGTTGCTGGTGTTGGTTCTGCCGTCGTGGGAGCACTCTCAACTCTGCTTTCGGTGCCTTTGGGCACCCTTATTGGACAGAGTTATAATGGAACGATCCTACCATTGATCGCTGGATTTGCCCTCTTCAGTACTTTGGGGTTGATTGTGATGAGATGGGCCGAATCGAAATAATATAGAGTGTGTCACTCAATTCAAACCCGCAGTTTTCCACACCTTATGCATGGCGGCGCTTGTTTCGGCCACAGCTTCTTCATCCGGCAGTTCGCGCAAGCGCTGAACAAATGGTTCGGCGGTTACCGGGCCGTCATAGCCGATATCACGTAATGCATGAAGAAAGCCAGTCAGATCGAGAACACCTGTATACCCTGGCAAATCGCGGATATTATCAATCTGTTCCTCCGCAGCAGTGTCCGTGACCGCATCATTGACATGTACATACACCACCTGTTCTTTTCGTAACTTGCGTACATCATCAAATGTGCCAAGAGATGTATAGATATGGAATATATCGACCAGTAAGCCCATATTGGATGTTCCGATTGCGTGACATAATTCCAACATTCCATCTATCGTGTGAATAAAGGGGTGTTTGAAACCATCGCGGAGGGTCTTTGTCCCGACCCACTCAAGTCCGAACATAATGCCATGGTCCGCCAAAATTTTGGCTGCTGGTGTTAGTCTTTCGGCATGAAATGCAAAATTCTGACTGAAATCGCGTTCATCATTCCCTGGCAAGATGTAGGTCGCGCAACGCAATGCCCCCATGTCTTGCGCTGTCTTGGCGAGCCTCGGCAAGGCATCCAACCCTTCCCGCCAAGTTGCTTCGTCTTTGCGGAAATCAACTGGAAAGCTCCAATTGCCCATCCTGACACCCGCCTCATCGAACAGGGCACGTACATTGCTCGCTCCACGTTCATCTGCTAGATCAGTTGCTTCAGTCATCGAAAAATCGAGACCTGTAAAATTATGACGCTTGGCCAGGTCAATGGCCGTCTCAAGATCTGTCTGTACGCCAATTGTGCCGGGACTAAGACTCATATACATAATGTGATTCCTCTTGTTTCTTAAGCGACGGACCAGCCTCCATCGATGACAAATGTGGCTCCTGTGGCATAGCTCGCATCGGACGAAGCCAAAAATGTAATGAAAGGCGCAATATCGTCTGGTCGTCCAAGTCGGCCGAGCGGGATCGTTTCTTGAAGACGCTCAGCTCGGCCTAACGGATCTGGATGTTTATCGTGATTGGGCGTCTGCTCCAGCGCTCCAGGACAGATTGCGTTGCATCGGATTCTGTGTTTCGCGTAGTGAACAGCAATGTAGCGGTTCAATCCCAGTAACCCATGTTTGCCAGAAAGGTAGGCTGGGTTGGTTGAACGACCATTGAGTGCTGTAACCGAGGCTACAATGACAATAACACCGCGGTTCGCTTGTTCGATAAATTGCGCTAGAGCGTATTTGCAAGTCAAATAAACACCACGATAGTTGACGTTGTGAGTTTGATCCCATACGTCGTCCACTAGTGTATGAAGATGGGTGTCTTGTTGATGTAATTGGATTCCTGCACTTGCTACGACAACATCCAGACAACCAAAGGCATGGACGGTTTCCTCAAGCGCGGCTTTCATCTGTTCTGCGTTGGATACATCCGTTTCAATGGCAATGGCTTTTCGGCCAGCAGATGTAAGCTCCTTTGCAGTTGACTCTCCTGCATTCTTGGGGAGCCCCGCGACAACAATAGATGCTCCTTCATTCGCCATCTGACGAGCCGTTGCGGCACCAATTCCACTTCCTGCACCGGTAATAAATGCAACTTTATTTATTAGTTTCATCTTTGGTTATGCTGAGCCTTACCATAAACTTAAATAGATTTGACAGTTTTCAGTCGAGTAGAGCCATTGTTATTTCTAAATTTCCTCTTCAAGTAGACTAAGCAAGTATGTACGGTACTCATTATCGCGGTTCATCTTAAGCGCAAGCGTGCGCACCTCTTCCGCTGTAATAAAGCCCCGGCGGTAGGCAATTTCTTCTGGGCAACTAATCATCATGCCTTGACGATGTTCCACTGCCTGCACGAACATGGAGGCTTCAAGCAACGACGCGTGCGTTCCCGCATCGAGCCAGGCCGTTCCGCGGCCTAATTCATCGACTTTGAGTTGACCTTGTTGCAGATAGACTTGGTTGACGTCAGTGATTTCTAGCTCGCCACGAGCGGACGGCTTAATTGACTCTGCAATGCGAACGACTTGACTATCATAGAAGTAGAGACCGGGAATCGCATATTTTGATTTGGGTTTGGCTGGTTTTTCTTCCAGGCTAATAGCGTGACCTTTGCTGTCAAACTCGACGATGCCATACCGTTGCGGGTCACGTACCGCATAAGCGAAAATTAACGCACCTTCTGTCAAGCGAGCTGCATTTTTCAATTTTTCAGACATTGCATATCCATAAAAGACATTGTCACCTAATACCAGGCAGACCGGCTCATTTCCAACGAATTCTTTATCCAGCAAAAATGCTTCTGCTAACCCACGAGGTTCGAGTTGAACAACGTAGCTAAACTGCATCCCCCATTGTGAGCCGTCTTGTAATAAGTTATGGTATGCATTTTGTGTTTCTGGCATCGTGATCACGAGCACTTCTTGGATGCCTGCCAGCATCAACATGGACAGTGGATAGTAAATCATTGGCTTGTTGTAAATGGGCAATAGCTGTTTGCTTGTCCCCAACGTAATCGGTTCTAACCTTGTACCGTGTCCACCTGCTAAAATTATGCCTTTCATATGTTTCCTTGTATCTGTAGGGATTCTTTGATCATTTGTTCAACAAAACTGTTGTATCAACCTGACTGACTGCGCCCTTCGGCACTATGATCTTGGGCGGCATCCATAAAGACTGCATCCGCGTCTTCCGCCGTAAAGCGCTTGACGCCGATCTGTTTAATTGTACTATCATCGACTTTTGCCAAAGGTGTATAACGAGGGTGATGAGATTCTTTGTAAGGGTCATTGCGTGCTGCGTTATAGCAGCAGATGAGTGACCATCTAGGATGATCCGATTTGTTCTGGTCGGAGCGATGGAGAATATTGCAATGAAAGAAGAGTGCATCACCGGGAGAAAGCTCGCAGTAGACCTTTTCAAGGCGAGCTTCTACTTCGGCTACTCGTACGAGATCGGCACCAGCTTGATCTCCTGTTTGTGAATGGGTAATGCGTCCTAGATGATGAGAGCCTTTGAGAACTTGCATACAACCATTTTCTCGTGTCGCTGGATCAACAGCGATTGATACACTGGTTAACAGTGGGTAGAGTACACCATTTTCATACCAATACCCATAATCCTGGTGCCATGCCCATGCACCACCTACTCTGGCATCTTTTAGAATCATTTTCGAATGGTAATGATACACCTCACCACCTAACAGTTTTTCTGCAGATTCGACGACTCGTTGGCTACGTGCAATCATGCCATAAATATTGTCACCGGGATGATTCCAGAGTGAGAGACGAACCGTGCCACCTTCACCATCGGCTCGTCCATGTGCACGACGATCCATCTCTCGATCTTCCTGGGCTGCTCGTCGAACTAGATCGACCTCAGCAGCATCGAGAAACTGACGTGCAATGACAAATCCATCACGATGATAATCGGCCACCTGTTGATCGGACAATGTTGGCATCTTTTTCTCCTATGATTATCTATTTCTGTCCCTAACAACCCCAAACGAGTCCATCAAATTCACCATTGGGTTTGTATCGAGCGATTCCCAAATGAACGATCCGATTGAGGGAAGAAGGTTGATCCATGTCGGCAATCAATAATGGAACCATTGAACGCATGTTGTCAATCAATGGTCGTTCCATTATTTGCTCTCGCTGAATCCACGCCAATGTTCCTTCGGGACTACTTGGCAATGGGAGCAAATCGTCGACCGTTCCCGTAAAGTAGAGAAGAACAGTTAGGGGACCTCCGGGGCGAGCGTGAAGCAATACACGTTGTAATGTAAAATCATTTACCTGCGGAGCCTTGATTCCTGTTTCTTCGGCCAACTCGCGCTGTGCAGCAGAAGAAAGATTGTCTAGCTCTTCTCGTTCGACACGTCCACCGATGGCTGCCCAGAGACCAGGATGAAGTCGCTTGGTCAACGAGCGTTGGAGAAGTAGATAGCTCTCGTTGTGACGCAGCAGAACAACGGTGAAAGCGTTTAACGCATTCGGGAGACTGTTGGAAGTTGTATTATTCATTGAGTAGCTTTTCAACCTGACGCTTCATATAATGCATGAGGAAATGGAGTCCGCGCAACCTTTGGGGCGTTATAACGTCTTGTAGTTTAAGCAAAATGTAAACATCATCGGGCGTTGCCAGCACTTCTTCTGGTGTCGCCCCATCAAACCCATCAACAAGGACACCCGCATACCCCCTCACTGTGGGTGACTCCTTAGGAATATCAAAATGAAAATCGACGGAACCGTTCTTGCGCTCGGTCTGCAGAAAGACGGGCGTTTGGCATTCATGGACTTGCTCCATTTGATCGCGCTCTGCTACAAGATGTTCCGGTAACTCTGGTAGCTCAAGTGCATAGTCAATCAAGTATTCCATTCGGTCTTGACGATCCGCTTCTCGAAAATCATTAATAATTTCCCGTAGCCGTTGTGGACATTGAGCAAGTCTCTCATCTTGTGTCAATTCAAAACCATTCACGATAGTTTCTCTTTAAGCTTTGAAAAATTTGAATACAATTCGAAAATTGATCCTAATCGAGAGACCTGGCTTCGTCAAAACATTATAGGTGTAGTTGAATATAAATTTTATGGTTCATTGACCAAAAATATGTATACTACCTTGGATCCAACTGTTTAGACAATAGAGAATGTAGCTGTTATTATCTGACAAACTGTCAGAATATTGAAATAGATTAAATGTATGACCGACTGTAAACTTTATTGGGATGGATATATATGTATCCCGCCAATAATTAATCTGATCTTAGGCAAAATAGATGTCTTGGCAACAAGCAATTTTTTCACTGCTTTTATTTCTTTGCACTGCTTTTGCGCTTTTTCTAGCGCTATTGACGTGGCAACGACGCAGTGAACGCGGCGCCTGGGCTTTTATTATTGTGATGTCCGCTCTTGCGTTATGGGCTGCGGCATATGGGATGGAGCAAGTTGCTACCGAGCTAGAATCGAAGAAATTTTGGCATCGTGTGTCCTATGTCGCAATACCAATTGTTCCCGGGGCGTGGTTAACCTTTGCGATGCTGACGTCCCAGATATCTCCTCGATGGATCAGAGCGATTGTTCCCTGGCTATTCATTGAACCAATTTGCGTCATAATATTAACGTGGACCGATCAATATCATGCTCTCCTTTGGAAAGATTTATTTATTGATGACTCGAATGGATTCAACATACTTGGAATAGAACGTGGCATTGCTTTTTCGATTCATGTCGCCTATTCTTACCCCGTGCTGCTGATCAGTTTCTTCCTCTACTTGCGATCGCTTTTTCGTTCTCCGTCTCTTCAGCTTCGCCAAGTAATCATGTTGAGTTTAGGCATCTTGTTGCCGTTCATGATCAATGTTGTCTACATTAGTCAAGGTCAGATTGCCAACCCATTTGACCTCACACCCCTGTCGCTATCGACTGCAGGAGCGATTGCTGGCTGGTTTGTGTTTCGTTTCCGTATCTCTGAGCTTCTTCCGGTTGTCTGGCAAAATGTATTTGAAAATATGCGAGATGGTGTTGTTGTCCTTGATTTAGAGGGCGTAATTGTTGATGCAAATCCAGCTGCACAACGGATGCTCAATACAACCGAGCGGTTCTTTGAGGGCCACACAATAGAATCGCTGCTTCCCGGAAGTGCCAATATGATTGCACAGCAAATCTTGAGCGATGAGGAAAACACTCCGAACCTACATCCTTTTGCGCTCGAATTGCCAAGCAAGTTAAATCGATTTGTTGAATTGACTGTCTCGGATTTACACGATCGGCGGAATCGGCTGACTGGTCGATTGTTGGTATTGCGCGATGTGACGCGCCGGAGGCTGGCTGAAGAAGCAGTGCGTGAGAGTGAACGACAATACCGCAATTTGATCGACTTATCGCCAGATCCCATCATATTGACCGATTTAGAAACTCGTATCATTATCTGCAATCAACGTGCGGCGGAGCTATTTGGTTTACAAGATGTGGATGATGTGTTAGGACGCAAAGCACACGAATTTATTGCGCCCCATCAGAGAGACGAATTTAACGATGAGATTGAGCAAGCATTCAGTGGATCTCTGTCCCAAGATCAGATCTACACAATTGAACGCAAAGACGGAACGACTGTCTCGATTGAAATGAATACAACTGTCGTCCATGATCCAGTCGGCCGCTTAAAAGGCATTATTGCCATTGCCCGAGATGTAAGTGAGCGACAACGAACCGAAGAAGCTCTACGTCAGGCTCAACGAATGGAGGGCATAGGTCTGCTAGCAGGCGGTGTCGCACACGACTTCAATAATATGCTCATGAGCATTGTTGCACAAAATATGCTGGCCTTGACACATATCTCAAACCAGAGTCCTGCCCATCGGCATATTCAAAAATCAATGCAATCTGCGGAGCGCGCAGCCGATCTGACGCGTCAACTTCTAGCGTATGCTGGCAAGGGAAAATTGCAAGTTGGCATTTTTGATGTGAATCAATTGATTTTGGAAAATGATGCATTGCTCGAAACTGCTCTACCCAAAACCGCCACGTTGACCCTAGAACTTAGTGCGGATGTCCTATTGATCAAAGCTGATCGTGGTCAAATTCAGCAAGTGATTATGAATCTTGTACTCAATGCCTCAGAAGCACTCCAGACACAGATCGGTTCAGTTCATATTGCAACGAGAATCCGGCAACTATCTGATTTGGATCTGAGTGAATTTCTCTGGCGAGAAGAATTGAGCCTTGGCAAATATATTTCCATCCAAGTAAGTGATACCGGAATGGGAATGGACGCAGAGATTATGGAGCGCATTTTTGATCCTTTCTTTACAACTAAGCCAGATGGACGTGGTCTTGGTCTATCTGCGTTGCTTGGAATTATTCGATCTCATGGTGGTGGCCTGCGTGTTGAAAGTAAGCCGGGCCAGGGGACAACTTTTGAAGTAATATTTCCTTCTTTGGATGCAACTATGGAACTTGTCGATGATACCAAAAGCGGAGACGTTAAGTGGGATATCTCTGGAACTGTCCTGATCGTTGATGACGAGGAGTCAGTACGCGAAGCTTTATCCGATCTACTTGAACTGGCTGGACTGCAGGTGATTACGGCATCAGATGGTTTTCAAGGAATTCAGAGCTTTGCCACACATCAAAATGTAGTTGATCTTATTATGCTCGATTTGAGTATGCCGACTATGGATGGAATAGAAGTCTTAAGCAATCTGCGAACCATGTCACCAGACATCAAAGTGGTATTAATGTCGGGCTACAGCGAATCTGAGATAAGTGACTTGGTGAACGAGAATAGAAACATTTCTTTTGTGCAAAAGCCCTGCGATCCAGATAGATTGATTTCTGCCGTGACCGAAATGCTAGAAAATTAATGCTGAAAGCGCCTTCTCCTCATAGCGATTTCTATTTGTTTTGTCTAAAAGACTCTGCAACGATTGACGTTGTTCCAGCATCAACTAAAGCTCGGATTTCTGACTCTTTGTAGCCAAGCTCTTGTAGAATCTCCTTACTGTGTTCACCCAATCGAGGAGTGGTTTGTTGTAGAATCGGCTGAGATTCTGACCACCTGCTCGGAATATCTGTTGTTCGCAAGCGGCCTTCGCTGGGATGTTCAAACTCTCGGAAAAAGTCGATGTTCTTCAAGTGTTCATCGTCGAATAATTCTTCTAGAGAATGAACGACTGCATGTGGAATATCTGTATCACAAAACAAATCAAGCCATTCTTGCGTTGTGCGCTGGCTAAGCATTTCTTGGACAAAGCCATAAACTTCTAAGATGTTAGCCCCCCGTGAGTTCATCGAGTTGAAGATTCCCTCTCCAATCAGATCTGGTCGGCCAATTGTGCAAAAAAATTCAGCCCATTGTTTATCATTATAGACGAGAACCGCCATATATCCGTCTTTGGTTGCGTAAGGTCTACGATTGGGGTTTATAATACGTGTATAGCCTGGTGAACCCATTGGTGGCTCAAACGTATATCCTCCCAAATGATCACTCATGAGAAACTGTACCATCGTCTCAAACATTGGAATCTCGACTGATTGGCCCCGTCCCGTCCGTTCACGGTAAAAAAGCGCCGATGTCACGGCATTGACAACATTCAGACCTGTGACGCGATCACAGAAGTTGGCCGGTAGAAATTTGGGTTCGTCACCATAGGCTCGCTCAAAGAGATTTGGCACACCGATCATCGTCTGAATCAGATCATCATAAGCAGCTCGATCTGCATATGGCCCGGACTGTCCAAAACCAAAGCAGATAACATACACAATCTGCGGATTGACTGCGACAACCTGTGAGTAGGAGAGTCCCAATCTGGCCAAAGCCGGTGGTCGTATATTGCTGACAAACGCATCACACCTCTGAAGCAACTTGAACAGAGCGGTTCTACCTGCTGCGTGCTTAAGATTCAGAGTCAGACTCCGCTTGTTTCGATTGTTATTGAGAAAAAGATTACTCATTCCCGGATTGCGGCCCTGATTAGCAAAACGTAAAGGATCTCCATTGATCGACTCAATCTTGATTACATCTGCGCCCATATCACCCAAGATCTGCGTTGCATAAGGCCCCATCAAGATAGTTGTTAGATCGACGATTTTAATTCCAGCGAGTGGTCCAGGCATCTATTACCCCTTTTTGTTTGGATAAACTGATACTTATATAGAAGCTATGCCCAACTTTACTCGTCAATCCTTGGCGCTCCAAATAGTCCTTTAATCGGATGTTTGAACATTTTAGGCTATTCCGACAATTAAAATCCCTAATTTGATCTGGAGAAGCTCAAACCATTCCAGAGAATTCGACTTGGCAAATCAGAGATTTATATCTCTGGAATGGTCTTATACCAAGTGTGGTTGTGCGGGCTCGAATGTGTAAAGAATGAGTCATGTTGTATAATTCATGAAACCACAAGCATCTTTTCACGATATGATTGCTCATCTTCCCAAAGTGTGTAAACGCAGCAATTCTCTGACTGAGCAGAGCTCATTTACACACTTTGTGGTACACACTCAGGAACTCAGCCTATTATTGGACGCGCCATGAATGTGCCACTATTGCAGACCAAGCTATTCATTCCTCAGTTACGCTCAGAAGATATTGTTCCTCGTTCTCTGTTGTGTAAGCGCCTTCAGTGGCATACAGGTCAGAGGCTGACGTTGCTCTCTGCACCAGCGGGTTTTGGGAAGACAACATTAGTTGCGGCTTGGTTGGCTGAAAGACGAGAAGCCCACCTACTCACTGCGCCGTCCAGACTGCCTGATCAACCTCGCGCGAAAGACCAAACCCTCTACGCCTGGCTCTCTTTGGATGAAAACGACAATGAGATAAATCGCTTTCTCGCCTACTGGATCGCCGCCATCCAGTGCGCTGATAGCACATTGGGCCATGAAGCGCAATCGATGTTACAAGCGCCGCAGACATTGTCTGTGGAGAACTTGCTAACTCGCCTCATTAATGAGTTGGCCGCTTATCCTAACCAACTGGTACTGGTTCTTGATGATTACCATGTGATTGAGGATGTGCAGATCCACAAAGCTGTCGGCTTTTGGCTGGACCATGCACCACCTCATTGTCACTTGGTCTTAACGACGCGTACCGATCCTCCTCTCTCCTTAGCACTATTACGTAGCCGCGGTCAGGTTAATGAGATCCGGACTGATGATCTACGCTTTGCGGAGGAAGAGATCGCTCAGTTTTTCCTGCAGGTAATGGGCTTGAACCTCTCAACCACTAATGTACAAGCTCTTGCATCGCGTACTGAAGGCTGGGTTGCTGGACTGAAGATGACCAGTCTCTCTCTGCGCGGATGTGATGATATAACAGAGTTCATTACCCACTTCACTGGCAGTCATCGCTTTATCATCGATTATCTTGCAGACCAGGTCTTGGATCGTTGTTCGGTTCTCCATCGCCAATTTCTGTTACAAACATCCGTATTGGGTAAGATGTGTGCGCCCCTTGTTGATGCTGTCATGCCGGATATAAGATCAACCCATGGGTGCGATAGTCAGTCCATTTTGGAAGAGCTCGAAGCCGCTAATCTCTTCATCGTCCCTTTGGATGAAGAACGACGTTGGTATCGGTATCATCAACTCTTTGGTGAGCTGCTATTACATCGTCTGCGGCGAGCCGACTCGACCCTAGAAGCCACGCTTCATCTGCGGGCCAGTCTGTGGTATGAGCAGGAAGGTAGTCTCAACGCAGCAATTGACCATGCGCTGGTGGGGCAGGATTTCTCACGCGCAGCTGCTTTGATTGAATCGGTTGCGATTCCGATGACCCACAGCGCCGAAATCTATACGCTGAATCGATGGCTAGAAGCACTCCCACATCAGTTGGTTTTGCAACGGCCACAGCTTGCCCTGGCGTACACACTTGTGTTGTCCACGACCAACCGCTTCAATGAATTTGATGTTTACGTCCAGGCCATTGAAGAGATCGCAACAGCCAATCCCGAAGAGCCAACTCTACAAAGAATACGTGGTCAAGTATGTCTCATGCAGTCTGCAACTGCGGCTCTATTTGGCCATTTCGAAAAGTCCCGTGTGTTTGCAGAACAAGCGGAAGAAATTCTGCAAGCGTTTGAAACAAGACGTGAGCGCTGGGTACCCATTGCGGATCGTGGTTATGTTGCCCTATTTTGGTAGTCTGATACGCAAATAGCAGATCAGTCTCTCAGAGAAGCAACTGCGTTGGCAAAGCAAGAGCAGACCGCCCTTGGACTCACGTACTGCTACAGCCATCGAGCGAACTTATATTATATGCAAGGTGATCTAGAGGCAGCAACCGCGGCCGCACAGCAGGCTCTTCATTTTGCAATAGGACCCGATGGATCTAGGTTACCGACTGCAATTATTGCATTAGGTGTGCTAGCACGCATCCACTATGAGCAGAATCAGTTGGAGCTCGCCGCTGACCTCCTCATCCCCACAGTGGCAGAATTGCGTGACACAAACGGTTTCATCAAAAATCCGTTGGACACGGTACTCCCACTCATCATGTTGAAGCAAGCCTGTCGTGAGGAGAGCGCCGCGCGACAAATACTGCGTGAGGCGACTCAGCAACGACTCGGCTTGCCGTTCTCTGATGCGTTTCGGCTCTGTCTGGCAGCGATTGATGCGCGGCTGTCGCTCACGCAGGGAAACCTACGAAAAGCACTGGCTTGGGCCGACAGCTGGTCTATCCCGTCAACCACAGACAAGTTGCGACCGATTCTGGTCTTCCCTTACTTGACTTGGGTGCGCATTCGGCTGGTGCAACAAGTATATGCTGAGGCAGACGATTTTCTAGCAAGATTGCTGGTCTGGACGCAAGCAAATGGGCTAAATGGATTTGTCCTCGAAGTCACGCTGCTGCAGGCACTATCACAATTTGTTCAAGATCGTCTTGAGGAAGCACTGCGCTATCTTGAGATAACATTGGATTTGGCTAAGTCTCAGAGATATATTCGCCTATATGTTGATGAAGGCCAACCCATAAGTCAACTTTTACGTCAAGCTATTTCGCGTGGTCTTATGGTTGATTATGCGCTCGAACTACTTGCTCATTTTGATACGGAGGAGGCAGTTCATGAACATCCTCAATCACCTGTCAATGGTAACACGGCCTTGATTGAACCACTCTCCTCACGTGAATTCGAAGTTCTCCATCTCATTGACGCTGGTCACACCAATCAACAGATTGCAGATGAGTTAATCATTGCCGTCAGCACAGTCAAGCGGCACATCAACAACATTTATGGCAAGCTCCACGCTCAGAACCGCACTCATGCCTTGGCACGTGCACGCGAGATGAAGTTGATGTAACCCTCTCCGATTATACCCAACAGATTGCTTCGCGGTTGGGATATCTATGTTATGGTTCCTACTTTACTTTCTGGTAAAAGAAAAGAGATGAGGTGAGAAATGTGACAAAAAGCGGTTAGCGTTTCATCCTAAAGGTAGCGAACCCAAAAAGGAGGAAGGAATGCTAACCGCGCCAGAAATAACTATAGCAGTACTGATGAATGTATTGCAAGTAACGCCGGTGGGAACAAACGTAAATGTAATGCGTCTGATGTGGGCGATGATGAATGGGTCGTTTCTGAAAAGTCGAGGAGCAATCCATAGTGGATTGAGTGAAAGCGGGTTTGAAGATGAGGAGCCCGGCGAAGCTGGTGGAGCTGATATGGATCATGGGATATTGCAAGCCTGCTCATCGTGGCAAGAAGAAGTGGAAAAGGGAATGGGAGGCAAAAAAGTTAGAAGGATACCGAGTGAAAAGCATAGATATCACAGGGTTCTGGCGACCGAAGCTGCAAGGGAAAGTGAACCGACTCTATAACTCAACGGCTCGTCATTGCCCGCGCTCATCTTTGGAGTGATGATAAGCTCGGGGAGATAGGCGGGAAACGAGTGCCACTGCTCAAGGCAATCATGAGATGCGAGGTAGGCACAAAGGAAAGTGAGTTTCGGAAAAGCTGCTGAAAGAGACGAAGAAATCACTGGAGTCAGACGAAGTGGCGGTGGTCGATGCCGGGTTTACAATCAGAGAAATGCTAGAAAGCGACGTCGACCGATTTGTCCTTCGGGAAGCGATTAACTGCACAGCGCGCCGCAATGAGTTACCCGAACGTAAGGAAAAGGCAGACCACCCGAATATGGTGATATTGTGCGTCCGCTCTCGATGCTATAGGGGAAAGCGACTCGAGGCCACAACTCCAGACTCGTTTGGTCAATTTGTCTATAGTGGTCGCCTGATTCGCTATCAAGCATGGCACAATCTCGTCCCCAGGACAACCAAGGTGGATACAGCCAACCGCACCTATTCGATTTACGTCTTTCAGGATCCTGCTTATCACACACCTTTGGTTCTGGCGACCGTCATGGCTTTACAAGCTGAAACCATTTATCTTTTCTCTGGAGCGCTGGCCTGTTGAACATCCCCCCTTGGCTTCCAAGCAGATGATTGGCTTACATCGTCAATTTGTTCATGCCGATGAGGCTTGCTTCCGCTTACCTGAACTGGGGCTGCTGGCTGGCAATCTTCTTTCCCATTTAGCCGCTTCTCTTCCTCCCATACCGACTGGCTACTGGGATCGAGAGCCTCAAGCCACTCCCGGCAGGCTGCGCCGTGTTCTCTCGAGTGCTCTTTTTCCAACTCCCGACCAACTCGACCCTGACTTTCGGAAAAAGGCCTCGGTTTCACACCATTTCCCTAAAGGCGTTCTCGCTCATCGCCGCCTCAATGCCGCTGCTTAAACTAGCCGAGCACTATTTTTACATTTTATCCCGTTTTTTCAGGGTGGATTCTTTTTTCCGCCCCTTTCGGTTTGCCCTTTGTCACTCAAGCCTTTACCAGAAAGTAAAGTTCCTACAGAATAACAGATGTTATTTTGTTGAAAGAAACGCAAACAACATGTCAACAGGAATATAACCATGCATGAGCCTAACGTCATCACCTGTCGAGATGGGCGCAAACTTGGCTACGCAGAATATGGTGCCCCAGATGGCACGCCTACTCTGGCATTCATTGGTGCCGCCAGCCGTCACTTACGTCCGCCGGATGAAATTACTCGAACAGCTGGTGTCCGATTGATCACAGTAGAGCGCCCGGGCTTTGGCCTGTCGGATATTCAGCCTGGACGTACACTCCTCAATTGGCCCGATGATGTGGTCGATCTGACCAATGCGCTGAACCTATCCACATTCGCCATACTTGGCGCCTCCCAAGGCGGACCATATGCTGCCGTCTGTGCCTACAAGATTCCAGAACGGTTGACCAAGGTTACACTGGTTAGTAGCTTGGCCCCATTTGACGCACCGGGCGTGACAGATGGAATGAATCCTGGGCTGCGTTTTTTGCCTATACTCGCTAATCGAGCACCCTGGATGCTATCTGCCATGCAGAAACTGACCGCTGTCTTAGTGCGCCGTAAGCCGCAGATGATTATAAAACAGTTGCTGCGCAGCCTGTCAGAAGTCGATAGACAGGTATTTCAACAAATGCCGCAGTTGGAAGCAGCCTTTTTGCAAGATGCATCTGAAATTTACCGTCAGGGTAGCCAAGGCATTACCCATGATATCCGAGTCGTCTGCCAATCCTGGGGCTTTGACTTGTGTGACATTCAGATACCAATTGCGTTTTGGCAGGGAGAACAGGATATGAATGTACCCGCTGCAATGGGACATTATTTGGCACGACGGTTTTCTGTTTCTTCCATCAACTTTGTATCCGATGCGGGTCATTTCTTGCTCTATAGCCATTGGCAAGAGATTATCGCATGATATACACATTACGACACACTTGATGAGATTGAGATTCGGGTCCGCGCGAAGCGGCAAGCTTTGCCGTTCGGCCTGTGATACACATGGCGAGTGAAACCAATTGACCCGTTTTACAACCCGATCAAGAAAGTGTTCAAGTCCTTTTCGATCAGCCAGAGTATCACGTAGGGACAGAGATCACGGCGAAGATTCAAGCTTGTATTGCGGTGCATGCTAAATAAGTCAATTAGAACCTTACAGTAAACTTTACAAACTATGAAGATCTTTTTTGATTTTTATTAAGATTCTAGTTGATTTCTTAAATGTGTGAAACTTCTTACTCCTCTTATTCGTACTGAGTGATATAACCAATATCAAGGCCCAGCAGAGAAGCATACTTTTTCTCTAACCTACGGATTGTTTGGAAAAAGTAAGGTTCTCTTACAACTGCAGTACGAATACACCCCCATATACTACTTTTGATACATGACATATACCCCTCCAATTGGTTATCATTCTAATATTGCTATCATGATAATGTTGACTCATGGACATGACTTTTGGCACATGACAAATTATGAGATTTCATGTATAATACATATATGACACACAAATAACACACACAAGAATCATGAAACGAACCCTTGACACGTTGATACGAGCCCGTTTGCAACCCGAACCTAACGCACCAGAGACTCGAACAACAGAACCTCAAATAGCACGCCATATCATCTCACGCCGTTCGTTTTTGAAAGGCGTTGGCGGGTTGGCTGTTGGTTTAGGAATTGGTGTTTCGGTCAATGCTTGCGCGCCTCCAAGGATTCCGTCCGGGCGAGACGCGAATGCGCCTACTGAAGAACCAGTTCAGCTTGTCTATCAAGATTGGCAAACAGAATGGTTTCCACCAATGGTACAGCGAATGTTGGAGCAATTTCATGATGAGCATCCATTCATTCGCGTTTTCTACAAACCGGATCCGGATAATGTTGCAGAGGTGATGTTGGCTGAAATGCAAGCAGGTACAGCACCCGATGTTTATCAGGGCTGTTGTACATTTTTTCCAATCTGGGCTCAAAACGGATATACGCTCGATCTGAATTCCTTTGTGGAGACACATCTGGATCAGAGCATCATTGATGATTGGTCAACGGCACAATATCAATCGTTCTTCTTGAAAGATGGTCATCAGTTTGGTTTACCCAAATATCACGGTGCGCTTGCGCTTTATTACAACAAAGATCTGTTTGACCAATACGATGTCGAATATCCGAATGATGAGTGGACCTATGATGAGTATCTAGATGCAATGCACCAATTGACCCACGACCGGGATGGTGATGGCGAGATCGATCTGTGGGGTAGTATGACGGACATTTCATGGGATCGTTTGCAAATACATGTAAATGGCTTTGGCGGTCATTTAGTTGATCCAGGAGATCCTGCCACCTGTCATCTAACAAGCAGTAACACGCTGGAAGCGTTGGAATGGATTCGTGCCCGCATGTGGGATGATCAGGTTATGGCGACATTCCCCGATGTGCAAAACATGACTCTGCGCAATGCGTTCATTGATGAACGCATTGCGATGGTTGAAGAAGGCTCTTGGGCGCTCAAAGACATTCTCACAGGGTCCAAATTTAATGTTGGTGTTGCACCTTTTCCGGTAGGCCCTAAACAACGCGTCACGCTTGCCACGACAGATGGCTTTGGCATTTATTCCGAAACACAACATGCTGAAGCCAGTTGGGAGCTCATGGAGTTTCTCATTAGCCAAGATTACGGTCGTGCAATGGCACACGCCAACTTTCTTCAGCCTGCACGCGCCTCAGTCGTTGACGATTGGGTTGGTTACATACAACAAGAGTTCTTTGAAGAGACCAAGGATGTGAATATTGCAGCCTTTGCTGACGGTCATTTGCAGGGCTATTCTGTTACGATAGAAATCTCTGACCACATGGCGGAACTTCAACACCAAGTCTATGAAGCTTGGGACTCGATCTTTACCTGGGGAGAAATGCAGTTAGAGCAGATGACAGATGTCTGCAGTTTGAATGGGGGCAAACCTCACGCATGAACGATCAGTTCACATTTCATCGTGCAGTGAACTTACCAACCAACGATCGGTTGAAGAAACCTTTGGTTTTTCGCGTTGCAGATGGCATTGATAGACCGAGGGGAAAAGGCTGGGGATTGCGTAAAAAAATTGTTTTATGGTCATTTGTCCCAACCGCCATTATTCTGAGCTTGGTGGCGCTTGTCAATATTGTTGCGTATCAGCGCGTCACGTCAGATTTGGTCATGGAACGGAATCAGGAGTTGACCCGACTTTCAGCTAGCCAACTAGCCACAGCCATCGAAGACTACACGGACCGACTGGACATTATTGCAAGACGCGCGGGGATCTACAGTGGAGATCCAACAATGCAACGAGAAACCCTCCAACGCGTCCGCAATCGTCTTTCGCTCTTTGATGGTGGTGTCATTTTGCTCAACACCTTTGGTCAAGTCGTCGCCGCCGAACCAGAGAGATCCGAACTCATCGGCAGCAACTGGTCGGACCGTACCTACTTTCGGCAATTGCTCCGCACTTCTCATGTTGTCTACTCAGACATCGTGACCGATGGAATCGACGGCAAAAATGCGATTGCTGTGGCGGTGCCCGTCATCGGTCCGCAAAGTGAATTCGTTGGCGCTCTCGTGGGGATGTTTCAAGTTGGTGCCACCGAAGTGAGCACCTTTTACGGCGATCTTGTCCGCTTGCGGATTGGTCAAAAAAGTGGTGCCTATCTGGTGGATGGAAACGGACGTGTGATCTATCACACAGACGTAAACCAGGTTGGAATCAGCCCGCTTGAGCAGGATGTGGTCCAAAAAGTGCTTGATGGGGGAGTTGGCGCGCAACATGCACGGAACATTCACAATTACAGCATTGTGGCTGGATATGCGCCAGTTCCCGGTACAAACTGGGGACTGATTATTGAGGAAAAGTGGGCCTCACTCATTGGGAAAAGCCAGGGATATCAGCAATTTCTGGTTGCTTTGCTCATTCTTGGATTGGTGATACCGGGGCTTGTTATGACCATTGGCGTTCGGCGTATCACAAATCCCTTGACCGAACTGATTGCAGCAGCCGACAAAATTGCGGAAGGCAATTTTAGTCGGACCTACATCACGCCAACTGGTGATGAAATTGAAACGCTGGCCACACAATTCAACCAGATGGCGACGAAACTACAGGAAAGTTACACCCAACTTGAGCAAAGGGTGCAGGAACGAACACGTGAGCTAGAAGCGCTGAACACAGTGGCTGAAGCTGTCAGTCGTTCGCTGGCACTTGATCAGACACTAGATGCCGCCCTCAGCGAATCCCTTGCGGTGATGGGTGTTGAAGCTGGCGGAATTTATCTGCTTTCTGAAAAGTCTGCTACTTTGGCAATTGCTTCGCATGTTGGGCTAAATGCTAGTCTTGTCGAAAGCATTGCCACTTTGCATATTGGAGAAGGCATCTCTGGACGGGTTGTGGAATCGAACCAAGCAATCGTGGTGGACGATGTTTCAAGAGATCCACGAGTTCCTTTTATGTCGGTCAAACAGGAAAAGCTTCGCTCACTTATATCCGTGCCTTTGCGGTCTAAGGATCGGGTATTGGGGACACTCTTTGCTGTTACATATGCATATCGCGCATTCACACAACAAGAGATCGATCTGTTGACGGCGATTGGGCATCAAGTTGGCGTAGCCGTCGACAATGCGATGCTCTATGAACAAGCGCAGCAGTTGGCTGCGATGGAAGAGCGAGGGCGTTTGGCGCGCGAGCTTCATGATTCGGTGACCCAATCGCTTTATAGTTTGACGCTGTTGGCCGAAGGTTGGCGGCGACTTGCGGCCGCTGGTCAACTTGAGGATCCGGGGGATGCGCTGACAGAATTGGGCGAGTTGGGTCAGCAAGCGTTAAAGGAAATGCGTCTTTTAGTCTATGAGTTGCGACCCCCCGATCTTGAGCGGGATGGCTTGTTGAGTGCGCTTCAGCAACGATTGAGCGCGGTTGAAAAACGCTCCGGTGTTGAGACACGCATTTTGGTTCCTGAATCGCTAGAATTGCCTGGCCATATCGAAGAAGATATCTATCGTATTGCTCAAGAAGCTTTGAACAATACACTCAAACATGCATCTGCTACATCGGTCACTATTAGCCTAAACGAACATCCTGAGCATGTCGAGCTAGAGATTGCGGATAATGGCAGAGGGTTCGATTATGGACAAATTCAGAACGGTGGAGGCATGGGGTTAGCCAATATGAAGGAACGTTCCAAGAAGTTACGGGGGGCGTTTAATGTTGCCACTGCACCCGGCGAGGGCACGAAAATCTGTGTGGAAATCCCCAAAAAACTAACCATAAATCCAAATTGAGGCATTTTTCTTATGTCAAAAAAAATTCGACTCCTTATCTCGGATGACCATGCGATTGTTCGCAAAGGTCTACGTACATTGATTATGAGTGAGCCAGATCTAGAAGTCGTTGGCGAAGCAGAGGACGGAATTGAGGCGGTTCTCAAAACGCGTGCACTGAAACCGGACGTCATCTTGCTGGATATGGTGATGCCACGCCAAGACGGGCTTGGTGCAATCAATCAGATCAAGCAAGAAGATCCAGAGGCCCGTATATTAGTGTTGACAAGTTTTGCGGAAGATGACAAAATTTTCCCCGCGATCAAAGCAGGTGCATTGGGATACCTATTAAAAGATGCAACCCCAGATCAGCTGCTGCAAGCTATTTATGATGTCTATGAAGGCAAATCGTCTCTCGACTCCTCGGTAGCCCTCAAAGTCATACGCGAGTTAAATCGACCATCCAATCTTCCACCAACCGAAGATCCCCTGACGGAACGAGAGGTGGAAGTACTAAAGCTTGTTGCTCAAGGGTTAACCAATCATGAGATTTCTGAAGCGTTGGTCATCGGGGAACGCACGGTCGGCAATCATATTAGTAGCATTTTGAGCAAACTACATCTGGCAAATCGTACGCAGGCAGCCCTCTATGCGTTACGCGAGGGATTGGCGACACTGACCCCAAACCCAGTATAATCAGTAGACCGCAATCGTTAGATTCCTTTGGCGTCGCTCAGGACAAGCCTTTGCTTTGCCCGAGAATGACACGATCGCGGTCTACTGATGATAGGAAGGCCAGTAGAGACACCATTTAAACGTTGGGTAATCGGACAGTTTTCTGTCGAGAGACATTTGTCCGCAGTTTAAATAATGTGGTTATAAGTAAAATTACCTATAAGTTGTAAGCAAGACCGCTCTCAGAGCGGTCTTTTTTTTGGTTAATAATGGGGGCAGTTGCCGTGGTCTTCTTCCGATGTGATTTAAGTGGACTCAACGTATACTGACAACACGTACAAAGGTTGCGGATATTGTGAAGTCTGGCGAAGGTTCGTCTACCGGAAAAACTGAGATATCTAACTTTCGCCAAAGTTAAATCATATAGCTGATGAACATTCTAGCAATGAGTGGTACAAAAGAAGAGAATCCACAAGAGCCGACCAGTGCCTTGATTATCAGCAATCGAGGCAAACTACGTAAAAGTCTTCAGCTCTTGCTAAAAACAGTTCCAAAGATTGAGAGTATATACGAGGCAGACGATCTTGCGACTGCGCTCGATCTCTTTACGCAAGGAAAGCTATCGATCGTACTCTTAAATTACCCGCCGCGCGATGATCAATCGAACGGGCGCCTTTGTCTGCATTGCGCAACAGAAGAGGAAAAGGCTACGTATCAGGAATTACTTGCAATGTTTCGAGCACTAAAAAAGAAGGATTCCGATAGTCGCTATCTTGCACTTGTCAACAGCGAGGTTGAATATCAAGAAGTTCACAATGCTGGCACCGATGTCACGTTGCTAAAAGGAGCCACTGCTGCTACAATCCTCGCGGCAGTAGAGTCACTCGTGGAGTCGCCTTATTTTTGAGTGTAGATCATCCACAGGGAATGACCACCTCCCTCAACCCATTTCTTCACACATAGTTAGATCCCCAGAACTGTATTCGACTGCACACTGAAAAGCATATATCCCAAAGTATGTAGATAGAGTAAGATCTCTGACTAAGAACCTATCCGAAAAGTGGTTGTGAGTCCGACCAGCTTCTCGGGTAAGAACGCATTGTCACAGAACTTTCGGATAAGCACTAAGTGGTCTCCGTTTACACACTTTGGGATACGCCGTCAAACTGAAAGATTGTAAGCTTCTGTCGTGTAGTACGTTGTCAGAATCAGCGAAACAACATAAATTGCGCCATACAATCTTGCATTTTGACACGCAGTTCGTCATATACTATTCTGTAGAGTATTAGAGCCTCTCGAGACATTTCATCGCGAACGTCTGGGAGTGTGTCCCAAAGTGCGGAAATGCAGCGGTTCTCTGACTGAGCAGTGTTCATTTACACACTTTGCGGTACGCACTCCGATGTTGTTGTGTAGTTCGAATTTTAAGTGGCGCCTCAATAAAATTCTTAAACGCCTAATGAAGGAATGAAGAACAGAATGGAAAGTATTCAACAATTTCAGCTCAATGCCCTCGAAGACGAAGAGCTACGCTTGTCTTATTTTGAAAATGGCTTTGCGTTGGTCAATGATGTCGTAACGGATGAAGAACGAAATGAACTTCGCACTGAGCTGATCAAAATCAATCGAGGCGACTACCTTTGTGAAGCGATTGAATCAATCAATGAGAATGAGGAATGGACTGATGAAACGCTTTTGGGGCGATATATGTACATTGGTCAACCCCATAACTACAGTGAAACTATTCGCAAATACATCACTCATCCCGGCATTCGCCGTGTCCTGGACGTGGTTGTTGGTGTATATGTCCCCTTTTGGAATGGGGCCTATAAATGTATGCAGACAATGAGCGTGACCAAAAAGCCTAAGGGGAATGGCAGCCCCTGGCATCAAGATGAACACCCTATCCCGACACGAGATCGTTCACTAACCGGCGTCTGGATTCCCCTATCGGATGCCACCATCGAGAATGGTTGTCTTTGGATTGTGCCGGAGAGTCACAAATCGGGCATTATCTATGAGCGCTATGAACACAACGAACCTGATGTCGATAGCATGACCATCGCTCGCGGCTTTGACGACAGCGGAGCAATTCCTATTGAGATGAATGCGGGTAGTGTACTCTTCTTCTCGGGCTATCTGTTACACAGCTCCAAAAAGAATCACAGCAATCGCTATCGTCCCGCTTTGACGATGCATTACTGTTCATCCACTACTTGGTTGACTTGGGGTGGGCAACGAAATTATCGTGGCGTCATTCCGATTCGGGGTGAGGATCCATATGCAGAAGAAGGATATACGGATTCGAAACCTTGGGCGAAGATTGAGTAAAGAGATTCCCAAAAATAATGATCCACAGATTGACAGGATGGACAAGATTAAAAGAGTGAAAAGCGAGCCCATCCTGTCCTTCATTGTTCTATTCCGTAGCGCATAGCGGTGAGTGTATGGGCTCGTTGGCCTAATTTGTTGAGTCCGGCGACCATATTGCGAATGCGCTTCGACTGGCTGTTCAGCAAAACATCTTCCGGTTCAAATATGTAGGGCGATCGGTGTAAGGCCAATCCAAAAAATAAAATATACGCGAGAAGGGGTGGTTCATTTTAGCTGGATAGATAGGTTTACACTTTTAGAAACAGAAAGAACGTTTATATTCTCTGATTTCGCCGGTTCTCAGAGAGAAAACGGTCTCATATAGATTTTTGTCTATATATCAAAAGTGTAAACCTAATTTTGAACCACCCCCGCGAGAAGGTGTTAAACTAGCTCTCCAAAAGGAGCAAAAATGACAATCTCGCCAGAAATGGTTGAAGTCTTGAAAGAGACGAAGGCCATGTTAAGTGGATACGAAAGAAGGCACTTCATGGCCCAAACGGTCAAAACGATATGCGAAGGGAGTCCGACGAAAGCAGAACGAGAGTTGGGCTGGAATCGGGCGACGATAGCCAAAGCCCTGGAAGAACTAGAAGGCGGCTTCTGTTATGTCGACCAAAGCCACCGACGTGGTCGCAAAAAAGCCGAAGACCATATCCCCACTTTACTGGCCGATATGGTTGAAATCGCCGATCAATTCAGCCAGACCGATCCCACCTTTCGACCCCCCCAATTGTACACTCGACTAACCGCCGCCGAAATGCGTACCCAGCTCATCGAGCAGAAAGGATACACAGATGAGGAATTGCCTGGCGAAGAGGCCATCCGCTTGAAGCTCAATGAGTTAGGCTATGGCTCAAACCGGGTCAAAAAAAGTCAACCAGTGAAAAAGATCCCAGAGACCGATGCGATCTTTGATAGAATTCATCAGATCAATCAAGAAGCGGATGCAGACGAGACGGTTCTGCGCCTCTCTGGGATGCCAAAGCGACGATTTTACTTGACCGTTTCTCGAGAGAAGGGATAAGTCGAGTGGTTGTCAAAGCGCTCGATCATGACTTTCAAGATAAGAAGACCGAGAAAGTCACCCTTTTGGCATTTACCTCCCTTCAACCAAGGAACTCTTTCTTTACTTGACTCAGTCGAAAGTGACTAGTGACTTTATTGTCGACTGCCTGATTGATTTTTGGGAAAGCGTACGTGAACACTTTCCTCACGTCAAGACCCTCGTGATCAATCAGGACAATGGTCCCGAAAATCATACCCGTCGGACTCAGTTTATGTATCGTCTCACTCAGTTTGTTGAGCACTATCGTCTCTCTATTCAGCTCGCCTGCTACCCTCCTTATCACAGTAAATACAACCCCATCGAACGGGTTTGGGGCCATCTTGAAAAACACTGGAACGGTTCTCTTCTCGATTCTCTTGAGACCGTTCTCAATTTTGCCCGTTCTTTTCGCTTTAACCAACTACAACCCTTCGTTCACCTGAATTCCACTCTTTATGAGACCGGCGTCAAACTCACTCAGAAAGAGATGGACCGTTTGGCACAACGCTTCCAACGTTTACCTGGTTTAGAAAAATGGTTTGTCCTTATTCCCCCTCTCCATTCTCTCGTTCGCGTATAATTATTTTTTTGGTTTAGCCGATGTGATTCTGAACTGCTTCATATTTGGCCGGGTCGCTGCCTTCGGGTCGAGTCAGCGCAATCATGTTAGACCAGAGATATACTTCTGGGACTTCCATTGCTCCGCTGTCTCCATCTGAAGACGGAACTGATGCAGGTGCACAAGCAGCCAAAGCCATAATGGCCGCCGTGCTGCTCGTTACCTTCAAAAAATCACGTCGCGAAAGTTGATTGGTCATCTTACTCATCGAATCTCCTCCTTAGAACAGTTGAAGTTTACAAATTGAGGGAACACACGGAGGCAAACTATTGGGGCTCTTTGAGGTTTTGTAGGGTAAACGTTGGATAGTTTGTTGGTTTGCTCGTTTGTTCACCAACTATCTAACCAACAAGCCAACTGAAAACCACACAATTCCTCAGACAACCACTATCAGTTGAAATATGTAGCAAGCTAATACGTCATGCCTGCCTATTCTCTACGGCTTTCTGCTGGCAAAACCAGTGTTTGGGTGATTGAATAAAAGCTGGCAAAACCCAACAACATTCTGGTGCTTGATCACATCCAGAAAAGCTGCATGACTTAATATGGATACACAATTGGGGGAGCCAAATCGCATGTTGTCACTTGCCAGTAAAATGATCGTAGCATAATGTACAGAGGTTGGCAAATCTATTTTTCGGCTCCCTATTAGGGGTGGTTGGACTCTAAAAAAGCGTGAAAAAGAGAAAGCGATTGAATGCCACCTTTCGGTAGCACATCCATTTCTTGGCTTGCAGAACGCGCTCTCTTCCTCGTACTCAGCAAACTTTGGAGGTAAGCATGTATAGTTTATTTCGCCTTCAGGTAATCGACTAAAGCCTCTTGATGCTCTTGATGTTGAAACTCGCCCCAGCCACGTGCGGCACCAGTCTGTGCCTGAATTCGCCCCACAATTTGCACAATCTCAATAGTCGGCACACGCATATCAAATCCAAGCAACTGTCCATTGGGTTCAAAGGGAAAAATCTGGGCCATCTCTAGTTCTATGCCAAACTGTTGTTGGAAAAACATTAACTTATTTTCATCAAGCGTGACATACTCCAGCTTAAAACCGCCCAGATTTTCAGATAGATAGCATGCCTTTCGTCCTGGTTCGCTTAACTCTTCGCTATACACATATCCGTGTCGTTCCAATATTTCAACAAATTGATCTTCCATCTGGGTCTCGACAATCAGATCAAAATCGCCATGATCCCGCGTCAATTTTCCATAAAGTGCGTCCAAGCCGTAGCCACCAAAGACAGAAACAAACAGGCCAACACGATCGCACTCTTGCAGCAAAGCAATCAGTGTGTCAACCAGCTCTTGCTGCCGCTGTGAAGGAATGTAGTTTTCCCATTCTGTTTGGCTAGACATTTTCCTCTCCCACGGCCCTTTATCTTTCAATGAAACACTAATCCGTTAGTTGGAGAGAAGTGCGTTGGTGTGTAATCTGTGCCGCTAGTACCAGGTCTTTCGCAAATGCTCCGTACCCTTCCGGGCACCGCCTTTGATCTTGGATAAATCAATTTTTTTGGCTAATTCCCAACGAATCTGTAGTTCACGTCTATTCGCAGTTAAATCATCAAAGATTGTTGATCTGCTAATGGCATCATCAAGCAACATTTTTGCGTGAAGCTCATTGATTGGATCGGCAGGCAAATCCTCCAATAATTCCGGGAGAGTTTCTGGCAAGGAAATTGGGGTGGTTCAAAATTAGGTTTACACTTTTGATATATAGACAAAAATCTATATGAGACCGTTTTCTCTCTGAGAACCGGCGAAATCAGAGAATATAAACGTTCTTTCTGTTTCTAAAAGTGTAAACCTATCTATCCAGCTAAAATGAACCACCCCAGGAAATTTGCAACAAAATTTGGATTGCGTTGCTATCCGACAGTAACCAGGTTTCTAAATTCTTGATGGCTAAGCCACTTGAACTCTGTTCTGTGATAGTATTCCCGAGTGGATCAAGATGATAGTCATGAATTACTTCCATTGCTTTACGAAGATTGATTTGCCTTCGATGTAATTCGTCGTCAGAGTCGACGACGATAACAATCATGTCGACTTCATGTGGTTTCCACGCAATTACAACCTGTGATAAATATTTGAGATTTAAGATGGAGTGCCCCACCCGCACTTGTCCTTTAACCCGTTCCTTAATAGAGGGGTGACGATGGACAAACACACAGTTAGATATTCCTGCCTCATTGAGTTCACGGCGTATTATAGTGTGCAATGCACCCTCTTCTGATTGCTCGATTACTTTCCCACCATCTTGAGGAGTTAAGTAGGGAACACTACGTCCCAATTCTGCTTCCCCTTCAGCCAGTAAACCTATGCGTAATGCCCGGCTCATGCAGGATTCCCTCCGAACAGATTCGTAAACCACAGTTCGCCGAGTTCACCATCATAGGCCTCCATGGCTTTTTGAAACCGGACGGTATCTGTTGGCAGTGGTCGAACTTGGGTCTTGCCCTCATTATCTAATTCAACGGCTCGAATTTGTTCGGGTTGCACATAATTAAGCAGAATGGGTGAGTGTGTTGTGACCAAAACCTGAATCGGTTTGCCTCGAACCCCTTCTTGCGAAACTAGAGTTAACAGCTCCATGATTTTATTCAGCAGCCAAGGATGAACCCCATTTTCTGGTTCCTCAAAACAGATTATGTCGGGTGAATCTTTGTCGTAGAGTGCGGCCAGGAAAGCTAACAGTCTTAACGACCCATCTGAAACATCTGATGCTGGAATCTCATAACCGGAATGGCGATCAACAAGTCGAAGTAGATTCTGGCGATTCGTGTCTTGATCGAGAGCGATACGCGAAATATTCGGAACCAATTTGATAAAACGCTCCTCCAATTCGATAAAGAAATCGCGGTTATCAAACAGAATTCGCGCGAGCAAATTTGCGATCCCTTCACCTGACGGCTGAATCTCTTTGTGGGATGATTGTGCTATAGCAGTCGGCACAAAGTTGAAGAGCTTAGCCTTTTCAAATTCACCAGTAAGTTCAAAATCAATTGTGCGTTGAACGTTTGAACTTCGCCAAAATTTGCTCTCGGCTTTCTGATCACTATTAAGCAAAGAAAGTATGCTGTTAATATCCTTTATATATAGACTAATCTTTGCAGGCTCAGTAGATCCAAATTTGGCGTTTTTGGCTATTTTCAGTCGAGATTGCAGGGATTTTGGAGTCATTTATTCAGATTTCGGTTACAGAAAACAACCTATTTCATATCTGAAAATCGCCCAAATCTAACGCAAAAACTAGATATCGACCAGCAAATTTGTATTTATGTCAACTGTTTAGCCAGAATTCTCTCTCAAAACCTGAAATTTGGATCTACTGAGGCTCGTTATTTTGAATGGCAGTTCTTATCGAGCTTGATAGCCCAGAGCGATGGGACAACATGACAATAGCCTCACAAATATTTGATTTTCCAGAACCGTTTGGCCCAATAAAAACCGTTAGCGGCTCCAAATCAAGAGCCACGTCATATAGGCTTTTGTAGCGCTGGACGATCAAGCGAGTTAACATAGTAGAATCCTTACGATAAATACACTTCAATAAGTCTCAGTACACCTTAAAGCACGCAGTCTCTGGTGACATATATGATCCATCTGTGTTGATGTTCGAGTTGACAGCATCGAATGAATTCGACGGGGTGGTTCATTTTAGGCGGACAATTAGGTTTACATTTTTGCAAAGAGAAAAGATGTTTATATTTTCTACTTTGAGCCATGCTCAGGCAGAAAATGACCTCATATAGATTTTTGTCTATGTATCAAAAGTGTAAACCTAATTCTGAACCACCCCCTCAGATTACACAGATAAACGCAGATTTTGACCCGATTTTAGGACAGATCTGAGAGAATCTGCATGAATCTGTGTGCTAAATCTCCCTTTTTAAATTTCTCCTACAGCCTATTAAGGAGTTAATTGAACCGAAACCTGCTGTGCTTCTATCAGTGATGCATAGACTCCGCCATGGGCCATTAATTCATCATGCGACCCCTGTTCAATGATGCCACTTCCATCGTCTCCGCTATCACCAATCACAATAATGCGGTCAGCATGTCGAATTGTTGATAAGCGATGGGCAATCACGAAGGCGGTGCGGTTCTGCAGTAATTCGTCGATTGCCGCTTGAACCAGCCGTTCCGTCCGCGTATCGATATTGGATGTGGCCTCGTCCAGAATCAGCAGCTGCGGATCTGCGAGAATGGCGCGGGCAATGCAGAGCAATTGGCGCTGACCCTGACTGAGCGATCCTCCCTCTGCACTCAACTTTGCCTCGTAGCCATCTTCTAGCTCCATGATAAAGTTGTGGGCACGCGCCACAGTTGCCGCAGCCATTATATCATCTATGCTGGCATCGGGTTTGCCATAACGGATGTTATTCGCAATCGTGTCGGCAAAGAGAAAACTGTTCTGGGGCACTTCGCCCATCTGGGTGCGCAAACTTGCTTGCGTCACATCACGTACATCATACCCATCCACCAAGACGCGCCCAGCCATCACGTCGTAGAAGCGGCCGATTAGGTTAACCACCGTGCTTTTGCCCGAACCAGTTTCACCGACGAGAGCAATGGTCTCGCCGGGCGCAGCTTGCAGCGAAACACCGTTGAGAATCACCTGGCTATCATCGTAGCCAAAGACCACATCGTCAAACTGTACATGCCCATCAATCTTAGGCATTTCCTGCGCGTCACTCTTGTCCACAATCTCTGGTTCTGTCTCGAGCAACTCAAAGACCCGCTCGCTGGCTGCAAAGGCTGATTGCATCTGGGTATAGAGATTGGAGAGCATCTGCACCGGACGGAAAAATTGCTGGGCATAGGTCAAAAAGGCCACAACCACGCCAACGGTCACTTGGTCGTTGAAAGCCAACCAGCCGCCGTAGCCGGCAACCAAAACAGTCGCCAGCGTCGAGAGGACATCCATTGTTGGCGAAAAAGCTGCCGTAATGCTGGCTGCATAAATATTGGCATCCCGATTGGCCGCATTATCCAGCGCAAAGTGTTCGATGTTGATGGCCGTACGGGCAAAGGATTGAGCTTCACGCACATTGGTCAGATCTTCCTCTAAATCGGCGGAGAGTTGTCCCAAGGCGCGGCGCGTCTCGCGGTAAGCCACGCGTGAACGACGCGAAAAGTAGGCCGTTGTCGCCACCATGATCGGCAACACGAGAACCGTGACCAGAGAGAGCTCCACATTCAGTGTAAACATGGCAATCAAGACACCAATGAGACCAAAAAGCGAGCCCAACGACTGCATCAGTGATTGCGAGAAGAGAGTCCCGATGGCATCTGTGTCATTCACGAGCCGACTCATTAGATCACCAGCGCCATGCTTATAAAAGTAACTGAGCGACAGACGCTGTACATGCGCAAAGATGTCGGCGCGCAACCGTTTGAGCAAGCGCTGTGACAGCGTGCCCAGGAACCGAATCTGACCCATAAAACCTATGTAGCCGAGTAGATAGGTGCCCAATAAAAACAGCATGGTCTGGGTCAAACCACCACGGTTACCAACACTGATATATTGATCGACTGCCCGGCCAATTAGGGCCGGCGCCAGGGCTTGACTGACTGCATAGAGAATGAGCATCCCTAAGATAGAAATCAGCAACTGTTCCTCGCCACGCCAATAAGCAAGCAATTGGCGCAACACATAGAGATCAGAACGGGTTCGTTTAGGTGTTTGGTTGTCCATTTACAAATCTTAACTCAACTATCTGTAGCGTAAACTGCCAGTTTGCGCAAGCAATGTCTACCAGTCCCATTCCAAGCAGCGGATTCAAATTTGTTGTCCACCTGACTATGTACAAACGACTCACGATACAAACAGCCATTTTCGTAGACGATCTTGAACAAACAAGCTGTTTGTTCTACAAGTTCAGCGACCCCTTCTTCCTCGGCCTCAGCCTTCATTCAACTGCGAATGCACAATCTCCGCATAAATCGGACTGTCATGCATCAGTTCGTCGTGCGTGCCTTGTGCCGCAACGCGCCCATCATCGATCACAAGAATCTTGTCTGCGTTGCGAACGGTCGAGATTCGTTGGGCAATGATGAACGCTGTGTGGTGGTCTAGGTATGGGTCCAGTGCGTCCTGCAATTTTTGCTCGGTTTCCGCATCGACTGCACTCATTGAATCATCGAAAATGAGAATCCGTGGATGAACCAGCAGCACGCGCACAATGGCAATCCGTTGACGCTGCCCACCGCTCAAACCACCTCCCTGTTCGCCCAACATTGTTTCATACCCATCGGGTTGATCCATGATGAAGTCATGTGCCTGGGCTAATTTGGCCGCGTGGATGACCTCTTCGTCGGAGGCTTCTGGCTTGCCATAGCGGATGTTGTCTTTAATTGATTCACTGACGAGCGAGACTGATTGAAGCACAACACCAATGCGATAGCGCAATTCGTCCAAGTCAAAGCTGCGCACATCTGGGGGTGGTTCAAAATTAGGTTTACACTTTTGATATATAGACAAAAATCTATATGAGACCGTTTTCTCTCTGAGAACCGGCGAAATCAGAGAATATAAACGTTCTTTCTGTTTCTAAAAGTGTAAACCTATCTATCCAGCTAAAATGAACCACCCCCACATCTGTATCATCTATTAAGACTCGCCCTTGAGTCGCCTCATAGAAACGGGGAATGAGATTGACGATGCTGCTTTTACCGCTTCCCGTGGCACCCAAGAGCGCCACCGTTTCTCCAGATTGAATCTCAAATGAAATCGCGCAATATTTCTTTTTCTGAGCCTGTGTAGGAAAAGTGGACATTCTCGAACGTCACCTTGGCTGGCGCGTCGGGTGAAAATGTAACGGGATTGGGGGGACTCTCGATCTCGTTCTCGGCATCAATGACTTCGAACAGTCGCTTGCCCGATGCATTGGCGCGCGCCAACTGTTGGGAGAGAAAGCCAAGTTGGAAGATAGGCTGAAGGAGAAAGGCTAAATAACTGTTGAAGGCAATCAACGTTCCCAGCGACAGCTCTTGCGAAATGACCAGGTTGCCACCGAACCAGATGACGATCAGCGTGCCGAGATTGGCCAGAAAAAAGACAGTCGGAAACCCGAGAGAGAACATGCGTATAACAGCCAGATTCTGCTCATAGAGCGTCTCATTCTGGTCGGTATATCGTATCAACTCGCGCGGCTCAGCGGCAAAGGTTTTGACAACGCGTACCCCGGCGATGCCCTCCTGCAAAATGTTGTTCAAGATGCCCAAATTGCGCTGCACATTCCCAAAGAGTGGTCCCATACGCGAGAAGAGCAGAACAAAAAGCACGATGATGAGAGGGATTGTGGCCAGAGAGGCCAAGGCAAGTCGCCAATCGGTCGTAAAGAGAATCGAGATGCTGCCAATAAAGGTAAGAAGCGCCGAGACGAGTTGCAAGATCCCCTGGGCGAAGAAAGTCCTCACACCTTCCACGTCCGAGGTTGCCCGCGTCATCAGTTGACCCGTGCGATGGGTGTCATGATACGAGAAGGAAAGCGTCTCCAACTTGGCATAGATCTCGTTACGCAGATCGTATGCAATGCCTTGCGAGGAAGTCTCGGACCAATAGGCATTGATGAAGCTAAAAACCCCGCGTACAACCGCCACGAGCAATAAGCCGCCCGTGGCAATCAAGATCCCGTTCCAACTGCCTGCTTCAATGCCGTTGTCAATCAGCTGGCGCACCAACTGTGGGGCATAGAGATTGGCCGCCGTGACGATGAGCATGGAGAGCAAAGCGCCAATAGCCAGGCGCAAATAAGGTTGAAGATAAGTTAAGCCGCGGAGAATGACATTCATCCTTCATTCTCCCAAATAATCAGACTCGCCCACCCGTCTGACGCAGCAACGCTCATGTAATTCTCGATCAAGCCATGCACCTGAAAACCGTGATGCAGTTGGAAGCTCAAGGTGGGATCGTAGAGTTCTCCTGCAACAACTTGATCTACATATTCATGAATCGTCATGCTTTACTTTCTGGTAAAAGAAAAGAGATGAGGTGAGAAATGTGACAAAAAAGCGGTTAGCAGTTCATCCTAAAGGTAGAGAAACCAAAAAGGAGGAAGGAATGCTAACCGCGCCAGAAATAACTATAGCAGTACTGATGAATGTATTGCAAGTAACGCCGATGGGAACAAACGTAAATGTAATGCGTCTGATGTGGGCAATGCTGAATGGGTCGTTTCTGAAAAGTCGAGGAGCAATCCATAGCGCATTGAAAGAAAGCGGGTTTGAAGATGAGGAGCTCCGGCGAAGCTGGTGGAGCTTTCGATATGGATCATGGGATATCACAAGTCTGCTGGGGTCGTGGCAAGAAGAAGTGGAAAGGGGAATGGGAGGCAAAAAAGTTAGAAGGGTACCGAGTGAAAAGCATAGATATCACAGGGTTCTGGCGACCGAAGCTGCAAGGGAAAGTGAACCGACTCTATAACTCAACGGCTCGTCGGGCATTGCCCGCGCTCATCTTTGGAGTGATGATAAGCTCGGGGGAGATAGGCGGGAAGCGAGTGCCACTGCTCAAGGCAATCATGAGATGCACGGTTGGAACAAAGGAAAGTGAGTTTCGGAAAAAGCTGCTGACAGAGACGAAGAAATCACTGGAGTCAGACGAAGTGGCGGTGGTCGATGCCGGGTTTACAATCAGAGAAATGCTAGAAAGCGGCATAGACCGATTTGTCCTGCGGGAAGCCATTAACTGCACAGTGCGCCGCAATGAGTTCCCCAAACGCAAAGAAAAAAGGCAGACCACCTGAATATGGTGATATTGTGCGTCCGCTCTCTCGCAGCTATAAGGGAAAGCGACTCGAGGCTACAACTCCGGACTCGTCTGGTCGCTTTCTCTATAGTGGTCGCCTGATTTGCTATCAAGCATGGCACAATCTCGTCCCCAGAACAACCAAGGTGGATACAGCCAACCGTACCTACTCGATTTACGTCATTCAGGATCCGGCCTACAACACACCTTTGGTTTTGGCGACCGTTATGACTTTGCAGCCTGAAACCATTTATCTTGTCTACCTGGAACGCTGGCCTGTTGAACCTCCCCCCCTTGGCTTCCAAGCAGATGATTGGCTTACATCGTCAATTTGTTCATGCCGATGAGGCTTGTTTCCGCTTACCTGAACTGGGGCTGCTTGCTGGCAATCTTCTTTCCCATTTAGCCGCTTCTCTTCCTCCCATACCGACTGGCTACTGGGATCGAGAGCCTCAATCCACTCCCGGCAGGCTGCGCCGTGTTCTCTCGAGTGCTCTTTTTCCAACTCCTGACCAACTCGACCCTGACTTTCGGAAAAAGGCCTCGGTTTCACACCATTTCCCTAAAGGCGTTCTCGCTCATCGCCGCCTCAATGCCGCTGCTTAAACTAGCCGAGCACTATTTTTACATTTTATCCCGTTTTTTCAGGGTGGATTCTTTTTTCCGCCCCTTTCGGTTTGCCCTTTGTCACTCAAGCCTTTACCAGAAAGTAAAGTCATGGACATCTTGTGCTTGGCAAAACCGGGCAAGAAGCCACCCGCAATGATGCCGCGCTTCTGATCGTGTTGGACAACGGCTTTGCGGGCCGCATAGAGTTTGGAGCCGATCCCGTGGCCTCGGTAGTCAGGGTGTACGCTGATATCGGTGCCATAATACCAGCTTGCCTCAGGGTCATGCCATTGGCTGATGGGTGCCTTCATGGGGGCGCGCATCGACTCGTCCAAATGATCGAAATCAACCTCGTAATACCCCCCTGCACCCAAGCCGACAACCCGGTCACCGTCCAACGCAACAAAGTTTCCCTTTGGGAATGTCTTCGCGTAGTCAAGCAGGTCGACGGGATGGAACAGCTCATCGGGCGCGGTTGTTGGAAAGCAGATGAGCTGCAGATCGCGTAGGGGTGCCGCATGCTCTGGTTGTAAATTGGTGATTTGGATGTTACTCATAGTTGATGAAACGGATGGTGTAATCTCTATTAACTGAGTGGCCAGGGGCGCACTTCGCACCGCGCTGCCCATTCATCATATTGACGGATAAAATTCTGTGCACAGTCTTGACTCTGATTGAATAGGTTGTTCAGTTCTGTGCGGTCTTCATTGATGTTGTAGAGCTCCCAGTTGCCAGGATGCTTGCTGACCAGCTTCCACTCTTGCCAGCGTACAGCTCGATTGCCCTCATGTTCCCAGAAGATGGGTCGTTCGCGCGTCCAAGATTCGCCGCGGAAGAGCGGCGCCATGCTTTCACCCTCCAAAGGCTGAATTGCGTTGCCGTTGTATTCATCTGGATATTGGACACCTGCCACATCAAGACAGGTTGCCATAATGTCGATCACGTGGCAGGGTTCATGTTTAATTTGATTGGCTTCGATGCCGTTGGGCCAGTGTGCGATCAAGGGCGTCGAGATTCCGCCTTCATGCACCCAATGTTTGTAGAGGCGAAAGGGAGAGTTGGAGGCATTGGCCCAAGGCAGATCATAGCTCATAAAGGTGTCGGGGCCGCCGGGGCGTAGGTCTCGTATGTTGCCCACCCGGATGGGTGTCCCATCTGCCGTGTGGTATTGATAACGCTGGATCCCACCATCTTCCGCCAGAAACTCAGCACAACCACCATTGTCGGACATAAACATGATGAGCGTGTTGTCGAGGAGGCCCAACTCGCGCAGTTTGTTGACAACTTGCCCAACCCCCTGATCCATGCGGTCAATCTGGGCGGCATAGATGGCCATGCGCAGATCTTCCCAATTACGGTCTGGTGCATCGTCCCAGGCAGGTGCTTGTTCGTCCCGAGGCGAGATCTCCCACTTCGAGTCAAGAATGCCCAAGCCCTTGAGTTCTTCATGACGTGAAGTGCGCAATGTATCCCAACCGCCGTTGCGATATTGGCCTTCGTACTTGGCGATGTCTTCTGGTAACGCGTGAAGGGGCCAATGGGGGGCAGTAAAGGCCACATAAAGAAAGAAGGGAGCGTCAGTTTGGGATGCTTTGTCGATCATGGCACAAGCGTTGTCACTGATGGCATCCGTGTAGTAGAAGTCTGTATCCTCCACCTGACCATATTCGCCACGGATAAAGTCACCTGCTTCGCCTGCCCGGCTGCGCATCACTGTGTAGGGATGAAAAAAGCTCCCCGCTCCTTCCAGCGTGCCAAAGAATTCATCAAAGCCACGTGTCGTCGGGGTCGGATGACCCTCTCCACCTGGATCCCAATTCTCTGGCTCGCTCACAATATAGTGGCCACCCACATGCCATTTGCCCGACATAAAGGTCTGATAGCCGCCCATCTTGAGTGCTTCGGCAACGGTAACGCAGTCATCGCGCAAATAGCCTTGGTAGGCACGTGTCTCTCTGTTTTGCACCATGTGTCCAACACCAGCCTGGTGTGGATAGAGCCCGGTGAGTAGAGATGCCCGGGTGGGACAGCAGCGAGCACAATTGTACATTTGGGTGCCGCGTAGACCATTACGCGCCAGTGCATTTAAGTTTGGTGTCTGGATTTCGGATCCATAGCAGCCAATGTCGGAGTAGCCCATGTCGTCAACGAGAATGACGATGATGTTGGGGGGAGCAGATGGTCTATTCATTGATGATTCCTTTGCCGTGGATTTGGGGTGTGGATTTTATACTTAACCGCTTTTCAATATCAGAGAGCCCGGTACAGCCTTGCGAAACCAGTCGGTGATGAGAAGTTGGTCCGTGTCAACCGAATCTATCGGCTCACCATTGGTGGATCGGAATGAAATCGTTTCCGGCAATGCGAAGCGTTCGCCCGTCGGCATGAGAACAGTTTTGGCCGTCTGACTCATGAAGGGTTTGAGCGCTGAAAAGAGTACGTACTTTCCTCGTTCCCCTGCAATGATCTCGGCCAAACATGTTTCATCCCGAAATTGCGTGATTTTTGACTTCATTTTTTTGAATTGGGCGTCTGTTCGATTGCTTTTGAAGAAGGGAGCATGGGTCTTGCGTGGCCATCTTGTGCGCAACAGTTCCGGATTCGTTAAGGCGTTTCGACAGATTTTTACAATTTCTGCAGCGACATCACCGGTCGACTCGCTTTCAAGCGAGTTCATCTGACGCAAATCTAAACGAACGGTATGCAGACCCGCTTGCTCCAATCCACTGAGCTTGTCGAGGATAAAACGGTCCTTATCGAGAAATAAGAAGGTGCCGTGGCTGGTCTCGAGCGTTGGTAAGGAGCGATGGGTGGCATCATCTGACGAAACAGTTGCGAAGATAAAGGATGGCTCACCATTTCCCTGAATTGACGCTTCTTCTGGCGAAAAGTGTTGAGCAAGCAAAGAACGAGGCGAGTAGAAGAGCGGGATCGATCCTGCTCCCAGCACCTCACATTCAACTGGCAATGCTTGACAATATTCCATCAGCTTGGCTTCGGGCAGTTCGACGGAGAGAATCAGCCGTTCTAATTGTTGGCCAAAGATCTCGCACCAGCCTTGCAGTGCTTCCAGATTGTGGTTGCCTGTTTCGCAAATCAAGTGCAGTGGCATACAGGGCATATTTTCTGCGATCCACCAACCCACACCGGGGTCACAGACCCGAATGACGCTGAAGGGAGTCAAATCCCACTGAAGAAGCTCCGAACATGTTGTATTCATCGTCGTCTCTGGCATCAGCGCATCCCATACCAGAACTGGACGCAAGCCGAGATTGCTCGCCAACCGAGCCAATTCAAGGGTCTGCGTTGGACTCAATTTGCCCTGACGCGCCAACAATGCGGGTTCAATTAGAACTTCCCGCAGGTTTGGAGCTTCTACACACAGCTCGACATCGGTTGAGGAAGCCACAAAGGTATTGAAGCGGATTTGAGACGTAACGGGCATCGTATCATCCACTCGTGTTTATCATGAGTTTGCAACACGTATCACAGTTAACTTGGGTAGATCTCCCAATTCATTCTTGCGCGGCAGGCAAACCACGCTATCCTGATGCATACTTTGTAAGGATTCGCCACAAATCGAAAAGAGTTGATGCACTCGGTGTCTAATGAACCGATCTTTGAACGGCAGCAGCTCAAGGTCATCGCCAATCGCAATGGAGCGACTGAGCCGAATGATCAGATGTTCCTCGGTACTATCCACAACAATGCCCAGATACTCATAGCGACCAGAATTGACGCCGGTCATTTGCGAAAAGACAGAATCGGGTCCAGCCATTGTCTCCAACGAACCGGAAAAGTAATCTCGATGCGGCATCGTTTCAAGCTCAATCGCACTCCTTGCAACCAGCTCGCGGTCGAGAGTATGAGTCGCCACTGCATCAATGAGCTGCCGATAGACCTTGCAGACGGTCGCTACATAGAGTGACGATTTCATGCGCCCTTCGATTTTGAGCGAGCAGATGCGATGTTGAAAGAGCGATTCAATCTGGTCGATCCCCCACAAATCTTTTGATGACATGAATGGATAGGTGAGTTTATTGTGTTTTGGGTCAATCGGTTCGAGCGTTATGGGTTGGCTACGTTGTGGTAGCACTTGCGACTGGTCGATTTCTTGAAGCTGATACGGGAGGCGGCAGGATTGAATGCAGCCGCCTCGGTTTGAGTCACGACCGGCAGTAAAGTTGGAGATGGTGCAATGGCCCGAATAGGACATACACATTGCCCCATGCACGAACATCTCGACATCGATTTGCGCTCGTTCTTGCAGATCTCCCCCCTCTGCAATACTCAGCTCTCGGCCGACGATTAACCGCCTGACGCCTTGCGCTTTCCACAATCTGGCGGCGGCTGAGTTCAGACAGGATGCCTGGGTAGATAAATGAATGTCTAAGTCGGAATTGCGTTGCACCACTCTGAGCACGCCCAGGTCAGAGACAATTACCGCATCGACACCAATTGTTTCGAGAAAGCGGCTGTAGTCTGACAAGCCGTCGAAATCACTATCGTGTAAAAACGCATTTAACGTCACATAGACTTTGGCATTGCGTGCATGAGCATAGTCGACCGCCTTTTCCAGTTCATAATCGGTCAGATTGTCTGCACGTGCTCGCAATCCATAACGCTGTCCACCAACATAGACTGCATCAGCACCATAAGCGATAGCTACTTTGAGACGTTCTAGATTTTTAGCTGGTGCGAGTAGCTCTGGTTTCCGCATGCGTTTTCTATAGATGTTCAGATAATGTTTTTTCACGCAAAACAGTAGCTTGTCAGCATTGCAGCCGATCAGCCAGAGAGCTGACTAGCTGACCGGCTGCAATGCCATCAACGACAAGAAAAGATTTTCCTGAAAGGCTATATTAGGCCAATCTAGAAAAAATAATGTGTGCCATACTCAGCAGACCGCAATCGTTAGATTCTTCGCTTCACTCGAGAATGACACGATTGAGGTCTACTGATACTCAATTATACCACTAACTCGTCTGTCATTTGCATTTATCGTCGTGCATGGTGCGCTGATGAAATCAACTGCATCAGGTTCTTCCAAAAATAAATTGTTCACATTCGAATCAGAGTATTGTCCCTAAAAATGTACGGGAAGATGGCAACCTGTATCCAGTCGGGTAGACGCCACACCACCGGGTTTGACCAGCTTTCGTCTTCTGCCTCATCCGCCAAGTAGTCGAAAAATCGGTCAACGTTGCCACTCTGCGATTGACCGTCGCACTGCTCATCCCTCGCTTCGAGTTGCGCCGTTACAAACGTCGTTATCTCTTGGCGACCATCTCTCTTGGCCTTTTTTCTATCACCTGGCCAAATTGATTTAGGTCACTTTCGTAATGTTTTACAGTTTCGCTTTGGAGAAAGCATTCTCACATGGGCACAGAATCCTGCGGCGCTAAATTTTGGTTCATTTTGGCCTCCTAGGGCTATTTTACCCCTTTGGCCTACGCGTGTAATAGAGAATGCTCGATCTGCGGTCTGCCCTGAAAAAAGGGCAGCAAGAGAAGAGAGAGGGGTTAAAGGCCGCGTTGAATAAGAAGCGGGTCCAAGCACCCGCCAGAGTGGGTGGCGTCGCTGTGCCCAACGCAAATCAGTTGTAGTGAGCACCGTACTTAGGCGGTCGGTGCCAAGAAAACCTGAAGCCGAGGGACTCGAGGGTTTTGAGTGCGCCGGTTTGTGCATGCCCTTGCGTCGTTTGAGAAAGAAGTCGCCGCCGAGTTCTTCAAAGACGGCATCGGGCTTGTCGATGAGATGATAGACGATGGTCAAGATGGAATGGGCCACGGCAATAGCTGCCCGCTTGGCTCCGCGTCGTGCCTTGAGACGGTGGAACTGCGGCGAGATAGGTGTCCTGCGAGAGGCGGCCCGCCGCTTCAACGAGGGCGGTGACTAACCATTTCTGGCCTTTCGTCGGCGACCACTTTGCGTTTGCCCGCCGATTCGTTGTTGCCAGGACAGACACAAGCCCAGGAGGCCAGTTTCTTAGCGGCCAGCTGACCGAGGGACCGATCTCCGCCAGAATTATCTCGGCGACGACTCGCCCCACACCGGGAATGGCATCTAGGCGTGCGATGAGGTCAGCATGCGGAGCCATGAGGACCCAATCTGTTGATTGAGGGCATCAATGCGTACATTCAGGTGATCGAGATGATGCAGAACTTGCAGCATAAAACGATGATGAGGACGGACCAGTCCCGTCAACGCATCAACCAACTGGGAATCTTGGCCCGCAGCCGCTTTTGTGCCAAGTCAGCCATGGCTTCTGGGTCCATCTCATCTGCAATCATCGATCATCTGGCGTGCCGATACACCTTGGATGCTTCAGACCACCGATCCCAACTTGACGTTGGCATCTTCCAACACCTTATGCAGGCGATTGACTGCCGCACTTCTTCTTGCAAGAGACGCGTCCGATAGCGTCAGGTCTCGCAAGTCCCTTTGCTCCACATCTGGAATGAAACTGCGCTCCAGCAGTCCATAACTCATCAGTTTCGTGATCCAGGCCGCATCGCTCTCATCCGTCTTGCGACCAGGCACCTGTGCCAGATGGCGGGCATTCACAATCCAGACCTCAAAATGCTCATGCAACACATTGTAGATCGGTTTCCAATACACTCCGTACTCATCACATGCGTGATCCCATACGACGACAGCCACGACCTCAACCCTCCAACTCGACCGTCGTTGTCCCAAATCGCTTGCGCACCTGCTCCATCCTCCCTGATTCATCTACCACACACGCCACTACCATCCGCTTTAGAACATCCAGGCCGCTGCACTTCGGAAACATCACTTCCATCTTCCTTTCCTTTGCATGTCCGATTGTGAGCACAGTCTGCCCTTGCGTGTTTCGTCCCGAGGAACGTCCACATCCCGTGGTGCGTCGGTGTACACCAATCTAGCTACTGAGCGTTCTTTACTTGACCACGGACCTTTCCCGATTTCTGTTCGGCGGCTGCCACCACACTTTAACACATTTTTCATCCCCTGTTGTGTTGGCTCACCGCATGTTTATCTACTGATTACAGATATTGCATGGACGACAATCAAAAGCTCTCTTATCAATGGTCTATAATCGAACACATTTCCACCTGGATTCAGGCTGCGGACAATAAAGCTGTCGCTTTACTAGCAATTAGTAGCGCTTTACTTTCTGGTAAAGGCTTGAGTGACAAAGGGCAAACCGAAAGGGGCGGAAAAAAGAATCCACCCTGAAAAAACGGGATAAAATGTAAAAATAGTGCTCGGCTAGTTTAGCAGCGGCATTGAGGCGGCGATGAGCGAGAACGCCTTTAGGAAATGGTGTGAAACCGAGGCCTTTTCCGAAAGTCAGGGTCGAGTTGGTCAGAGTTGGAAAAGAGCACTCGAGAGAACACGGCGCAGCCTGCCGGGAGTGGCTTGAGGCTCGATCCCAGTAGCCAGTCGGTATGGGAGGAAGAGAAGCGGCTAAATGGGAAAGAAGATTGCCAGCCAGCAGCCCCAGTTCAGGTAAGGAAACAAGCCTCATCGGCATCAGGGTCGAGTTGGTCAGAGTTGGAAAAGAGCACTCGAGAGAACACGGCGCAGCCTGCCGGGAGTGGATTGAGGCTCGATCCCAGTAGCCAGTCGGTATGGGAGGAAGAGAAGCGGCTAAATGGGAAAGAAGATTGCCAGCCAGCAGCCCCAGTTCAGGTAAGCGGAAACAAGCCTCATCGGCATGAACAAATTGACGATGTAAGCCAATCATCTGCTTGGAAGCCAAGGGGGGAGGTTCAACAGGCCAGCGTTCCAGGTAGACAAGATAAATGGTTTCAGGCTGCAAAGTCATAACGGTCGCCAAAACCAAAGGTGTGTTGTAGGCCGGATCCTGAATGACGTAAATCGAGTAGGTACGGTTGGCTGTATCCACCTTGGTTGTTCTGGGGACGAGATTGTGCCATGCTTGATAGCAAATCAGGCGACCACTATAGAGAAAGCGACCAGACGAGTCCGGAGTTGTAGCCTCGAGTCGCTTTCCTTATAGCTGCGAGAGAGCGGACGCACAATATCACCATATTCAGGTGGTCTGCCTTTTCTTTGCGTTTGGGAACCATTGCGGCGCACTGTGCAGTTAATGGCTTCCGCAGGACAAATCGGTCTATGCCGCTTTCTAGCATTTCTCTGATTGTAAACCCGGCATCGACCACCGCCACTTCGTCTGACTCCAGTGATTTCTTCGTCTCTGTCAGCAGCTTTTTCCGAAACTCACTTTGTTCCAACCGTGCATCTCATGATTGCCTTGAGCAGTGGCACTCGCTTCCCGCCTATCTCCCCGAGCTTATCATCACCAAAGATGAGCGGGGCCCGACGAGCCGTTGAGTTATAGAGTCGGTTCACTTTCCCTTGCAGCTTCGGTCGCCAGAACCCTGTGATATCTATGCTTTTCACTCGGTACCCTTCTAACTTTTTGCCTCCCATTCCCTTTCCACTTCTTCTTGCCACGACCCCAGCAGACTTGGATATCCCATGATCCATATCGAAAGCTTTGCCGGAGCTCCTCATCTTCAAACCCGCTTTCTTTCAATGCGCTATGGATTGCTCCTCGACTTTTCAGAAACGACCCATTCAGCATTGCCCACATCAGACGCATTACATTTACGTTTGTTCCCATCGGCGTTACTTGCAATACATTCATCAGTACTGCTATAGTTATTTCTGGCGGTTAGCATTCCTTCCTCCTTTTGTTCTCTACCTTTAGGATGAACTGCTAACCGCTTTTGTCACATTTTCACCTCATCTCTTTCTTTTACCAGAAAGTAAAGTTATATTGCTCTCGATTTTCAGAACGACCCATTCCGCAAATTTACATCAGACGCATTACATTTACGTTTGTTCCCATCGGCGTTACTTGCAATACATTCATCAGTACTGCTATAGTTATTTCTGGCGCGGTTAGCATTCCTTCCTCCTTTTTGGGTTCTCTACCTTTAGGATGAACTGCTAACCGCTTTTTGTCACATTTCTCACCTCATCTCTTTTCTTTTACCAGAAAGTAAAGTTATAATGATGTCGATAAATTTAACACATCCCATCTCACAAATACCAATTGCTGTTGTAGAGAACATAAAGAGATTGATCTATTTCATGTGAAAAGAGATGCATGTTCATGATCTTTACGGAACCTATACAAAGATAGAGGAACCAAACATATGTCTACCGCACTTGCTTACGAGGGCGTTGATCTCATGCAAGAAACGCCTCCTGTCGAGGTTGCTGCGTTTTTGAACAAACCTTATTCACTTTCCCCCGATACGCTTTCCTTTTACCGGGAAAATGGCTTTGTCAAAATCAAGGGCTTGCTGGTTGGCCCTGCTTTGGATTATTTTCGAGTCGTGATTGGGGCCGCCGTCGGCTATTCCTATCGAGATGACCATCGGACGCTCGCTGAGAAACCAGCGTACCAACAGAGTTTCCTCCAGGCGATGCGCCTTTGCTTTAAGTTTCCTGCGATTAAGCCCTTTACATTTTCTAAACGATTTGCTGGCGTTGCGCGCGACCTCATGCAGGTCGACCATGTGCGGCTTTGGCATGACCAGGCTCTTTATAAGCAACCAAAAGCACAGCTGACCAACCACCATCAAGACGCTGCTTTCTGGCCATTGGAACCAGGTGACAAAACGACAACTCTTTGGATGGCGCTGTGTGACGTGCCGATTGAGAGAGGCTGTATGGCCTTTGTGCCCAATTCGCACCAACTTGGTGAAAAAGAGTTCGTGGATATTTTTACTGCCACCGACGAACTTGAGCGCTCAAAAAAGGTGACAGAGTCTGCTTGGATTCCAGAACCATTGATGGCCGGAGATGCCACATTTCATAGTGGACTCACCTATCATCGGGCCTTTGCCAATCAAACCGACGAGATGCGCGAGGCAATGACTATCATCTATTTTGGCGACGGTGCGCGCTATGAGTTTAGCAATTCACGTCTGGCTCGTCACAATCGTGAGGAAGTCGGCGGACTTGAGATTGGGGATAAGATTGATACACCTACAACACCGATTTTGATTTAGGCCAATCCAAAAAATAAAATATACGCGAGAAGGTGTTAAACTAGCTCTCCAAAAGGAGCAAAAATGACAATCTCGCCAGAAATGGTTGAAGTCTTGAAAGAGACGAAGGCCATGTTAAGTGGATACGAAAGAAGGCACTTCATGGCCCAAACGGTCAAAACGATATGCGAAGGGAGTCCGACGAAAGCAGAACGAGAGTTGGGCTGGAATCGGGCGACGATAGCCAAAGCCCTGGAAGAACTAGAAGGCGGCTTCTGTTATGTCGACCAAAGCCACCGACGTGGTCGCAAAAGCCGAAGACCATATCCCCACTTTACTGGCCGATATGGTTGAAATCGCCGATCAATTCAGCCAGACCGATCCCACCTTTCGACCCCCCAATTGTACACTCGACTAACCGCCGCCGAAATGCGTACCCAGCTCATCGAGCAGAAAGGATACACAGATGAGGAATTGCCTGGCGAAGAGGCCATCCGCTTGAAGCTCAATGAGTTAGGCTATGGCTCAAACCGGGTCAAAAAAGTCAACCAGTGAAAAGATCCCAGAGACCGATGCGATCTTTGATAGAATTCATCAGATCAATCAAGAAGCGGATGCAGACGAGACGGTTCTGCGCCTCTTGGGATGCCAAAGCGACGATTTTACTTGACCGTTTCTCGAGAGAAGGGATAAGTCGAGTGGTTGTCAAAGCGCTCGATCATGACTTTCAAGATAAGAAGACCGAGAAAGTCACTCCTTTTGGCATTTACCTCCCTTCAACCAAGGAACTCTTTCTTTACTTGACTCAGTCGAAAGTGACGAGTGACTTATTGTCGACTGCCTGATTGATTTTGGGAAAGCGTACGTGAACACTTTCCTCACGTCAAGACCCTCGTGATCAATCAGGACAATGGTCCCGAAAATCATACCCGTCGGACTCAGTTTATGTATCGTCTCACTCAGTTTGTTGAGCACTATCGTCTCTATTCAGCTCGCCTGCTACCCTCCTTATCACAGTAAATACAACCCCATCGAACGGGTTTGGGGCCATCTTGAAAACACTGGAACGGTTCTCTCGATTCTCTTGAGACCGTTCTCAATTTTGCCCGTTCTTTTCGCTTTAACCAACTACAACCCTTCGTTCATCTGAATTCCACTCTTTATGAGACCGGCGTCAAACTCACTCAGAAAGAGATGGACCGTTTGGAACAACGCTTCCAACGTTTACCTGGTTTAGAAAAATGGTTTGTCCTTATTCCCCCTCTCCATTCTCTCGTTCGCGTATAATTATTTTTTTGGTTTAGCCTTAGATCCACCGATATATACTGAGCACTGCCATAACTTTAAAATGAATTTGACCGATTTCAGTCGAGTAGAACAGTCGAATTTATTTTAAAGTTATAAGCTAGTGCGGTATATTTGGGTCAGTGCCGAATGCAACGCACGGTTGAGCTATGGTTGGATCCTCGGCGCTCTGTTTCACCCGTGCATCGCATTCTCGCGATCCTGCCCACAAGTCGCAATGATAAAGGAGCCAAGAGCCATGAAAAAAGCTATTATTTCGGGCGAGCAGAGAGCTGAACTGATCGATGTGCCGGATCCTGTGCCAAAGGATGATTGGGTGGTAGTCAAAATTCAGGTAACACCTATGTGTACGGAATATAAGAGCTTTGTGGCGGGACAGCCCAGTGAATATTTAGGACATGAAGCTGTGGGTGAGGTTGTAGCCGTTGCTCAGCCTGGGCATGTCCAAGAAGGTGACCGGGTTGTGGTGATGCCGCAATATCCGTGCGGTACTTGTGCGCTCTGTGCGGATGGAGATTTTATTCACTGCGAACAGAATTATGACGTGGATGCCTTTATTGGGTCAACAGAGGGTCGCGCAACCTACGCACAATACATGGTAAAGCCTTCGTGGCTTTTACCCCTGATCCCCGATGGGCTCTCCTATGAACACGCGTCACTTTCCCTCTGCGGATTAGGGCCATCATTCGGGGCATTTGACCGCATGAAACTGGATGCCTTCGACACGGTTTTAATTACGGGGGCTGGTCCCGTGGGATTGGGCGCCGTGGTCAATGCGAGTTTCCGTGGCGCGCGGGTGATTGTTGTTGAGTCGATTCCTTACCGAGCGAAACGAGCCTTGGCGCTTGGGGCAGAAGCTGTCGTGAATCCAGGCGATGATGATTGCGCCGAGCAGATTCGTGACTTGACAGAGGGCATGGGTGTAGGCAAAGCGCTGGACTGTTCGGGGGCACCCCAGGCACAGCGACTCTGCGTTGAGACACTGCGGCGTCGGGGGCAAATGGCCTTTGTGGGTGCTGGGGGGCAGAAGCTGGAGATCACTGATTGGACCGATATGATCATGAAGGGATTGACGCTTCACGGTTCTTGGCACTACAATCTCAACCGTTATCCTACCATTCTCAAGGTCATTCAGGATTCACCCGTGATTGATCAGTTGATTAGCCATCAATTTCCGATGAGCCAGATCCAGCAGGCATTTGAGACGTCGGCATCGCGGGAGTCGGCTAAGATTTTGCTCAAGCCGTGGGAGTAATATTGTGACAAGACGACAGGATGACAAGGTGAATGAATTGCATTTCGGTAGATTTTTTGTCGTGTAGGAACCTATAAAACTCACCGACAGCGCTTCTTTCGTCGCCTTAGTGCTTATCCGAAAAGTTCTGTGACGATCTATTCTCACTCGAGAAGCTGGTTGGACTCACAACCACTTTTCGGATAGGTTCTTAGCCTTTTTCTTAAGTAAGGGAACTGATGAACCAACAAGACAGACCAAATATTCTCTTAATCGTAGCTGATGATCATGCGCCGGCTGCCTTTAGTACATATGGCAGCCAGATCAATCAGACGCCAAATCTGGACCGACTTGCCAATGAGGGTTTGCGATTGGATCACTGTTATTGTACCAACTCGATCTGTACGCCCGCTCGCGCCTCGATTTTAACGGGAAAATATAGCCATGGGACAGGTATCAAAACCCTGAATGACACCATTGATCAGACGAGAGAGACGACACTGGGCATGTTGCTTCATGATGCTGGGTATCAGACTGCCTTTATTGGAAAATGGCATCTGGGGCATGGTGGCGTCAGTGACCCGGTTGGTTTTGACTACTGGAATGTTTTGCCGATACAGGGTGCGTATCGCGATCCGGAGATGATTGAAATGGGGGAGCGCAAGGTCTTTCCAGGATATGTCACTGATGTTTTGATGGATCACGCACTCAGCTGGCTCCAGGATCGACGCGAAGATCAACCCTTTTTCCTTGTCTGCGCCAACAAAGCTCCCCATGACCCTTTCATTCCCAATCCAAAACATTTAGGTCTCTATGCCGATGAAGATATTCCCGAGCCGTCGACTTTTCACGACGACTACAACAATCGTTCCGCTGCCGCAGCCATGACAACCGAACAGGTTGCTATCATGCACAAAAAGAACCATACACCAGAGACACCGCCCGAAGGATTGACGCCCAATGAACAGAAGCAGTGGAATTACCAGAGCTTTATCAAAGGTTATTTGCGCTGTGTGGCTTCTGTGGATGAGAATGTAGGGCGGATGCTGGATTATTTGGATGAAGTGGGTCTCGCCGAGAATACGATTGTGATTTATACATCGGATCATGGTTTTTTCTTGGGCGATCATGGCTGGTATGACAAGCGCTTTATGTACGAGGAGTCGATTCGTATTCCTTTCCTGATGCGATATCCACCGAAAGTTGCCCCAGGGACAGTGAGCAATCAGTTAGCCATCAATGTGGATTTTGCACCGACTCTTCTAGAGTATGCCAAGCTACCTGTGCCAGATGAGATGCAAGGGCAGAGCTTGCGCCCGATTGCCGAAGGGGAGAAACCCTCTAACTGGCGTACCTCTTTCTATTATCGGTATTGGATGCATCTGGCCCATTTCAACATTCCTGCCCATTATGGAGTCCGTACCGAGCGGTATAAGCTCATCTATTACTATGGTGAGGCGCTCGGTTCTGCTGGTGCAATTGAGCAATCTACCGAACCAGAATGGGAACTGTTTGATCTTGAGACGGATCCGATGGAGATGATGAATGTTTATGCGGATCCGGCGTATGCGGGGATTGTGCAGGACTTGAAAAACGAATTGGCACGTTTGCGTCAGGAATTGGGTGATGACAGCTGAGCAATCTGATCAGGAAATCTGAGATTGTCACATTCTTCTATAATTTATATTCACTTGAAGCAAACATACAGAAAATCAGTCAGACGTAGTCTTAGGCCAAAAAATCTATCCAAAACGATGATTCAAGCTGCGATGAAATCAGTAAGCAAATGCTCAGCTCCCAAAAGTGTGCAAGCGCTCGTTGTCTTTACCCACGGACATGATAGTGCACACATTCGTGGTAGATGAGTCCAAGTAAGAACCAATCCGAAAAGTGGTTGTGAGCCCGACCAGTTTCTCGAGTGAGAATGCATCATTACAGAGCTTTTCGGATAAGCACTAATAGTCACATTATTTAAGTTTCGTACCTTCGTCCGCAATTCTGCCAGAGTAAAAATTGCTGCGAAAGTACGGAGTTTAAGTGACATCTCTATAAGTCGAGGTCAACAAATGCAACTCTCTCTTTCCGTACGTGTCGCTGAGGCTTTTGGAAATAAGCGCGAAATTGATATTGAACTTCCAGATTTGGCGCGCATTGCCAAGGATGCGAGCTATGAAGCACTCTGCATGCGCGCTTCGATGGCTGGCATTCATAGTACGCCCGAACGCATTCGCGAGGTTCGCCAGACGTTAGACGAGATTGGTTTGGCTGTCTCAATGGTTACGGGTGATTTTGCCGTGCCGGAGAATAGTGACGAGGGTCCTGGTTGTTTGCGCAACATTACACCGTTTCTGGATTTAGCGGATGCATTGAGGAGCGATCTCATTCGGATCTGCATGAAAAAAAGCGAGGATATTGCCTTTGCTCAACGAGCCGCGGATCAGGCGCGCGAGCGAAATATCCGTCTGGCACATCAAAGTCACACGCGAAGCCTTTTTGAAACGGTCGCTGGTTCGCTAGATGTGCTCAAGCAGGTGAATCGCCCAAATTTTGGCATCATTTATGAGCCAGCAAATTTGGCGCTTTGTGGCGAGCCATATGGACCTGATACGCTCAAAGCGTTCCATCCCTTTCTTTTCAATGTTTACCTTCAGAATCATGTTCCCGATCCAGAGGGAACAATGCCCATGACCACTTGGGTTCGCGGCACAGTAATGTCGACGTTGCGTCCTTTGCAAGAACCAGGTGGCATTGATTTTGAGCGTGTTTTTGCTGGTTTGGAAGCGATTGACTACTCCGGGACCGTCACGCTTCATCATGCGTTTGGACAACACATGCCTCCGCAGGAAGCAGCGAATCAGTCGGCAGAGTTTTTGCGTTCGTTGATGGGGTGATGTGTTGTGTACATCCTTTTCTTACTTGTGATCGGCAACCGCCGACTCCAACACCCAGGACTGTGCGCGTTCGGCCAACTTGTCAACCATTCGAGGCCATTCATGAAGCACCCACGGATCAAAGTCAGCGTCGTTAGGCCAAACCAAAGTACAAGTTTCCTAGATTGACATGCGCGGACCCTGTTCAGACAGCTTCTGAGAAGATGGTGCTCCGCATAAATTTGGGAGATGAGCGAAATTGTTCGGGTATATCGCAAGCGATATAGGGTACTGTAGCTCACCGATGGGAGTTACACTTGAAGCTATAGTGAGAATCGGCGTTATCACTCTGTAGCGGTTCAGAAAAGATGATGCGTGGGGCATGGGGTCAGGCGGTGGATCACTTACCAATGACGCTGAGTGGTCTTTGATTCCGTCTGACCTTGTGTCTAGCCCCGTTTGCATCTTTCTCAAACCTAGGAGGCCACTGACGTCTGGGCATGAATTTTTTGGAGCAGCTCATTTCACCCAAAATCATGATGTTTCCCGTTGATCTGCCTGGCACACCCTTTCGGCGATTTTTGCAATTTAGTGCCCATTTCGAGGAGCGGCTTGTTGAGATGATCCACGAACGGCGTGGAAAGATCGAGCAGGGTCAGGATGCGCTATTCTCCCACTTTCTCGCATAGAGCCGTGCTCTTCAAGCTTCAATGGTGGACTCAGCAGGTCCTGATTTCAGTTGGATTGCCCCTAGACAAGCCCACAAAAATAGTATCCCAAACAGTATCAGCGGCAACGTATCTTTTAGCCAGTGGGCTAGGGCAATCGCGTACCTTAAAAAAATAAGCCAGAAAGGACTGTCAAGAGATAGTGGTGGTCCCAGCCAGCGGTAAGGCGCTTGTTTTTGATGCCAACGTTGAGAGAAGTCTCCTTCTTGAGCAGATTGAGAGCAATATGACGAAGGGCAGCGAAATTCTGAGCTGAGTGGCCTTTGCGCAAACGGGATTCATCCTCTCGGAAGGCAATATCGAGGGTCCAGTGTAGGCGATTTTCGACATGCCAATGAGTGCGAGAGGCATTGAGTAAAGAGCGAGCATCGGACTCGGAACTCGAGAGGTAATAGCGCCTGTCGGGATTGTCTTTTTGCTGAGAATCACCACAAATCAAGGTGCGTTGGGCTTGAACCACCATGACGGTAGAGAGTTCAGGCCATTGCTCAGAATTGCGCAGATTCTGGATGATGTCGGGGGCAGAAATGGTCCAGGCTTCTCGGGTTTCAAGCCGACCGTGTCCCTTATCGGTCGTTTTGGCATAATCGTGGTCAAAGGCAGTAAAGTCACTTTCCTCGAGATCCTCAAAGAACAAGGCGACATCTGCATGTAAGTTTCCTTGATTGCCCTTGAGAGAGAGGAGATAATCAGCCTCATTGTCAATGATGAGCTGTGCAATTTCAGTCTGAGCACCCATAGCATCGATGGTCACGAGTGCCCCTTTGATCTCCAACAAGCGCAGTAACTCTGGAATAGCTGTGATTTCATTCGACTTTTCATCCACTTTCCACTGACCAAGGACTACTTTGTTCAGAGAAGCCCAAGCACTCACCATGTATATGGCTCCTTTGCCCACTGTTTTATCATGGGAACGTCTCAACTGCTTGCCGTCTATTGCCACCACTTCTCCATTCGTCACCTGGCAGACTGCGCTCATCCATTTGCTGAAACATTCGGCAAAGACCTCTCCATCTAGCAATCCAAATACGCGCCAGAATGTATCGTGCGATGGGATTCCATTTGGCAACTCCAGTATGCTTTCTAGCCACTCCTTTTTGGCTTTGCCGAATTTTTCGACCCCTTCCCAGTCGTCGTTCCATTTCCAAAACTGTGCCTAAGTACCAAACGAAGAAATTGCGAACACGTACAGCCAGCATCCGCCGGAAGATCGGTCCCACGGCTGCGTCGGCAGGATAGGTAGGGAATCCAACAGCATCATGCGGGCCCAGAGCAATGCCCTGTCCATACCAGACAAAGCTTAATGGATATAAACGCTTGTGTCGAATTGTGGCCACAATATTGTCGGCAGCCTGCGCACCACTCACCAGTGCTGTAAAGAGACTCATGCGTATCGGTACACCCGGTTCCTCTAGCGGGCACGCTGCATCTCCAACGGCATAGAGAGTCGGATGAGAAAGCGAACGTAGATAGGAATCGACCATGATCTGATTGCGTTCGTTGACCTGGATGCCTGCATCTCGTGCAATTGCAGACGCTCTAAACCCACCCGCCCAGATAATGATCTCCGCCGCGATGGGGTTGGATTCGGTGACCACGCCATTCGATTCAACAGCCACGACTGGAGTATGTTCATACAGCGCAATAGATTGTTCGGCTAATGCTTGCTGGATATGTTTCTGAACCCGCGCGCCTTTGAATGCACCAACTTCACCGTTGCTGATGATGCAAACATCGCAGTTTGGCAACATCGCCTTGATTTGCGTCGCTGCTTCGACCCCGGTGGCACCGCCGCCAACAACCGCAATGCGACACGGTTGTTCATGGCATTCAGCAAGCTTTGCTCCCAATGCATCCGTTGTTAAAGTACCATATGGATCGAGCGTATAGGCGTGTGAGTCAACCCCTGGAACTGATTGACGGTCAACTTGGCTACCCAATGCGTAGACCAGATAATTATACGCTAGATGCTCAATCTTCTCTGACCGTTCTACAGTGACAGTCTGCTGAATTGGGTCAACTGCTTGGACTCGGCCCTGTATGAACTGAGCTTTGGTTCCACGCAGCATGTGAGAGATGGCCTTCGATTGTAAAGTTGTCCCAGCTGCCTGTTCATGGAGACGGGGGCGCTCAACAAAATGCTCAAGCGCATTGACAAGCGTGACCGTGGTTGATTGCCGCTTCGTTTTGCCCGCTAAACGGAGTGCAGCCATGATGCCAGCGTACCCGCCACCTAGAATGACGATATGATTTGTCGTTGGGTTGTTTGCTTCTGTTTTCACCATTCACCTCGAATTTGTTTGCTCATCAGGCGATTCCAAAAAATAACTGCTCACATCGATGTGAGAGTTTGCTCATCTACCAATAAGACAAATCGGGCATAAAAAACGTGACATTGGTTGCAGGTTCAGTTGGCGCTAAGCGCCGACGGTCTGCACAATTGCAGGCGCAAAAAAGTAGCCTCTTGCCAGGGCTGAATTACCAAATACTATGTTACAATGAATAGAGGTTATAAATTCCCTGAAAAGATTTGTCCCGTCTCTGTTCTATACGATATGGGACAAATCTTTTCGAGGTGAGCATATTGATCCCAAAATCACCAAAGGAGAAAAACATGGCTTTCGGAGCAGGTAGATATACGTATGAGGTAGAGGTTGGTTGGGGCAGGTTACCAGACGGTTGGAGCTTTGGCTGGATTCCGGCGGTGGCCTGTGATTCCAAAGACAATGTTTATGTTTATTCGCGTAGTGAGCATCCCCTCGTTATCTTTGATCGAGATGGAAATTTTCTCGATTCGTGGGGCGATGATATTTTGGAAGATGCACATGGTATTTACATCGACAGTGAGGACAATGTCTGGTGTACTGAGCGAGAGACCCATTGTGTCCGTAAATTCAATAAAGATGGTGAATTGGTCATGACAATCGGAACACCAGGACAACAGGGGGCCAACGACGGCGATCCATTCCGTCTCCCAACCGACCTCGTGGTTGCGTCAACCGGAGAACTCTTTGTCTCTGACGGATATGGGAATGCACGTGTTCACAAATATTCAGCGGAGGGGGAGTTGCTCTATTCATGGGGTTCATGGGGCAGTGGTAAAAGTCAATTTGAATTGTCCCATTGTATACGGCAAGACAAGAATGATCGACTCTGGGTCTGTGATCGTACCAACAATCGCATTGAGATCTTTGATACGGACGGTAACTATTTGGAGGAACGGGGCGGACTCAAACATCCAGACACCATCTATTTTGATCCAACTGATGATGTGGTCTACGTGGCCGAACTCGATCAGCAAGTCAGCATCTACACACTAAACGGTGAGCTATTGTCACAATGGGGCGGAGCTGCGCCAAGTGACAAACCGGGTGAATTCAAAGCTTGCCCACATGGCATTTGGGCTGATTCGCGTGGCGATCTCTATGTGGGACAAGTGCAGGCAGATGACCAGTTACAGAAGTTCGTGCGGATCTGAACTGGTAGGCTTGAGAATTAGTCAAAATCGGTCCATTTCTTCTGGAGGTTCAATCGGATCTCTTATGCCTGAGAAAGAAGAGTCATTTTTGCCATGAAGGTACTGAAGAGATTGAAGGATAATCTGCTGCATCTTCAGTTCCTTCATGGTTTAATTTCTCGTGTCAACCACCCAAGATCCTCTTGCTCCCGTGCAGATCGGGTAAGAAGCTGTTTGAAAAGTGTGGCAGCGCGTCATTCTGAGTGAAGGAACGGAACGAAGAATCTTCTTTTTGCACTTGGAACGAGGGATTCTCCCTTCGGAAGATTCAGGGCCGCTAAGCCTCCTCAGAATGACTTTTCAAACGGCTTCTAAGAAGTTGGCGAGTGTGACAAGAAGAAGGGGTGACAAGATGAATCTCATCCTTTCACCCCTTCTTCTTGTCATCTTTGAACAAAAATGGTTCAACCCACATGGATTCCAAAAGAAGCACAAAAATTACTCAACATACACATGCTCGTCCGTCACTCGCACAATTCGTACGACATCTCCCTTGTTGAAGCCGGCAAGCTCATGAACTGCCAGCGCGTATAGCTCGCTCACGCTTGGTCCAACTTGGACACGGACTTTGCCCATGGTCGTGTGGGTCAATGGAATTGTAACGGTTGCACGTTGAAAAAGTAAGTCCTCGCGTTTCAAGGATGAATCGATATTGCTGTGCTGAAAATTGAAGAAGATGCGTGCGAGAAAGATCGTAACGATGCCCACCGGTATACCAATCAGCAGGCTATTCACCGCCCCTCGACCAGCCATCATTGCAGCCAATCCAGCTGGACCGAAGCCCAAGCAAAAGTAAACGAATGTCCGGATATACATTAAAACGGACAAGATGGGTTTTGCACTGCGGGGCAATCGGTCGCTCGCGCTTACATCAGATGCATCGACATCGGCAGTGTCTATCTCGGGAAACTTTGATGCTGTATCATTCAGGACATCTGGCTGGTCAAGTTCGCCACTTTCGACCCCACTACTCTCGGAATCACCGAGGACGCCAATGAAGTCAAGCGTCACAACACCAATGGCAAAGATGCTCATCCCAATAAAAATTTGTGTCAAAGCTTGAGCATTGAGAAGTTGCAAAATCAGCGATGTACCTAAAACAGTCAACACAATGGCTAAAAAGATCCAGAATGTGGCTTCGGTGCGCGTTAGGGTCAAGGAACGTCTGCGAATGCTTTGTGGGATCATGTCGAACATGCTGCGCGAAAATCGAACGAAGGGTGATTGACGGTTTTTACTCGATGATGAAGCCGATCGCGTCACCAAATAAGCAGAAAGTTCAGATGATCGACCAATGATGCCACGAACCTGTGAGTTGAGAGGCTCGTAGGCAAAGCGATCTCGTGTACGACGTTGTGTGTTGTCCCCAACGAGAATCTGCCCTGCATGAGACTGCCCTCGGAGTCGCAATGCCAAATTGACAACGGGACCAGATACAGAGACTTCAGCTGTCGATTGATTGTCTTGCTGTCCGCAATAGACAACCCCTGAGTTGATTCCAGCATTCACTTCGAATCCCGCGGCCTGAGCTGCTTGCTGAATATCGAACGCAGCCTCGATTGCTTTTTGCGCGTCCTCTTCATCGGTCGATCCGGCATCAAACACGGCCAAAATTCCCTGATCCAACAGCCGGTCTACGCGTGCATCGTACTGTCGTAAAACAGCTTGTGCCATTTGGTGAAAATCTTTTACACGCCGAGTTGTATCCTGTGGGCTCCGATCAGGCCCTCCGTCTATCGCTTCACTCATCTCGTTCACTGTTTCGTCATCACGACCTTCTTCTTCCTGTTGAAACTGTGCTAACCCGGCACAGAGCACTGTTACAGTTCGTATATCGCTCTGAGATAAAACGTTATCCATGTTTACAACCTCGCGGGACGTTTTAGAGACGAGATTCGTATTCACTTCCGCGATTGGCTTCGGGGTCGCTTTCTTACGTCCAGCTTCTTGGTCAGCCGGGTTATTTTCTTGCAGTGGAGCAATTGGTTGAGTCTGTGGTTTGGCGGAGGGAGACAGTGAGATTCGGTTCTCTCGAATTTCCCAATAAAGATCCTGAGTTACTTGCTCTGGGGGCACGCCCAATTCTTCTTCGAGAGCTTGCAGACAGAGTTCGTATTGACGCAATGAGGCTGTCCCTTGATCGGTTAGGGCATAGAGCTTCATCAGGTGACGATGGGCTGGTTCAGAGATTGGATCGAGCGTTAGCCACCGTTGAGCGACATCAATGGCTGGCTGCAATGATTCATCGTCCATATACCCTTGAGCTAAGCGATCAAGAATCGATGAACACTCTTGGCGCAATGCCTGACCTTCCAGATACTGCCAGTCGTCAAAGTCTGGGCTGTCGCGCAAAGTAAAGCCCGCGAGAAAATCATCTCGGTAGAGCTCTACAGCTTCTGCAAGCAGCGATAGACAATGAGGACAAGCATCACTGACGGAATGCTCATGTTGGTGACTCTTCTGGATAATTTGCCGAAATTCGGCAGTATCCAACCATAAATCAGCCTGCGGATTTAGACCCACTGTCTCTCGATCTGCCACCAAAATACCCTTGCCCAATGCTTTGTTCAACAGCGAGAGCATCCAGCGCAGATCGGTGCGGGCGCGATTCTGATCGTACTCTGGCCAGAATAGCGCCGCTAATCTGTCGCGCCCGACTTTCACATCACCTTTCGACGCTGTCACTGCTATGTAAATGAGTATGGCCAATGCTTTGCGACGCCCGATATGAATGGGTTCTCCATCCCGCTCTAAGTGTGGGAACCCGAACAGTTGAAGCGTCAGACGAGACATGCGTTTCGTTCCTCGATCGCTGGATTGAGCGTTGAACTTAGTGCGTGATGCGTATTGCGTGGTTCTAGTTAAGAAAAGTGGTTGTCGATTTGGCGTTGACTTTTTGGAACGGTTCAAAAATAGGCTTGCAAATATTAGGAGGAGGAGCGCACCTTTCCTTTGGAAAGGCGTTCTCTAAAGCGGCTTGTTCTCGAGGGTGAGCGACATTAGAGATTACACGCAGTAGACATAATCCTGCATTTCTCAGTCAAAACAGACTCGAGCGTGCCAAATGGTCCGAGATTCTCTACTGCGTCTTTTTTCGCCATTTGAACGCTCTACCTCTGAGAAATCCTACTGCGTGTAATCTCTAACGCCGCCGCTGCGCATTAGAGATTACACGCAGTAGACATAAAAGTTAAAGTGGTTGCTGTTGAAAAGTTGATTCAAAGGCATTCTCCAAAGTGGGACCCCAAATAGCGGGGTCAGGTTCAGGGATAGCGTAAACAGAATGTGAAGCCATAGCGGCTAAATAATGCTGCTGAATGGTTTCATCGTAGAGCTGTGCATAAAGCATGGTGATATCGATATGAGTGTGCCCCATGAGTTTCTGCAAGGTAGTGATGGGCATAAGGCCACTGTTGAGCAAACGGGTGGCAAAGGTATGGCGCAAGCGATGAGGAGTGACGCCCTCTAAGTTAGCTTGGGCGGCAAAGGCATGAAGATGGTTGCGCACATAATTGGCTCGAAGAGGTAAGCCATCGCGTAGTAAAGCGGGGAATGAGTAGCCAGGTCATCGGTGCGATGTTGCAGATGGGCATCGATGGCAAGAGCAGTGCGTTGGGTAACAGGCAACCGACGGTCACGATGGGATTTGGCATCTCGAACGAGCAGAGCTTGCACTTCGCCCATACGTAGCCCAGCATCAACCAGAATAAGAAACCAAGCACGGTCAAGGAGGTCGGAAGGAGAAAGGCTCTGAGCCGTTGAGTTTAAGACGAACTGTTCAAGTTGAGCAAATTCATGCTGGCGCAACGGACGAGGTAAGGTAGTGGGTCGTTTGAGACGTTGAATGCGATATAAAGCCGGAGCGATCGACTGGCCACATTCTTCAGCAAAATGCAGAAAACACTTGAGGGTACAAATAAAATGATTGATGGTATGGACGGAATACTCTAAGTCACATAGGTGGGTGATGTAGTCTTGGAGATCGCGCCGTCTTAGTTCGGATAAGCTGGAGAGCATGCGCTGGTCGAGCATCCATTGCCAACCGCGTTGGAGTTCGCCAAGCCACTGAAGGGCTCGTTCCCGCCGATAGAGGGCTTTCCAGCGTAATTGCTGGTGGAGAAGTAATGAGATGATGGGTTGATGAAGCCAGAGCGGCAATGAGGTGAGACGTTGACGGATCTCATCAGCGGACAAACAGATGCCAACAGCTGGCTCCACTGTGCGATGTTCAGAAGGCACAGTATTCTCTGTCTCTATTGCAGATGTCGTTCCTTCAATATCCGAGCATGCGGCTTGGCGAGACAACTGCTCCATAGCAGCTTCATAGTCGGCTCGCATATCAGGATTGGCACCATCGATGTAAATCTGGGTCGTTTTCAATTGACTGTGACCCAACCAATGAGAGAGACTAGGCAGTGGCATACGCGACTCTGCCATTCGTCTGGCGAAGGTATGGCGCAGGCGATGACAGGAGACCTCGTTCTCGGAGAGTCCGGCTTGCTGACGGTAATAATCGAGGCGCTCCTGGATTCCGCGGACACTGATGCCTTTGTGACGACGAGTCAGAAACAGATGGCTATCGACTGCATCAGGACGCTCATCCATATAGCTCACCAACAGCGCTGTGGTTTCTGGCGTCAACCAGACTCGACGCTCTTTGTTCCCTTTGCCGCGTACGCGCAGTGACCACAGTTCGTCCGGATTTATGGCAGCTTCAATATCGCCCATCTCTGTTTCGACACTTCGCCCACCCGCAGGCCAACGTCGAGCATCAAGGCCAACATCACTTGGTCTCTTATCTGACCTTGACTCACGCTCCCCCATAACTGGCGGACGATGCGTTCCGCTATATCTCTGGGAAGATGGCAACCTGTATCCAGTCGGTGTAGACGCCACACCACCGGGTTTGACCAGCTTTCGTCTTCTGCCTCATCCGCCAAGTAGTCGAAAAATCGGCTCAACGTTGCCACTCTGCGATTGACCGTCGCACTGCTCATCCCCGCTTCGAGTTGCGCCGTTACAAACGTCGTTATCTCTTGGCGACCTATCTCTCTTGGCCTTTTTTCTATCACCTGGCCAAATTGATTTAGGTCACTTTCGTAATGTTTTACAGTTTCGCTTTGCGGAGAAAGCATTCTCACATGGGCACAGAATCCTGTTACTGCGGCGCTAAATTCTTGGTTCATTTTGGCCTCCTAGGGCTATTTTACCCCTTTTTTGGCCTACTGCGTGTAATAGAGAATGCTCACTCCGCGTTGCGGTCTGCCCTGAAAAAAAGGGCAGCAAGAGAAGAGAGAGAGGGGTTAAAGGCCGCGTTGAATAAGAAGCGGGTCCAAGTTGACCCGCCAGAGTGGGTGGCGTCGTTGCCTGTGCCCAACGCAAATCAGTTGTAGTGAGCACCGTACTTAGGCGGTCGGTGCCAAGAAAACCTTGAAGCCGAGGGACTCGAGGGTTTTGAGTGCGCCGGCTTGTGCATGCTCCTTGCGTCGTTTGAGAAAGAAGTCGCCGCCGAGTTCTTCAAAGACGGCATCGGGCTTGTCGATGAGATGATAGACGATGGTCAAGATGGAATGGGCCACGGCAATAGCTGCCCGCTTGGCTCCGCGTCGTGCCTTGAGACGGTGGAACTGTGCGGCGAGATAGGTGTCCTTGGTGCGAGAGGCGGCCCAAGCCGCTTCAACGAGGGCGGTGACTAACCATTTCTGGCCCTTTCGTCGGCGACCACTCTTGCGTTTGCCCGCCGATTCGTTGTTGCCAGGACAGACACAAGCCCAGGAGGCCAGTTTCTTAGCTGAGGGCCAGCTTTCGACCGAGGGACCGATCTCCGCCAGAATTATCTCGGCGACGACTCGCCCCACACCGGGAATGGCATCTAGGCGTGCGATGAGGTCAGCATGCGGAGCCATGAGGATCCCAATCTGTTGATTGAGGGCATCAATGCGTACATTCAGGTGATCGAGATGATGCAGAACTTCTTGCAGCATAAAACGATGATGAGGACGGACCAGTCCCGTCAACGCATCAACCAACTGGGGAATCTTGGCCCGCAGCCGCTTTTGTGCCAAGTCAGCCATGGCTTCTGGGTCCATCTCATCTGCAATCAGGGCCTCGATCATCTGGCGTGCCGATACACCTTGGATGCTCGTGACCACCGATCCCAACTTGACGTTGGCATCTTCCAACACCTTATGCAGGCGATTGACTGCCGCACTCTTCTCTTGCAAGAGACGCGTCCGATAGCGCGTCAGGTCTCGCAAGTCCCTTTGCTCCACATCTGGAATGAAACTGCGCTCCAGCAGTCCATAACTCATCAGTTTCGTGATCCAGGCCGCATCGCTCTCATCCGTCTTGCGACCAGGCACCTGTGCCAGATGGCGGGCATTCACAATCCAGACCTCAAAATGCTCATGCAACACATTGTAGATCGGTTTCCAATACACTCCCGTACTCTCCATCGCCACATGCGTGATCCCATACGACGACAGCCACGACCTCAACCCCTCCAACTCGACCGTCGTTGTCCCAAATCGCTTGCGCACCTGCTCCATCCTCCCTGATTCATCTACCACACACGCCACTACCATCCGCTTGTGAACATCCAGGCCGCTGCACTTCGGAAACATCACTTCCATCTTCCTTTCCTTTCACAGCCGCTTATGTGTACCCGATTGTGAGCACAGTCTGCCCTGCGTGTTTCGTCCCGAGGAACGTCCACATCCCGTGGTGCGTCGGTGTACACCAATCTAGCTACTGAGCGTTCTTTACTTGACCACGGACCTTTCCCGATTTCTGTTCGGCGGCTGCCACCACACTTTAACACATTTTTCATCCCCTGTTGTGTTGGCTCACCGCATGTTTATCTACTGAGAATATTTAAATGCAAGGGGACGATCAAATGATTGATAATATTTTACGGTCATATACAAATCAACGACAAGCACGCAATATCTTTAAGCGGGAAAACGCTCTCTTTTTCATTAAGGTGGTTCGACCCTATCAAAAGGGCATTGTTGAACGGATGGGTCAGTATCGTTATACTGCCGACAGTGGGTTGAAGTTTATTCTGCCATTTGTGGATCAAATGCTTAAGGTCGACATGCGTGAGCAGGTGGTGGATGTGCCGCCGCAAGCCGTTATTACCAAGGACAACGTCGCCGTTGATGTGGATGCTGTGGTCTATTATGAAGTTGTCGACCCCCTTAAAGTGATCTACAAAGTGGCGGATTTTTATTCTGCCGTGACCAAACTTGCTCAAACGAGCCTACGGAACTTGATCGGCGATTTGGTCCTAGATGAATCGCTTACGTCGCGGGAGGTCATCAACACACAATTACGCGAAATCCTGGACCACGCAACCGATAAGTGGGGTGTCAACGTAACCCGTGTCGAACTGCAGCGCATCGAGCCACCCAAAGATGTAACTGACGCCATGCATCGCCAAATGAAGGCCGAGCGCGATCGACGTGCCGCCATCTTGACCTCAGAGGGACTCAAGGAATCCCAGATTCTTGAAGCCGAAGGTCAGAAGCGGGCCGCGATCTTGAAAGCTGAAGGAGAAGGGGAGGCCATCAAAAAAGTGGCGGAGGGTGAAAAACACAGAGCCAGAACGATTGCAGAGGGTGAGGCTGAAGCGATTCATGAGGTTTTTTCCGCCATCCAGGCAGAGTCTCCGACTCAAGAACTGATCACGTTGAAATATTTGGAAACGTTGCAGAAAATGGCGAATGGACAATCAACCAAAGTCTTTTTGCCCTACGAAGCATCAGGCATTCTGAGCAGTTTGGCCGGGATTGGCGAAATGATGAATGGTCAGAATGGAAAGGCAATCTTCAACGGTGAAGAACCGACACAGATGGAGGGCACAACGCCTCAAACCGAGCAACCGTGGCATGCGATAAATGATAACTAGTGCTCTTCTATACTTTGCTCTGTATGAAAACCGTAGTTTGCTCTCTCTGGTAGAGTTCTCGAAAACTACGTATGGTGACATTTGTCACCTTGGTCCCTGATTTTGGGTGTTCAAACCCTATACAAGCGAGTCCTTAGAACACCTCTGAGGGTCTGTTAGCGTCAAAAAGGTTACAACATGACAAATTTGAGGTGCGAACCCTCTACAAACCCTTGAAATTGTCAATTAGGGTGACAAATGTCACTATTACGGGTTTCATCACAACCGCGGTATACCATCGACATCTAGATTCACTCTAATTCCCGGAGTCGTTGCTCAATACGTTGTCGGAATTGGTCGCGCAGTCCGCCGAGTTCTAGTGCTTTTCGATAATCAGTGGCTGCAAGGTCAAATGCGCCCTGATTGTCGTAAGCACTTCCGCGATTGTAGTACGAATTGGTGTCATTTGGATTCATTTCAATGACAGTTGTGTAATCAGCAACAGCTTTCTCGTATTTTCCCAGGTTGTAGTAAGCGTTTCCACGGTTTTTGAAGACCAACCCCAATGCGAGATTAAGTGCGATGGCCCGGTCGTAATCAGCAATGGCATTCTCATACTCTCCTAAACCATAGTAGGCATTTCCACGGTTATTGTAGATGAGCCCTATGGAAGGATCGAGTGCGATGGCCCGGTCGTAATCAGCAATGGCACTCTCATACTCTCCCAAACTGTAGTAAGCAATTCCTCGGTCGTTGTAGGCCGAAATGTCGCTGGGATTGAGATCGATGGCTTGGGTAAAATCAGAGATGGCTTGCTCATAGCCACTTTGGGATTTGTAAGCAATTCCTCGTTTATAATAGGACCAGGCATCATTGGGATTGAGAGTAATAGCTGCCGAGTAATCAGAAATGGATTGCTCATACTTTCCTTGGATGTAGTAGGCCGCCCCTCTGTTATGGAAGGCAGTATGATCTTTGGGGTCGAGTATGATGGCTTGGGTAAAATCAGAGACGGCTTGGTCGTACTTTTCCAGGTCGTAATAGGCAATTCCTCGTCGGTGGTAGACAAGCGCCAAGGAGGGATCTAGTGCGATGACTTTATCATAGTCGTCAATGGCTTGATCGTACTCCCCCAGATAATAGTATGCATCGCCCCGATTATTGTAAGCCGAAGCCAAATTGGGGTTAAGGACGATGGCTGAAGTGTAATCAGAAATGGCCTGGTCATAGGCTCCTTGGTCGTAGTACACATTCCCTCGGTTATTGTAGGCTAGTGCATGATTTGAGTCGAGTACGATGGCTTGGGTAAAATCTGCGATGGCTTGATCATGGTTGCCTTGGCTGCGGTAGGCATTTGCGCGGTTATAATAAGCAGGAGCAAACGAGGGGTCAAGTGTTATGGCTTGATCATAGTCAGCCATGGCATTCTCATATTTTTCTTGTTCGAAATAAGTAAGTCCTCGGTTGATGTAAGCCGAAGCCATCTTGGGGTCGAATATGATAGCTGAAGTGTAATCAGAGATGGCTAGGTCATAGGCTCCTTGGTCGTAGTACACATTCCCTCGGTTATTGTAGGCTCAGTAGATCCAAATTTCAGGTTTTGAGAGAGAATTCTGGCTAAACAGTTGACATAAATACAAATTTGCTGGTCGATATCTAGTTTTTGCGTTAGATTTGGGCGATTTTCAGATATGAAATAGGTTGTTTTCTGTAACCGAAATCTGAATAAATGACTCCAAAATCCCTGCAATCTCGACTGAAAATCGCCAAAAACGCCAAATTTGGATCTACTGAGGCTAGTGCATGATTTGAGTCGAGTACGATGGCTTGGGTAAAATCTGCGATGGCTTGATCATGGTTGCCTTGGCTGCGGTAGGCATTTGCGCGGTTATAATAGGCAGGAGCAAACGAGGGGTCGAGTGCAATGGCTTGGTCGTAATCAACTATGGCATTCTTGTACTCACCTTGGTTGTCATAAGCAAGACCTCGGTTGTTGTAAACCAGAACATTGTTGAAATCAAGTGCGATGGCTTGGGTAAAATCAGAGATCGCGTCCGAGGAATCGCCTTGGTTGTGGTAGGCGTTTCCCCGGTTGAAATAGGCCGAGGCAATATTCGGATCCAGGGCAATGGCTTGACTGTAATCAGCAAGAGCTTTCTCGTACTCTCTTAGAGTGAAGTGGGCATTCCCTCGGTTGTTGTAAGCTGGAGCAATGTTGGGGTCGAGGACGATGGCTTGATCATAGTCCGCTATAGCTTGCTGGTAGTCGCTTTGGTTGTGGTAGGAATTTCCCCTGTGGTAGTAGGCCGAAGAATCCTTGGGGTTTAGGGCAATAGCTGAATCATAATCAGAGATGGCTTTCTCAAATTCACCCCGGTCATGGTAGACGAGTCCTCGACCATGGTAGGCTAACGCCATAGAAGAGTCGAGCGCGATGGCTTGGGTAAAGTCTGCGATGGCTTTCTCAAATTCACCCTGGTCGTAGTAGGTGATTCCTCGGTTGTAGTAGGCAGAGGGACTGAAAGAAACTGAAGAAAGAACTCTTTCAATGACTATCTCAGGTGAACTGCTACAACCTGTTCCGAAGGGAGCAGCCGTAATGATTGCTACTAGAAGATGAACAACAGTAGGCCGAGAAAATCCAATTTCTTTGAACATTGCGCACTCTCCCTTCCATCAATGACTATGCCTCAAAATACTCCTTCAGCCTCTGCAATCCTTCTTCAATCTCTGGCACATCGATCCCAGAATAGGCAAAACGGATGTAATACTCTTTTTCGCCAGGGACGGGGCGGCCAAAATGGTTGCGTGTACAGAACGAAACGTTTGCTTTTGTCAGCGCTTCATCCATTAGTTGGTTGACCTCTTGAAACCCTTTTCTCTCCATCACTTTGGTGACGTTGGGAAACAGGTAAAAGGTGCTATTGGGTGCAGCAATGGAGACGCCATCAATTGCGTTGAGACCTGCGACCGCTGCATCACGGCGTTCATGCAGCGTTTCTAAGATAGCGTCTGGACCGCTTGGGTCACCTTGAATGGCCTCGACCATGGCGCGTTGAATGAAGTGTGTTGTGCACGATTCCGCGTTGGTATTGAGTTTATTGATGACTTCGATCACATTTTCGGGGCCGATTGCTGCGCCTAAGCGCCAACCGGTCATGGCAAAGCGTTTCGAGCAGGTGTAGAGAATCACCGTTCTCTCTTGCATCCCAGGCAAGTTGACAATCGAAATTGGATCCCCGGTGTACAAGATTTCGTAGTAAGCATCGTCACTCAAAACCCAAAGATCATGCTCCACCGCTAATTCGGCCAGAGCCTCCATTTCTTCCCGACTGGATTGGGCACCATTTGGGTTTTGGTAGTTGTTGTAAATTAAGGCTTTCGTTTGGTCGGTCATGGAAGCTCGAATCGCATCCATATCGAGGGCAAAGCCTGTATCTGTTTCGAGATAACCATATGGAATTGCCACACCACCCTGATACTCGATCTGTGATTCATAGATTGGATATCCTGGATTGGGGTAGAGAACCTCGTCACCCGGATCCATCACGGCGGCTAGAAATTTTCCGATCACTGGCTTTCCACCTGGTTGAATCGATACTTGCTCTGCAGAATATCGGGCCTGCCGCTTGCTCCCAACATCATCGGCAAGAACGGCTCGTAATTCTGGAATTCCTGCTCCGGGACAATAACCAGTAAAACCATCGTGAATGGCCTTCTGTGCTGCATCGACTATATTTTGGGGCGTGGGTAGATTCATATCCCCCAAGTGAAAAGAATAGACCTTGTTGCCCTTCGCCGCCCAAGCTGCCGCAGCACCCGACACGGCAAAAGCCGTTTCAGTCCCCAATTTTGAAAGTTGATTTGCTAATTTCATTCTTTTCCTTTTCGGTGACCCGTAAATCTTGTTTATCTGTGGATAGGTTATTTGTAGCAGTTCACCTTTCTGCACCAAACGAAGAGGTAACTGTCACCTGCGGGTATTACGTGAACAATTGCGTCTATTTTTTGGAATCGCCTAAAGTTTACGAGCGAGAGCGGTGTTTTTATGAGAAAGAATCAATAGTCGGTTTGATCGTTAGTTCGGGGATGTTGGCGCGTGGTGGAAGTGTCGCAACAAAAAGGGCGGCGGCTGCAACATCTTCGGATTGGAGGATTTGCGCTTTTCGTTCATCGCTTACAGCAACAGGACGATCATCCAGAATCGGTGTATTGATTTCACCTGGATGAATTGCCGTTGCACGAATCCCATTTTTCCCTTCTTCTAAGCCAATCACTTTGGAGAGAGCCGTCATTGCGTGCTTTGAGGCGCTATAGGCTGCACCAGCCAAAACACTCGCTCGGATGCCTGCAATGGACGAAATGCTGATGATCACACCATCCTTCCGCTCACGCATAGAGGGCAAAACAACCTCTACCACGTTGTAGGCACCTGTTGCGTTGACATCCATAATATAACGCCAGTCTTCGGCAGAAAGTGAGTCGAGCCTACGTTCCGGCACGTTGACGCCGGCATTACTGACAACAATATCAACTGGCCCAAATTGGGTGGCGATCCATTCAACACATTGAATCACTTGTGTACGATCCGAAACATCACATACCTGATGGGTCACTGCCGGGCTGCTGTCAATCGACCGACATACTTCTTCTAACTTTCCTTCACGGCGTCCAGTGATAATCACTTGCCCTCCCTCCGCCGCAAAGAGTTCAGCCGTTGCTCGACCAACTCCGGTTCCTCCCCCTGTAATTAACACAACCTTCCCTCGAAGCCTCATGATTCGATCCTCCTAAACATTCCCTCTTGATTTTTGTTTCATAGTCTGATACATACATCGCTACTTTTTAAAGCTTTACTTTCTGGTAAAAGAAAAGAGATGAGGTGAGAAATGTGACAAAAAGCGGTTAGCAGTTCATCCTAAAGGTAGAGAACCCAAAAAGGAGGAAGGAATGCTAACCGCGCCAGAAATAACTATAGCAGTACTGATGAATGTATTGCAAGTAACGCCGATGGGAACAAACGTAAATGTAATGCGTCTGATGTGGGCAATGCTGAATGGGTCGTTTCTGAAAAGTCGAGGAGCAATCCATAGCGCATTGAAAGAAAGCGGGTTTGAAGATGAGGAGCTCCGGCGAAGCTGGTGGAGCTTTCGATATGGATCATGGGATATCACAAGTCTGCTGGGGTCGTGGCAAGAAGAAGTGGAGTGGAAAGGGGAATGGGAGGCAAAAAAGTTAGAAGGGTACCGAGTGAAAAGCATAGATATCACAGGGTTCTGGCGACCGAAGCTGCAAGGGAAAGTGAACCGACTCTATAACTCAACGGCTCGTCGGGCATTGCCCGCGCTCATCTTTGGAGTGATGATAAGCTCGGGGGAGATAGGCGGGAAACGAGTGCCACTGCTCAAGGCAATCATGAGATGCACGGTTGGAACAAAGGAAAGTGAGTTTCGGAAAAAGCTGCTGACAGAGACGAAGAAATCACTGGAGTCAGACGAAGTGGCGGTGGTCGATGCCGGGTTTACAATCAGAGAAATGCTAGAAAGCGGCATAGACCGATTTGTCCTGCGGGAAGCCATTAACTGCACAGTGCGCCGCAATGAGTTCCCCAAACGCAAAGGAAAAGGCAGACCACCTGAATATGGTGATATTGTGCGTCCGCTCTCTCGCAGCTATAAGGGAAAGCGCCTCGAGGCTACAACTCCGGACTCGTCTGGTCGCTTTCTCTATAGTGGTCGCCTGATTTGCTATCAAGCATGGCACAATCTCGTCCCCAGAACAACCAAGGTGGATACAGCCAACCGTACCTACTCGATTTACGTCATTCAGGATCCGGCCTACAACACACCTTTGGTTTTGGCGACCGTTATGACTTTGCAGCCTGAAACCATTTATCTTGTCTACCTGGAACGCTGGCCTGTTGAACATCCCCCCTTGGCTTCCAAGCAGATGATTGGCTTACATCGTCAATTTGTTCATGCCGATGAGGCTTGTTTCCGCTTACCTGAACTGGGGCTGCTTGCTGGCAATCTTCTTTCCCATTTAGCCGCTTCTCTTCCTCCCATACCGACTGGCTACTGGGCTCGAGAGCCTCAATCCACTCCCGGCAGGCTGCGCCGTGTTCTCTCGAGTGCTCTTTTTCCAACTCCTGACCAACTCGACCCTGACTTTCGGAAAAAGGCCTCGGTTTCACACCATTTCCCTAAAGGCGTTCTCGCTCATCGCCGCCTCAATGCCGCTGCTTAAACTAGCCGAGCACTATTTTTACATTTTATCCCGTTTTTTCAGGGTGGATTCTTTTTTCCGCCCCTTTCGGTTTGCCCTTTGTCACTCAAGCCTTTACCAGAAAGTAAAGTTAAAGCAAAAAGTGTTTTTATGTTGTAGTCAATTTATGAATGTTTACCTGTCATAATCGACCGTCATCTATCCCTTCACGTGGCATATTTTGACGCTCCAGGTTGGCTTTCATATAATTCTGTGGTTAATAATGCAATCAGATAATTCTACCTCAAATACTATATTTCAGGCATATCCGTTAGGTTCTATAAAGAATCTAAGCCAACATCTTTCTGGGAACGAATAATGCCGTAGCAAAGTTCGTGCTCATCTCCCCAATGTGTTCAGAAGAGAACTGGATTCTCCCGAGAATGCCAAATTGCGCACATTTGGGCAAGGTGAGCCAAAGTTAGAGAAACGAGCAACAAAATGAATCGAGTTTTTATCACAGGGATGGGCGCGGTTACTCCGATTGGAAACGATGTAGAGACTTTTTGGTCCAACCTACTGGCTGGCAAATCCGGCGCTGCAAAACTACAATCTTTTGATACAAAAGATATGCCCTATAATATTGCCTGCGAAGTAAAGAATTTTGAAGCGGCTCAATTTATGGATCGAAAGACGTCGCGTCGAACCGCACGGTCAACTCAATTTGCAATTGCTGCAACCAAAGAAGCGTTGGACGATGCCGCGCTCAAAATTGATGACAATAATCGCGACGAAATCGGGGTGCTCATCGCAACTGGTGGTGGAGGCATCACCGAAATCGAATTTGCGACTGAGATCATGGCGGATCGTGGCTGGCGTTCGGTCGGTCCCTTTGTCGTACCCGCTGCCATGAGCAATGCTGTAAGCTGCCTAGTCTCGATTGAGACTGGAGCACGCGGTCCTGTGATGACCAGTACGGCAGCTTGTGCAAGTGGCCATTATTCGATCATTGAAGGGTATCATTTTCTCCGTCGTGGTGAGGCTGATGTGATTATTGCTGGAGGAACGGAATCCGCTATTTCCTTATTAACAATGGCTGCATTTGGACGTATGGGCCCGCTTTCCAATCGTCATGACGACCCCGAAAATGCCTGTCGTCCTTTTTCAGCCGATCGTGATGGTTTCGTAAGCGGTGAAGGGTGTTGCATTCTCATTTTGGAGAGCGAAGAGCATGCACGCAAGCGTGGTGCTAGAATTCATGCAGAAGTTCTGGGTGGTCGTCTAACTGGCGATGCGCATCATATCACGGCCCCCGATCCGACTGGATCCGGGGCCACTCGTGCATTGAGTGGTGCCGTAAAAAATGCCGGATTGACACCTGCAGATATTGATGTGATCTTTGCACATGGTACTGGTACAGTTCTGAATGACATTAGTGAGACAAAAGCACTTAAACAAAGTTTTGGTGAGCACATTCACGGTACGAGAATAACGAGTATCAAGAGCATGGTTGGTCATGCATTGGGGGCAGCGGGCGCACAATCCACTGTGGCCGCTATCCGGACATTGCAAGAAGGGATTGTGCCGCCCACGATTAATTATACTCCCGATCCGGAGATCGATATCCCAATCGTAGGCAACGAACCCCAAAAGTGTGATGCACAACATGCAATTATTAATGCATTTGGATTTGGTGGACAAAACGTTGTCGCAGTGATAGGGAAGTATGAGGCGTGAAAATTATATAGCATTTACCAAAAAGATTGTAAGGGAACCGTAATACATAATTGTAAAGGTTGGTAGTACAATTGCGGGAGGCATAGACATGGTTGAAGAGTAGGTTTCAAGGATTTAAAAGAATCTACATGAGTCAAAAAAATACCATTGGTCTGTCGTTTGACACGGACTTAACGGAGATCGTGGATGTGTCAAACGACACAAATCTGGATAAACCAGCTGAAGCGAGTCATCGTGATACGACAGACTATCCCGCTTTTAGTACACTTTCAGGTAGTACAATTCTCGTAGTCGAAGATGAATTGATTTTGCGAGAACTGCTGGCAAAATCTTTGACAAGCTCGGGATACAAAGTTTTAACGGCCGAAAATGGAGTCGTTGCGCTTGAACAGCTTGCTAAGCATCAAGTCGATCTTGTTCTCTTAGATATTATGATGCCAATTATGGATGGATTTGGTGCTTGTGAACAGATTCGAACAGTATCGGACGTTCCGATTGTGATGTTGACGGCATTGAATCGACCTGAAGATGTTGCACGAGATCTCAAACTTGGTGCAGACGAATATATCACCAAACCCTTTGCCTTTAGCGAGATGAAGGTACGGATCGAAGCTTTGTTGCGTCGTGTCTCATGGTCTACTGGTATGTGTGCTGTCTCGACTATCTCTGGAGAGGGACTTGTTCTGGATGACGAAACTGAAAGCGTAGAAATCAACAACGAAATGATTCCACTGACACCGATTGAATATCGCTTTCTGCGCTATTTAATGATTCGTGCAAACCAACCAATCAGCAAAGAGACGTTGTTACGTGAGGTTTGGGAATACGATAGCGAGGGAAATGGTGCGATCATCCAATCTGTCGTTCGTCGCTTGCGTCTTAAGATAGAAGAGGATCCTTCGTCACCACGCTTCGTCGTCTCTGTTTGGGGTGTCGGTTATAAATTTCAAGCTCCAGGGTCTACAGAGCAGATGGTTGCTGTTTGATCTTAATATAACATAAATGTTCGTTGTCGATAGATGCTCTGGCTTGTCGCCAGGGCATTTTTTGCGTTGCAGTGCATAGCAATTTGGGGTACTATTGTAGTCACATATGACGAATTCAGAACTTATTACTCAATGTTTAGACGGAGATCAATTATCTTGGCAACAGTTGCTTGATCGGTACGCCCGTTTGGTACATTCGATTCCAGTGCGTCTCGGTTTAACACCTGCGGAAGTGGACGATGTCGGTCAAGAGGTATTTCTTGCGTTGGCACAAAATCTCCACCGAATCGATGATCCCGAAAGATTATCTGGCTGGCTTGCAACCACCACCCAGCGAATTAGCTGGCGAGTGATACAGAAGAGGCGACGTGAACAAATTCAGGACTATGAATATTTGGCTGATGATGCAACGAATATGCTCGATGAAACGTCTGCCGGTTCTCCTATGACAGAGGCAATCCCTTCAATCGAGACATCTTTAGAAACCTGGGACAGGCAACGTGCCATTTACGAAGGATTTGCCAAAATCGATGAACGGTGTCGGTTGTTGTTGACTTTGATCTTCCTAGATCCCGAAGAACCATCTTATGATGAGATCAGCGCTCGCCTGATGATACCCAAAGGCAGCATTGGTCCAACGCGTAACCGCTGTCTTCAAAAACTGCGCACTGCTTTAGAGTCCAGCGGATTTAGTCAGACAAATTAACACCTTTAGGCTCTGTAAAGACCATGAATGTGGCGTGTGTATCACAAAGTGCGTAAATGGACGTCGCTCAGTCAGAGAACCAGTTGCATTTACACACTTTGGTACACACTTCCTGAAAGTGTGTTTAACTTTACTTTCTGGTAAAGGCTTGAGTGACAAAGGGCAAACCGAAAGGGG
>JAHBNG010000059.1 GCA_019217005.1 Chloroflexi bacterium TSY
AACAGCCATTGGTCAGGACCTTATAGATAGGAACATTGCTTAAATATTGCGCAGTGGAGATTATAGTTCTAAAGTGAACATTGCCCGATGTTAAGTAATGTGGTTATTATTTTCGCTCAGCCACTGACGACGCCTCTTTGTCGTTATCGCCGGGAAGTTATCTTTTGAGGTAAACCGTTTATGGACTCTCTATCCGGCTTGAATGGAGAAGCGGGAATGACCGACATTCGCTAAACGGATCGAAACTGAGAAGAGAACGAACGGGGCAACGTTCTGATCCTTATTATACAATTATACATGTTAATTCCCTTTATGCAAACTCAATCGCATTTCAGGGGTATAGAGAAATACACATCGCATTTCTCCTAAGAAGCTGTTTAAAAAAATCTTGCATTACGCACAAGTCATTAGATTCGCATTCCTCAACAAAAAACTCGCTAGATGACAAAGCACCTAGCGAGTTTGGATTCAATGTTGGAAAAGATGTTGAAAATAGATATCTATAGCCAGTTAGAAGAGACTTCGTGCAATGATAAGCAGCCCCAAGAATATCAATGGCACGCCGACGATCGCACCGATTACAGTCAAACTAATGACTATACCAAAAATTAGCAACACAACTCCCAGAATTAGCCAATTAGACGTCCGGTCAATTCTAGAATGAACGTCAATGCCACGGCCCAAAAGGGCCAAAGAATCCAGGAACACGGTTTTGCTTGGCTGCCCGTGACATTCTTACACTTCCTTACTCTTCGTCTCCTGCTCAACCTCAATCTGCTCAACCTTAACCTCATCCGCGTCCTCATCCTCCGCACGAACAATCTCTACACGAAACTGAGCAATCAAGGCGGCTAAGGCACCCAAAGCGGCCAAGATCGGGGCAAAGATCGTCACGACGCCACCCACGGCGACGCCAGCCGTCAGTGGGACTTCGAGTAGGATCTCATCATCAGGTTTGCGAATGATCAAGCGACGAACACTCTCCTCAACGAGTTCTTTGACTCTCTCAACGAGCTGATTCCCAGTGACTTCGATCGTTTCTGTCCAAGTACGTTCTTGATTATCTTGTTGATTTTGTTCTGACATTTTTCTCTCCTTAAATAGGCGTTTTGATCGTTAAATTCTTTGTAAGTGGAATAACTATTTGACTTTTAGCCGTCAGCTATCAGCCATCAGCTTTTTGACCCATCCATCTCCGATCAGATGATGAATCCAGCTGATAGTGGACAGCCCATTCACTAATATTACGTAATTTTTCACAAGGAGTTTCACAATAATTAGAGCTTTTCTGCCACCAGCACCTTCCCTTTCGCCCCAACAGACGTGATTCCGGCATTGTTACAAATCCGACCTCTCAGATCTACGATGAGTCCTTGTGTATGTTTATATGGCGTTGTCTTGATAATCAGCCACTCAATCGAGATTGTCTCGTCAGCAAAAACGGGACGCTTAAAATAGATCGTATATTCAAGACCGACCATCGCGCCATATTTGGCAAAGTGGGTGGCGGTCAATCCCATTAGGAGGGCAGTAGTCTCAGTAGATCCAAATTTGGCGTTTTTGGCTATTTTCAGTCGAGATTGCAGGGATTTTGGAGTCATTTATTCAGATTTCGGTGGGGTGGTTCAAAATTAGGTTTACACTTTTGATATATAGACAAAAATCTATATGAGACCGTTTTCTCTCTGAGAACCGGCGAAATCAGAGAATATAAACGTTCTTTCTGTTTCTAAAAGTGTAAACCTATCTATCCAGCTAAAATGAACCACCCCATTTCGGTTACAGAAAACAACCTATTTCATATCTGAAAATCGCCCAAATCTAACGCAAAAACTAGATATCGACCGGCAAATTTGTATTTATGTCAACTGTTTAGCCAGAATTCTCTCTCAAAACCTGAAATTTGGATCTACTGAGTCTGAGTGCCACTGGCGATAAGACGCTTGAAACGAGTCCCGGCGGCATAATTTGCGTCATGATAGATTGGGTTTAGATCGCCTACCGCAGTTGCGTATTCGGACACCATCTCAGTATTTAGTGTAACCTCTTTACAAAACCTTTGGTGCGGATGAATATCCATCGAATTCCCTTGTAAATAGGGACAAAAAAGTCTTTCACTATTTTTGTAGGCTTGGATCGATTCCAACATAATATCACATTTGTCCACGCAAAGGTAACTCCATTTCCACTCGGTAATGTGTGGTTGAACAGTAAACTCAGATCCTCACTCAATCCCATATTCAGTAGACCGCAGTGGAGTCGCCATGCATGGCGCAGTGTTCTCTAACGCCGGTCCCGTTCGCATTATAGTTATTCCACTTACAGAGAATGCTCACTCCGCGTTGCGGTCTACTGAATATTTTCGAAATCCGTGTCTAAAGCCTTTCTTGGATTTTGATTCAGCAAAGCCTATCATGTTTTGTACTCAGATTGCCCAGATTTCTTGGATTTATCTGAGCAATCTGAGTACTTACTTTCTGGTAAAAGAAAAGAGATGAGGTGAGAAATGTGACAAAAAGCGGTTAGCAGTTCATCCTAAAGGTAGAGAACCCAAAAAGGAGGAAGGAATGCTAACCGCGCCAGAAATAACTATAGCAGTACTGATGAATGTATTGCAAGTAACGCCGATGGGAACAAACGTAAATGTAATGCGTCTGATGTGGGCAATGCTGAATGGGTCGTTTCTGAAAAGTCGAGGAGCAATCCATAGCGCATTGAAAGAGGGGTTTGAAGATGAGGAGCTCCGGCGAAGCTGGTGGAGCTTTCGATATGGATCATGGGATATCATAAGTCTGCTGGGGTCGTGGCAAGAAGAAGTGGAAAGGGAATGGGAGGCAAAAAAAGAAGGGTACCGAGTGAAAAGCATAGATATCACAGGGTTCTGGCGACCGAAGCTGCAAGGGAAAGTGAACCGACTCTATAACTCAACGGCTCGTCGGGCATTGCCCGCTCATCTTTGGAGTGATGATAAGCTCGGGGGAGATAGGCGGGAAGCGAGTGCCACTGCTCAAGGCAATCATGAGATGCACGGTTGGAACAAAGGAAAGTGAGTTTCGGAAAAAGCTGCTGACAGAGACGAAGAAATCACTGGAGTCAGACGAAGTGGCGGTGGTCGATGCCGGGTTTACAATCAGAGAAATGCTAGAAAGCGGCATAGACCGATTTGTCCTGCGGGAAGCCATTAACTGCACAGTGCGCCGCAATGAGTTCCCCAAACGCAAAGAAAAAAGGCAGACCACCTGAATATGGTGATATTGTGCGTCCGCTCTCTCGCAGCTATAAGGGAAAGCGACTCGAGGCTACAACTCCGGACTCGTCTGGTCGCTTTCTCTATAGTGGTCGCCTGATTTGCTATCAAGCATGGCACAATCTCGTCCCCAGAACAACCAAGGTCGATACAGCCAACCGTACCTACTCGATTTACGTCATTCAGGATCCGGCCTACAACACACCTTTGGTTTTGGCGACCGTTATGACTTTGCAGCCTGAAACCATTTATCTTGTCTACCTGGAACGCTGGCCTGTTGAACCTCCCCCCCTTGGCTTCCAAGCAGATGATTGGCTTACATCGTCAATTTGTTCATGCCGATGAGGCTTGTTTCCGCTTACCTGAACTGGGGCTGCTTGCTGGCAATCTTCTTTCCCATTTAGCCGCTTCTCTTCCTCCCATACCGACTGGCTACTGGGATCGAGAGCCTCAATCCACTCCCGGCAGGCTGCGCCGTGTTCTCTCGAGTGCTCTTTTTCCAACTCCTGACCAACTCGACCCTGACTTTCGGAAAAAGGCCTCGGTTTCACACCATTTCCCTAAAGGCGTTCTCGCTCATCGCCGCCTCAATGCCGCTGCTTAAACTAGCCGAGCACTATTTTTACATTTTATCCCGTTTTTTCAGGGTGGATTCTTTTTTCCGCCCCTTTCGGTTTGCCCTTTGTCACTCAAGCCTTTACCAGAAAGTAAAGGAGTACACTTATTTCTAAAGATTTTCTCGTGTTCATTCAGTATATCGTAAACTAATCAATCTGGTATTTTTCCTGAATAAAAATACTGGAAAATTTATCGTCACATTATTTAAACTCCGTACTTTCGTCCGCAATTCTGCCAGAGTAAAAAATGCTGCGAAAGTACGGAGTTTAAGTGACTTCTCTATTCATTTATAATGCACTTAGCTAATTGCAAATGCCGAATCGCTGTTATACATTTGGACCACAGTGTCGGCAGAAAGCTTCTCGGCTCCAAGCGTATGCATCTCGTACATAGGTAGGAGTCACGCCGTGGCTCCCCAGCTCACAGATGTCACCCACCGTCAGATTGTTGAACCCTAGAGCACGCATTTCGCGCACGTAGTTGGGTTTGATGCCGTGGCTCCCCAACTCACAAATCTCATCATAGGTTAGCTCGCCCAATCCCAGATCACGCATTTCACGTACATAGTTGGGTTTCACGCCATGGCTCCCAACTCGCAGATGTTATCGATCGTCAGATTATCAAACCCCAAGTCGCGCATTTCACGCACATAGTTGGGTTTGATGCCATGACTCCCCAACTCACAAATCTCATCATAGGTTAGCTCACCCAATCCTAGATCTCGCATCTCTCGCACGTAGTTGGGTTTCACGCCGTGGCTCCCCAACTCACATATATCATCGACCGTCAGATTGTCGAATCCCAAGTCGCGCATTTCACATACATAGTTGGGGTTGATGCCATGATTGCCCAATTCAAGCAGATCATCAAAGGAGAGATCAGCGATATCGAGGGCATGCATTTCCCGTACAAATTCAGGGTTAAGACCATGGTTACTGAGTTCAACGAGTTGTTGAACGGTTAAACCCAGCGAGTCATCTGAATGAGCTTTGGGTGGGCGGAACGAGTTGGGGGTTCAACCAAGCGGGTAGAATCGGCCATGGAGTCGTCTATGGCATCAAGCAGTGTGAGTGCTTCGTCTGTCGTAATCTTGCCATTCTCTAACATTTCAAGAATCGTGATGCGTTCTTCGCTCATGATATTTCTCCTTGCGCTGATTTTTCAATAGTGAATCAAAGGGACGGGTTTGAATCGTTCTCTTTTTCGGCATCATATCAAAATTTATTATATTTGTCAACGGTTGGATAAAAAAATTTGGGTTCAAAATCAAATAATTTGATTTTGAACCCAAATGATACAAAGACCGTTTGACCGAAACCTGGATATGATTTATCGAGAGGAACGGAATAGGGTTCGATTACTTTGGCCGTAACCGCTCGAATCTGGTATGGTTAGAAAATCAATTTCAAAGCGACCCAAATAAGACCACGCAATTTATGCCCACGACAAACAAACGAACTGTTCTTTGGTTGGCCACTGCCGCTGGCTTCCTCTCTTTCTTTATCTTTGGTTTTGTTGACAATCTCAAAGGACCAACGCTCCCATCGCTCTTGGCCGATTTGAGTCTAAGTGATGGACAAGGCGGCGCCATTCTGTTGAGCGCTTATCTTGGATTCATGTTTGCCACAGTCCTGACTGGATTTCTGGCAGATATTGCTGGTAATCGTGCCGTACTCGTGATTGCAGGGATTTGCCTCTGTGTTGGATTGACGATCGTGAGTGGCATCAGCACGTTTTGGCTCTTGATGTTGGCGATGTTCATTATGGGCTTGGGGATGGGCTCAATAGAAGTTGGTGGCAATGCACTCATCGTAGAGCTACATAGCACACAAAGTGGTCGCTATCTCAATCTCTTGGCAGCATTCCACGGTATTGGTGCGCTGCTCGTGCCACTCTATGTCGCGTTGCTACTGGAAAACGGTTTTCTTTGGCGTCATGCATTTGGCTTGAGTCTCATTATCACCGTTACATTTACGCTCTACATGCTCTTTCTTAGAATACCAAATGCCACGAATGAGCCGCAGGTTCTACTAGAGCAAAGTGGGATCGATCTAAATGCTCTACGCGCAACGGGATTCACGCGCCAGATGATTCTTTTCTATCTGCTAATCGCTTTTTACGTCTCTGTCGAATTGGGTCTGGCGGCGTGGCTCGTCAAGTTCTTACAACAAGATAAAGGCTTTTCCATCAGATTGAGTACCTTCTTTCTATCACTCTTCTTTGGTGGATTGCTAGTGGGGAGATTGATCGGGAGCGTCTTCGTAGAGAAAGTAGGTTATCTTCGCTCTATCACCATTGTCATGGTCGCTGCTGTTGGACTTCTGTCCATTGGGATCTTTGGTCCCGATCTGCTCGCCTTCTGTATACCCCTAACCGGACTCTGTCTCTCGATCGTCTTTCCCACCATTACAGCTGCGGTTTCCAAACGTCATGCAGAGAACACTGGTACAATTCTAGGTCTACTCTTTACCTTTGGAGGTTTGGGTGGTGCGCTTGGCCCTTGGATCATCGGTGTCATGAGTGACCAAGTAGGATTAGAATGGGCGATCGGACTCCCGATCGCATTTAGCGTTGTCTGTTTGGGTATATTGGGCATGATTGTTTTATCGAATCAAACGACAAATACTATCACCTAGTGATGTCGTTCAACCCACATTTCGCAACTTGCCGAGTGCCCGCTTGATGAAACTGGGCTCAAACAATGTCTTTGGGTGCAGCGCGCGCCCTGTGTTATTGAGAGATCCCAAAAAGAAGGCTTTGATCATGCGCTTGTAGTTATGCTGCGAGGCTTGAAATCGGCCATTGACGGTCAACGTATCAAATCCCCAATCGTGCCTGAAGACAAAGGCTAAACTCTCTGAAGATAAAACAATGTCTGCTTGGTCAGCCCCTTTTTTGACTACACGAAGTGAATTTCGCAAATCAAACGCGACAACCTGATCATGATCCACAAGCTGAAATGTTAGGGTTTCGAAATAACGCAATGGTGGTAAGCTTAATAACCAAATAAAGAGACGACTGTTCTTTTTCTGTACCCTCTCTATGTAATGATTCCCCAAATCAGCTAGTTCAGTCAATGAGATGCTCTCAGTTTGTCGCAGCGGTTTCGGCGTGCGCTCGGAAGCTTTGGCGTATGTCGCTAATGCGGCATGGTTATCATGTTCGACGCCAACTATCCATCGATCACCGGGATATAGAATGATGGATTGACTTTCGCATTGAGCCTGAATGAATTCGTATGCATCTTGAATTGTATTGATTGCGTCATTGCAAAAGGCATTCTCTTCATGAGAGAAATAGATAAAGCTGGCGAAGGGGATCGTATATTTTGGCTGAAATGTCTCAACCTGAATTTTGACCCGCGCCAGTTTTTCCTGTGCCGAAGCTCGACGCCGCTCAACTTCATCGGGATTACCTTCCCAGTTGGCATAGCTAAACTGGGTAAACAGCAGATCAACCCGTCCGGTGTGACGGACAATCTCCGTTGCAATCCCTTCTCCGTCCACCACGCAATCATTGATGTTCAAAATCTTTGTGTTATGCGTTTCGACCAACAGCCAAGAGTCAAAGAAGGGGACTTTCCCACACATGATCCGCAAGTCAGGCGACAGATTGAACCACTCATGATTCCTCAATTCTTGAATTTGGAAACCGAGCGACGAACAGTAGCCAATGACTTTGCGGTCATTGGTTTCTTGAAACAACACGATGATCTGCCTGCGTATCTCTTCTGGGATCTGTTTGAGAACAGATGGGGCAAAATGATCGGGATGCTCGTGGGAAAACCAAATGTGGGTAATAGAACAAAAGTCGTCAATCGCAAATTTGGTCTCACAGAGCAGATCCCAACCATTGTTGAAAGCACTGCCAAAGAGCCAGGGATCCGACATCAGGCGTACATGACCTGTGTCAATAATGAATGATGCATGGTTCACCCACTCAATTTGCAGAGAATTTGTCATAGGTCAACCGGCAAACTCAAATGCCTCCACCCCACGCACACCAACTTCGGCGCAAAAAACGCCACCCGTGTAAGGGTATTGCGCTAAAGTCGCATCATCTACGCCAGTACGAGCCGTGGTAATATAGAGTTGATCCAAATTGGGTCCGCCAAAGGCACAAGCAGAAGTATTGGGTGCTGGTGCCGTCACGGTCTGGAGCAGTCCGCCAGAGCTCGGATCCCAGCGCGTCACGCGATAGCCACCCCAATACGCAACCCACAACATGCCTTCTGCATCGATCGTCATACCGTCAGGATACCCGTCATCATGAGGGATGGTAATAATGGAGCGTCGATTCTCAATGTTTCCTGTTTCGAGATCATAATCAAACGCATCAACCGTCCCCAATGGCGTATCGATAAAGTACATTGTGCGATTGTCGTGGCTCCAAACAATTCCATTCGAGACGGTCACACCGGACAATCGTTGATGTACACTTAGATCGGTGTCCATTACGTAAAGCGAGCCAACAGGGTCCGATTCCCCTAAGGACATAGTTCCAGCCCAAAATCGACCTGCAGGATCGCATTTTCCGTCATTAAAGCGCGTGTCCGGCGTATCTGGTTCTGGATCGTGCAGCATCGTAACTTCCTCAGTTTCAACATTCAGCGAAGCAAATCCATGATGTAAAGCAAGCATCAACTCGTGAGTACCATCGCGGTCAGCACGCGGAACAACCGTGCCCACATGTTGACCGATGTTGATTGCTCGATCTTGTCCGGTAGTTGGATCGTACAGATGCACTTCATCACCAAAGATGTTGACCCAATATAGAAGTTGCCTCCGAGCATCCCAGATCGGTCCCTCTCCCAAAATTGCTTTGGCATCAATCACCAACTCAGCAGCCGTCGTTGACATGATCGGTTCTCCCCTTGTTTTATCATTGACAATCGCAAAATCGTAGGTCCCGTCTCTGGCGGGATAAGCTCTGAATATCCATCCGCCTCCTAGTGACTTCAATCTTGTATCGGTCCAGCATATGGAGCATGCTCGAAGCGGCAAGGTTGCTCAACAAGGCGCGGATCATTCTGTTGACGCAGGACGGCCATGAGACGATCATGCAATTGCTTGCGGTTTGTCGCATATGTTGGATCAGCCGCAACATTGGTCATGTAGTCTGGATCCGTGCGTAGATCATACAACTCTTCCTGTGGTCTCTTACCAAAACCCAATTCAAAGAGGGGTCGCACTTCCTCTTCTGCCCGGTGATGGATCATCCACGCTTTTGTAGGACCAGCGTCAAGGTCGGCATAGGCAACGCGCGTATCCCATTGCAGGTCATGAAAGGAAGGTGCCTCAGCATTCAGATCGTCAAGACCAACCGGATCACCCATCGGCCACCGATCCGGTTCAAAGTTATGCACATAGAGGAAATCTTGCGTACGAATAGCTCGCTGTGGATACGGCAGATTGCCTTCACGAGCCGTACCGACATGTCTTTCGCGACCAAGGATCACAGCGTCTCGTTCACTTTCCACTTGGCCACTCCGATCGCTTTCGAGCACGGGCAACAGGCTTTTCCCAGTCATCGAATCAGGAATCTCAACACCTGCGGCGTCGAGAAACGTTGGTCCCAAATCCATTAAATTCACAAAATCATCGATTGACCGTCCAGCCTGGATATGTCCAGGCCAACGGGCCGCCAAAGCAACCTCGCAGCCAATGTCATAAAGATTGCATTTTGCACGTGGGAAGCCAGGGATACCATGATCACCACTGACAACAATTAGTGTATGATCCAACTCACCAATCTCTTCTAATCTCTCGAGCAGAACGCCCAAACCAGCATCAACAGCCAGGCATTCTCCCAGATAATCACAGACATCTTCGCGTACTTCATGAACATCTGGCAGAAAATCGGGTAGACGCCCCTCTAAGTCATCTGGGTTCAAGTTCCAGATGGCCTTGCCAGAACCGCGCTCCCATGTACGATGGGTATTGGTAGGACCCCACCAGTAGCAAAAGGGTGTATCATCGGGTCTTGCTTCCAGAAAGCTATTAAAGTTTTGCCGGGTCTCATCGTAGAGTGATTGTTTGGCGCCCTCGATTCCTAGCTCGGGTGCCTTTTCTGTTACATAGTGGGAAAACTTGCTATAGTTTCGGCCAGCCGACTCATATTGTGTACGCTCTGCACCATAAGGAGCGTTGATCGCACGCCCAGGTGACCAAACTTTATAGGTATAGCCAATGTGATATCCTGTTTCTTCTAGGACTAAGGGATAAGTTGGAATGGTTTCGTCCCAGATGGCACCTTGCAAAATGGCGCCCATTCCTGTCTGCCAAAAGTATTGACCAGCGAGAATGGAACTACGACAGGGGGTACAGCTTGGTGCAGGCACAAACGCATTCTGAAAGAGTGCACCTTCATGCGCAATGCGATCGAAATTTGGTGTTTCAATGAGTTAGTTGATTCAATGAGTTTGGTCCTTCGAAGGGGCGATAGGCACTGGCATAGCGCCCCCAATCATCGGCAAACGCGAAAATAATGTTGGGTTTCATACGTTCTCTTTCTTATAAGGCCATTTCAGAGAAATAAATTCCTAATTTGCCGAGTCGATTTCTCTGGAATGGCTTGAGCTTTTCCATATCAAATTAAGGATTCTAATTTTGGAAAAGCCTAATTCGGAAGAATTTAGGGTGTTAGGTATTGGACAGTGATCATGCAGATTATCCAACAAAGAGGTCAAAAAGACAAACCCAATCGACCAATGCTACAGTTGCGTGGCAATGGAGACCTGGGTGATTAATCTTCCGGGAAGAGGCACAGGTGGACTCGTTAACCAAACTGTTTCTATCCCCTTTCCGGAAGATGGGTTGGAGAAAAGACCAGTTCTCAAGTTGATCTGCGTATGGCTTTACAATGCTGCTCAAGTAGCAGCAATCGGTAAGCGAAAGGCAAAGGTGGTTGTCCTGCCGGGGCTGCTGGTTGCCCAGACATGCCCCCCATGAGCTTCTACAAGCTGGCGCACAATCGCCAACCCCAGACCACACCCGCCAGTAGTGCGGGTACGTGAATTATCAACTCGATAGAAGCGCTCAAAAACATAGGGTAGGTGTTCTGGGTCGATCCCGTGTCCGGTATTTGTCACCTGAACAACGACATCCGTTCTTTGCTGGTGGGCGGAAATGGCAATCGCACCCGCGGAAGGGGTATGGGTCAAGGCATTGTTCACAAGGTTGCGTAGTACTTGGCCTATCCGTTCCACATCCATCAAAATAGGCGGCAAATTATCGGGGACATCGATCGTCAATTCTACTTGTCCTCCATGCATGGGATGTTCTACAAGCTGAGCAGTCTTTGTAACGAGAGGGCCGATCGGAGATAGAATCTGCTGCAACTTCAAGTTTCCGGCCTCTGCCAGTGCTAAATCTTGCAAATCATTGACCAGATGAGTCAGATGCATGACCTCTTCATGGAGGGAATTAACCAAGCTGGTTGTTGGCTCGACTACGCCATCCTGAACAGCTTCGAGGTAGCCAAGCACATTTGAGAGAGGTGTCCGCAACTCGTGGGCAATATCGGAAACCATGTTTCGGCGTAATTGCTCTCCACGTGCCAAGCTATCTGCCATTGCATTAAATGCACTTGCCAACTCGCGAATTTCGTCTGTCGAACCGGGTTCAACTCGCTGCTTCAGATCTCCCTGTTCCATCCGGCGAGCGGCGTCGGTGAGAGCTGTGATGGGATGCAGGATCCGTCGAGCCATGGTCAAAGATAGCAAAACAGCTATTAACGCAGCGGCCAACACAGCGAAAAGTTGGGCGCGATTAATTTGTTGCAGCAGTGCACGCTCTCTCTCAAAATCGAGCGTTAGCGGTCCTGGTCGCACCCGCATCTCGCCCGTTACCTGTTCATTAATCGGAATGGGAATCGTATATCCATTTTGAAGCCCGTTAAGTTTATCGCCTGGTCGCAAGTAGGCGGAATCGATCACAAAGGTCCCTTTCGGGGTTATCAGAGTAATCCCTTCCTCAATTAGCTCACCAAAATCGGCGACAAGCTCCCCTACCGCTTCCCAACTTAAATGTTGTGCATAATAGGCTTCCAATACTTGGGGTAAAATCGACTCTAGCTGCTGCCGGCGCTTGATGGCAGCAGCTTTGTGTTCGCTAAAATATTGATCGAACGTTTGACTCATGGCACTACGCGCTAAACCGACGGCCAAGGCCACGCTAACAAGTAGAACGGTAATAACAAGTAGGAGTAGTCGGGTGTATAAGCTTTGCAACATGGCGGGTAGAGAAGGTGGCATCCAAAATCGTGTATAAATTCGCTTTTTCTCAGGGAGACCAGATAGCTTTTACACAATTTGTGGTATGCCACCGTAAAGAATTGTATGCTACACACGGGTGAAAACTGGAGATTGCGTCAAAGCAATGGGACCGACCCGTAATCCTGGATTGCTTTGGGTTCTGTTGACATTTAGAGTGCGCTATCAGAGCGTTGGTCGCTCTGGGCAATAATTTCTCTGAGGAGAGCTGTCAAATGTCAACGACTCCTAGTATGATGAAGAATCTGCCAAGTAACCGGAGAACTTGTATCCAATACCATAAACGGTTTCGATGTACTCATCTTCTACGGACTGACAAATTAGTTTTTTCCGCAGATTCATAATATGGGCATCAACAGTACGATCGAGTCCTTGGTAATCGAATCCAAAGACCCGTTCGACAAGTTCCAATCGTGTAAAGGCTCGACCGGGTTCTCGCATCAATGTTTCGATCAGTTTAAATTCTCGCGGGGTTAGATCGACGAGTTGCCCGTCAATGCGCACTTCATGACGAATGGGATCAACTTCCAAAGCACCACAACAAAGCGGTCGTCTTTTCTGCGCAGCAGTATCGCTCGTACGACGCAAAACAGCTCGTACACGGGCCATCAGTTGTCGCGGACTAAATGGCTTTGTCACATAATCATCGGCACCAAGATCCAGACCAAGAAGAATATCTTCCTCGGTCGCTTTGGCTGTCAGCATGATCAGGGGTATTTTTGATTCGGATGACAAAATTCGACAAATATCGAGTCCATTGATCACGGGCAACATCAAGTCCAAAATAATTAAATCGGGACGTTTTTGACGGATGAGATCAAGTGCCATGCTACCTTCATAAGCAGTCATTACATGATAGCCTTCTCGCTCCATATAGAGTCGAATAAGCTCAACTGTTTTATGATCATCATCAACAACTAAAATTTTATAACCTGTCATAATATTTTTCCATACAGGATATCCGGTAGATGAGGAAATAGACTCAGTAGATCCAAATTTGGCGTTTTTGGCTATTTTCAGTCGAGATTGCAGGGATTTTGGAGTCATTTATTCAGATTTCGGTTACAGAAAACAACCTATTTCATATCTGAAAATCGCCCAAATCTAACGCAAAAACTAGATATCGACCGGCAAATTTGTATTTATGTCAACTGTTTAGCCAGAATTCTCTCTCAAAACCTGAAATTTGGATCTACTGAGACTACCAGTAGAGCGCAATCGTTAGATTCTTCACTTCATTCGAGAATGACACGATTGCGCTCAACCGACTATATACTATACTAAGCACTGCCGCTAACTTAGAATAAATTTGACCGTTTTCAGCCGCGTAGAAGTGGTGAATTTATTTTAAGTGATTCTTTGAGGTTTTGTAGGGTAAACATTGAATAGTTTGTTGGTTTGCTAGATTGTTCACCAACCATCTAACCAACTAACCAACTGAGAACCACACAATTCCTCAGACAACCATTTTAAGTTTATGAGTAAGTGCAATACACAGGTAGACCAAGTATATCAAGGAAATATCAAGAAAAGATGAAGAATTAATTAGAAAAAAACGCCAACTCCTTTAAAGAGAGCGGCGCCTGCAAAGGAAAAGCCAAAGCCATTCCAGGATGATACGTTCCATCTTACGGGTAACTTTTTTCTGGAATGGCCTAAGGAATGAGGATTAAATAAACTCAGGAACTTCTCTGGGAAATTCCCATTCAAGTCTGGACGTTAATAAAATTTTCGTTCCTAAGTACCCATTTCAAAACGGAATATCTTCCTCCAGCACTTCATCAACCGCATTATTTTTACCTCCAGCCGTTGGCACGGCAGCGGCGGCAACGGGGGTGTTAACAGACATAGGTTGATCGCTCCGATTACCCAAAAACTTGACAATCTGGGCCGTTACTTCAAGTGATGCCCGCAGGTTTCCCTCGCGATCTGTGTAGGGTCGTGGCTCATCTACTTCACCAATTACCAGAACCTGACGTCCTTTTGTCAGATATTGGCTCACAATCTCAGCTGTTTTGCGCCAAGTGGTAATACGAAACCACGTTGTTTTATCCTGACGTTGTCCATCTTGGGTTGTCCAGCTTTTGTTCACAGCTAGTCGAAAACTTGCCACTGGAACTCCGCTCGGTGTATAGCGCATTTCGGGATCGTTCCCTAGATTGCCAACGAGCGTTATCTGCTGATACATGGTCATTCTCCTTTAAGATTCATAGATAGCAAAATTGTTTACGGCGCGCACGTGAATGATACAATTCGGTTGGGTGTACTCAAATTTCGACAAATGAGCAGTGATCTCATATCTGCCTGAGTTTAAGCATCGCTGTGGGTGCAGCGTTCAAGGGTGTTTTGGGTGAAATTGTAACATCCTGTACAATGCTTGGTTGATTCATTGTACTGCGAAATGCATAGAATGTCAATCGATGTATAATTCGTTGGGGATCTTGGCTCCTGAACAAATCTCGTTGCTCATTTCTAATTCTCTAGACCATATGTTCGGTACAACACTTAAATTATGATAAACGCAAGTCAACATAACCTTCCCGTATCATTGTCAGAAATCCAGAAATATCTGACTGGCCAACAGATTGATGGCTGGTTGCTCTATGATTTTCGGGGGCAAAATCCCATTGCTCTTCATATGGCTGGATTGGAACGCAGCGGGACACGTCGTTGGTTCCTTTGGATACCAGCACAAGGATCACCCTCTTGGCTCATCCATGCAATCGAGACATCTACGTTTGCAGATGTTAGACCCGACCTGGCAGGAGAGTTCCAACACTACATCAACTGGCAACAGATAGCCAAAATACTTCATAAAATGATCAATGAGAGCATTGATGCTTCGCCCAACATGACAACGGCACAGCGTCCACGGATTGCGATGGAATATAGTCCTGACTGTGCAATCCCTTATGTGAGCAAAGTCGATGCAGGAATGAAAGAATTGGTCGAGAGTGCTACCAGTGCCGAAATTGTGAGCAGCGCCGATCTGGTTCAGCTCGTTCAAGCAGTACTATCTGCAGAGCAAATGCAGAGCCATCGACGCGCCGCTGCTCACGTGTTGACAGCCAAAAATCTGGCATTTAATTTTATTCGTCAAGAGCTCAATACGGGAAGCACACCAACTGAATATGATGTCCAACAACGGATCATTGAATACTTTCTAGAGCAGCAGATGGACTACGATCATGCGCCAATCGTAGCCGTCAACGCTCACGCTGCCGATCCACACTATGCACCAACTATCGATCGCCACAAATCCATTCGTCAGGGCGACATTGTATTGCTCGACATTTGGGCACGCGAACAAAACAGCTCACTCGACTGCTTTGCTGATGTGACATGGACAGGATATTGTGATCACATCGTACCAGACAGTGTCCAGGCGATCTTCCAGGTTGTCGCGACGGCACGCGATCGGGCAGTTCGCTTTATTCAGGAGAGGCTCGATCAAGGCAAACCGGTTTATGGATATGAAGTCGACGAAGTCTGTCGTGGATCAATATGCGATGCAGGTTACGGTGATTACATTTTACACCGAACAGGACATAGTCTGGGACCAGCGGTTCATTTTAACGGCGTCAATATCGATAATTTAGAAACCCAAGACAAGCGGCGTTTGATTCCAGGTGTGATGTTTACCATTGAACCAGGGGTCTATATGCCTACGTTCAACTTTGACGATAGCCCGCAGGCCAAGGGTCTTGGCATTCGCAGCGAGATCAATTGCTACATGCACGCCGACCACGTTGAAGTTACGACTCTGCCTCTGCAAGAAACGATTACAGCAATCCTATAATACAATACCATGCAAAAAGCTTATTTCTCCACCCCACCTAAACGAGTTGCGCTGTTCGTGACGTGTATGGTGGATATGATGTATCCCGAGGTCGGCATTGCAACCGCGGAATTGCTGGAACGACAGGGGATAGAAGTAATCTTTCCGTACGAACAGACCTGCTGTGGGCAGCCAGCATTCAACGCCGGATTTCGAGACGAGGCGCGTCAGTTGGCGAGACATTTTATCGATATTTTCGAGCCGTTAGTTAAAACGGGAAAAGTGGATGCGATTGTTGCTCCTAGCGGAAGCTGCACAACAATGACCAGTCATTTTTACCCCATCCTCTATGAAGATAGCGTGACGGACAGAGAGCTGTTTCGGCGCGCCCAAGCACTGGGCTCGATTACATTCGAACTGAGTGAGTTTTTGGTCGACGTACTCGGAGTCGCCGATGTTGGGTCACGCTTTACAGGTAAGTTAACCTATCATGCATGTTGTCACTTGCTACGCGAACTGTATGTCGATCAACAACCCCGCGCTCTTCTTTCTTGTATCCAGAATGCTTCTCTTGTTGATCTTGAAGGCAGCGAAGATTGTTGTGGTTTTGGAGGACTCTTTTCCATCAAAAATGCGGGGATTAGTACAGCTATGGGCGAACGTAAAACGCGCAACTTGGTCAAAAGCGATGCGGATGTTGTTGCATTGTGTGATGTGAGCTGCATGACACACATCAATGGGCTTTTGAGCCGCCAAGAGCAGCGCTGCCGTGCCGTCCATATTGCGAAAGTGTTGAACAGCCAAGTTGACATAAAGAATGAAACCGATTCGTCAAGCGAGAAGATGCCTGAGTCCACTAAACCAAGGCGATGGCAAGATATATAGCTCATCGGAAAATTTGAGTGTGTACCACAAAGTGTGTAAATGAACACTGTTTAGTCAGAGTACCGCCGCAAAATCCATAATTTTTGTTGCAACCCATCTGTCAGTACTATCGACAGAGGGAGAGAAATGCTGTACTGTTAAGAATAAACTTATCTATTGATTACTCCTTTTGGATATAAAACCTCCCTAGTATTGCCGGTTACAAATGGGTAGATAGGACGGGATTGATCTGTATCTGGCTGGCTATTTGCGCCTCTGTATATTAGACATGTATGGTGCGAATCCCAAAGTAAATTCGAGGCGCACCCCGTACCGCCAGCGAATAAATAGTGTGGAGACAAACGATGCTTGGATTGAAGAGCGGCACCGTAAAACTTTATCCGTATAAAATTGAATGGAACGAACTTTTTTTGCAGGAAAAAAATCGACTGATGTCAGCGATTGGTAACGATATTCTAAAGATCGAGCATGTAGGAAGCACAGCCATCCTAGGTATTCCAGCCAAACCGATCATTGACATTGCCGTGGCCGTGACAAATTTTGAGGAAGCTACCTGCTGTATTCAGCCACTAGAATCGATAGGATATCACTTTAAAGGTGAATATGGCATACCAAGACGACACTTTTTTTTGAAGGGCGAGCCAACAACGCATCATTTGCATATGAATGAAATAACAAGTGCCGATTGGCGGCAAATGTTGGCATTTCGAGATTATCTTCGCAATCACCCACACATTGCTCAAGAATATGTCATGCTCAAACAAAATCTTGCCCATCGATATGCAAATGACCGTCCCGCCTATACAAGTGCCAAGTCAAGCTTCATTACAACTGTTCTTCAAAAGGCACTACCCGAAGCAACAATGAAAAGTGGAGATCAAATTATCGTGCGCAACTATAAGGCCGACAGCACCTGCTATCGTTGGCGCACAGTTACAGTTGAACAGATCTCGAATACCATGATCACAGCTGTCAGCCCTCCGGGGAACACGATCCATAATGTTGGCGGCGATTGGATATCTCCCCACGCGATTCGTACCTTCTACTGGCTTGATCGCCCCTATAATCTGCTCGAAGTCTACAATCCCGACGGGAGTTTAGTCGAGCTTTACATCAATATTGCAAGCCCCGCCCGCATCAAGGGATCAGAAATTCATTTTACCGATTACGAATTAGACATTGTCTGTTCACCAGGCGAAGAACCACGTGTCGTCGATCAGGACGAATTCGCCAAAGCAATCAAAACGTTCGGCTATTCAACTGAATTTCAAAACGAGTGTTGGCGAAATGTGGAGGCGGCGTTGAAATTAGTGCGCGGTTGGAGCATAAACGGCTACCCAGGATAGACGCTAGACCGCTCTCCTCTGGCGTCGATTTGTGCGTCGCTTTCGAGTCTTGTCTTCCCGTGGGACATGAATCGGAAGCTCTGGCAATGTTCGTTGTTGCGTCAAACCGCTGAGGATCAAACGGCGCAGTTCACTATCAAGAATGGGATCCGTTTCAACTGGTTGGTAGGCACCTAAGCGTCGCTCAACTTCTGCCTTGGCTCGCTGCTGAAGCGACGGGCTGCCTAACTTGACCCAGGTTTCACGTGTCGTACGATCCGTTGTTGGGTCAGTCAGGTACAATTCCTGAGGCCAATGGGTCAAGGTATGTTCCGCAGTCAGCAAATGATCGTCGGCCAACACTTGTCGTGCAAGATCAATCGTCGGTAGATCATCGAGCGGTTTTATCTCACGCGCAAAATGAAGCGCCTGACCACACAATTCATTATCATAGACAAGCTTTTCCAAACTAAAGACCAACAGATAATCAAGCATCCCCGGACCAGAAACTGAATTGACGCCAGACAGAACGGCCAGCAACGCGCTCCCGAAGGTTTCTGCCCCCGCTTGCGTATCCAATACTTTGCCATCTCCAAAGGCCATATAAGCTTGAGTCGGCAGATTGAGCGCTTTTGCCACAGCAACATAGGCAACGTCCAAGTGGAGCGCTTCAATCGCCATCATGGGCGAAGCAGCGGCCTTCATATGAAATGCAGCCGGAGCACCGCCAAAGAGCACGGATGCGCCGGGGCATATCAACTGAGCCATCGTCAATCCTGCAAGCGTATCAACCGTGTGGAAAACCGTTGCGCCCACCAGGGTAACTGGAGCAATCAACCCCATTAGCGTAACTGGTACAATCTCGATCGGAATCCCCATCTCAACACAGTCGAGAAGGTTTTGGCACGAATCTTCACTGTAACGGAACATTCCCGTAGCCGTGATCGTGAAGATCGACATGGGGCGCGTCCGCAGGTCGGTGGCATCTTGCCGAAACAACTGCATCATCTGCGCCATACGCGGCACACCCTCTTCTGTAAATGCGCCGGACACAACTGGTTTGATAGTATTCGTCAGCACCATATAGAGTCGCCAGGCGTCCGATACTTGTGCCTCAATATCTTCGTTTGTCGAAAAAGCCGTTGCGGGATAGGCAATATGCTCCAAACCATCGCACAAACGAATGTATTCGACAAAGTCGGTTGAATTCGCGGGTCGAACCTCCCCGCTTCGATGATCCAGAACACGTAGTCCACTGGAGCCAGGTACAAAGTGAACCTTGTCGCCACCAAGCTCTGTGTAGGGATCGCCATTTCGATCATAGAGCGTAAATGCGGAAGGTGCATCGGCGATTGCCTTCTCGACTACATCAGGTGGGAACAGTATACGTTGACCTGATTCATCTAATGGCAATCCGCAGTCTAGCATTCGTTCACGCAACTTTTTGCCGCGCACTTCGATGCCAACTTCACCCAAAATGCATTTGGCTTCAGTCAGGATTTTATCAATCAAATCATTTGAGAGCACATTGAGCGAAGGTCGCATAATTGAATACAATCTCCAAATAAAAAAGCTTTCAGCTAATCAGCCGTCAGCTTTCAGCCAGAATCTGGTTCCATCTATTGGCTGATTTTATACTTTCCTATACGACAAGATAATTCTGAATCCTATAGTGCCGTTGTAAGAGCGTGTTTTAAAAGTACCAAAGCGTGTCATTCTGAGTGGAGGAACGGAACGAAGAATCTTCTTTTGACATTTGGAACGCGGGATTCTCCCTTCGGAAGACTCAGGGCCCCAAGGCCTCCTCAGAATGACTTTTAAAACACGCTCTAAACAAAACGGATGTTTTCCGCAACGAAAACTAAGGAGAGAAACACCCTCTTTGTTTCAGAGCAAAGTATAGATGATTATTGCATATGCTGATTTTTTGTCCAATTTGATGGAAGTGTTAAGATAGCCAAAATTTAATATATCCCCACATAAAACGAATAGGCAAATCCTCCATGATAGAAGGCAACATCAATCTTTATAGCGATACGCAAACTCGTCCGACAAGTGGGATGATGGAGGCCATGCTCGAAGCAAAAGTTGGCGATGAACAACATGGTCTTGATCCAACAGTTGACGAGCTTTGCGAGCGCGTGGCAGATCTGCTGGGCAAGGAAGCGGCTGTCTTTCTTCCTTCAGGTACAATGTGCAATGAAATTGCCATCCTTGTTCACTGTCGTCCTGGGGACGAGATTTATGCACACCGTACTGCCCACATTATCAGCTCCGAAGCAGGCGGACCAGCTGCATTAGCGGGTGTGAGCATCTACCAGCTCGATGGTGATCGGGGGATCTATAGTGCAGATAGCCTTCGTTCGGCCATTCGTCAAGAGAGTCGCTATACCCCGCGACCATGTCTGGTTGAAATCGAACAGACAGCCAATGCGGGAGGTGGCTCTATCTGGCCGCTCGACGGGGTAATGCAGGTCGCTGCGGTTGCCAAGGAATATGGTTTGCTCATGCATATGGATGGCGCTCGACTCCTCAACGCCGTGGTCGGGTCGGGCATCCCAGCTCGTGACTACACAGCTCCTTTTGATAGTGCGTGGCTCGATTTGAGCAAAGGACTTGGTTGCCCAATTGGTGGTGTCCTTGCCGGTTCACGCAACTTCGTTGACGAAGCCTGGCGCTGGAAGCAACGGATTGGTGGCGCCCTGCGCCAAGCCGGTTTTCTGGCAGCCGCGGGGCTCTATGCACTTGAACATCATGTTGACCGACTGGCAGAGGATCACGAAAAGGCCCGTCGCTTTGGCGAAATCGTTGCCCAATGTGAAGGCGTGTGCCTGACACCAGAGCTCATCCAGACAAATCTGGTCTTTATCGATATTGCCGAGACAGGATTGAAAGCGATAGATGTACGGGATCGCCTGGAAACACGAGGCATTAATATTGGCGCAATGGGTGAAACACGTTTGCGCGCCGTCACCCACCTGGATGTAAACCGTGCTCAAGTTGAAGAAGCGGCACACGCCTTTGTTTCGGTTGTCGAGGAATTGCGTTAAGAACCCAACGAATTGTCAATAGTCAACGATCAATTCTCAATTGCTTAATTGTCGAATTGCGGAATGTTTAATGGGAGTTTTTGGAATCTTGTTCGTTACATTGACAATTGATCTCAATGGGCGACAGGTAAAACCCCTAGGCTCATGAATGAAAATAGGTGAAATGGGAGTCAATGAGAGAGCGAAGAAAGGAGTCATTGACGAATTTGAGATTGTGAGTCCATTCAAAGATGGCAACATATTGGGCAAGATAACGTTTATGAACACCCCGAAAGGGACGCAGAAAATTGCGTAGACCAGTCCAAATGCCTTCCATGGTGTTGCAGTGAACTTCCCGAATGCCGTCGCCATCATCATCGCGAGCCCATTCGTACCGGGAGTGACAAACAGTGGCATGAGAGCGACCAGTCTCCGCAATGGGATTGTAGGCGTTGCACTCGTCGGTATAGAGAGTGGTGCCAGGGAGAGAGCAAGCAACAACTAAAGGAACAATGGTTGCTTGTTGTGTGTTGTCACAGACCGTGAACTGGACTTGGCCAGAGGTTCGTCCCACAACGCCCAGAATCGGTGGTCGGTCGTTCTCCATCGTCCCTCGTCCACGGCGCTTGTTGGCTCGAGGTCTGGGCGGGTCATCTGGATCGGGATGGTAATCGCCTTTCTCTCCTGCATTCTGGTACAGTTCATCGGCTTCAGCTACAGAATCGCGAAAAAGGGGGAAGCGGCTGCGGCTTGGAGCAACGCCGTATTCTGGATCCGATGGCGACGCTCCAACAACGTACTATAGTTCAGAGACAGTTCCTCTGATAGATGCAGCGTTGGTGTCCCTTGAATGATGCCTCGCATCACTAAGACTATCGTCACACAATTGTAATGCGTTCCAGACCAGACTGTATTCGTAAAGGCATCGTATACTTTGCCGCATTCTCGGCATCTGTACTTATTCCCCGGGGCTCGCTCTCGACTGTGAGGCGCTTGCCCTTCTGGCAATCTATGTCCATCTGGACATTGCATCCCTTCTGGATGCAAGATCTCTAACAATCTCTCATAACAGCCTTCTTCGCTCATCAGTTCTTGGATCGGATATCGCATTTTCATGGCTCTTTTTCTCTTTTCTTTTTTCTCATTGACCTCTTTCCCTATTTTACATACTTTTCACCTACTTTCATATATGAGCCAACCCCTATAAGTTTGAGAAATAACCAATGAGCACCAACTCATCCAAACAATTGATTGACGAAAAACTAACCCAGGCCACCGTGATTCTCCAGGAACTCGACATCGACCTCTGGATCACATTGGTGCGCGAAACAGCAATGCAACCGGATCCAGCCTTGGACCTGATCTTTGGCGGCGATCTCACTTGGCAATCAGCCTTTTTGATCACCCAGACGGGAGAACGGATCGCCATCGTGGGTCATTTTGACAGCGCCAACCTGCATGAGTTGGGCGTCTATAGCAAGGTTTCAGGCTATCATCAAGGAATTCGTGACTCCCTCATAGCCGAGTTGGAGCGTCTGCAACCACGAACAATCGCCATCAACTACTCGGAAAACGACGTGGGAGCCGACGGTCTCAGCTATGGTATGTATCGTAATCTCCTCAGCTATCTAGAAGGAACGCCCTACCAAGAGAGGCTTGTGTCAGCAGAACGGATCAATTTTGCGCTGCGGGGACGCAAAAGCCAAGCAGAAGTGGAGCGGATCCGCAAAGCGATCGCCACCACCGAACGGCTCTTCGATGAAGTGGAAGCTTTCGCCAAACCTGGGATGACGCAGCGCGAGATTGCGTCCTTTGTCCACCAGCGGATTGATGCACTTGGGTTGGATTACGCCTGGCCCAAACCCTTCAACCCAATAGTCACCTGTGGGCCAGATTCGGCCACTGGCCATGCTGCGCCAGGCGATGTGATACTCCAAAAGGGGCATTTGCTCCATATGGATCTAGGCGTACGTCAGGATGATTATTCGTCCGACTTACAGCGTATGTGGTATGTGCTGGACGATGGGGAAAGTGAGGCCCCTGCCGAAGTGCAGCGAGCCTTTTCGGTGGTCGCTTCAGCCATTGAGATGGGAGGTGAACATCTCAAACCCGATGTACCCGCCTGGCAGGTCGATGAGGTAGCGCGTGAATTCATCGTAGATCATGGATATCCCGAATTTATGCATGCATTTGGCCACATGATGGGGCGCGTGGCCCACGATGGTGGCACCGTGCTCGGACCACGTTGGGAAAAGTATAAGGGCATTTGTGAACTGCCCGTTGAAATCGGCAACATCTTTACACTTGAACTCCACGTCATGGTTGAGGATCGTGGCATGATGAGTCTAGAGGAAGATGTACTCGTGACTGAGGCCGGGGTGGAATATCTAAGCACGCCGCAGAAACAGTTACGATATATTCGGGGCTCATAACCCGCAAACCAGATCGGTGGCATCGATTCGCTTGGCGTATCAGGGGCTGTTGCAGTCGATGGAAGCTCATGATCAATTGAGTTGGCACAGGCGTTTGCTGGCGATCTCGTCGCAGCTCCTGTCACATTGGATGCGATCAATGCACAGATCAATGCCGGGTTGGGAAACATGTATATTGTTCCAGTTCACTTGGATATCAGCAATGGAAGCCTAATGATTGGTGCGGGGCAATAATTCCGCACCCAATGAAAGCGACCCTACTGACCAAATTGGCTAAAGTCGGGAAGATAGGCGTCATATTATCAATCTATAGATATCTTTACTTTCTGGTAAAGGCTTGAGTGACAAAGGGCAAACCGAAAGGGGCGGAAAAAAGAATCCACCCTGAAAAAACGGGATAAAATGTAAAAATAGTGCTCGGCTAGTTTAAGCAGCGGCATTGAGGCGGCGATGAGCGAGAACGCCTTTAGGGAAATGGTGTGAAACCGAGGCCTTTTTCCGAAAGTCAGGGTCGAGTTGGTCGGGAGTTGGAAAAAGAGCACTCGAGAGAACGCGGCGCAGCCTGCCGGGAGTGGCTTGAGGCTCTCGATCCCAGTAGCCAGTCGGTATGGGAGGAAGAGAAGCGGCTAAATGGGAAAGAAGATTGCCAGCCAGCAGCCCCAGTTCAGGTAAGCGGAAGCAAGCCTCATCGGCATGAACAAATTGACGATGTAAGCCAATCATCTGCTTGGAAGCCAAGGGGGGATGTTCAACAGGCCAGCGCTCCAGATAGAAAAGATAAATGGTTTCAGCTTGTAAAGCCATGACGGTCGCCAGAACCAAAGGTGTGTGATAAGCAGGATCCTGAAAGACGTAAATCGAATAGGTGCGGTTGGCTGTATCCACCTTGGTTGTCCTGGGGACGAGATTGTGCCATGCTTGATAGCGAATCAGGCGACCACTATAGACAAATTGACCAAACGAGTCTGGAGTTGTGGCCTCGAGTCGCTTTCCCTATAGCATCGAGAGAGCGGACGCACAATATCACCATATTCGGGTGGTCTGCCTTTTTCCTTACGTTCGGGTAACTCATTGCGGCGCGCTGTGCAGTTAATCGCTTCCCGAAGGACAAATCGGTCGACGTCGCTTTCTAGCATTTCTCTGATTGTAAACCCGGCATCGACCACCGCCACTTCGTCTGACTCCAGTGATTTCTTCGTCTCTTTCAGCAGCTTTTTCCGAAACTCACTTTCCTTTGTGCCTACCTCGCATCTCATGATTGCCTTGAGCAGTGGCACTCGTTTCCCGCCTATCTCCCCCCGAGCTTATCATCACTCCAAAGATGAGCGCGGGCAATGCCCGACGAGCCGTTGAGTTATAGAGTCGGTTCACTTTCCCTTGCAGCTTCGGTCGCCAGAACCCTGTGATATCTATGCTTTTCACTCGGTATCCTTCTAACTTTTTTGCCTCCCATTCCCCCTTTCCACTCCACTTCTTCTTGCCACGATGAGAGCAGGCTTGCAATATCCCATGATCCATATCGAAAGCTCCACCAGCTTCGCCGGAGCTCCTCATCTTCAAACCCGCTTTCACTCAATCCACTATGGATTGCTCCTCGACTTTTCAGAAACGACCCATTCATCATCGCCCACATCAGACGCATTACATTTACGTTTGTTCCCACCGGCGTTACTTGCAATACATTCATCAGTACTGCTATAGTTATTTCTGGCGCGGTTAGCATTCCTTCCTCCTTTTTGGGTTCTCTACCTTTAGGATGAAACGCTAACCGCTTTTTGTCACATTTCTCACCTCATCTCTTTTCTTTTACCAGAAAGTAAAGGATATTCAGATAATGTTTTTCCACGCAAAACAGAAGCTTGTCAGCATTTCAGCCGGTCAGCCAGAGAGCTGAGTAGCTGACTGGCTGAAATGCCATCAACGACAGGAAAATCTTTTTCTGAAACGCTATAGCATGAAATTATATTTGGAGTACTCGATGGCAGATTATATGACAGATGGTAGAATGGATCACCGACATGAACATCTACGGCAGCCGATGCAAGATGAACAGTTACTCTCTTGTCCCAGTCCTGATGATGTAGCCTTTACGAAGACAGATACGTGGCGCGTGCTGCGCATCACCGGCGAATTTGTAGAAGGTTTCGATACACTAGCGCATCTTGGTCCGGCCGTTTCGCTCTTTGGTTCAGCACGTACCAAGACGGACGATCCGGTCTACCGGGCCGCAGTTGAAACAGCACGTCTGCTTGCCGAAGCGGATCTTGCCATCATCACTGGCGGTGGGCCAGGGATCATGCAAGCGGGCAATGAAGGAGCAAAGTTGGGCAACGGTGTTTCGGTTGGTTTGGGGATTGAACTCCCTTTTGAACAGGGCGTCAACCAATATGTAGAGGTGCCGATTAACTTTCGCTACTTTTTCGTGCGCAAAACCATGTTCGTCAAATATGCCCAGGCATTTGTCATTTTCCCCGGTGGCTTTGGGACGCTGGACGAACTCTTCGAAGCATTGACTCTAATCCAGACAGACAAGATTCATGACTTTCCCGTCATCCTCTTTGGCTCAGACTACTGGAGAGGATTGTTGAACTGGATTCGCGACACCATGTTGGCGACGGGTCGAATTTCACCCAAAGATCTGGATTTGGTTACCGTTTGCGATTCACCGAAAGAAGTACGCGATTTGATTGTAGATGCGATGGTCAAGGGGGGATGGTGCGAACAGAAGGAAACTTCATCATAAACCATCCAATCACCTACTTGTATAGCAAACCAAAGCCTCCCGCATGCGCGTCACCCCCTCCTTCAACGTTGCCCGCGGGCAACCAAAGTTCATGCGCACAAAGCCATCTCCCCCAGCCCCAAAGGCAGGTCCGTCACTGAAGGCAACGCGTGCCTGTTCCAGGAAAAATTGATGGATATCGCCTTCAATGCCAGCATTCCGACAGTCGAGCCAGGCTAGATAGGTCGCTTCGGGCACAGTTGTGCGAACACCGGGCAAATGGTGATCCACATACTCTACAACAAAATCGCGGTTTGCCGTCAGGTATTTGAGCAGGGCTTGATGCCACTCGTGGCATTCCGTATAGGCGGCGAGCCCAGCCACATAGCCCAATAAATTCACGTGGGGGATGATTCCTTTGGCGGCCCGATCGACTCGTTGGCGTAAGTCAGGATCCTGAATGATGGCAGCACTCAAACCCAGTCCCGGCAAATTGAAGGTTTTGCTTGGTGCCACCAAAGTGATCGTCTGTGCCGCAATCTCTGGCACGAATGCCGCAATGGAGAGATGCTTGCTCTCTCCCAACGGTAAGTCACAATGGATCTCGTCCGAACAGAGGATTAGATCATACTTGAGGCAAAGCTCGGCAATGGCGATCAATTCCGCCTTGTTGTAGGCACGCCCCACGGGGTTATGGGGATTACAGAGGATAAAGAGACGTGTCTCAGGTTGAATTGCATCTTCAAGCGCATCAAAATCGATCTCATAGTGCAAATGCTCTTGCCCATTCTCGAGTACAGTTGTACAGCTCAATTCTGCACTCTGTAACGTGCGCCCTTGATTGATCGGTGCGCTTATAAAGGGCATATAAACAGGTGTGTTGACAAGCACGCCCATCCCTGGGTCGCCAATCGCGCGGCAGACCAAGTTCAAGCCAGAAACCAATCCCGGCAGAAAGCTGACCTGCGCGGGTTCTACGTGCCACTGTTGCGCCGATTGCTGATGGAGTCGTTCCGCCATGACCTCACGCAACGTCCACGGTGGTGAACCATACCCAAAGATGCCATGATCGATACGCTCTTTCATTGCGCTCAGGATGGGGTCCGGCGTCTTAAAATCCATATCGGCTACCCACATTGGGATCACATCTGCATCGTGGCGCGTCCATTTAGCGCTATCGCTATGGCGGCGCTCATGAATCTGGTCAAAGTTGTAGATAGTTTTGTGTGTCATGATTGGGTTTCAAGGTAGATAGTGGATGGTTTCCCTATGACCCGTCCACCATTCACTATCAATCTTTGCGGTCAGCCAGGTCATCGTATTGAAGGACAAATTTCTCTTCCACATTGGAGACTCGATAGGCAGCACGGGCCATGGCCGCTGTGGCAATCGGGGCCGTGATAAAAAAGAGCAGGACCAAAATGATCATGCGCACCAATAGATCTGCACCATAGAAGAAACCGGCGGCTATCAAGAGACAGCTCACACCCAACGTGGCGGCTTTTCCCGCAGCGTGCATCCTAGCATAGACATCGGGCAACCGAATCACGCCAATCGCACTAATCAGCATAAAGGCGGTGCCGATTGAGGCCAGTATCAGGACGATCCATTCAACTCCGTTCATTGCATTATTCCTCTTCGATTCCCTTCCGCTCCAAATAGCGTGCCAACATCATAGTGCCCAAGAAACCAAGGACAGCCGTCACAATCGCACCATCCAACAGGTCACGCGCGCTTGTTCGCACAGCAAAGAGTGCGAATAGCCCAACCGCATGTGTTGAGATCACATCAAACGCAACGGTACGGTCAGGGACATCTGGACCAAGATAGAGGCGCACAAAACAGATCACAAGCGAAACACTCAGCAAAATGAGCAAGATCTCAAGTCCAATGGCGAATGGTGTCACGTCACACTCCCTTGCGTAATCTGCAAAATCCGGCGCTCAAAACCCTCTTTAATGCTCTTCCGAAAGGTGTCCACATTCTCTACGCTCAAATTATGAACATAGAGCAGACGCTCTCCCGCATCGTTCCGCCCCAAGTCTACACTGAGCGTTCCAGGTGTTAACGTAATGACTGTGGCCAAAATTATGATCTCCAAATCACTGTCGACACTCAGCGGAATTGCTACAATTCCCGGATCCAGCCGTTCATTGAGCTTGTCAGATGGCTGAATGATTGTCCAGGCAAGAACGAAATTGCTGACCAGAATTTCCCAGAGCACAAAGAGCACAAAACCGATCAGACGTATTCCCCGCACAACGTATGAGCGACGATAGAGACCCAATCCCAAAAAGCCAATAAGCAAACCAATTGCAAAATCAAAACCCGGAAAAAGCGCAATGAAGGTTGACCAGATGAACGCCAGCACAACATTGATCAAAAAAAGAATCAACATCACGGGCTGCTGCCCCGGTGTATGCCTCTTCATCATTCCTTCCCCTCCTTTGCCTCACCCATTTCTAAGATCTCATCCGTTGGCGCAACGGTTGTAATATACCCTTCCCGATCAAGCACCTGCTGTGCTGCCACATTTGACAAGCGGAAGATCGGTCCACTGAAGAGTCCAATCGCCAGGCTCAACGCCACAAGCAGAGCAATCGGTCCCAATGTCATCCAGCGTCGATACGGTTGCGTTAACGGAGCGGTAGGGTAAATTGGGGACGATGATTCACCCCAATAGGCCGCTTGCCACAAGCGCGCCATGCTTATCAACGTCAATGCACTCACAACGAGGCTGACGGTGGCAATCAGCCAATGGTTTGAATCCAAGGCCGCCTGCAGCAGGCTCAATTTGCTGATAAACCCGCTGGAAGGCGGAATGCCCGCCAACGAAAAGGCTGAAAGAAAGAAAATAACGGAAAGCGCTGGACGGCGACTGGCCAGCCCAGCCAGTCGACTTTGAAGCAGACTCCCACTTCCCACCTCAATCTCAGCCGCGCCGCCCGACATCAGCAACGCACTCTTGACAATCATGTGATGGACCAAGTAGAGGATACCCGCTGCCATTCCAAACCCCGCGGCCAACTGATTGCCGCCCGTTGCAAGCCCCAACCCCATCACCATATAACCAACCTGACTGATGATATGAAAGCTTAAAACGCGACGCATCGTGTTGACAGCCATTGCCCCAAAAACCCCCGTCAACATGGTCAATCCGGCAATTGCTAGGATCAAAGGTTGCCAGGCGGCGAGGTAGGTTGGAAACAGCAGGGGGAAAATCCGAAAGAGTGAATAGATGCCAACCTTGGTCAAGACGCCGCCAAAGAATGCCGTGACGGCTGGATGGGGCGTGTGGTAACTGCTGGGCAACCAAAAAAAGAGTGGAAAAAGACCCGCCTTTGTACTAAAGACCAGCAGGAATAGACCTGCTAACAATACCTGAATAGCGGGCGGTGCCTGGTTCATTCTCTGGGCCAGCTGAGCGAAATTTAATGTACCCAATGTTCCATAGGCAATGCCAGCCGCAGTCAAAAAGATTAGCGAGGAGAGCAAGTTGAGCACCACATAGCGAATGCCACCATTGATCTGCCCTGCCTGTCCGCCCAATGTGAGGAGGACAAAACTCGCCATGAGCAATACTTCAAAAAAGACATAGAGATTGAAGAGATCACCAGACAAATACGCCCCGTTTACACCCATCAAGAGAAAGAGCAGGAGCGGATAAAAGTTCATGCGTGCCCGCTGATCCAGCGTTCCAATTGCATACGGGACTGTTGCGGCGGCGAGAATGCCCGTTAATGTTAACAAGATGGCAGTCAACCCATCGGCAAAAACTGTAATGCCAAATGGAGCAGGCCAACCGCCCATCTGTAATGCCAGACGATTATCGCCCAACGTATAGACAAGCAGCATTAACGCAACAATCAGATTGGCACTAACTGCAAGTAGAGCTGTACGGCGTTGCCACATGACGGCCGTACGATATCCCCATCGCACAAATGCCAGGCTTAACGCCGCAGCCAGCATTGGCAAAACAATCGGAACCGCCAGCCAGTTTGGATGCAAAGTCATCAGGCAGACTCCCGATCATCATGCTGTTCGCCAGACGAATCCGACGGATTTTCGGTATGAGTGTGCACATGTTCAACGTTAGAGGAAGCATCTTCATTCTCTTTCGCTTCCTGCTCCCGATGCCGGCGCAAATTGATCCGCCAATGTAAACTCCAACCACTCGTAATCGTCGGGATCTTGATCCAAACCGGTCAAATAGTGATCCATCGAGGCAAAGGGATCGCTCGCCTGGCGCGAAGGGACTTCATTTGTCTCTGGCTCTACAATCTTGCTCAAGGTATGTCTCCGGTTGACCAGCACGACCGTGAAAGCCGTCACGCCAAAACTAATCACGATAGCCGTCAAAATTAAGGCTTGTGGCAGCGGATCGACCACATCGACCAATTCGCCATTGAAGGTCGCTTTATCCAAAATCGGTGGCGCAGCATGACGCAACCCACTAGTGCCAAAAAGCAGCAGATTGACAGCGTGGCTCAATAAACCAAGACCTAAAATCAATTTAATTGGGCTGCGACGCAATACAAGATACGTTCCCGTCGCAAACAACACGCCGACGACGACGGCTAAAGTTAAGGTGGTCATTTAGTTACTCGATAGTTGTATTTTGAGCAGGTGCCAGATTTGACAAAGTCAAATTAAGCAGAGCAGACCTGCCGTTTGGCGAAAAGGGTAGCGAAGACCTCCGCAATCTCCTGTCCGTCATTCAAGGCATCATGAGCCGTCAAGATGAGATCTTGAATCAGTGACTGAGTTTGCTGCCGGGTAGCCTCACCAAGGGATTTGCTGGGCGAGAATTGAGTTTTAGCCAATGATGGTCCCAAACAATCAAGGTGCAAGAGAGAATAAGCCACGAAGACCAGAGACCAATGTTTTTTGAAAGGCGTGGGCAGTTCGCATGCAATATTCATCAAGACCAAGCAGTTGTTTACCATCCTGATAAACCGTCTCGATAGGCCAACGAAGCAGGTAAATCGAGAGAATGCGTTTGGCATTACAGTCGGTGCGATTGGTCACTAAAACGGCATAATTGTCTTGCAATTCAGGATTATCAAAACTAATCACGATGCGTACCTTGCCGATAGAAGGGATACGCACAGTCATGGTAAAGGTGTAGTAAGTACGACCATCAATGGTGACAGGCTTGTAGGCATTCTGGGGGGATGTAGGGGACCAACTCTTTGACTTTAATATGTGGCCCCTCGAAAGTTATCGGCTGACCATCTTCATCCCGCAAACGAAAACTATTTGTCTCCAGATTGCGATTGCACTTCAAGATGCTGATCCAATCTTTATTCAGACGATCGAGTACAGCTAGAAAATCTGGAGCGAGATACCAACCATCGAAGAGAGCCCAACCAAAGATAAGGGTTCGTTCAACAGCTTTTTCAACCAGTTCACTGGCAATGGTTATCTTGGTCTTAAACGCTTCGTCTCGCTCTCGAAAGGCGGGGTCAGTTAATAGGTGGCTATCCACTCGTTTATGAAAAGCGGTTCGTTCTTTCTTTTTCTTGGGAATCTCGGTCACTGGGAAATGTTTTTTCCACAAATGCTTCCCAGTCGGTAAACTCTTCGTACCGTCGGTAGATACTTGCATCGACCGGAAAACGGATAGCGCCACTGACATAGTGACTTGTGACTAAGTTATGAGCCAGTGGATGCTGACCATTGCTATGATTGTAGTGGGTGTCGATATACTCGAACAGACTTCCCACATGTTCACATAGTGTATCGTCAATCGCTAATACCGATTCTGACTCTGAACGTTGGTATTGTGCTGTCTCTGACTTCATGTAACCTATACGCTCATCATTGAGTTTTTCGGCTCGCCAAGGAGCTTCACTCAGATACCGTGATACATTCGTCTTATCTGCACTATCTAGAATGCAACGGGCAATATTTGCCATGCTTTTGTTGTCCAAGACCATCAGACCCGTCAGATAGTTTTCAAAGTGGCGAAACTGTTTACGATTGGCAAATACTGAACGAAAGGTTTCGCTATGCTCCTTGACCAGTGGCGCTACATTTACTATCGGCAATTGCATCTTGATGGCTCCTTTTCTGCACTTTTTTCTTGATGCAATCTATTGAGATGACTTTTGTCTCTTTTGTCAAAATTGGAAAACCTTCATTTCACAACTATCGAGTTAGTTAGTAGTTTTTTAGTTCTGAGTCCGATGTTCGTCATCATCTGAGTTGGATAGGAATCGATTTGTCACGCTCTATTCCTCTCGGCTGAGACCCAATAGAAAGGAGGTCACGACAGCAAGGACGACGAGAAAAACGCCAATATCAAACGTCATGGGTGTGCCGATGTCGAGATGAATTGGGCCAGCGTGAATCTCCCACCATGTACCATAAAAAAAATTTCCAGAAAGGACTCCAATTGCTGCAGACAGCAACGCAATCATCAACCCAATCCCAATCATGGGCTGCAGAAATGAACCGATATTTTGACGCACTACCTCATCGCCGCGGCTCAAAATGCGCAGTTCGAACGCAGCAGCCACAACCAGCCCCGCGATAAAGCCACCGCCCGGCTGATTGTGCCCACGCAAAAGCAGCCAGAATGCGAGCAACAGTAAAATGGGGGTCAAAATGCGGTCAAGCAACCGCATGTAAAGTTCGGTCATGGCGGGTTATTCCTCATCATCAACTGCATGGCGATCCTTGACATCACGGAGCCGGACGGCGAGCAACAGGGCATAGCCACCAAGCGCTGCAATGGCCAACACGGTAATTTCTCCCATCGTGTCGAAGCCGCGAAAGTCAACGAGGATTACATTGACAATATTGGCACCGTGCGCAGCTGGAATCGAATTGAGCGTAAAGAAATCCTTAATACTGGGTGCAAAAGGCTCCCCCGCATTGAGCAGAATAAGCACAAAGCCGAAGAGCCCCATTGCAGCCGATACAATCAAGTTGCGCACCTGCACAGGATTCGTCAGAGGGGGATGACGTTCTGGGGGAATCTTGGTAAAGACTAGTACCAACAAGACGACGGTCAGCACCTCGATCAACAATTGGGTCAACGCCAAATCGGGTGCACCAAAGAAAACGAAGAAAAGGGTCACGGTCACGCCAACCACACCGATACTAATAATCGCATTGAGCCGTGACTGGGCACGAACGGTCAAGACCGCCGCAACCACGGCAAGCAGCCCAATGGCAACCTCTTGAAATTCGGGCATCTCAAACCAATCGACCCGAAAACCGTGGGCCAAATCCAATCGCAAAAGAGCATAGATTAACACGCCAACCGCACTTAACAAGACAACGCTGGCTTGTGAAGCCAACGAACCACCTTGGACCAGACGCGTAATTGCGCGAGCCAAGGTATAAGATGAGGCATAGAATTGGTTGAAAGCTTCTACACCGCTCCAGTTTTCAGGGACCGCGTTGAGAATTCGCCGGATTGGGTTGCGTAGAAAATAGATGAGGATGCCGGCGGCAATTGCAGCCATACTGGTCTGAAAAACTGGCGTAAATCCATGCCACAGTGCTAGATGCACGTCAACCTGTTTACCAGCAATCGATGTAGCCGGAGGCGAAAACAAAAATCCCTCCACGGTTCCAATGACGAGAGGAAGCAGAAACCCGAGGAGAGCAATCACCAATGGGGGTGCAAAAAAGCCAACGGATGGCGCATGATGGACGTGAGCTGGATCCTCAGAAGGGGCGGTGGAGCGCAGGAACGTTTCAATGATGAGCGTCAGACTATATCCGACAAAAAAGGCCCCAGCCACGGCCCCCGCACCGGCATAGATCCAGCCAATCATCGATCCGGAAGTTTCAAGCATCTCCTCTGCATTGTAAAAGAGAGTCTCTAATAAGGTCTCTTTCGAAAGAAAACCCAACAAAGGTGGAATGCCCGCCATCGAGAGTCCGGCCACGGCTGCCGTCAATCCGACCCAGGGCATCGGTCGCCAAAGTCCAGCCAAGCGTCGAATATCACGGGTGCCCGTTGCGTGATCGATGATGCCCGCAATCATAAAGAGCGGCCCTTTATAGAGAGCGTGCCCCAAAATGCCCACCACAACTGCCACGTAAGCCGTTTTGTCCTCAAATGCCAGAAGCATCACGATAATGCCAAGCTGGCTAATCGTTGCGTAAGCCAGAATGCGCTTCAGATCGTAATAGCGCAACGCACTGATCGCGCCCAAAAGCATTGTGATCCCACCGAAGATGAGTAAGAGCCAAAACCAAAGTGCGCTTTCGCTCAATGCAGGATGCAGCCGGGCCAGCAAATAGATGCCAGCCTTGACCATGGTAGCCGAGTGAAGGTAGGCGCTGGCAGGCGTTGGGGCGGCCATGGCGCCAGGCAACCAGAATTGAAAGGGAAATTGAGCTGATTTGGTAAAGGCACCGATCAGAATCAGTATGAGCGCAGCCGGGTAGATCGAAGCTTCGGTCAAATGCTCAGCTTTCAATAGATCGGTGATCGTGTAGCTATCCACGTACTGTCCCAACAAAACCAGCCCCGCAAGCATGGCCAGACCACCTAGTCCTGTAATGATCAGGGCTTTCCTGGCTCCTTCTGTTGCGTTTTTGTCTTCGCAGGAATATCCAACCATCAGATAACTCGTGATGCTGGTCCCCTCCCAGAAGACAAAGAGCGCAATCAGGTTGTTGGCCCAGACCAACCCGAGCATACTTCCCATAAAGAGAAAGAGTAGAGTATAAAAGTAACCTTGGCGTGGGTCGTCTTCCAGGTAATACGCAGTGTAGATCGCAATTCCCGTGCCAATTCCCGTGATGATTAGACCAAAAAAGAGGCTCAGCCCATCGAGACGCAATGAGAGTTCCAGCCCCAAATCAGTCGCCCAAGCAAACTGATTGTGCGTGAAATCACCTTGCGCAACGGCATTCATTTGTGTGATGAGCCAAATGGTCACAACAGCAGGTGGGAGTGCGGCAATCCAGCCAAAAAAATTGTAACGATGAGGACGAATGGCCCAGATCAACGGACCAGAAATCAAAAGAAGAGCTAGCCAAATCAGAAGCATGAAGTCAAGTCAAGTAGGTGTTTAGGTGAACGTCGATAAAACCCGTTAATAAATGTAGAATAACATCACTGTTATTGCAAGGTCAAAAATAGACGCAACATTCTGATAAATTACAAATTGTTAAATTTGAACCACACCCTCAGTTTTTTATGCTAATTCCAGAAATCAAGAAAGTTATACAGCACAGACGAGATACGTTTTACAAAATTGTAAAGATAGTGATATAATCTAGCTGTAGATGATTCACAAATCACAATGAAATTGGTCTGCTATACCTATTTACTCGCGTAAACAATAGATTGCGACCACAAGCCAGGGATTTGCTAAATCCCTGGCTTGTACCTCTGGTTCGTTGCGGTCTGCCCTGAAAAAAAGGGCAGCAAGAGAAGAGAGAGAGGGGTTAAAGGCCGCGTTGAATAAGAAGCGGGTCCAAGTTGACCCGCCAGAGTGGGTGGCGTCGTTGCCTGTGCCCAACGCAAATCAGTTGTAGTGAGCACCGTACTTAGGCGGTCGGTGCCAAGAAAACCTTGAAGCCGAGGGACTCGAGGGTTTTGAGTGCGCCGGCTTGTGCATGCTCCTTGCGTCGTTTGAGAAAGAAGTCGCCGCCGAGTTCTTCAAAGACGGCATCGGGCTTGTCGATGAGATGATAGACGATGGTCAAGATGGAATGGGCCACGGCAATAGCTGCCCGCTTGGCTCCGCGTCGTGCCTTGAGACGGTGGAACTGTGCGGCGAGATAGGTGTCCTTGGTGCGAGAGGCGGCCCAAGCCGCTTCAACGAGGGCGGTGACTAACCATTTCTGGCCCTTTCGTCGGCGACCACTCTTGCGTTTGCCCGCCGATTCGTTGTTGCCAGGACAGACACAAGCCCAGGAGGCCAGTTTCTTAGCTGAGGGCCAGCTTTCGACCGAGGGACCGATCTCCGCCAGAATTATCTCGGCGACGACTCGCCCCACACCGGGAATGGCATCTAGGCGTGCGATGAGGTCAGCATGCGGAGCCATGAGGACCCCAATCTGTTGATTGAGGGCATCAATGCGTACATTCAGGTGATCGAGATGATGCAGAACTTCTTGCAGCATAAAACGATGATGAGGACGGACCAGTCCCGTCAACGCATCAACCAACTGGGGAATCTTGGCCCGCAGCCGCTTTTGTGCCAAGTCAGCCATGGCTTCTGGGTCCATCTCATCTGCAATCAGGGCCTCGATCATCTGGCGTGCCGATACACCTTGGATGCTCGTGACCACCGATCCCAACTTGACGTTGGCATCTTCCAACACCTTATGCAGGCGATTGACTGCCGCACTCTTCTCTTGCAAGAGACGCGTCCGATAGCGCGTCAGGTCTCGCAAGTCCCTTTGCTCCACATCTGGAATGAAACTGCGCTCCAGCAGTCCATAACTCATCAGTTTCGTGATCCAGGCCGCATCGCTCTCATCCGTCTTGCGACCAGGCACCTGTGCCAGATGGCGGGCATTCACAATCCAGACCTCAAAATGCTCATGCAACACATTGTAGATCGGTTTCCAATACACTCCCGTACTCTCCATCGCCACATGCGTGATCCCATACGACGACAGCCACGACCTCAACCCTCCAACTCGACCGTCGTTGTCCCAAATCGCTTGTGCTCCATCCTCCTGATTCATCTACCACACGCCACTACCATCCGCTTGTGAACATCCAGGCCGCTGCACTTCGGAAACATCACTTCCATCTTCCTTTCGCAGCCGCTTATGTACCGATTGTGAGCACAGTCTGCCCTGCGTGTTTCGTCCCGAGGAACGTCCACATCCCGTGGTGCGTCGGTGTACACCAATCTAGCTACTGAGCGTTCTTTACTTGACCACGGACCTTTCCCGATTTCTGTTCGGCGGCTGCCACCACACTTTAACACATTTTTCATCCCCTGTTGTGTTGGCTCACCGCATGTTTATCTACTGAGTATATAGACTAAAGAAAGAACCCCCATGAAAACATCCCTCAATCTCAATTTTCTGATCGGCCTCTTATTTGCGTTTTTCATATTTCTTGTTCTCTTCGATCATCCTGGGCATACCCAAGGAACAAGGCAAATGTCGGTTCAGTTGACAAACATTCAGGTGGATAAAGTCGGTTCAGAACCCTTCGATTTTACAGAATTGGGTGGCCATTCTTACTTTGGTATTTCCAGCGAATTGGGTGGACTTTGGAAGAGCGATGGAACGCTTGCAGGTACCCAAATCGTCAAAGCAAATATTCACATACGTCCTGGAACGCTGATCAAAATAAATGATGCGCTCTACTTTGCGGCCAACGATGGGATTCATGGATATGAATTGTGGAAAAGCGATGGCACTCCCGCTGGGACGATTCTCCTCAAAGACATCATGGCTGGGCCCTTTGGTTCAGAACCAACCCATCTCGTCCACCTGAACGGTTCATTCTATTTTAGAGCAGATGATGGGATTCATGGATATGAATTGTGGAAAAGCGATGGCACTCCTGCTGGAACGATTCTCCTCAAAGACATTTACTCAGGAGCTTTTGGTTCACATATAGCTAAGATGACTGTGAAAAACGATTCCCTCTTTTTCATAGCCTTTGACGGTACACACGGTGAGGAACTGTGGAGAAGCGATGGCACGACGGAAGGGACGATTTTACTTAGGGATATCTTTCCAGGGCGACGCAGCGGCCTTAGATATTGGAGTCGATTCAGTCATGGCAGTGGTCTATTGTACTTCACTGCAGACGATGGCACCCACGGTCGACAGATATGGCAAAGCGACGGAACTCCTGAGGGAACCATTCTGGTCGATGCGCTTCTCGATGATACCGAAGCATATCCAACGGCATTTGCTACGTTCGATGGCGTTTTATATTTGGGTCTGGATGGAAAATTATGGAAAACCGATGGTAGCACAGAAGGTACTGTTGAGATTGATTTCGCAGGTTCCCATCCCAACCGCATCACGTTTGTTGACGATATCTTCTACTTCACAGTCTCCACAATAGATAACGGTACGCTCAGAAGTAGATTGTGGAAAAGCGATGGAACCACAGAGGGGACGAGCTTGGTCAGAGACGATATTGATATAAGGTCCAACCAAAGCGAAACTCTCACCACGTTCGACGGTTCCCTCTATTTTGTTGGTCAAAGCGGAGATGACGATGTGGCATTATGGAAAAGTGATGGCACTGCCCAAGGAACGACGCTCATCAGAGAATTTAAAAAAAGCCTGGGCGAGGCATATCCTACCACACCACTTACTGGAATTCGTGATCTGCTTTACTTTGCGACCAAAGATGCCACACATGGATTGGAACTGTGGAAAAGTGACGGAACATCCCAGGGAACCAAGTTGGTCCGAGATATCGATCCCAATTTAGTGGGTCCAAATTTTGATGACCCAGTTGCCTTCAAAAATTATCTTCTCTTTTTTATGAGCATCCCAACAAGGCGCCAAGTTGAATTGTGGAGAAGTGATGGGACTGTTGATGGCACATTTGCGCTAAACAGTGATCTGAAAAAGAATAGGTACGGTTCCATCTCGTCTCGATTGAGTCCTGCTCAATTGAACGAGACTCTCTTTTGGCAGGGAAACGATGATATACACGGTCAGGAATTGTGGAGGAGCGATGGGACGGCAACCGGAACCTCTCTCGTCAAGGACATCAATCCAGGGGCAGAGGGTTCTTTTCCAGCGGAATTGATCGTGTTCAACAATACCCTTTATTTCACGGCAAGCGATGGCATACATGGACATGAATTATGGAGAAGCGATGGGACTGCCCAAGGAACACTCCTCGTCAAGGATATTGCCCCTGGAATCGACAATTCTTTCATAGGTGAATTGATCGTGTTCAACGATACCCTTTATTTCAGGGCAAACGATGGCATACATGGATTTGAATTATGGAGAAGCGATGGAACTGCCCAAGGAACACTCCTCGTCAAGGATATTGCCCCTGGAATCGACAATTCTTTCATAGATGAATTGATTTTGTTCAACAATACCCTTTATTTCAAGGCAAGCGATGGCGTACATGGATATGAATTATGGAGGAGCGATGGGACTGCCCAAGGAACACTCCTCGTCAAGGATATTGCCCCTGGGATCAACGGTTCTTCCATAGGTGAATTGATCGTGCTCAACAATACCCTTTATTTCAGCGCAAACGATAGGACACATGGTGCGGAACTGTGGAGAAGTGATGGGACTGCCCAAGGAACGCTCCTCGTCAAGGATATTGCCCTTGGAAGCAGCAGCTCTCTTCCCCAAAAATTCATAAGACTCAACAATGTTCTCTACTTTAAGGCAGATGATAGGGTACATGGTATAGAACTGTGGAGAAGTGATGGGACTGCCCAGGGGACACTTCTCGTCAAGGATATTACCCCCAGTATCTATGGCCCTCCCATTGATCTCTTCGTCACACTCAACAATTCTCTCTACTTTCGGGTAGATGATGGGGTACATGGTATGGAACTGTGGGGGAGTGATGGAACTGCCCAAGGGACGCGCTTGCTTAGAGATATTGCAGAGGGAACGGCCAGCGCTTATCCGGGGCCTCTGACTGTGCTAAACAATCTTCTTTATTTTGACGCAAATGACGGGCCACATGGGCGTGAACTCTGGCGCACGGATGGAAGCGTCGAAGGTACCCAGACAGTTTTCGATCTCTATCCCGGACTGCCCAGTGCTTCTCCGTCGAACCTAATCGCAATCAATAAAATACTCTACTTCACGGCGGATGATGGGGTATATGGGAAGCAGCTGTGGGCCTTGAATTCTGGAGTGCCTACATCGTTGCCAATCACAGAAGAGCCTGGACAGCTTTTTCGAACCTTTTTACCGCTCTTTGACCATAAGTAAACGATTCCATGCGTTTGCCAACGACGATCGGTACTGTGGAAGTCAAGAAGTATGTCAGTGTATCGGCGATCTGTCTTCTTGTTCTGCTCTGGCGCTTCTACCAGATTCGTACATTGACACTACCGGCTTGGGTCGATTCGGTCCACCACACCTTGTTGGTACGGATTTTGCTCGAACAGGGGAAAATACCAGATACATGGGCACCGTATCTCCCCCAAACGCCCTTCTACTACCACTTTGGCTTTCATGCCAGCACAGTGGTCTTTGCGAAATTGACTGGACTAACCGGATTGGACCTGGGACGTGCGGTGTTGCTGGTCGGCCAGCTTTGGCAGGTACTTTTGGTGCTCAGCATCTATCTTCTCGGGCGTTCCCTTTGGCAACAGGAAGAGAAAGCACTAACCGCCATGTTGCTGGTAACATTCGTTTCGCAGATGCCAGCCTACTATGTCACTTGGGGGCGTTATACTTTGTTGGCCGGATTGACTTTGATGGTTCTCAGTATGGCCGCTGCACTGACAGGTCGTAGATTTGCGCTGGCAGTTCTGACAGCAGCAACGGCCATTACCCATCACTACGCATTCTTTCTGCTTGTGCCTTTTCTGACAATGGTCTGGTTGTTGGTTCCGATCAAGCGTTGGTCGATTGGGATCGGAGGGGCTCTCGGTTGTATCATAGCAAGTCCCTGGTTGTGGCGTGTCTGGACACATGGATGGCGTCATGTTGGTCTTCGGGTCGGCGAGGCAAGCTTCAGCGCGGGGAACATGAATCTCTGGGCATTGCTGGGACCAGAACGCAACTATCTTTTTCTGTTGATTGCAGGTGTTGGCTTGGGCATCGTCATCAAAGAGCTATTCAGCTCAGATGATAGCGCGAATTTGATGCCATCAACGCAGAAGAAGTCAGAGAGCACAAAGACACCTAAAGGCGAAGAAAAAAAGACAGAGAGTGGCACGAACTTTGCGCGCCAATTGTCTAGGGAACGAGCCAACATGGCTCCACTTGTGGGATGGTCTCTGTTTATTGTTGGTTTGATGGGACCGTGGAAGATTGGCCCATTTCGTCCCGATCACGCAGCGATTGTGCTCTTTGTGCCCGCAGTTCTGATGGCGACAGAGGCCATCTGGTCATTGAAGTGGCCACGGGTGATCTGGTACCTTGTCCTGCTCCTGCTCCTTTTAGGTATGTGGGATACCCGCAACATTCTGCGCCCTGGAACAGTCTTTGCATCGGCAAATGATCTCGTTGCCATACGATGGGTCGATGAGCAGACGTCGCCCACAGATACATTCCTTATCGATGTAGAGCCGTGGTTTGGAAGATGGCGCGGAATCGATGGCGGTTGGTGGATTACACCGTTAACGGGGCGTCACACTGTTCTGCCGCCTCTCGCTTATGGGTGGAGTGAACCAGATGTCTTTCGGCAGATTGTACACGTCGCAGAGCAGATCGATCTACTCTATTGTGTTCACAACTCTGAATATTGTGGCAAATTGAAATCTCTCATGCAGCAAACCGATGCCGATTATTACCACACCTACACAACGGTACCACAGCAGTGCTCCTTTATTCAGCCTGTCTATGATGGAATGACCGGAATTTATATCTATAAACGAGGGATAGTCCAAAAATAGCGTCCCATAAACTACAAGAATAAACCAACATATCCATGCAAAACCAATCCGCTTCTCTGGTCATCCTACTGATGATCGACGGTCTGCGTCCAGATGCGTTGCTTCTGGCCAACACACCAAATCTCGACCACTTCCGTCAACGTGCATCGTGGACGCTCAACGCATCGTCCGTCATGCCGTCCATCACGTTGCCTTGCCATACATCGATTTTCCACAGTGTTCCGCCCAGCCGGCATGGCATTGTAACAAACAATTGGCAACCAATGGCACGTCCACTGCCTGGGTTCATTGATTTGGCCCATGCAGCAGGTCGCCGCTGTGCCATGATTTACAATTGGGAACCGCTTCGGGATGTCAGCAGGCCAGGCAATCTCCACTACTCCTGGTTTGTCAACAAATCGTATGAAACAGACGGGGATGATGAAGTGGCAACTGAAGCACTTCGCTGTTTACAGAACGAGACACCCGACTTCATGTTTATTTATCAAGGAACCGTCGATGTTTGGGGACACAATCACGGCTGGATGAGTGATGAGTATATTGCACAGATCGGCGTTGTCGATACATTTGTCGGTCGCATCTTGGCGACATTGCCCGAAACGGCCACGGTTCTGATTCAAGCAGATCATGGCGGTCATGAACGCACCCACGGCACGGATATGCCCGAGGATATGACCATTCCGTGGATGATCGCAGGACCAGAGATCCGCCAAGATTATGAGATTCAGCATCCGGTGAGTTTGCTGGATACGGCACCGACGTTGGCCCGATTGTTGAGCATAAATCCAGATCAAAACTGGGAGGGCCGGTGCATTGATGAGGTCTTTCTTGCATGACATCCTCAACTATAGATGTTCAGATAATGTTTTTCCACGCGAAACAGTAGCTTGTCAGCATTTCAGCCGGTCAGCTAGTCAGCTCTCTGGCTGACCGGCTGAAATGCTGACAACGACAAGAAAATCTTTTCCTGAAAGGCTATAGTGACCTACGGTTTCGCTTGCGAATGACAGCAAAGAGTGACTGAATCGCCATTACTAAGCACGAAAACGAGAGAATATGTATGTCAAATACTCCACAACAAATCGTTAACGAAATCTTTGCAATCTTAGAGGGTCCAGCCGGACAACAGCATTATGGGGAGGGTGTTACGCAACTTGCCCATGCGCTCCAATGCGCCAAGTTTGCCTCAGATGTAACCGACGAAGAAGAAACCATCATCGCGGCGCTCCTCCATGACATCGGTCACCTGTGTGCACCTGAGGCAGAGCAGATGGCAGAAGACATTGGGATTGTAGACCATGAGGGGATTGGAGCAGAGTATCTGCTCTCACATGGTTTTTCGCCCAAAGTTGCGGCATTAGTGAAAGCGCATGTAGAAGCAAAGCGTTATTTAGTTGCAACAAATCCAACGTACGCCGCACGTCTTTCCCCGGCTAGCACGGCAACGTTGCAACATCAAGGGGGTCCAATGAGCGCTGAAGAAGTGAAAATATTCGAGCAAGATCCGCTACGCGAAGAAAAATTGCGGATGCGATCATGGGATGAAATGGGGAAGGAGGTCGGGTTGGAGGTGCCAGCTCTTTCCGATTATCGTCCAATGGTGTTGCGACACTTAGAAGGTGAATAGTGGATGGCGCTTCCTATCCACCTTCAACAATTCGCCACCCCTCTCCCCAAATGACAGCCAATCCGTAAATTTGGCAGATCCACAAAAGTGTTTAATAATTAAATGCCTTCGCTTTGGGGGTGGTTCATTTTAGCTGGATAGATAGGTTTACACTTTTAGAAACAGAAAGAACGTTTATATTCTCTGATTTCGCCGGTTCTCAGAGAGAAAACGGTCTCATATAGATTTTTGTCTATATATCAAAAGTGTAAACCTAATTTTGAACCACCCCTCGCTTTGTCCTATATATCCCGAGAGGACTTCCTCGGGGCAGCTGTGTCCAAAGGAACCATAGGACCATCAGCTCTTGACCTCGATCTTACCAAGGCACTTGTTCCCCGATATATTCAGCCGTCTGCAGGTCGAAGCATAGGTTGTTAATAGACGTTACAAATTCAAATGTTTGTACATGCCTAAAATTATATATTCGTGGGTTGTATTTGGTCTGGGCACCGATCTTGAACGCCTGTATTGGACATCTGTCCATACGTCATACTTAGGCTATGCGGACATAAACTTCGAAAAAGGAGAGATACTCTATGTTGAGAAAGTTTCCATTCCTCACGCTGTTGTTGGTGACGAGCCTTCTATTTGCTGCTTGCGCCCCTGCTAGTCCTGCCACGCAGAGTGGAGGGGATGACGCCGCAATGGCTGATACACGCGGTCACCTGAATGTAGTTGATGATTATTCCTTCGGAACGGCCACAACCCTCGATCCCCATGATCCCAATCGATTCTACCAATATACGGTGATGGGTTTTGAATCTCTCGTCACAAAAGATGTGGATGGCAACCATGTACCTTCTCTTGCTGAATCTTGGGAACCCAATGAAGATGCCTCCGCCTGGACGATTCAACTACGTGAAGGCGTACTGTTCCATGATGGAACCGAGATGAAAGCAGCCGATGTGGCTTATTCTCTCATGCGTCTGACCGATCCAGAGGTTAATTCGCCGCTGCTTGCATCTTATGAGATTGTACAGAGCGTTGATATCGTGAATGACTATGAAGTTGTTGTTAACTTAGACCCAGCAAACGTTGACTTCCCAGAATTGTTGACTGCCTACCAGTCAGCCATTATGCGCGAAAACGGTGCTGAAACTGTGGCAGAAGATGGGATTGGGACCGGTCCATTCAAACTGTCTAGCCTGGATATTGCAGGCGTCACTGAACTTGTCGCCCACGATGGGTACTGGAATGGCCCTCCAGCCTCGGCCACGTCCAGTATCATTGCAGTTTCCGATGGAGAAGCTCGCGTCCAGGCCATGCTGTCTGGTCAAATTGAATTCTTGGACGTTAGCGCAGAGCAGGTCACACTGTATAACAACAATGACGATTTTACGATTCAAACCTTCCCGACTGGTGCTTGGCAAGCAATGGTCATGCGTACCGATACACCTCCATTTGACGATCCACGCGTCCGCAAAGCAATCCGCGTGGCAGCGGATCGGGAAGAGATTATAGCTCAGGCTCTCGATGGGAATGGTATAGTCGCTTGTGACAGCCCCGTCTGGACTGGTGATATCTACCGCGCAGATATTGATTGCCCTCAGGATATTGAGCTGGCCAAAGAACTACTCGCAGAAGCTGGTTATCCAGATGGAATTGACATTGACATCTACACCAGCCCACTACATTCTGCATGGGCACCGATGTTAGAAACCTATCAAGCCCAGGCTGCGGAAGCGGGCATTCGACTAAATATTATTCAAGCACCTTCCGATGGTTACTGGTCTGATACATGGATGACTGAATCCTTCTCTACGACAGCTTGGGGCGAACGTTCGGCGGCTCAAATCCTGCCAGAGGCATATCGGAGTGGCGTTTCATGGAATGAAACCTACTACAATAACCCCGACTTTGATGCGCTGCTCGACGCCGCCGCGGCTGAGGTGGACACGGAAGCCCGTATTGAGATCTATCATCAGCTTCAGGATATTCTGTGGGAAGATGGTGGCTCCTTAGTTCCTTACCACATAAGTAGGAACCGCATACTCAAGTCTTGCCTGGAAGGTTTACCATCTATTGGTACCTTCTTCATCGATTACTCGACGATCGACGCAAGCGGCTGTTAGCTTACTTCCCGCGAGGTTATGGTTATACAATACGCTTCCGAACGCTAAAGGATGACGAATATTTCGCAAGTTGCATAGTAATATTGCACAGTAAACCATAACGCTCATTGCAACGCTAGATCGATTCCATTTCGGAATTGGCTCTAGCGTTGTCTTATTTGATGCTCATAGCACATACGAGAGTGAGTACGGTATATTTATACTGCAGTTGTGATGAAACAAGGTTTTTCTTACAGCTCGACCAGATAAAGCAAAATCATGTTTTCATACAAGGCTCAGTTTAGGATCAGGATCGAACTATGACCCGTTTAATTTTACAACGATTCGGTTTTGCGCTTCTCACGATGGTTTTGGTTAGCTTGATTGCCTTTGTCGGAACGGAAGCATTACCGGGAGATAGCTGTACAGCCTATCTAGGGCGCGATGCAACGCCAGAAGGCTTGAGAATCTGTCGCGAAAATCGGGGTGAGCTTCGTCCCTGGTATGTAAAATATGCTGAATGGGCGGGGAATATCTTAAAAGGAGATTTGGGAACTTCGATGAATGGAGATCGTGGGATTAATGAGATTGTTGGTCCCCGGTTGCGCAATACAGCCATGTTGGCGTTCTTTGCTTCTATCATTGGCATTCCCATTGCTGTACTTCTGGGTGTCATCACAGGATTGTTCCGAGATCGGTTTCCCGATGTCGCCATTTCCTCAACAGCAATCGTGGCGATGACGCTACCCGAATTTGTCACAGCAACAATCCTCATTTACATTTTCAGCATTCGATTAGAGTGGTTCAATGCCATTGCCGTCTTGCGTACGAACGCAAGCTTTGGCGATCTTATGTCGACCATTGCGCTCCCCGTCATTACGTTGGTTCTAGTGATGACAGCTCATATTTTGCGCATGGTTCGCACTAGCGTGATAGACGTGATGGCTGGTGATTTTGTGCAGATGGCCCGGCTCAAGGGTGTTCCTTACTGGCAGATTGTCTTCAAACATGCATTGCCCAATGCCCTGCTGCCGTCCATTCCTGTGATTGCCCTGACAATTGCCTGGCTGCTGGGTGGTCTCGTCATTATTGAAAGGGTATTCAACTATCCAGGGTTGGGCAACGAAATGCTTAATGCAATTGCCCTGCGTGATATTCCCGTCGTGTTGGCGATTGCCATGTTACTGGCTGGAGTCTATGTAATTGTAAATTTGATTTCCGATCTGCTAACGCTCTTCTTGAACCCTAAATTGCGGACAATGCGTACGTAAGTAAAACTTTACTTTCTGGTAAAGGCTTGAGTGACAAAGGGCAAACCGAAAGGGGCGGAAAAAAGAATCCACCCTGAAAAAACGGGATAAAATGTAAAAATAGTGCTCGGCTAGTTTAAGCAGCGGCATTGAGGCGGCGATGAGCGAGAACGCCTTTAGGGAAATGGTGTGAAACCGAGGCCTTTTTCCGAAAGTCAGGGTCGAGTTGGTCAGGAGTTGGAAAAAGAGCACTCGAGAGAACACGGCGCAGCCTGCCGGGAGTGGATTGAGGCTCTCGAGCCCAGTAGCCAGTCGGTATGGGAGGAAGAGAAGCGGCTAAATGGGAAAGAAGATTGCCAGCCAGCAGCCCCAGTTCAGGTAAGCGGAAACAAGCCTCATCGGCATGAACAAATTGACGATGTAAGCCAATCATCTGCTTGGAAGCCAAGGGGGGATGTTCAACAGGCCAGCGTTCCAGGTAGACAAGATAAATGGTTTCAGGCTGCAAAGTCATAACGGTCGCCAAAACCAAAGGTGTGTTGTAGGCCGGATCCTGAATGACGTAAATCGAGTAGGTACGGTTGGCTGTATCCACCTTGGTTGTTCTGGGGACGAGATTGTGCCATGCTTGATAGCAAATCAGGCGACCACTATAGAGAAAGCGACCAGACGAGTCCGGAGTTGTAGCCTCGAGTCGCTTTCCCTTATAGCTGCGAGAGAGCGGTCGCACAATATCACCATATTCAGGTGGTCTGCCTTTTTTCTTTGCGTTTGGGGAACTCATTGCGGCGCACTGTGCAGTTAATCGCTTCCCGCAGGACAAATCGGTCTATGCCGCTTTCTAGCATTTCTCTGATTGTAAACCCGGCATCGACCACCGCCACTTCGTCTGACTCCAGTGATTTCTTCGTCTCTGTCAGCAGCTTTTCCGAAACTCACTTTCCTTTGTTCCAACCGTGCATCTCATGATTGCCTTGAGCAGTGGCACTCGCTTCCCGCCTATCTCCCCCGAGCTTATCATCACTCCAAAGATGAGCGCGGGCAATGCCCGACGAGCCGTTGAGTTATAGAGTCGGTTCACTTTCCCTTGCAGCTTCGGTCGCCAGAACCCTGTGATATCTATGCTTTTCACTCGGTACCCTTCTAACTTTTTTGCCTCCCATTCCCCCTTTCCACTTCTTCTTGCCACGACCCCAGCAGACTTGTGATATCCCATGATCCATATCGAAAGCTCCACCAGCTTCGCCGGAGCTCCTCATCTTCAAACCCGCTTTCTTTCAATGCGCTATGGATTGCTCCTCGACTTTTCAGAAACGACCCATTCAGCATTGCCCACATCAGACGCATTACATTTACGTTTGTTCCCATCGGCGTTACTTGCAATACATTCATCAGTACTGCTATAGTTATTTCTGGCGCGGTTAGCATTCCTTCCTCCTTTTTGGGTTCTCTACCTTTAGGATGAACTGCTAACCGCTTTTTGTCACATTTCTCATCTCTTTTCTTTTACCAGAAAGTAAAGTAAAAAGGAATACGTTCTATGACGGCTACAACCATACCATCGGGTGCAATCAGTGAACCAAAGCAGCGCAATCGATTTGCCGAGATCTTTTTCGGCATGACCCGAACCCTCTCGGGGAAGCTCGGCCTGACGTTGCTGATCTTTCATTTTCTATTGGCGATTTTGGCCCCCGTTCTTGTTCCCCACGACCCGCTCCATGTTCCCGATTCTTCAGAAGGACTCAAACTAGCCGCACCCTCTTCTGAGCATCCCTTTGGCAATGACCGCATCGGGCGCGATGTGCTTTCACGGACGATGATGGGGGGACGGATTGCACTGTTCGTGACAGTGATTGGCACTACGATTGCCATCTCTTGGAGTAGTATTGGCGGTATGCTGTTGGGTCTTATCGGCGGTCGTCTCGATGAAGCCGTCATGCGTGTGGTGGATGCCGTGCAAGCGGTCCCATTCTTGTTATTTTTACTACTAATCATCGCCATCGTGGGAACCGATACCTGGGTTCTAATTGCGACCCTGGGTTTTTTCTTTGGGGTCTCTCCCCTTCGCATCTTTCGCAATGCAACCCTAGATTTTGTGGCGCGTGACTTTCTAGTTGCAGCTCGCGCTCGAGGGGAGAATATGTGGACCATTCTGCGACGCGAACTGCTCCCCAACATTCTAGACATTGTTTTAGTTGAGGGTGCCATGCGCTGGTCGTGGATGCTGCTGGCTTTTAGCTCCCTCTCCTTCTTGGGGTTCGGTGTGGCCCCACCAACGCCCGACTGGGGTCTCATGATCTCTGATAGCCGCGGTGTATTATCCATCGCGCCGTGGTGGACATTTGCGCCTCTGTTGGCTCTTAGTTCGCTCATCATTGCCATTAACCTGACAGCGGATGCGCTTGCCAAATCAACTGGTCTGGATCGAGCACAAGGCGCTCCAGTATAGAAAACGTAATACATGTTTTGTTTTCCCATCAGCTTGCCATAACCAAAAACAAGATTATTTATGAATGAACATATAATTGAAATCAGTCATCTGTCGATAGGATACCGCAATCGCGCTGGAGACATTGTCCAAGTGTTGCGCGATATCGACCTAACCATAGACCCTGGCGAGACGGTCGGCCTGGTGGGAGAAAGTGGCAGCGGCAAGAGCACGTTGGCCTTGGCCATGATGGCTTTTCTACGTTCAGGCAGCGAACTGTTAAATGGAGATGTGCGATTCTCTGGCATTGATCTCTTTGCGCTTTCTGATAGGAAGATCGAAGCCATGCGCGGCAAAGAGATTGCGTTGATTCCACAGAATGCTGGACAATCGTTGACGCCCACCATGAAGGTCGGGGCGCAAATCGAAGAAGCGCTGCGTCTCCACACAAACCTCATTGCTGCGGATCGAGCAGTTCGCGCCATTGAACTGCTGGGTTTGGTGCGCCTACCCTCTCCCGATGAACTGGCAGACCGTTACCCCCATGAGTTGTCTGGCGGTCAACAGCAGCGCGTGGCGGTTGCGATGGCGCTAGCCGGCGATGCACGTTTGCTCTTGCTCGATGAGCCAACAACCGGTCTCGATGTAACCACACAAGCCCATATTCTTGAACTGCTCAGCGATATTGCCAAAGAGACCAATACGGCCATGGTCTATGTGAGCCACGACCTGGGTGTCATTGCGCGTGTCAGCCATCGAGTGGCGGTCATGTATGCCGGTGAAATCGTCGAAGATGGTCCCGCACGGGCTGTTTTTGCTCATCCCAATCATCCATATGCGCGTGGTCTGCTTAGCTCAATTCCTCGTTTAGATGATGAACATCTGCCGCCATCGCTACCCGGTACCCCGCCTGCTGTCGGCTCAATTTTAGCCGGTTGCGCCTTTCGTGACCGCTGTGCTTTTGCCACCGAAATTTGCACCACCGATGCCCCGGCACTGATTGCAATTCAAGGGTCAAATCCGGTTCATAAAATTCGCTGTCACCATTGGGAAGAGGTACTTCAAACAAAGATGGCGCGTGACGGGAGCGCAGTTGAACGATATGCGGCCAATGGCAACGAAAAGCCCTTGCTCTCTATGAGTGATGTGGCGATCACATACTTCAAGCCTCGCTTGCTCGATGCGCTATTTCGAATCCAAGAACCGCCTCATACAGTTGACAATATTTCTCTCGACATACACCAAGGCGAGACGATTGCCCTGGTTGGCGAATCTGGTTCGGGGAAGTCCACAATCATTCGCACGATTGCAGGCTTAAAGCCGCCCAAAACGGGTACGATTACGTACGATGGTCAAGATTTAACCTTGAGTGTTGATCGTCGAGATCGTGATTTACGACGGCGGATTCAGCTGATTTTCCAGAATCCAGACGCATCGCTCAATCCGCGGCAAACGGTGGCGGAAATTTTAGCCATGCCGTTGCGTCTTTACTTTGGAGATAGTCCCTCGGAGATTGAGGTAAAATCGCGCGAAATACTGCGACGTGTACGGCTCGGTGAGCATTATTTAGAGCGTTATCCAGCACAGCTTTCGGGTGGTGAAAAGCAGCGCGTCGCAATCGCGCGCGCGTTTGTGGCTGATCCAGAATTGATCTTATGTGACGAAGTGACCTCTGCGTTGGATGTATCGGTCCAAGCTGCTGTACTTGATCTGCTCTACGAATTGAAGAGTGAGCAAGATGCGACCTATATCTTTATTTCGCACGATTTGGCCGTCGTGCGGGCAGTAGCAGATCGGGTGGCGGTTCTCTATCAGGGGCGGCTCTGCGAAGTTGGTCCTGTTGACGCCATTTACGCTCCCCCCTTCCACCCATACACAGAGACGCTAGTCGGAGCGGTGCTAGAACCAGACCCCGACACCGAACCAGTCCTATTGGCAGGTGATACGCCCGAGTCGTCCCCGCCGGCCCAAGGCTGTCCGTTCCAACGTCGCTGCCCCCATCGGCTTGGTGATATCTGTGATATGGAGTCGCCGCCTTGGCAAGCGCAGAGTGATGGACACATGATCCGGTGTCACATTCCATTAGCTGAATTGGAACCGACGCAAGTAGGTGTTGTTGAGTAGCTACAATTCTTTAGCACCGTCACCAACTCTGGTATTTGAATTGGTTTGCTGAGGTAGTCATTCATCCCCTCATCTAGGCAAATTTCGCGATCACCCGCCATTGCGTTCGCTGTCATCGCGACAATGAAGGGCGTTCGCTCATAGCACGCAACGCGACGAATTTCGCGCGTGGCCGTCAATCCATCCATATTCGGCATCTGCACGTCCATCAAGATCAGATCATAAGGTTGGCGTTCTAATGCCGCCAGAACTTCATAACCATCCTGGGCTACGTCTGCGTGATAACCCAACCGGCGCAGAATCTGGAGTGCCAACATGCGATTCACGGCATTATCTTCGGCCAGAAGGATACGCAGTGGGTACTGTAGGGCCATTTGCTTGTGTTGCATGAGAAAGCTGCTTTGCCGACCCACAGATGCGTCTGCTTGTTTGGAGGTTGATGCATCTTCCGTCTGCATCGTGAAATAAAAGGTGGAACCACCTCCATCGACCCCATCACTCTCAACCCAAATTCGTCCCCCCATCAGCTCACACAAACGTTTGCTGATCGCCAACCCCAATCCTGCTCCGTGATATTGCCGATTCAGGGTTCCATCTATCTGACTGAAGGGTTGAAAGATTTGATGAAAATGCTCCGGTTGAATGCCCATCCCTGTGTCCTTGATCGCAAAGAGCAACTCAATTCGAAGATCGGCACTTGAATGAACGCTCTGGTTTGCGGAGTCAGTAAATGAAGGACAAGAGGGGTGGTTCAAAATTAGGTTTACACTTTTGATATATAGACAAAAATCTATATGAGACCGTTTTCTCTCTGAGAACCGGCGAAATCAGAGAATATAAACGTTCTTTCTGTTTCTAAAAGTGTAAACCTATCTATCCAGCTAAAATGAACCACCCCGGACAAGAAACCGTTAAATTCACCGAGCCATTTTCAGTAAACTTTATTGCGTTATTCAACAGATTGAGTAGGATCTGACGGAGGCGTGCAATGTCTCCCAGAATGATATCTGGGATTCGTCTATCGATGGCGTAAGTAATGGTCAATCCTTGCTTCGCAGCTTCTGCCTGCAATATGTCCATCACGCTGCTTACGCATTTGTCTAGGTTGAGGGGTTGTTGTTCCAGATTGAGCTTGTTTGCTTCGATCAGTGAAAGATCGAGAATATCATTGATGATGTGGAGCAAGAGTTCGCTGCTATAGAGAACGGTTTCCGCCTGCTCGCGCTGCAGAGGAGATAGCGCAGAGTCGAGGAGAAGATTGGTCATCCCGATGACGGCATTCATCGGAGTACGAATTTCGTGACTCATATTGGCCAAGAAGATGCTCTTCGCCGCGTTTGCAGATTCTGCTTCGGTCCGGGCTTCTTGCGTGGCTTTGAAGTTGCGGAGCTTTTCAAGGGTGGCGCCGAGAAAGGTGGCCACATTGAGGAGCAATCGTTCATCTTGCGCATCATACGCGTCATATTCATCGTAGCCGACGTTGATCGTACCAACGACACGCTCTCCGATCAGCATCGGTGCAATCAGAACCGAACGTATTCCCAGAGAGTTTGACAACTTTTTGCCTAAGGGTCCAGCCGTTTCTGCTTTGGGAAAATTGTAGACTCGCTTGTCGATGAGCACAGTTTCGACTTCAGTACCCTTCAATGGGAAGACCATTCCAGTCGGAATATCTCCACTTGCGCCACTCAGCGTTTTGACTTTTAGGCACTCCCCTGTCTCATCGGGCTCAGTTATGGTCGTTCGTTTGGAGGGGACAATCCGAGGCATAAATTGGGTAACATGAAAAAGGACTTCCTCTTCGGTATCTGCCAAGCTCATTTGCCGATACATCTCGTTCAGCAACGTCAGACGGTCAGCCTGGTGCTTCAACTCGTCAATTGCTGTTTGCGCCTCAGTTAGATGGCGGCGTGACTGAATTCTCGCGGCGAGCAGTGAAGCGATTTGCGACAGGAGAAACTGATGCCTTACAGAGTAAGCGTTGGCCGTTTTGCTCCCTACATTCAGTGTGCCGATCACTTTCCCCTCTGTAATCAAAGGAGCGAGCATCACAGTTTGCATTCCGCCTGTGGTCTTGGCTGTTGCCCCAGAACGAACAATAACATGACGCCGTTGGATCGTTTCTTGGATGGCGAGATTGTCCTTCAAGGCAAGGCGCGTACCAACTTGTGCGCTCCCCAATTCACCCCAAAGCGCAATCAGCTCAACCCACTGCATTCCCACGTCCAACAATGTTATACTCACTCGGTCCGACGGAATAATCTGCGGCACGTAGTTTGTCGTGATATTAAAGAGCTCTTCTTCGCTTTGGGCGGCGTTCAAATGAGTGGTCATCGCATCAAGCCGGGCAAACTGCTGAGCAATGGCTTGCTCACTTTCAGAAAATGAATTTACAGTTGTCATATGTCCTGTTGCTTCTTTACGTATCTTGTCACTCATTCCACTGGTCACCGCCCGAGAAATCGTCTTGGAGAAAAAAATATGGGAGTGTGTACATTATATCATAAACGGTTCAAACTTATCTCTACAAACACTTTGCCAAACATCAGTAATTGCCCGTACTTCGCCCGTCTATCGCTAGCTGAAATATGTTCTTTTGAGGCTACTTCTTGACGAACAGCATGTGCATTTCATGTGGTTGACGTACGAAGAAAGACCGGTAGGGAGTTTGATCCAACCCATTGATATGATACAATTGAACTCCTAAACCAATCCAAACAATTAGCGTTGTTCTCAATTAAGCTCAAGTAATAGCCTCATCACATATACCATACCAACCAAGGAGAAACCAATGAAAACCCGTCTCAATCTGCTGATCTCATTGCTGTTAGCAGTGGGTCTGATTCTCAGTGCCTGCGGTGCGCCTGCCGCTGCACCCGCAACAGAGAGCAATACGACCAATGCAGCTGCTGATGCTGTCCCCGCTGACGTACCGCAGGAGTTACGCGTGGCCTCGCCTTTCTTTTCTGGCCAAGCAGGTGGCGATATGGCTGAACTCGACCCACCGCGACGTGGCACGTGGTCCTTTCACTCGTTGCTTTGGGCACCGTTGGTCTGGGGTGATACAGCAGGCAATCCCAATCCAGAAAAAAGTCTGGCCCGGTCTTGGGAGATCAGTGAAGATGGGACTGTTTATACCTTTCACCTGCGCCCGGACGCCGTCTACTCAGATGGAACACCCATCACCGCACGTGATGTCGTCCTCGATTTCGGACACTATGCCATGCTCATGCATCCTGAAGCGCGGGGCTATCGCGACAACTTTGGCACCGGTCGCCGCCTCTACTTTGACATTGTTGGCTTTATGGAATTCCTGGACGACAACCCGTACGAAGAATTTGGTACTGGTGAAGAAGGAGCTATCCCTGGCATCGTGGCTCTAGATGATCATACTGTTGAGATTACACTGGAACAGCCCGCCGAAAATTTCATTCGGCGCTTGGCAGCGGCCTTTGCTGTCTTCAAGCCTGAAGATCTATGGGCCGGGGCAGATGCCGAGTACGATCTGCTCGATTATTGGACAACCAAAGCCGCCGCGTCCGGACCTTACAAGATTAGCGAGGCAGTTCCAGGTGAAAGCTATACAATGGTGCCCAACGAAAATTACTTCGGCCCCAAACCTACCATCGAAAAGATCACTGTGCTTCACGTCAGTGATGATGTCAACACAATTCTGACGGCTTTTGGCAATCAGGAACTGGACATGGTGAATTTTGCGATTACCGGCGACTTTGCGCGTCAAGCCTATGGCGATGCCATTCTGAATCCGCAACTGGTTGAGATCCCAACTTGGATTGTAGAGCAATTCTGGGTTACGCCCAATGTGCCGTTGGATGATGTGCACGTACGCCGCGCTTTCTCTATGGCGATTGACAAGGATACCCTGATCAAAATTCTCAACGCCGGTGCAGAACTGCCGCTCCACCGTCGCGTCAACATGCACCGCAATCCGGGTGTGCCGCATTGTGTCGAAGAGACTGCTGCGGTCACGGCACTGCCCTTTGACCCCGAAGCAGCCAAGGCCGAATTAGAACAGTCTGAATACTACCCAGACGTTTTGGACATGGAAATTCATATGCTCTCCCGCCGCCCAGACCAGTTAGTCCAGTTGGAAGCGGTTCAAAAAATGTTGCAGGACAATCTCGGATTGACCAATATCACTATCCACACCGAAGAAGTGGCAGATATGATGAATCCACCCTTTCCATTACATCTTTGGCTGAACAATCAGCAGCCGTGGTATGCAGATATCACCGACACATTGCGCAACATGGCGTTCTTCATCCGCGACGAACCTTGGCAGCCGGATGAACACCGAGCGTTTGTCGATACGGCCTATATTCCAGAACTACGCACAACGGTGGAAGAATCCATAACAGAAACAGATCCGGCTGTACGCTGTGAGCTAATCGCCAAAGCCGGTCAAATCTGGAACGATGAGGTCTTCTCACTTGATTTTGGGATTCCGGTTGCCTACTATCTGATTGCACCATGGGTACAGGGTGAATTGGAGTGGTATCAGAACGCGGGGCAAGGCAAACCGCTCAATATTGAAGATTGGTCGATTGGGGCGAGATAATCCAAAAACTTACTGGCTCAATTTGACAAATACCAAAAGGAGTAGTGTCTGCTGAATACGAAGATGGATGTAGAATCTCAAATACGGACAATCGATCAAGAAACACTCGCACCGATCGTTCGGAAGGTCCTGAAAGTTGAATCCATTGAAGTGACCCAATGGCAACATCAACCGTTACAAGGGGGAACAGTAAGTCTTGTCTATCTTTTCAACGGAGAGTGTCGCACCCATTCTCTAGATTCTTTTCCGGATAATCAAACGACAACCATCCCTTGGTCGGTCGTTCTCAAAATCCAGCGCCAATGGGAGCGGGGTGGAGATCCGGAATGTTGGGAACGGGAAATGATGCTCTACCAATCAGAGCTGTTCAATACGTTGCCCGACACCCTTACGGTGCCCTGTTGTTTTGATATCATCCAAAAAGATCAAAACGAAATTTGGTATTGGATGGAGGCTGTGACAGGTAAGACAGATACGCGGATGTCGTTAGAAGATTATTGTCTAGCGGCTCGTCACCTCGCCCACTTCCAGGGGCGGTTCCTTGTCGGGCAATCTCTTCCACCTTATTCATGGTTTAGTACACGCCGCTGGATTGCGAACACGGTTTCAAATTGGGGCACTGGCGCGGTTCCTTGGCTTCAGAGGTACCGACAGCTATCTCAACCAGAACGTATTTTCTCCCCAGATATCATTGAGGAAACCATACAGCTTTGGCAAACGCGCGACGCGCTTCTTGATATCGTCGATAGTTTACCGCGTACCGTCTGTCACCGTGACTATAATGCAGGCAACTTATTTGTGCGAAGAGATGAAAACATTGGTGAGCAGACTTCGGTAATCGATTGGGATTGTACGGGGATAGGCGCAATTGGAGAAGATATTGCCGATATGGTCGGGGAAGCTTTAATTTTTTATGATTTTGATCTTGGACAGGCAGAAGAGTTAAAAGAGTCTGTCCTTTCACATTATTACACGGGATTATGCGAAGCGGGGTGGCAAGGTGATCGACAGCTGCTTCGGCTAAGTTATGCCGTACACTCACCCCTTCAATGGTGTTTTCGGGTTGTGTGTCGGGCACAGAATACAGATAATCAGGCACTATTGAAGCGTTATGCCCAAGTGCTCCGTTTCATGCTAAATCAGGCCCGAGAAGTGCCTCTGCTTGCTACCTAAAGCGAAGTCTCTTTGAAAACGGAAATAGTGACATTTGTCACAGTAATCAATCGTCCAAAGTGGAAGAATCAAATAAAGCAGGTCGATAGTGGCGCAATAACTCGACATAAGCATGAACAACGGAGGGTTGCATATCAAGAAGCCGAGGAATGCGGTCAATGGTAATGTTGGATTTGATGAGCTCTTTGACGCGCTCATAATCGCGTAAATAGTGTCCAACGCTACTTTGAGCATGGCTAGAAATGCGAGCAATCTCGACCTCATCAAGACCTTGTTCATAGAGAGCAATGATTTGTGCTTTATGGGTAGGTCTCATGCCTTGGTCAAAAAAATAGCCTTTAGTAGGCAGAGATTTGCCAGTCTTCTGTCGTGCCTCTTTGAGTAAGTTGGAGACGGAAGCCGGAGTCATACCAAGTAAAGAAGCGAGATCGGCAAGAGTCAAGAGCACAGGCCCCTGAGGATGTTGCTGACCATGCTCAATCAAACGGACGGTGCGTTGAATGAGTAGCTGGCGTCGTTTCTCTTTGGTGTCGGGCTGAGTAGTCATCCAGTCAAAATCCTCTGGGGTTAGAAGAGGCCAGGGAATGGTAACGGAAGTAAATTCACAGGCTTGTTGGCCAGGTCGAGCTTTGTGATTATCCGCCTTGGTGCCTGTGAAAAGAATCCAGCCAGGACGCAAGTGTTCTTGAACTGGGTAGAACTCATCGACTAGCTGTTGGATATCTTGAGCAAGTAGGTTGAGCATCCGACGAGATTTGAGAAAGCCATAGTTGGTCTCCATCTCATGGATAAAGGCAGCTTGAAAGGTGCGTTTTTGGGTACCGACGTAAGGATTTCGAGTCATATCGGCCTCTTTTTTTGGGTTGTTTCTCTAGCAGCAACGCCCTGAAGACGCTCAAGTTGTTCATCTAAGCGTTCTTGGCAGACTAGGTCATCACACTCATGATAAATGGTTAAATATTCCTGGACGAGAGGCAGACCAGACTGGGTAAGATGGGCGATCTGGGTTTGACTCAGACCCTCTCGCTCAAGGGCAACGATGCGAACAAAGGTTTGAACATACCGCCTGATACTTTTTACATTATGATGCGTCGAGCGCACCAGTTGGTCATAGGTCTCACCCCGAAGCCAACGGCTAACGATCTGGCCCTTGTGGGTTTGACCACGACCGATGCTTAAGACATTTCCTCGCAGAGGAAGCCAAACTCCAGCCGCTTGAAGGGCTTCACAGTCTCGCTTGATTGTGCGTACGCTTACTTCCAGCGCTTGGGCCAGGTCTTCTTGAGTCGCTAACCCTCCTTGTGCCACGGCTTCATCCAATAGCCTTTGGATTCGCACTCGCCGTAGACCCTGGCGACCCTGGCTTAGTAGGATTTCCGTATCGCTTTCTCCTGCATCCAGCGTCCAACTGATTTGTTTCGTCGCTGTTTCGCTCAAACTTTGACCATGAGACGCTTCTCGGCTGGCCAACAACACTTGCCGTTTCCCGGCTTCTTGTTTGGGCTCACTGCTTAAGCACTCTTCCGCCTCTTCCAGGACTGCTTGGGCAACCCGTGGTGCTAGGTCAAATTCGCTTTGCAGTGTATAGAGCAATTGCGCTCGTCTTGTTTTCGCGGCTGCCCTTTGCTCTTGTCCGTTTTTTATCACTTGTCATCTCCTTTTAGACTGGTTCAGTACTCTCTTTAGTCTATAACAGGGTGACAAATGTCACTATACGTAATAGTGACATTTGTCACCTTGGTCCCTGATTTTGGGTGTTCAAACCCTATACAAGCGAGTCCTTAGAACACCTCTGAGGGTCTGTTAGCGTCAAAAAGGTTACAACATGACAAATTTGAGGTGCGAACCCTCTACAAACCCTTGAAATTGTCAATTAGGGTGACAAATGTCACTATTACGTATGGTGACATTTGTCACCTTGGTCCCTGATTTTGGGTGTTCAAACCCTATACAAGCGAGTCCTTAGAACACCTCTGAGGGTCTGTTAGCGTCAAAAAGGTTACAACATGACAAATTTGAGGTGCGAACCCTCTACAAACCCTTGAAATTGTCAATTAGGGTGACAAATGTCACTATTCCGGTTTTCGATTTTTCACAAGTATACTCTACCAAGAAAGGGGTGCAATCGATGGACAACTTATTAGTTCAGTGGGTAAAGGCGACGCACGGCATAAACCTTGAAACACTTTCCTTGCGAGAATTAGAGGAACTGTTTGATGAGGCTGGCGTATTTGGAGAAGCGCAGCAGGATCTGGATAATGCCGTCGAACAGGAAATACAACGGCGGAGAGGACAAAGAAACGTACATCTTTCTACATATTTCTATACGCCAAACACTCAATCCAGCGATACGCTGTTTGACTCGACACAAGAAACTGAACCATCCACCAAGCCACAGCGATCCAGATTCAAGACTCTTAAGAAATCCGTGGTGCCAAATTAATGCCTGACTGACGCGTCAAGAGTGATCGGAAGGATGGCAGATACAGCAGAGATGATAAGGATTCAGAATACCGAACACGGATGAACACAGATTTCACGGATTTATTCTGAGATGATCCGTGTTGGCGAAACGCCCACTTCGTGAACATCCTAAGAATCCGTGTCCTAGTTTCAATCCTTATAATGTCTAGTCATTCGAATCATGGAATGAAGCAGTTGGTATCTGACACCATTGTACCGCACTAGCTTATAACTTTAAAATAAATTCGACTGTTCTTCTCGACTGAAATCGGTCGAATTTATTTTAATATTATGGCAGTGCTCAGTATAACTCTTTCGCCTGTACTGGAATCAGTGGTGGGCGAATCGATGAGGTGCCAACTGCCTCTCTGGGTTTACCCGTTTCCCGCATGATAATTTGAGCCGTTGTCTGTTCGCAATAGCGACTTTGACAAGCACCCATGCCACAGCGAGTTCGCAGCTTCATGCCTCGCAAATCAGATGCCCCTTGCGCAACTGCACGTTTCACATGACCAACTGTTACCATCTCACAGCGACAGACAACTGTCTCATCATCCATGAGATCAAATTGCCCAGGCTGGATGCGCATTCGTTCACACATCATGTCGAGGAAACGGTGCTCACTCGCGATTGCCCTGGCTAATGATGAGCAGCGCCGTTCCGTTTCGTCTGCACTCAGTGCGCCGAGTTTTTCCAAAATGTGCCAAGCTGCAATTTGCCCCTGCATCTTGGACAAATCTTTGCCCCCAACCCCTGTCACATCGCCAGCCACAAAAAGATTCGGAACGCTTGATTCCATACTTGGCTTGTAAGCAGGATAATACGCATCGAGGCGTTCATCATAGCGGTGCTCGCATTTTAGCATACGAGTCAGAGCAATGTTGGGCAAAAATCCATGCGCAGCACAAATCGTATCCAGCTCAATTGTTTTGGATTTTGAATGGTGTGGACGGCCATCGGCATCCACTGGTCCATAGCGTGCGGTCTCGACCTGTCCATCTCCTTGCGCCTGAAAGATCGTCTGCCCGAAGTGAACGGGGACACCTGCGCGTTGGAGCGTTCGAGCATAATCCCAGGCTTCACGAAGACGCCCCCATTGTCCCCAAAAAGCCAGTGGTGAACGCTTGGTGCCATCAAATAGCCCTGCCGCATCCAGCACTGCAACAACGTCAGCCCCAGCTTTGACCAGTCCAGCCGCTGCAGCCAAAAGCAATGGTCCGCTGCCTCCAACCAGGATTCTCTTGCCGGGCAATATCCCGTGTCCTTTCAAAAGCATCTGGGCACCACCAAGTGTCATAACGCCAGGCAAATGCCAGCCTGGAAAAGGCAAGGGGCGATCATAGGCACCAGGGGCAGCCAAAAGCATTTTTGTGCTAACGGATGATGGTACAGACAGAGCTCCAGAATCGTTTTCTCCCATCTTCGCTCTGGAAGATGAAATACGAGACTTTTCTGGACGAGAATGATGCCCAGCCAAATGAAGAACAAATACATCATTCTCAATGAAAGCGGCCCATACTGACGTCTCAAATAGATTCTTCACCCGGGGGTGTTGTGACTGTGCAAGGAGCGCTTCAAATTCATGCTGACGGCGCTCCCCCATAATCGGATGTGGTGCAAAGCTGGGAGGAGGCTGCCGGTAGTAGTGGCCGCCAAGTTGGTGATAAGAGTCGATGACGACCGCTGAAACGCCCGTTCCAGCCATCTCAGCGGCCGCAGCCATTCCCGCCGGACCACCTCCAACAATGGCAACATCAAATTCTGTCACTTATTTTCCTCTGATAAAGTGAATCCAAAAAGTACTTGGACACGGATTGATTGGAGCTTCAAGATTTTATCCGTGCGTATCTGTAAAAATCCGTGTCCTATTTCTAAAGACTTTCTAAACTTTACTTATGCGTTTCGATTGTCATCCCTGGTTCCACCGTTGTCATACAGGCTCGGATGTCTCGCACTTGATTGACCGTCACCAGACATTGATGGCAGACGCCCATTGCGCAGTAAAGCGTTCTGGGAAGATTATAGTGACTGGGCTGGGTAAAGGTTCGTCGACCAAGGGTCATGAGTAGAGCCGCCACTGTCTCGCCAGCGTAGGCCGAGACGGCTTCCCCATCGATGATGATCTCAAATGATTCACCGCGAGAATGGAGGCGCGATGATTGAAAGGAATCGTTCATTGCTCACCCAAATCGTTCAATCGAAAAGGGATTTGGATCCAATAAGGGTTCATGGCCTGTGATGATACTGGCAATTGTATGACCTGTCGCGGGTGCATAGGCAATTCCATCCCCTTCGTGCCCAGAAGCCACCACAAAGCCCGGCACTTCTGGATGGCGACACATGATTGGGACGCCATCAACAGTGGACGGACGCAAACCGGCATAGAAACGCAAGATGTGCAGCTCCGCGACGACGGGCATCAGCCGGACCGTTTGCTCAACCAGTCTCTGCATGCCAGCCAGCGAACTCTCTGTGTCATAACCAGCGAATTGACGCGTACTGCCGACAACCAGATTGCCTCGGGGAGCTTGCGCCATCGAAACACCCGCTGTCATGGCATATTCATCACTTTGGGGCATGGCTTTACTCATGAGGTAGCTCGCAGAGATGATCACACCGTGCATCATTGGTGGACCGGGTGCCGTCACGAATAGCTCGCCTTTACGCGGCTCAATCGGGATCTCGATACCAGCCAGCTTGGCCAACATGGGGGACCAGACGCCACATGCACAAACGACTGTTTCTGTTGCAATTCGTCCCTGGCTCGTGATGACGCCTTGGATTTGATTACCCTGTCGGTCAATTCCAACGACCTCTGTCTCGGTCAGAATTGTTGCACCCAGACGTTCGGCTTCTTCGGCAAAGGTAAAGGCGACCAGATATGGAACAACGGTGGAATCGAGGGCGCAGAAAGCGCCACCGCAGACGTGCGGTGCCAATGTTGGAATGCGGTCGCGCAAGGCATTCCCATCCAGAATCTCAACAGGCAGACCGCCCCGCTGTCCTTGTTCGCTCTTCTCCACGACCAATGCCATCTCTTCATCGGTCTCGGCCACAAGCAAACTACCTTCATTGATAAATTCGAATCGATTGTCCCACTCTTCTGCTAGTTGATGGTACAGATTAAGACTTGCACGCGCCAAATCCTGCTTGGGACCTGGCGGCTTGGTCTGCGTAGCCGCAACATTGGCGGCGCCACTGGTCGTGCCACCGGAAATATCGCCCCGTTCTAGGAGGCAGACATTGACGCCTTGCTTGGCCAGAAAGTAGGCAATCGAAGTTCCTACCCCTCCACCACCAACGATAACGACGTCAGAAGTTTTCGGCAAAGTTGTATTGGGCATCTTGGTTAACCTTCAGGTGGATGCCAACCCGCGCTTACCCAACGCCGACGTGCTCCCACAATTGTCGCGTTATTCATCCTGAGTGCAATGATGGTGGCGCGCCCGATTGCTGTTCGACTAATGAGTTCTGTACCATCGCTACTCCATTCGAAATGTTCCAACCATATTTGCCGCCTGGGATGAAATAGGGCAACTACTTCTCCACTTACTGGATCAAGAGCCTGCGTTGTATCACCTTTATATTCATTACAAGGTCGACAAATGTGACATAAATTATTAAATTCAGTTTGTCCGTGCTGAGATTGTGGAACAATATGGTCGTGGGCGGGAGGAATACCACTATTTTCTTCGCTAGTATGACAATAAGCACAAATGCCCTTATCAATGTGCCGGATGCGTTCGCGAAGCTCGACAGAAATATAGAATGATGTCATGAGTTATGAACGTGGAACTGTATGTCCACGCCATGTCAATAAAGCAGCTGCATGTGCTTTACGAAGCATGAATAATTCTGCCTCTTGCCTCAAACTTTGTAATTCTATTTGTTCGTCGGTAGAAAGCAAACCATCCTGATTCCGTGCCAGCAAATCATCATAACGTTCCATCTCATCATGTTGCTTATAGCTACGCGCAATTTGCCATAGTGCATTATCCTCCAATCGATCCATCATGGCTAATTCAGTTTGGTATTCTGCTGGTACATCATCCCAAACCGGCGGACTGCCTACCTTTAGCGTATGAAGAATCACCTCTTCAACAGAACGTCGCATCGCCAACGCAGTATTTTCTAATCGTTGGTAGATTTGCTCTGGAATATCTAGGGTGATTGTTTGAACAGTCATGAGTTACCTTTTTGTTCTATCGTCCGATTTTCAAACAGAGTTTAATAAATGACTTTAGCCATCTTTTTTGCAATTGAGGCATTGCATTATAGTAACAAGGCTGATATTATACCAAAAATCGTATTAATAGGATTAGGGTGAAATAATGACAACAGTTACACTTGAAGTTCCGGACTATCTAGTCCCAATGATAGATGATCTTCAAGATCAATTACCCATCGTATTAGAAATGGGTATGAGTCGTTTTGCGCCGGTTTCAACTCAAGCATATGTTGAGGTCATTTCGCTATTAGCTCAAAGCCCGAGTGCAGAGGCCATTACGACGTTTCGGTTTTCTGAAGAAGTTGAAATGCGCATCAAGGAGCTATTAGACAAGAATAAAGAAGACAGATTGAGCATGGCAGAAAAGGTTGAATTGGATAGACTTGTTCAGCTTGAAGAGCAAGTTATCTTAGTCAAGGCAAAAGCAAGGGCACTTCTATCACCTGCCTGAATACCCATGCCTATTTCGCAAGAACAACGTCAACGAATTGCTCAAAGAGCTCAACATCGATGCGAGTACTGTCGACTCCATCAAGACGATAGTGGTAAGTCTCATGAAGTAGATCACATCCTACCAAAGAAGCATGGTGGAAAAGATACGGAAAACAACTTGGCTTGGTCATGTTTCATCTGTAATCGGTATAAAGGTAGTGAAGTTGGAGCATATGATGTAGAAACAAATCAGTTGGTTCCATATTTCAACCCCCGCCTACAAGATTGGGACGAGCACTTTACTCTCACGAGCGGTGAAATTCAAGCCCGTACAGCTATCGGACGAATCACAGTGAGAGTTTTCCAGTTCAATCGTCCAGATAGAGTGGCTGCACGGAAGATCTTGAACGAGAAGGGACGCTATCCGTGATAGACTTCATGACATTCTGTTCTTGACCATTTTCCACAACCTCTGCATTAAACTAACCACACCACCTCGCTCAACCCGCATCAACACAATCACGATTAGCGCAAAGACCACCATGCGCCACTCGCCATATTCGCGCGTCCATTCAAAGAGAATCTGAACCAGCGGTGCGCCAACAATCGGACCAATAAAGCTGCCCAACCCACCGATGGTGGCCATAATGACAATCTTGCCCATCTCGGTAAACCTCATGGTCACCGGGCTAATTAGCGCAATGTAGTGGGCGTAAAAGACGCCGATGGTGCCGGCAATACAACTCGTGATGCTAAAGACAAAGAGCTTCCATCGCGTCGTGTTGACGCCCATTGCTTTCGCCGCAAGCTCGTCATCTTTGATGGCCCGCATAAAGGAGCCAACAGGTGAAAGAACCAACCAGCGCATAAAGATCAGCGCCACAATCATCAACCCCAGAAAGAGGTAATAGTAGGGTCGAAGGTCGGATAGACCAAAGAGTGAGGGCACACTCAACCCTGCATCGCCACGAGTTAGGACATAATTCGCTGAGATCGTGATGCGAAATGTTTCGCCAAACGCCCAAGTCGCAATGGCCAGGTAGATGGTGCGCATCCGCAACACCAGGATGCCCAGAATCAGACCCAACAGCAGCGTGACAATCGGAGCAGCCATCATGCTCAACCAGATAGGCGTGTCGTAATGAAAGATGAGTAGGCCTGAGGCATAGCCGCCAATGGTGGCAAAGGCATGATGGGCCAACGAAAACTGACCCGTGTATCCCGCCAGTAGATTCCAACTAGAGACCAGCACCACATAATAGAAGCTCACGATCAGAATGTGGAGCTGATAACCACGCAGCCCGAAGGGGGCAAACGCCAGCAGAATGGCGACGATCAGCGATAGAATGGCTACCCAACGGCTCGTGAACAGATCCAAGATGTGCACGGGTCAACCTTCCAAGCATTTCTGAATGATTGCGCGCAGCCGCTCTCCGTCAAACTCATCGGCTGGTCCTTCTTCAACCATCACGCCCAGGCTTAGTACATAGACATAATCTGCCAGCTCGACAGCCTTCTCCATGTGGTGATCGACCAACAACACCGTCGCGCCCAGCGCCTCTTTGGTCGCCATGAGGAAGTCATAGGTCTGCTCAGCGATGATCGGGGCAAGCGCGGCAGTCGGTTCATCGACCAAAATCAGTTGTGGTTCGCTGATGACCTCTTTGGCAATCGAGAGCATCTTGGCCTGGCCGCCACTCAAAGCAGTTGCCTGTCGCCGTCGAAATTCTTTGAGAATGGGGAACATCTCATAGACCCGCTCCATCTGATTTTGCAAACGAGCCTTGTCTTCACGGAAGATCCAACCACCCATGCGCAGATTCTCTTCCACCGTCAGTTGAGGAAAGATGTTGATGGCTTGTGGGATATATGAGATACCCAACTGTTTAACCTCGTATGGATCGAGTTCGTTGATCAGCTGATGGTCAAAGCGGATTTCACCCGACCAGGGATGCAGAAAGCCAAAGATCGTCTTGAGAGACGTAGACTTGCCGGCCCCATTGGGTCCAATGACCACACTGAGTTGCCCCTGCCTGAGGACCATATTGAGTCCTTGCAGAATCTCTACGCCCTCCGTATAACCCGAGCGGACATGAGAGAGTTCCAGTATGGTTGACACGCTACTGTGCATCATGAACCAGTTCCCCCCAGATAGGCTTGAATCACTTGGGGATCTGACGCCACTTCGTCCAAAGAGCCTTGAGCAATCACGGCGCCCTCGGCCAGGGCAGTCACTTGATGACAGAGCTTACGGATCTGCTCCATTTCGTGACTGACCAACAAAAAGGCCACGTTTTCTTCTCGGTTTTGCCGCAGAATCAAGTTGTTGATGGTCTCCTTGATGACGGGGTTCACGCCAGCGAACGGCTCATCGAGTAGATATAGCCCGATATTGTCGACCATAAAGCCGCGCGCGATCTGAAGGAGTGCCTGTTGACCACCGGAAAGGCTTTTGGCTTCTTCATTGGTGAGATGGGTCAGTCCGGTCAGTTCAATCAGTTCCTTGGCCCGCTGGGTAGCTTGGTTCATATCGCCGCCGGTGTATGGATTGGTGCGGGCAAAGTGTGGAATCATCATGTTCTCCAGCACGGTCATGTTGCCGAAGAGTTTGGGTACTTGGAAGGTTCGCAACATGCCTGCTTGGGCAATGGCGTTGGGCTGCATCCCTGCAATGGAGTGACCTTGATAACGCACCTGACCACGATCGGCCTTGTAGATACCCGAAATCAGATTGATCACCGTGGTTTTGCCCGAACCGTTGGGGCCAATCAGGCCGCGAATCTCACCGGATTCGATGGTGAGATCGACGTTATTGACAGCGACCAGACCGCCGAAGCGTTTGAGGAGACTGGTGATTTCTAGGATCGTGTTCATTGAGAAACTGTGCTCATTTAATAACAGGGTTTCCTATGGTATACTGAACACTGCCATAAATTCAAAATAAATTCGGCTGTTCTCCTCGACTCATAACGGTCAAATTTATGAGCGAGTGCGGTATATAATGTGTTTAACCAATAACGTCTCTAGGCGGGGAATTCGAATATGATAACACAAGTGAACCCTCGGATTATAGCAGTGGCCAGAATAATAGAGAGCTTTACAGAAAGTGAACTCTCCCAGTTACTTGATCTAGTTCCTGTTTTGCGTCAACGCGCTACTGATGCACAAGAGAATGAGAATCAAGATGAAGTTGTGGCATACTTTCGTCAGTTAATCCAAGAACAAGAACGAACGAATCCTTTAAGTATCACGAATGAGTTCATTAATGGTATGCCGTATGATGAATACTTTGCGCTTTCTGAAGCAGAACAGGATGCTATTTGGGAGCAAATTTTTGCGGATGCAGAAATCGATATGGAAACGATTCCCGAAATCGACGTAATTTTCAATGCTCACGTGCCTTCTTGACAAAAATATTGTTCGTCGCGGAATTGAGGCAATTGGTAAGATACGCACAGGCCGTTCTCTAACTGAAGAGGAACATTCGACCTTAAACTTGCTTTCCACTGCCGGACGAAAAACAAGACTCAGTAGATCCAAATTTCAGGTTTTGAGAGAGAATTCTGGCTAAACAGTTGACATAAATACAAATTTGCCGGTCGATATCTAGTTTTTGCGTTAGATTTGGGCGATTTTCAGATATGAAATAGGTTGTTTTCTGTAACCGAAATCTGAATAAATGACTCCAAAATCCCTGCAATCTCGACTGAAAATCGCCAAAAACGCCAAATTTGGATCTACTGAGACTGTATATCTCCATTGAGACTGAAAATATTCTGGCTCGATATGGTCCTCATCCTGATATACAGATTTTCTAACCACTTGTTTCGATAATACGTCCAGCCCGATATTTCACGCGTTGGTCACGTCGCCTACGCAACTATGGCTTTACAGGCGAGGATGCAAAGATTTTGGCTTACGGTACATTTGCTATTGAGTCAGGATTAGCTTTATTGGGCTCAGACAAAATTGTCACATTGGATCAGCCGATGATCAATCACGTAAATTCACTCCATCCTGGGTTAATTGAGCGCTTGAGAGCAATGTGCGATCAGCTAACTGAACCTTACGCATCAGCTACTTTCCCACATGTTTGCCCACCAGAGGCCGTTTTGGCAAAAGACTGATAATAAACCCAAATTATGTGGTACTGTTTACAGGGTAACTGATCGAACCGGTTTGAGATCTGGCCATAGCCTGAGAATCTTGTCTCTATTTCGAGTCATCAGTCAACGGTGAACCGCTATCCTCTATGTAATCGGCAAACTATCCGTCGCAAAGAGCTTTTCGATACTTTCTGGTGCAATGTCAGATGTTTCCTCATGCAGAAAGCAGGCAACGCCGCGATGAGCATGGGTCTGGTAAATCGATGGAACCTTTTCTCGGCATTGTTCCATGACAGCCGGACAGCGATCAGCAAATTTACAGCCAATATGATCGACCGCGGGACGGACGACGGCGGCTGTTTCACCTCCTCCTTGGTGCCAGGTGCGTTCCGGCACAGCTTGAGGAATGGAATCCATCAGCAGTTGTGTATAGGGATGTTGCGGTTCGTTCACGACCAGGTCTACATCGCCCACTTCGACCACCGCTCCATGATAAAGTACAAGCATATTGTGGCTGATTTGATACCCGGTTGCCAGGTCGTGGGTAATATAAATGATGGAGATGCCGTACTCCTCGTTCAGGCGTTGCAAGTTGCTTAGAATTGTGGCACGTAGAGAGGCATCCACCATAGAAACTGGTTCATCAGCAACGATCAGCTTGGGATTGAGTAGCAGTGCCCGCGCCACCATAACACGCTGACGTTGTCCCCCGCTCATCTGATGTGGATAGCGGCCTAATGTCTCCTCTGGGCGCAATCCGACCGTCTCCAAGGCACCCTCAATCTTCGCATATGCTTCATTTTTTGAACTGACCAGATTGAACTTCCGCAATGGCTTGAGCAGCACATGATCCACCCGGTAAAATGGATTGTAAACGCCAAACGGATCCTGAAAGATGAATTGAACGTCGAGCAAGAATCTGCGGTGTTCCTCCTTGTTCATGCGGTGAACGTTTTGGCCACGATAGAGTACCTGGCCTTCTGTTGGTGTTTCTAACCCTAACAATAGACGCGCCAAGGTCGTCTTGCCACTACCACTCTCCCCAACAATGGCCGTTATGAGTGGTGGATCCTCATGGAGCATCATGCTAAATTTTTCCAATGCCACGGTCTGATTCTTGTCAAACAGTCCACCACCGAAAACCTTTGTCACATTCCGAAACTCGATCAGCGGAACGGTCATGGGATCTCCTCCAGTAGATGACAGGCAGCCAGCCGTCCCGATGTGACTTCAATCAATGATGGGGTCTGCATGGTGCATGGCTCAAATGTGTGGGGACAGCGTGGATTGAATGCACACCCTGGTGGCAGATTCAACAGTTGAGGCGCCAACCCCGGCACACCACGCAAGCGCTTTTTGCCTTTGGTAGACGGTAACGACTCAACCAACATGCGCGTATAGGGGTGTTGTGCGTCGATCAATGCGTCGCGGACAGGCGAAATCTCAACAAGCCGCCCTGCATACATAACGCCCAGCCGATCGACGGTTTGAGCCATCAGACCCATGTCGTGGCCAATTAGAATGATGGAAGCCCCCAGCTCTTCCTGAACGGTTCGCAATGTCTCCATGACGCGTTTCTGGACAACCACGTCCAAAGCGCTCGTTGGCTCATCCGCAATGATGACCTGGGGCTGCAAACTGATGGCAATCGCCATCGCGACCCGTTGTTTCATTCCACCGCTCAGAGTATGGGCATGCATATCGGCCACCTCTGGTCGTAACCCGACTTGCTCCAAGAGATCGGATATGTACTGATCTGCTTCGGGCTTTGTCATCGCAATATCGTGATCGCGAATGCCGTCCCATATCTGCTCACGAATCAGCGTCACCGGATTGAGCGAATTCATGGCTCCCTGTGGCATCAATGATATTTCGGACAAACGAATGGCGCGATATTCCCGTCGTGAGAGTCCGGTTAACTCTCGATCATCCAACCAGATTTTGCCACCAACAATACGGCCCGGTTTTTGAATCATTCCAACGATTGCCATACCCAGGGTTGTCTTGCCGGAGCCAGACTCGCCCACCAATCCCAATGTTTCGCCTTTGTGCAGGTCAAAACTGACCTGGTTGACCGCGTTGACGGGACCGCGTGATGTCTCATATTGGACCTGCAACTCGCGCACACGCAAAATCGGTTCACTCATACGCGCTCCCTCACGCGGGGGTTGGCAATTTCATCCAACCCCATCGAGAGCAAGAAGAGTCCCATAAAGAGGATGGAAATTGCGACAATCGGCGGAAGCCACCACCACCACCAGCGGTTGATCACAGCGCCATCCAGGATCGCCCAATAGATGGTCATCCCCAGAGTGGGTGAATCCAATGGACCCAACCCCAATGCCTCTAGACCGATAGAGGCGAGTACAGCTGCCGAGACAGAGGCAACCAACGAGGCTGCCAAGAACGGCAACAGATTGGGCATCAGTTCCAAAAAGATGATCTCATTGCTGCTCATGCCTGAGAGTCGTGCCACTTCTACATAAGGACGTTGGCGTAAGGTCAACACTTGAGAGCGAATGATACGTGCGGGACGCAACCAGGCGATAACGCCCACAATCAGCGCCATCCCAGCGACGGTCATATGCCCAGCAAAAGCGATGCCCAGGATGATCAGGACCATCAAACCAGGAATGGTCAGACCGACATCGACGGCGCCGTTGATCATGGCGTCAATCTTGCCACCGTAATAACCAGAGACAAATCCCAGCACAGTGCCAATCGTGACACCAATCAGGCCAGCGATGAGGCCGATGGTCAGTGTCAGGGGAATGCCCGCAATGATGGTCACGAATAGATCTCGCCCCAGCCGGTCGGTGCCAAAGGGATAGTCGGCTGATGGTGACAAGAGTGGTGGTGCAGACAATGGATAGGCATCCTCGGCGTCGGTGATCATGGCATCAATCACAGCAAAGAGCAGAAGTCCGACCAAGAGCAGAATGCCCCAGACAAGATTCGGGTTGCGTGCCAAAAAGCGACGCAGATCGCCGAGTTGTTCACGGCGGGTACTCTGATAGGCACTTCGTGTCGGACGCACTTGGTGCCCAGCGATTGTACTCATAGTGCTACCTTTGTTTGCTACCGCTTGCTATCATATGAAATCCGTGGATCGAGCCAGGGGTAGAGTATATCGAGCAGAAGCGTGGCGACGCCGATCGAGACAATGGAGAAAAAGACGATTCCTTGGACCAAAAAATAGTCGGTTTCGCGAATGGCGCGCCAGAGTAGCGTGCCGATTCCTGGATATTGAAAGACGATCTCAACAAGCACTGCCCCCGAAATTAGATAGCCCAACACCAAAGCCAATCCCGTTACTTGCGGTAGAATGGCGTTGCGGACAGCATAGCGCATAAAGAGCGTTCGTTCGCTCACCCCTTTCGCTTCAGCAAAGATCATATAATCTTCCCCACGAGTCGTCACCATCATGGCGCGCATGCCCAACGCCCAACCGCCGATTTGGGCCAGAACAATCGATGCCGCGGGCAGAATTGAATGCTTCACAACATCCAGAAAGAATTCCACGCTGTATTCGGGTATGGTTCCACGGGTGTAGCCCCCGCCAGACGGGAGCCAATGCACGGCAAAGGAAAAGATGTAGAGCAATACCAACCCAAGTAGGTAATAGGGAATCGCATGCATCGTAATCAAGGGTGGGAAGAGCCACTGTATGGCCCGAGGGGCACGCGGCCACCCAAAAAGTGCCCCCAAAAAGGTACCCAGAAAGAAGGAGAGAAGAAACGATACACCTCGCAGCCCCAAAGTCCACGGCAACGCGTCCAGCAACATATCGACCACGCGATTCGGATAGTGGGCAATGGAGTAGTTGAAGTCCAGGCGGGCCAAATCTCCAAGATAGTTGAAATATTGGAGATAAAGAGGTTGGTCCAGCCCAAATTTCTCTTCGTAGACCCGAATAATCTCTTCTAACCCAGCCTGTACACTACCCCCGATCGTGGCCTCGAACATCAATTTGTCGCGGATGGGATCCTGGCCAGAAAGACGCGGCAGAAAAAAGTTAACGGTCGCCGCCAGCCAGACAATGATAAAAAAGAAGAAAATTCGACGAATGAGGTAGTCAATGCGCAAGATTGGTTATTTCCTCTATAGTGTGGGAAAAGATGACAAGATGATCGGTATCGTCCAGCCATCTTGTCGTCCAAGTCATCCAGTCATCTTTTCATCACCCGTCCTATTCGGCGTCTGTGGCTTTCAAATTCCACAAGACCATCTCGTGGGTCAAGTGCCAGGCCGCGCCATTCACATACTCGTTGCCATCGACAGGCCAGTTGGTCCAATAGGTTTCGTTGTAGGGAATGCGGTGATAGAGTTCGGTCAGGGGGATATCGGGCAGATCTTTGAGCCAGAGTTCCATTCCCTGGTAGAAAAGATCTTCCAACGTTTCGAAGTCGTCCATTGGTGTCACGAAGACTTGATCAACAATCGCATCATACTCATCGTTGGTCCACTTAGAGAAGTTGACCTGATGGTGACCGGGGACGGCCTTGCTGGCGCTCTGGTAGAGCCGCATGGTGTAATAGGGATCCTTCACGCTGCCGCCATGACCAAAAAATTGAACTTCATACTCGCCTTTGGAGAAGCGATCCAAATAATCGGGTGGATTGGTAGAGGTGACCTCAATGCCCTGATTTTTGAGCTGCTCCGCCACAACCAAACCCATGCCGCTCAGGAAGGTCGGAATGCGGGCTTCGATGGTGAACGGTGTCCCATCTGGCTTCATCCATTGGTCTCCGGCCTTCGTGAACCCAGCTTCCTCTAACAAGGCAGTTCCTTTCTCTGGATTAAACTCGGAGGTATTGTACTCCTCCAACAGGGGTTCGATTTTGTCGAAATAGCGTTGGAGCGGCGGGTAGGGCGGCATGGGAATGCGTGAAACCGTGTTCGCCCCCGACCAGCCAACCTCGACGACTTGCTCGCGGTCGATAAAGTAGCTCAACGCCCAGCGTACCCGTGCGTCGTCGAATGGCGGTTGCGCGGTATTGACGTACAATGGAGATAGGCCACCAATCCAAGTAACCGTACGGTGCCCCCTGGCCTGAATGAGTGGTGACTTTATCGTTCTGACCAAAGATAGTGGGGAACGATGTGGGGGCCATTGTAAAGCCTGCATCGACCTCGTTGTTGATAAAGGCTTGAATTGCCTGCTGCTCTGGTGGTGAAGGGAGACGCACGATCCGCTCGATCTCTGGCATGGGTGCCAGACCCTGTTCGGCAGCCCACCAGCTGTCGCGGCGATCATAGACCTTCTGCTCGGGTGATGCAGCAATGACTTCGAATGGTCCTGTGGTCACGGGCCATCCCTTTTCTATGTCAAAAGCTGTAAAGGTAGTCCAATCCTGTCCTTCGTAGACATGCTTGGGCACAATGTAGACACCAATATCATACTTGTAACTCATGAAGTAGAAAAAGCGCGGCGCCGGCACTTTGAGTTGAATCACCACCGTAGTATCATCTGTGGCTGTGGCACTCTCCACAAACTGCTGGACGTCGACACCCCAGCGCACGTCTGAGCCGAGTTTGGTGAGCTCGGTCAATGAAAAGGCAACATCTTCAGCCGAGAAGGCAACGCCATCGCTCCACTCAATCCCCTCACGAGTCTTGATGGTCAACTCGGTAAAGTCATCGTTGTAAGAATAACTTTCCGCCAACCACATCAACTCTTCATCGGCAAAGGCGCTGTAAAATGCAAGGGGTTCATAGATGATGTTGGGGCCTGATTGGTGATTGGCACCAATGGCATAGGGATTCCAAAGTTCATGATCCACATATTGCCCCTCACGACCGCCTCCCATGATAATATGGGTGCGATTGCGAGGCACCTCCCTGATATCGCCAGACATTGCTGCATCACTCGCTTGAGCATCGGAGGCTGCATCCGCGCTGTCGCCCGTTTGATCGCCTGTCGCTGGAGCAGAGCCACCACAGGCAGCGAGCAAAATCATTGTCGCAAAAAGCAGAAATACGAGCAGGTTGCGTGAAGTCATGTGCATACGCAGTTGTCTCATCTTGGTCTCCTTTGAATGGATGGTTTCCCACAAATTGGGCCAATGGCCTTTAAGTGAGTTCTCAAAAGCTCTTGGACACGGATTTCTAAGGTTTTCAGGATTTTATCCGTGTTGATCTGCGTGAATCCGCGTCCGACTTGCTTGGGATACCACCATGGATGGATGTGGATATTGGAGCGCACAGATTTGGGCGCACAGAGGCCAACAAAGTAAACATACCGCTATTCTTCCAGCAGTCTGATGGTATCGAATTATACCGAAAAAACTGTCGGCGTGCAAAAGAATCGAATTTGATTAGGGTGCATTTGAAATAAGTTGGGGTCAGTGAACACGCCCGGCGCGGTCTCATGGACACAAGCCACACGGAACCTGCTTATTCCTCGCTTGAACCGATATTCAAATGCACTCAATTGATTACAAGGTCAAAAACTCCCGTTTCTTCAACGTGCGATAGACCCAATGGGCATACGAAATCACATCAAAAACCGGCAGGCCCGTGGCCGTGGCCACCGCTGGTGCATACGGCGCCATGTTGTGACATTCACACACAATCGCCCCTAAGTTTGGATCTTCCTCTAGCAACGAATGGGCTGCATCAAGCATGGCTTGCTGAATCGCTTCATGATCGGCTGGACCATCTTCATAGATCCAATGATAGAAGGCCGGGTTCTTGTTCAGGCCGCGGATCGACATGGGGAGGTCAGCGGGAACGCCTGCAGCAGAAAGGTGACGCTCGGTCAATGTCTCGCCATTGGCCGTCAGGACACCGATCCGACGTTGGGTCATCATGTAGGCCAAAGGGATCTGAGGAAGCGACGAGAGAAAGACGGGGATTTTCAGTGCCTTGGCGACATCTGCCTGGAAAGGGGCCATAAATCCACAACTGGTCGTGACGGCACACGCGCCTTCTTCTTGTGCTTCCAATCCGGCCGCGATGAACAGATCGACCAGCGTGGGGTCGCTTTGAATCACCACTCGTTCAACGTTTGCACCGCTGACTGTCTTAATCATGACGGGAAAGTCGTATGAGCCAGGGTTGCCAATGTCGCCTTTCCCGCGCGGAAAGGCTGTGTCGAGCAAGAGAATACCAAGAGGGCCGATATCGCTATTTTGGTTCATGGAGAATTGTCCAATCTTTACATCAGGTATTGTCCTGTAACCAAGACAGAACATCATTCGCATTTTGATCAGGCGGGAAAACCGGATAAAAGACTTTTTCGATCTTTCCGTCTTTCGCGATTAGCGTCAACCGCTTATACAATTCCATCCCTTCCGCCTCAAAGGTCGGCAAAGAAAGACTGTTCTTCAATTCAAACGCTGAATCGCTCAACAAGTTGAAGGGTAAATGCAAGCGCTCTTTTGCTTCAAGTTGGTACGCAGACGTCTGTGAACTCAATCCATATACCTCTGTCTTTAGCGCTTGAAGCTCCTGATGATGGTCTCGAAAGCTACACGATTGCGCCGTAAAGCCTCTCGCACCAGGGATTTGCTCCCAACCGTCAGGCTGCGGCACATCTGGGCGTCCGGTCATTGGATAGATGTAAATGACAAGCAACCCACCAATCAAGCCAATAGCAACTGAGTCGCCGCTCGTCGTCTTAAATGTAAGGTCAGGTAAAACCATGCCTTCCAGATGGCGAGCAGCACCATCGTCAACGGGTATCGGAAGGTTTTGGGGTAATTCAGCTAGACTCACTTTATTAGACCTCCCGTTCCTGCTCCCCAAACAAGCCAGTTGGCTTGACGATCAAAATGATCAACAGCAAAACAAATCCATAAACGTGCTGGAGGTTGGGATCAATAAAAACCGCACCCAAGCTTTCAACCACGCCAAGGGCAATCCCCACAATTAGCGCTCCGGGAATCGACCCCAGCCCACCAATGATAATAATCTCAAACCCCTTCATCGTGGTGATTTCACCATTAGTTGGGTAGACCAGAAAGACGGGCGCCAGCAGCGCCCCTGCACCAGCCGCAAGCGCCACGCCCACCCCAAATGCGATCTGATCGAGCCGACTCAGATTGACGCCTGCCGTTTGCACACCGACCCGGCTCTGCGAAGCTGCCCGCAGCGCCACACCAAACCAGCTTCGCTTAAAAAAGATGTAGAAGAGGACCATAATGACAATGGCACCAATCAGCGCGGCCAATCGATCACCAGAGACGGGCAGCGGACCAAGATAGAACGTCTCTTTGATGTAGCTTCCCGGCGACCGTTGATATGGCCCGCCCAAGGCGGAAGCCAGACTACGCAGCATGAGTACCATTGTCAGGGTGATGATGGTGGCGTATTCATTCCTTCGCTCGATACCGCCGACGAACATGGGCTTGATCAGAAGACGCTGCATGACGACGCCGATCAAAAAGACAATGATCATCGCAAGAGGGAGGGCTAGGTACCAGGGTATTTGGGGCAAGCCAATCAGCGGACCAATCTGAACAATGAATAGGTATTGCAGATAGCTACCGATCATATAAAACTCACCCATGGACCAGTTGATCAACTTCATCACGCTGTAGATAAAGGTGATCCCAATCGCCATGAGCGCGTACAAAACGCCGATGACAAGACCGGCGATGAGGAATTGGAGAAAAAGGTCGGATGAGATAGACATGGAAAGAGAGCGGCAAGGTTGCAAAGTTGCAGGGTGATTGCACCACTCTGCAACTTTACAGGCTTTCTACCTTGTATATTCGTAGATCAGCTCTGCATCACGGAAGGACTGGCCCGCTTCCGTGTAGTGCAGAATCAGCAGCGGTGGCGTCCACTGATGCCAGAGTACGCCTTCATCTTGTGGGAAGGTAGCAGGCCCGGCCCAGTTGGTAAATTCACCGGTCTCCAGCGCCTCGATCAGAGCAGCGGAATCTGTGGAGCCGGCTTGTTCGATGGCTTGTGCGATGATCGTTGCGCCGCCGAATGCGCTGTATGCCGTGTAGACTGGCGGCTCGCCATGCATCTCGGTATAGGCTTCGGTAAACCACTCGCCCAGTTCAGAGAGCTGCTGTTCGGGATGAAAGTAAGAGATGTAGTAGAGGTCATTGCCGTTTTCTGGATGCAATTCCCAATATTCAGGACGAATCGGGAAATCGTATGAAGCCAACATGGGTACTTCTGGGAAGAGGTCGATGGTGTTGGCTTGATCGATGATCAGATGAGCCCCTTGTCCAACGCCAATGTTGATCACCAGGTCTGGTCCCCAATCCTTAATCTGCAAAAGCTGGGGCGTAATGTCAACTGTGCCGCGGCTAAAGACGATTGGCAATAGCTCAATATCAGTACCAGCCGTCCGTTCTTCCATCTCTTGGACCAACCCGGTCCCATAGTCGGTATCTTCCGAGATCAGAGCGACTTTGGTAAAGCTGCGGTCGGTGATAAACGAAATCCAAGCCTCGGCGCGGATGGGGTCGATGGCATGGGTGCGGAAGGCGATGGGGTACTGCAGCGCCGTGATGTCTTTGTTTGATGCTTGAGTCGAAAAGACCGGAACGCCGATCTCTTTGGCTACCTCGTTGACGGCCAAATTGACGGAAGAGTGATACTGACCAATTACGCCCACCACACCTTCTTCGGTTGCCAAACGGCGATACCCAGCCACCCCGACCTCGGGCGTACCGGCATCATCTTCGATCACAAGCTCCACCATCTGACCACCCAGCAGACCACCCATTTCGTTATTGATATACTCAGCCGCTAATTCGGCACCGCGCTGCACCAACTGCCCAGCGGATGTATCACCTGGCTCGGTTAGTGGGGTCAAAACACCGATTTTAATTGTGTCGCCACTGCTGTCCATTGTTCCGCCCGCATCACCTGCTGGTGCAACTGGTTGACATGCAGCAGCCAACAGCGACAATAGAAATATCAACACAACAAAGAAAGATTTACGTTGCATGGCTTTCTCCTTTTGAATTTGGGGGGTGTACCACAAGATGTGTAAATGGAGTAGGTGACTGAACGGTCCCCATTTACACACTTTGGGACACACTGTCGAATATGGTGATTGAATTGAGTGAGTGAATATATAGCGCTCGTGATCGTTTTGTCCAGATGGCAAAGTTTATGTGTTGGTAATGTGAAACAAAAGATATATTGCCCTCTGCTCATCAACTACGAGTGTGTACCACAAAGTGTGTAAATGAAGACTGCTCAGTCGAAGAACCGCTGCGTTTACCCACTTTGGGACTCACACCCTCAACTTACTCCAATTTTCGGATTTCCCAAAGCTCTACTACCAAATCTGAAGGGTAGCCGATCGGGTCAAAATCATCGGTTTCGCGAGCATCGAAGCCAACACGGTCAAATAATTCTTCAATTGTCCGCGATGAATGATGTTGAGCTTCACCCATCGTGTGGTAGAGATAAACCGCAGATGGCAAAATGACCGGATATCCCATTTCATACAGGGCATAGGCCACGCCATTTTTTAGCTCAGAAAGCAACTCAGTTTTGGTCTGCTGGATATGTCGCCCGCCATGTTCAATATCGACATCAAAACGGAAATCGAAGTGGGTCCGCAGATACCCCTGCTCTTTGAGAAACACACCAACATTCTGAATTGCAGCATCGAGTTGGGCAAAATCGTCTTTGCTATCTAGCCCACTTGGCAAATCTAACTCAAGATGTTCGTAAACCTGATCAAAAAATATCTTTCCCACGCGCTTGGTGTAGAGTCTACGCTCACGCTCCAGCGAATTGGCGTATTGCGACTCGTGAGCTGCGATCAGCTCAAACGTATGACGATAGAAGGCATAGGAAAGCGCATCAAATTCGCCTGATCTAGGTGGTTGTCTGAAATTTCTGTGATAGAACTCATCCACCAATTCAGGGTGAGCGGAACGTTGAAAAACGGTATCAAGATAGGTTTCTGTATATTCTTTGACTGTCGCTAAATCGCCGTCGTTTCCGATCAAGACTATCCACTCGGAACAGATGGCATTTGACATAAAGGTCACAAATTCATCGCCCATCTGCCACCAATCGGCAAAATCAAGGAATGGTTTTTCAGAAACAACTTGCGCAAGAGATTTTTTCATTGGGATGTCCACTGTTTTGGTACTTCCGGAATAGATGGAGTTGAATTTCCCGGACACGCTTTGTATGTAATGGCAGTTCCAAAAGGGCGCGTTGAAGAAGAACTGATAGAGAGAACCAGCAGCGTGTTATGTCAACATATAGATGAGGACAAAGGCAAGGAACCCAAAGGCGATACATAGTAAAAAATTAGAAGCAATTAAGCGATAGGTTGGCGACGATGGGCTCGTTGCTGCAAATGGAAAGATTCATCATAAGGTTTCTTGTCTTGCCACAATTTCCAAATGATGCAAATCCAGCGATTAGCGAGAGTGCGATCAGCATGACTCTTTTTGAGACCGCGTTGGCGAGCGGCGGTGTAAAAAGCAGCGGCCCAAGAAGACTCTTTGCGGGAGCAGCGAGCAAATTGCTGAGTAAAATAACGAAAGTCGTGATCGCAAGCTCTGCGGAAATGAACGGTTCTGACTTTGCCACTTTGTTTGGTGACAGGACAGGTTCCCGCCAGAGACTGAAGGCTCATGGGAGAGGGAAAGCGTTCCTGTCTTCGCCAAACTTGACCAGAAGACTGGGAGCTAAAAGCTGGCCAGCACCAGGTAAAGAAGCAAAGATATGCTGATCCGGATGTTGCAGAAAAAGTGACTGTAACTGGTCAAGGGTCTCTTGTTCATAGCGCAGTGCAAGCAAAAGACATTCAGCCAGCTGAAGAGCTTCTCGTTGATACGCTGGCACAAATGCAGGAGCTGATGTGGGATAAGTGGCGGTTAACTTATCATAACAAGTGACCCATTTACGGGTTGCGTATGTCGGTGCTGCTTGAGAAACTCTTGGAAGCCTTCATAGGTGGAGTTGCGCACATGCTCTGGCGTTGGATAGGTCAGAACCAGGTGGCAGGCAATCCGAGAAGGCCAGTTGCTGAAGACCTCAAGCGCCGGATGGTAACGCAACAGGCAAGCGCGCAGACGGTTGGATAAGGCCACAGTCTCTTTGGTCCAGTATTGTGTGGCACTGCTGACCACTCGCATCTGCTGGAGTAATTCACTGCCAGGTGACCAAGGATAAAATCGATGGACATCGGTCCGCAACAAATCTGCTATCACATAGGCATCACTCTTATCATTATGCGCACCACTTTGACTATAGCGCTCCCGACTCTTGTTCACCACATTCGGCGGCACCACATAGACATTCTTGTACCCGCTCGACCAGAGATAATCAATCAGCAAATTATGCGCTGTTTCCAGTCCCACTGTCACTTCATCATGGCTCGCTCCTGTCTTCTTTCTCATTTCTTCAATTTGGCGAAATCCCTTCTGGCTATGCTCTATCTGCGCATAGCCCAGCGCTCGTCCTGTCTCATCCAACATCATCACATCATGTTTCTTTTCACTCCAGTCGATTCCCATTTTCACTTTCATCTTGGACCTCCTCTCCCGTATCGCCTGAGCTCCTCAACTTTGGACGCTGTTTTCCGTTTTCCTGTTATGGCACTCGAGGTGCTGCACGCTTTCGACGTTGCACGGCGTCGACCTGCGGACTGTCCGGGAAGGGCGGTCGCACCGCTCGAAGAGGTTGGTCCTTTTTGCCAGGTCGAGAGTCCAATAAGTTTCGGCTTTCCTTGCTTTTGCCTTCCCTTATTTTATCTCCCTTTCCTATATTACCTAACAGGAAGAGGTCAAGAACAGCCTCGTTGACGAACTCATCTCTGCCCTCTACCTATTAGATAATATAGGAAAGGAGTTAGAATGAGAGAGACAGAAAGAGAGAAGCTGTCACTCGGAATCGAACTCCGGCTTGGTAAAAAGGACCGCCCTCTTCCCGCGGTGCGACCGCCCTTCCCGGACCGTCCACCAAGCCGACGCCTAGAACCGTCGCAAGCGTGTAGCATCTCGAATGCCATAATAGGAAAACGGAAAAGAGCGTCCGAAAAAAATGACCAAAGGCAATCCTCAAGTGAATGAGGAGGTCAAAAATGCAGATATTCATAGGAATAGACTGGAGTGAAACAAAACATGATGTAATGATAACGGATGAAAACGGTCGTCGAATTAACTACATGACAATAGAACATAGTGTGGATGGCTTTAAGCAACTAGAAAAGTGGCGAGAAACGATGGATATCGGCCATGAAAAATGTCGAATCGGATTAGAGACAGCACATAATCTGATAATTGACTACTTATGGGATGCTGGGTATACAAATCTATATGTCCTCCCACCGAACGTGGTCAAAGCAAGTCGGGCGAGGTACAATCAGAGCGGTGCTCGCACTGATGAAAGTGATGCATATACGATAGCTGAACTGGTCAGAACAGATGTTCACCGATTCTATCCTTGGCATCCAGGGAGTGAATTACTCCAGCAAATGCGCATCGTGGTGAGCATGACCGAGTTTTGGCGCAAAGAAACGGTTGCTGTCTCCAATCGCTTGCGTAGTTGTTTGCTCAGATACCATCCCGCTTTGCTCAATGTCTTTAGTTGGCCATCGCCCATTGCAGCTCATCTGATTCTGGCTTATCCGTCGCCGCAAGCAGCAGAAAAGCAACCTATGATGAATTTCAGGTCTTTCTCAAGCAACATAAACATAATCAGCCCTCCAAATGGCTCACCTGTTTTGATGCCTTGACCACATAACATCCCTCGTTCAGCTCCGGGTGTTGCCCAAGCTTGTCGTTCAAGCCCAGCAACTTGCCCGACTCTTGCTCCATACCCTCAACCCAAGCAACACTCCAACAGTTGAACTCTCTTTTTCTGCAACACGAGGATCACCCCATTTTTGCTTCCCTGCCGGGCGCAGGAGAGCTCTTGGCTCCCTCTTTGCTGGTCAAATTTGGCGAAGATCGCCGCCGCTTCCCCCATTCCAGCATGGTCCAGACTTTAGCTGGCACGGCTCCCGTTACCAACCAAAGTGGCAAAGTCCGCGGTCCACTTTCGCCGCTCTTGTGATAAAGTTTCGTTACTTTCTCAGCAACTGGCTCGTTCTTCGCGCCAGCAATCTCGCTGGGCTTCGGCTTGCTACACAAGCTCGTCAAAGGGCCACTCGGTCAGTCGCTCTCATCGGGCTTTAAACCGCTGGCTGGCCATTCTTTGGAAAATGTGGCAGACCGAACCACCTATGACGAATCTTTCCACATTCGTCAGCGAACTATCGTCGTCGACCACAAGCTTAGTTTTCTGCTTTCT
>JAHBNG010000060.1 GCA_019217005.1 Chloroflexi bacterium TSY
CATCTCTTTTCTTTTACCAGAAAGTAAAGTTAAAGCATCTCTCAACTACCAACTCTCTTCCCCGATGCAGCCAGCAAGATCACAGAGTTAACGCGTGCCACGTTCAATGTCTTGGCCGAAGATCTGGCGACCAAACAGATTGAGATTCACAAGACAGAACCGATCTGGCTACTGGCGCGCAATTCGGCACCACTGGCTGTCCGCAATCCATCAACGCAGAGTTGGACCGATCTCACCCAATACCTGGGTGCTTTTGTCACGCCCCACCGTCACGAGGTGATGGAATTCTTGCGCCAGGCGGTTGATCAACATATCATGAAGCAGTTGACTGGGTACAAAGATCAGTATCCAGTCATCAGCCAAGTGAAGGCTATCTACAATGCGCTCAAAAAGCACGTGATTGGCTACATCAGCTCCGTAATCGACTTTCATCCCGACGAGAGTGCGAGTACTCAGTGGGTGCGCTTGCCACGCGAAACGCTAGGCATACAATCCGCCAACTGTCTGGATGGGACGCTGCTTTTTGCCAGCCTGCTCGAAGCCATCTCACTCAATCCCGCACTGGTCTTCATGGCGGGTCATGTGTTGTTGGGCTGGGAGACAGGGAAAAACAACAATCAGTGGCAGTATATGGAAACAACCATGATCGGAAACCATGAGTTTGAAGATGCAGTGGATCATGGCTACCGCCTTGCGCAAATTGCCATGAAACAACAGGCACAGCTAACGCCAGAAAATCCAACATCGGGTCGTCATTTCCGGCGCTGGTCCATCAAAGAGTTGCGCATCGAGTTCGGCATCACGCCAATGGAATAATCGATTAACGATTAACGCCTTATTAAAGGTAAGAAAACCTTTTCACTTATCGCCAGCAGATCGAGCGGTGGCGGTGGTTCTTGAGGTGGAGGGAATGGCAAAGCAGTGCAACCAGCGTTCAGTAAATCAGGCCATCGGGCATTCTGCGTAAAGCTGAATAGTCCGTCTTGGATGTATCCCTCATACACCTTGTTGTTACAACTGTTAGGGGAAAAAACGGAAAGGCCATTAGCACCATCGAGTTGGACCGCTGCTCCATCTGCATAGTTGAGCGGCAGACGATTGCTTGCCGCACGGCTTTCGAGAATGAACGGGTGGGGTCCGCTGAGTGCCGTATTGACAGCATCGAGTTGCTCTCGAACGACCTGAATGTCGATACGTTGCTGAAGCCCAACTACCCAATCCAGTAAATCGATGTACATATCATCTTTCGTGTTAACGTAGTCCCCGTTACTATCAAACAACTGGCTCTCATTGCGTACCTTCAGGATTAATTCCCACAAACCGGGATCCGTGGCTATTTGTGTGGTTAAGGATTCGGCCAACACATCAAGGCTAGCAAAAGCCACGGTCGCTCGCGACATATCTAGTGCGGAAATGGTGTAGGGAATATCATGACTGTGCGCAATCCGGCTGTAATGAGCAATCGTGGCACGCGCAGCGTCCCTGGCTGTGGTTGTATGGTCAATGCCGTGAACATAATCATTATAGGCAAAGAAGCTCCAGCCCAGATATTGGGACGTAACGAGTACTTTTGTCCTTTCCTGAAGCTCGAATGCAGTCTCTAAGAGGTTCATTGAGCAGGCATCCAGGTGCAGCACATCAAGCAACGCAACATTCGGTGCATTGAGTGCCTCTCCCAATTCCCGAATTGTCAGAAACGCGCTATTGTTCTGTTGACCATCATCTTGCATATCGGTGGTAGAGTCCCAGGCCGTGCCACGGATAGCTTGGCCGTGGTTGGCAATGACTAGATAGTAGTGCTGTGCCGGCAAGTTGCTTTGTCCCCAGCGCAGGAAGTTCGCAAGAGAATCAGCTGTATCCATGGCCTGTTCATCGATTTTGATCTCCTGTTGCGTTTGACCTGGCGCAATAAGCCATCGCGTCGTGTCATCATTCGTGGGACCGTCCAACTGGACGGCAATATTGACATTAGACAAACGCTCGTTCTGGAGGGACTTGACCGTTTGCCGAAATGCACGATATTGGCGACTGCGGTCATGGTAATCACCCGCTAAATAGAGCAGCATAGTCCAGGTGGTGGCTGGCGGTCTTGCTACATAAATAGTCGTGTTGACGGGGGCAGACCAGACACCTTGACTGTCTTGCACCTGAAAGGCAAGCTGATGGGTACCTGGCTCCAAATTTCTGGCAGGCACAGATAAAGTGCTCGTGTCAGTCAATTCACCCTGTCGATCTGAAGTCCAACGATAGGTCACGATCTCGTGGTTTGTATCATTGGTTTGCCCTATTCCCTGGGCTGTCAAGATCTCACCCGCAGACAATGTTATATGTGACAGATGCTGGATGGTCCCAATGGGATTGTCGTATTGCGTGGAGGGGATCACAATATCGAGTTGCTGCACCCCAGGCTTGGTAACGGCATCAATTTGGTATTTGATGTCATTCCATTCTGCTTCGATGGTGATAGGTTCTCCAGGTTCCAGAGCCAGCATAGCCTGGTAGTGGGGCCGCAACTCACTCCCTGGATAGATCAGGGATTGAGTCTCAGACGCCTTCCGACCTCGATGCCCAATCTGAATGGGGATGCTGGCCTGCGGTTGGCCATCAACATAAATCATGCCCACGACGCAAACGATTGGCACTGGATCACCTGGAGGTAGCATATATGTACAGTCGCTGGCCAAGGTATCGATTCCGGGAATGTCGGTTGTGGGGATAGTCCTCACATCGAGTGGCCCCGAACTTAGGATTAGACGACCTGTTCCTAAACGACCATGCCCGTCACGTCCCCAGCACTTTACAATCTCGTCATTGATCAAGGCACAAGTATGGAATCTTCCTGCTGAGATGGCAGTGACATTAGTGATCATTCCGCTTACGTCTACTGGTGTGCTACGGTCAATTGTTGTGCCGTCACCTAGTTGACCATAAACATTGTTTCCCCAGCACTTGACTCTTCCTCTACTCGTCAAGGCACATGAGTAATCCCAACTCAAGGAAATAGAAGCAATACCTTCGGTCAATCCACTCACGTTCACTGGAATACTCTGAGAGGTGGTCGTATCGTCACCTAGTTGACCAGAGTAAGGCCAATCCAAAAAATAAAATATACGCGAGAAGGTGTTAAACTAGCTCTCCAAAAGGAGCAAAAATGACAATCTCGCCAGAAATGGTTGAAGTCTTGAAAGAGACGAAGGCCATGTTAAGTGGATACGAAAGAAGGCACTTCATGGCCCAAACGGTCAAAACGATATGCGAAGGGAGTCCGACGAAAGCAGAACGAGAGTTGGGCTGGAATCGGGCGACGATAGCCAAAGCCCTGGAAGAACTAGAAGGCGGCTTCTGTTATGTCGACCAAAGCCACCGACGTGGTCGCAAAAAAGCCGAAGACCATATCCCCACTTTACTGGCCGATATGGTTGAAATCGCCGATCAATTCAGCCAGACCGATCCCACCTTTCGACCCCCCCAATTGTACACTCGACTAACCGCCGCCGAAATGCGTACCCAGCTCATCGAGCAGAAAGGATACACAGATGAGGAATTGCCTGGCGAAGAGGCCATCCGCTTGAAGCTCAATGAGTTAGGCTATGGCTCAAACCGGGTCAAAAAAAGTCAACCAGTGAAAAAAGATCCCAGAGACCGATGCGATCTTTGATAGAATTCATCAGATCAATCAAGAAGCGGATGCAGACGAGACGGTTCTGCGCCTCTCTTGGGATGCCAAAGCGACGATTTTACTTGACCGTTTCTCGAGAGAAGGGATAAGTCGAGTGGTTGTCAAAGCGCTCGATCATGACTTTCAAGATAAGAAGACCGAGAAAGTCACTCCTTTTGGCATTTACCTCCCTTCAACCAAGGAACTCTTTCTTTACTTGACTCAGTCGAAAGTGACTAGTGACTTTATTGTCGACTGCCTGATTGATTTTTTGGGAAAGCGTACGTGAACACTTTCCTCACGTCAAGACCCTCGTGATCAATCAGGACAATGGTCCCGAAAATCATACCCCGTCGGACTCAGTTTATGTATCGTCTCACTCAGTTTGTTGAGCACTATCGTCTCTCTATTCAGCTCGCCTGCTACCCTCCTTATCACAGTAAATACAACCCCATCGAACGGGTTTGGGGCCATCTTGAAAAACACTGGAACGGTTCTCTTCTCGATTCTCTTGAGACCGTTCTCAATTTTGCCCGTTCTTTTCGCTTTAACCAACTACAACCCTTCGTTCACCTGAATTCCACTCTTTATGAGACCGGCGTCAAACTCACTCAGAAAGAGATGGACCGTTTGGAACAACGCTTCCAACGTTTACCTGGTTTAGAAAAATGGTTTGTCCTTATTCCCCCTCTCCATTCTCTCGTTCGCGTATAATTATTTATTTTTTTGGTTTAGCCATAAAAAGCATTATAAGCAAGATCGGTTTTGTGATCGTGATTCTTTTGGCCCTGGTTGGTATCTTTAGTGTCGTCACCCGTTTTATCACCACAATAGAAATTCTGTCTGACCCATCGTTTTCAGAACCCGATCCCGCCTCGTTCGAGGGACGCTACAACGTGCATCCATACTTAACTCTGCTTCACATCATCCCGGGCTTTCTGTTTATGGCTTTGGGGCCACTGCAACTTATCCGCAAAATTCGCTCGCGTTGGATTCAAGTACATCGTTGGTCAGGTCGGATTTACCTTGTTTCAGCCCTGGTGACTGGCGTCGGGGGCATTATCCTCACCTTTAGGCTGCCAATTTTTGGAACCTTCACCGCCACAGTAGCCGCCCTGTTCTTCATGGCCATCTTCTTGTTTGCCCTGGTGAAGGGTTATCTTCATATCCGCAGAGGTGAGATTGTCCAACATCGGGAATGGATGATCCGAGCCTTCGCACTTGGATTGGGCATTTCTTCCCAACGCGTCCTACTCGGTTTGTTGCTATGGCTTTTTGACCTCACATTTGTTGAAGCCTGGGATACAGCAGTCTGGTCTGGTTTCGTTATCATGCTTCTGAGTGCTGAAATATGGATCAATGTAACCCGTCCGGTGACCGTAAACAGGCGTAAAACGAGAACTGTATCGACTAAAATCGTGGATGATAGGGTAGCTGAGAAACTCGCTACTAATATATCTTGATGAAATCAACCTTTAGGAGGGAATGATGCAACTGCTTAATGATATTCAACAAGTGGCACAGAAGAACAGACGAGGAGAAAACGCGGGTTCTCCGCGACGAGTGGTTCGATGGTTGAAGATCCTTCTCGGCCTCACGCTCGCCCTCTGCTTCATAATCGGCGCGCTCTTCGTCACCGGAAAGCTCCTCACGCGTCGTATGGAAACCGAGCCTGATCCCCGCGCCCTCGCGCCTTGGGGACCTGGGACCTCATTCCTCTCTACGAGTTCTGGCGACACGCATATCCTCGATATCGGCGAGGGTGACGTCATCCTGCTCGTCCATGGATCGACTGGCAGCATTGCCGACTGGCAAGAGAGCGTTGCTGACCGACTCGCCGAGTCATACCGCGTCGTGGCTTTCGATAGCTACGGCTTCGGCTTGAGCGAGCGGAATGACTCCTTAGAGTATGGGCATCCTCTCTGGGTGCAACAAGCCATTGAGGTACTCGATGCCCTGGAAATCGAACGCGCCGTGGTGGTGGGGCACTCGGCTGGGGCTATGGCAGCGGTCATTCTGGCCGCAGATCATCCAGAGCGCTTTCGCGGGGCAATACTCACCGGCCACTCGCGTACGGCGGACTTAGCCCAAATGGTTCCTGTGATGCCTGGAATCGGTGAGCTCTGGGCTGCTCGGCAGACCATCATCGGTGACCTGTTCTCCGCCAGCTACCAGGAGCAGGCCGATGCAGTCCATCGGATCCGCGGCACGCGTGCGGCATATCTCGCCTTCGTTCGCAGCCAATACACCCCCACAAGCATCCGCAGCTTCTTTTTGAGAGATATCTATGGAGACATCGCGGTGCCAGTGCTTCAAATGCACGGTACTCTCGACAAATCCCAAAACATAGACGCTGCGCGGGCACTCACTTCGCATTTCGCCGATACGCGCTTCGTTGCGATCAAAGGATCGGATCACCATGTCCACATCGAGGCACCAGATCAGTGGGTTGAGGAGGTCACCACATTCGTAGAGAGTCTCCCGTAATACGTATAGAAAAGCATCGGTAATTGCTACATTTGGGAGTTACACAGTTGCTGGTTTCGATACGGTAAACTACCACCTACTCAACCGACCGACTGCGTAACTCCTACATTTTTCAGATAAGGAGAGACCTATGAGACACAGCAACAAAGATCAACAGTCGAACCAGAGAAACATGGCACTCGGCGGCATCCTGATCGTGCTGGGTCTTATCTACTTGCTGGACCAACTGATCGGCAACCGCCTGGGACGCGACCTCTGGCCATTCTTTATTATCGTGCCTGATGTCCTGGTGTTTATCTTAGCCCTGACCACGGACGGCAAGGGCGGAGAAGCGTTGACCGCCGTCGGCAGCGTGGTGACCGCGACCAGTCTGCTGCTCTTCTACCAGAATGTGGCGAACCATTTTGAGAGTTGGGCCTATGCGTGGGCTTTGGTTGCGTCCACGTCCATCGGTGTCGGCCACATCGTCTATGGTGTACTCAATGATCGAGAACGGATGGTCCGCGACGGGAAGCGGCTGGCGACCATTGGCCTTGCCATCTTCCTAGTGGGGGCCATCTTTTTCGAGTTCATTGTTGCCATCAGTGGCTTCGGGCTGGGCCTGGGTCGCTTTGCCTGGTCGTTCTTACTGATTGGCGCGGGCGTCTTCTTCATCCTGCGCAACCTGTGGTCTCAGTCAGCGACTGTAGAATCAGAGCTTCCGGTACAATCAACAGAGACAACCCAGAAGTTGAGTGAATTGAAGAAGATGATAGAGAGCGGCGAACTTTCGGAAACCGACTATGAGGCGCAAAAATCAGAATAGACAAGCCTTCGCAAAGTCGGCTTTGAGACAAATATGTTTCTTATGAATACAAAAGGAGACAATCAAGAATACTTCCTGTTCCGCATTGATGCTTCTGACAACCCCATGGAAGCCGTCGGCTACTTGCCAATTATGCTGCAGGCAGTGCTCTTACCCTGGGCCTTCTGGCCATGGCAGGGTTCAATGACTGATTAAGATTGTGCTGCCGATTATTCCGCAGAAGGGAGAATGTTATCCTAAGGCTTGTTTTCCATCCAACGAACGATGTCTTGCTCGATCTGGTTAACGGTGATCACGGACGTCTGGTTCTGCTTTGCAAAGTCAACCACTTCAGAACCAAGCTCGTGTCGAGTAAAGAGAGCATAGTGAATGGTCCAATCTCTAGTGGGAAGAACCTTATCCGTTTTGTCAATTAGAGTCTCAATCACCCGTTTGCTGAGTGGCGTTTTGCCCCATTTACATTCACCGAGCAGAATCTGCTTCTGTCGCCAATTGATGGCAACCACATCAATCTGGGCATTCTTAGACCAGTGGCTACCAACCCTTTCTGGCACAAATGGGAATTCACCAAGATCTGTACTAATCCGAACCCATTCCCGACACAGTTCTTCAAAGGTGTGGGTGCCAATAAAATCAACCAGATGGTCATAGAGCAAATCCACCACTTGCTGCACCCGGCCATATTCAATGTCTGGGATATAGGGACGTAAAAAGCGTGAAGTAAAAGCGCATATAAGGATCGACAATGACATGACGACCACGTCGGCTGCGCTCGGGATGTCTCACTGTTACCGGAACACATCGTTCGGCGTAACCCAATTCACGCAAAACGGTGAGGTAACGGTTTACATTGGATCTATCTAAGCCAGCGCCTTTGGCGATATCCGAGAGTCGGTGTCTACCGTTGGCGATAGATTCAATTACGGCCATATAGTTTCGCGGCTCTTCGACTTGCTCTCGCAAGAGAAAAACAGCGTCATTTAGCATAACATTAATGGGTGTAATGATGCGTTCTCGCAGATTTTGGATAAGGTTTAAATTGTCATCAAAGGGTTGGATATAGGCTGGGATACCGCCGGTAATTGTATAGACAGCCACTCTCTGTTCTGTCGTCATCTTGGGCAGTAGCAAGGCAAGTGCGCCAAATGGAAGCGGCTGCAGTTTAAGTCGTGCCGTAGCTCGGCCATAAAGCGCCGCCCGATAGCCCAAAATATGACGTTCAATCATTCCTGCCAATGAACCAGAGAGGATGAGCAATATCTGGCTATTTTGCAGTTGATGATCCCAGACTTTCTGTAAGATGCTGGCGATTTCAGAACTTGCCTGCATGACGTAGGTAAATTCGTCAAGAATTACAACCACGCGCTCAGACTCTGCAATCCGACCCGCTTCGCTAAACGCTTCTTCCCAAGAGTGATAGCTAAACTCTTCAGGAATAACAGATTCTGGATACCGGAAACCAAAGATTGTCTGAGAAAAATCGCGCAGTTGATTTGTAAATGACGTTTGGGTTGCCATCCAATAGAGCGTTCGATCTCTCTTAGAGTTTTTTTCTCGGCTAATTTGCCACTGGTTTAACAGTGCGGTTTTCCCAATGCGGCGGCGACCATACAGCACCAAAAATTGGGCACCTTGTCTATCGATCAGATTATCGAGTATCTTTAGTTCGCGGTCACGGCCGATAAAAGGTTTCATGAATGAAGCTTATGCTCTATATATTAAGTGGTTGTACCAGTATTATACGTAGATAACCACTTAATACGCAAATCTCATGATGACCTTAGAACCTATCCGAAAAGTGGTTGTGAGTCCAGCTAGCTTCTCGAGTAAGAATGCACCGTCACAGAACTTTTCGGATAAGCACTAAAGTGAAAGCAAATAGAGAACGATAGTTTTCAAAAAATGCTCCACGAAGGAAACGAAGTTCACGAAGAGAGAGCCAATGCTCAAGTCGTCCATGTCAGATACTGGCACAGTCAATAGCCTGGGTGCAAAGTAAAATGGTGGCTGCAACCATTTCACAGGCTACGTGCATTCTAGCCTGTGCTTGCTCAAACAACACTCTACCCGATTTAGATCAATAAGGAGGCAATATGTTTCGTTCCTTGACACCACTTTCAACGACATCTCTTTCAACTACACCCCTCTCAATTCGTTCTCTGGCAACACTTTTTGAAATCAGTGGCACCTCAGAAAGCACACACGATCGGCAGCTCAGCACCGTCGCCTTTGATTGGCTCTACGTGCTGCTTGGTTTGCTGGGGATGATTGGCTTTATGATGGACGTTTGGTCACATGATAATTTTGGTCCTGATCAGTCGATTTTTAATGAGTATCATCTGCTCATGTACAGCGCGCAGGGGGCCACCATGGTCCTGTTGGTCAGTCTGGTGGTCACCAACTTGAGTCAGGGATATGCCCTTGCCAATACGCTGCCCCATGGCTATGGACGCGGATTTCTAGCCGTGTTGCTCTGGGGCGCTTCAGGCGTTGCTGACTTGACGGGACATGCCCCCTTTGGCTTTGAGACTGCGGTGGAGGCGATTATGAGCCCCACCCATCTGGCGCTCCTTATTAGTGGGTTCCTGATTCACTATGCACCCGTCAGCGCGGCCCGCACCCGAGCCAAAATAACTGGTCAATCGGCTTCTTTGCTTGAGAGCTTTCCAAAGCTTCTCGCGTACAGCTTTATGTTGATCATCGTCCATATCTCTATGATTATCTATTTCCCCATGGGGAGCAATCCCTACATGTTGCAGAAACTCCGACCAGCATTTGATTACAATGGTTGGGTTATGGGCATCTCTGGCACGCTCCTACAGACGGCTATCACAGTCCCATTTGTCTTGTGGCTGGCGCGTGAATTCCGCATGCCATTGGGCGGCTATACAGTTACCTTTGGAATCTATGGGCTGTTTTTGACCATCATAAATGCGTGGCAGATGCCGTGGCTTATGTTTGGTGGGTTAGGCATCTTGCTCGACATTGCGTATTGGTCTCTCAAGCCAGACGCCACCCAGCGCAGCCGGTTCATTCTCTTGACGCCCGCCGCCATGTGGTTCATGACATATAGTACTCTTGCCTTGGTGGAAGGTGGGTTGAATGCATTCTACTACTCAGGCTACATGTTGTATGGCTCGATTGCGCAAGCAATTATACTCGGTGCGCTTGTAGGCTATTTAATGAGCATGCCTGGCGCGCGTCCGGTCGCAGCAAACTCACTGGAGGTTTCTCATGCGTAAGATATTGATATTCAATAGTCCAAAGTCCATTATTCGTATAGGCTACAGTCAACTCATTGCATCCAGGATCCGTTGTGGTCTGCTGATATTGTTTGGCTTATTCGTTGTCGCTGGCTGTACGAATACCCAAACGAGGGATTCATCCAGTGAGCCTCAACCAACGATTTTCGGTCGCCTGAGTCAACGTTTTCAAGTCGCTGGCACTGAGGAGAAGATCGCCTACAAGCTACAGACCAACTCGTTCTTTGCTACGATTGACGGTGAAGTGCTGATGGAGCGTCCGGCCATACTCGACACGGTGGTCACAGATCGGATAACCGGTGCCGTACGCGATGATGTAACTGTGACCATTGAGTTGTGCCACGCCGTTGACGAAGCGGTGGTTGAAGTTGGGTCTTGTGCTGCGTACGGTGGTCCACTTTACCACCACCTATTGATAACTACTTTCCATGATGGCGTCTATCGCGCAGACGGCTTTAAATGGGACCGGGGTGGCAAGTGGGCCGGAACGCTGACCATTACAGAGCCAGATTCAGGTGAGACGCATTCGGCAGCAATTAGCCCCAAGATTTATCCGGGACATCCTCCTTCGACGAATATGTTTGAGCTCTCCATGATTTCGTTACCGTTTATTGTGATGGGACTATGTCTGCTGGGTATTCGAGTTTTCAACAGGCGACTTGTGTTGGCGACAAGCTGATGGTTGCTGGTGGATAGTGGATGGTTGTTCGTGTGGGCATAAACCATCCACTATCCACTGCGAAAGCGAACGTTTGCGCATATGAATATCATTCGAATTCTGCTATGCACCGTCGCGTCATCTTTGTTGGTGTTTGTCACCCTACCTCAATCAGCAATTGGGCACGGTGTTGTGCCAACAGATGGGTCGGCGATGATGATTCTCGAGGAATATCGTAGCGGGCCATATATTATTGAAGCATCTCAGTATAAGGCGAATGACTTTGTCGTCTTAGAAGTCCACTTGGGCTTTATCGGTGGACGGTTGCCAAAAGATACACATGTTGAAATTGCCGCGACTTCAGTGCAGGCTGGACAGTCCATAGCAAGGAAACTTCTACAATACCAAGATGCGTTTATTGCCAGGCTGCCACTCATTGATAAGGCATGGCAGGTTGCCATTACGGTCGAGGGTGAGGCAGGCAGCAGTTCAGCGGAAGCCGAGATCATGCCAGGTCGTAAGGATGTGGAACGCTCGCTGATTGTGAGTCATCTGATCTTTGGTGCGCCGTTCATTTTTGCGCTGATCGTTCTGATCGCTTATAAGCAGTTTGGCATCTTGCTGATATCGGATAATGAATATACCTGAATCTACAAGCGCGACAGAGGCTTAAATCAGGTTGTGGTCCAGTGCATAAACAGCCGCTTGAGTCCGATCGTGCAGGCCCAATGTACTTAGAATATTGGAAACGTGGTTTTTAACGGTGCCTTCGCTGACAAACAATTGTTTGGCGATTTCTCGATTGGTGGCACCAGTGACGATCAAACGCAACACGTCCAATTCGCGCGCGGTTAACTCATGCTCTTGCAGAGAGGACGTTTTGGTTTGGCGGCTGATAGTCCCGAAGCTACCGATTAGCTTACCGGCAATTTCGGGTGCCAATTGGTAAATGCCGGCGTGTGCTAGCTGCAATGCTTGGGCCAAATCTTTGGCTGGGATATCCTTCAGCAAATAGCCACACGCCCCCGCTTGCAATGATTTGATGATAAAATCGTCGTCATCAAAGGTGGTTAGCATGATCACCTGACAGACAGGCCATTGACCGCTGATCTGTTCTGTGGCTGCAATGCCATCCATAATCGGCATGCGAATATCCATCAAAACAATGTCAGGGGCTAGCGTCTCAACCTGGCCAACGGCTTCCTGGCCGTTTGTGGCCGTACCCACCACCGTTATGCCTGGCTGAATATCCAGTAAAGAGGCAATGCCGTCCCGGATAATTTGCTGGTCATCGACCACGAGGATACGAATATCTGCTTCCGTACTCATACCAATCCCTCCGCTGCAGGCAGCCCAGTCAACTGCGCTTTTGGGAGAGTCACGATCAGGATCGTGCCTGCTCCTGGGTTGCTCTGGATCACTAATTGACCACCCAAAAATGCCAGTCGCTCCCGGATGCCTTCCAAGCCATAGTGGTGGCCAGAGTTAGTCGAATCTGGCATGTCCACTATCTGATCAAATCCTTTCCCATTATCGCATAGGCGCAAACAGGCGGATTCCGAGCCAAGATTGAGATCGATTTGGACCTGACTCGCCTGGGCGTGCTTATGCACATTGGTCAATCCTTCCTGCACTGACCGATACAAAGCCATTAAGGTCGCTTTAGAATAGCCGGCCTCGTCACCTTCGATGTCTAACGTGATGGCCATCCGTCCATTGCGCCAACGAGCAGTCAGGTCGGTCAACGCAGTTGACAAGGAAAAGACCTCCTCGCTTTGACGCAAGGCTCGGACCGATTGCCGTACATCCTGCAAAGCTTCCCGGGCGGCACGTTTGGCGTCGTGCATCGCCTGTTCGGTTGCGGCGGGATCACGCTGGCGAAAGGTCAACGCCTTTTCCAACTGGATGTTTACGCCCGCCAAATAGTGACCGATGCTGTCGTGAATGTCCCGCGCCAAACGATTGCGTTCTTCGGCCGTGGCCAGTTCCCAGGCTTGATCAGCATAGGCCTTTAACTGCTGCCGGGATTGTTCTAATTCAACGAGCAGTTGCTGTGTCTGCATCCGGCTTGTCTCTGTCGATTTAACCAGGCCAGCCATCACGACCGACCAGATGAGTGCGAGACCAAACACAAGCATTTGGGATACATATTCATCAAAATTGCATCCCGGGCAGCGAAAACGGTTGAAGTAGATCACAAACCAGGTAAAGTAGAGCCCCGCTAACACCATACCGGCCCAGCGATTGAGAACGAAGTATGCCAAGAATGGCAGAAGCATATACAAAAAGGCGGCAAAGGCGCTGCAATCAACGCTCCCCTACTTGACCAATCCACTCACCGCGCTTACAATATATACTCGATATATATTATAGCCAATAGGTGCTACTTTAAAACTATGCGCTACGCGTTTCTTGCTTTACTAGCTAAAACACCAGCCCACGGTTACGAACTGAAACAAGCCTTTGAAGCGACATTTGGCGATGTCTGGCCGCAACTTAACTTTGGCCAGATATATACGACGTTGTCACGTCTGGAACGAGATGGCCTTGTGGAAGGCAAGCAGGCCGACGATTCGGATCGCCGCAACAAACGGATCTATGAACTGACTCCTGACGGACATAAGGCGCTACAAGCGTGGGTCGAGGAATCCGTTGCTAATCCCCAACTCAAGAACGAGTTTTTCATGAAGCTGATCCTGGCCCAGCTTGCTGATATTGCCAATCCTCTCTCTCTTATTGAACAACAGCGAAAGGCAAACCTGCAAGCGTTAAGCGATCTCAACAGGTTGTCGTTACAGCAGAACGGCAATCAGGACACGGTCACGAACCTGCTTATTGAAGGGGCGGCCTTGCACCTGGAGGCCGACTTGAAGTGGCTGGAATTATGTGAGGAAAAGCTGACAGGTTCGTAATTGGTTGCTATTGAAGCTACCCTCATCCTTCGACATGCCCAGGAACCGACCAGAAAATGGGACGCAGATGAACGCAGGTTTGTAACCGACAACCAATTCACAGCAGACAATCACCGTATCTATACTGGAATGAACTTGAAAACGGGAGTTCTGAGATTGGGGATCAGGAACAGCAGTCCTCTGTCCCGAATCCCCTGTCCCTCTAAAACTCCCGCTTTCAACCTGATTTGAGTATAATTACCAATTAGAACCCAATTCCCAATCATCAAATCATGGAACCAATTCTGGAAGCAAAAGAGCTAACCAAAGTTTACGATTCTGAAGGTGGATCCGTGCAAGCTTTGCGGGGGATCGATCTCGCCATCTTGCCTGGTGAATTTGTAGCTGTCATGGGATCCAGCGGATGTGGCAAATCCACTCTGCTCCATCTTCTCGGTGGCTTGGATAGACCGACCACGGGGGAAATCTATCTGGTGGGTGACCGTATCGACACGCTGAACGAAACCCAACGGGCTGTGCTGCGCCGCCGTCAGATCGGTGTTGTTTTTCAGTTCTTCAACTTGATCGGCAATCTAACAGCAGCAGACAATATCGAACTGCCTGCGTTGGTGGCTGGTTTCTCTGCGAAAGAGGCACGCCGCAAACGCGAGACGTTATTGGACGAGTTGGGGATTGCAGACAAGGCCGACACCGTACCGTCCAAACTGTCTGGTGGCGAACAGCAGCGGGTTGCCCTGGCACGTGCGCTGATCAACCGCCCGGCCGTGCTCCTAGCCGATGAGCCAACCGGCAACCTCAACACGCTGATTGCCAATGATGTACTAAAGTTGCTCCAAGAGTACAACAGTCAAGGTCAGACGATCCTGATGGTGACTCACAATGCACGGGTAGCCAGTATTGCCGACCGCGTAATCTATTTACGAGATGGTCAGATCCGAGATGAGACGCAACTAGAACAAAAGCAGGACACCCGTTCGGTGCTTTCTCGCCTCATTCAATTAGAAGCATAGTATCTTATCAACCAATTTCTTGCACGACGGACAAGAAGTCGCAGAACGTGACGAGATGACAAGATGAACGACCCATTCATCTTGTCATCTCATTCATCTTAGTTATCTTGCTTTTGGTTCTGGCTTGGTAGCGAAGCGGCCTTGTCCAGGTTAGGAGTTATGTAAATCGTGCTGCGTGCACTCTTTCGCCAAGCGATGGCTGACCTGCGCCACCGCCGTCTCTATACCACTCAGCTTTTCGTTGTCGTCCTATTGTCGGCTTTTGCCATCACCTTTACCGTGGGCATACGGCAGGGTGCGCAGCGCGTCTGGCAGCATGCCTTTGTCGCCACCAATGGTGCCCACTCATTCTACATGACCAATGCCGAAAATGTAGACCTCGCGCCAATCACTCAATTGGATGACGTGGTCGAGTTTGCAGGCCCCTACCCCATGCTAGAAACGTTTCCTCTGGCTCAAGATCCACAAAAAATAGATTTACAGTTATTGGGTCTATCGTCTGATCCACCTGCAGTCAATCGTCCGTTGGTGGTCGAAGGTCGCTGGCTGGCCGAAGATGGTATGGAGCCACAGGATGGCAACGGCGGCGATGCCGGTGCGATTGCTGGCGAAATTGTACTGGACGTCAACTTTGCGCGTACGCTGGACATTGAAGTGGGCACGTCTGTCGATCTGTTGACCGACCAGGGGCAGGTGACGCTACATGTCGTCGGGCTGGTCATCAATACGAGTTGGGCTTATCCCGTTATGTCTCTGACCGCAGCCTACGTATTGCCCTCGACATTGCTAAAAATTGAACCAGACCAACAAGCGTGGCGCTCGATTTTGTACGTTCGCCTAGCCAACCCCAACGTTGTCGGGAAGGTCAATGAGCAGGCTAGCAATCTGTTTACAGAAGGAGCCATATCCTATGACTTTGATTGGCAGCGTGTGCAATTCTTTGTGCTTACCTGGAGCAGCATAGCTGGGCTAAGCTTGAGCATACTCGGCCTGTTTATCATCCTGGCCGGCGGGCTGATCATCGCTAACGTCACGAGTGCCATCGTGTTGGCACAGGTTCGTGAAATTGGTCTACTCAAGGCCATCGGCTTTACGCCAAGACAGGTGACGGCCCTCTTTCTGCTGGAAAATCTGATGGTCGGGCTGATTGCGACACTGGTGGGGCTGCTGTTGGGCATATTCATCAGTTCCAATTTCCTAATGCCCACACTACTGCACCGGGCCGCGATCTTGCTGGACGTGCCAGGACCTGTAACGTTCTCGCCCCTCTGGTCATTTGCAATCTTGCTGGCTATTGAATCTATCGTGGCGTTCTTCACGCTGTTACCGGCCTGGCGAGCGGGGCAAACAGGTACGCTGGACGCCATCACAACCCGCGTTACCCAGGCGCAGCGTCAACCTTCACGGCTGACTTGGTTAGCAGATCGACTGCTGTTGCCAATTGCAGTATCGCTCGGTCTTAAAGACACCTTCGTTCGCCCCTGGCGGGCATGGTTCACTGTCATCAGCCTGATGTTGGTAGTGAGCATTGTCACGGCAGTTGTTATTTCTGTGGATACCATCAGCGAGCAATACAACCGCGCCTTCTACATCGAGCCCGGGACGCTTGCGGATGCAGCCGTACGCCAGATTCTGGATCAGAGACCGGAAATCGATGGATATTTGGCCAACAAGATGACCATGGCCCAGGTAGTTGGTCAGAATAGTCAAATTCTAGCCACTGCACTTGATGGTCCAACTGATCAATTTCCATACCTGATACCGAAAGAAGGACGTCGTTTTGCCGCACCAGGCGAGGCTATGTTGACGCGCCGAGCGTTGAATCGATTGGGACTGAATATTGGCGATACGTTACCTTTAGTGATTGATGACGAAGCGCTCGACTTGCAGATTGTTGGACGCCATGTAGATTTCCGAAATGATGGCATGATCACCGTTTTCAGTTTGGAGACGCTGCGTCAGGGGGTCGATCCTGTCGCTGAACCTACGGAGTATCAGTTCAAGTTGGCACCTGGTGCAGACTTTGCGGATCTGCAGGCTGTGCTGCTGCGGGAATCAGACGGTCAGTTTGGCGTCGGCAATCCTGTGAGCAGAGACATAGTAGAAGCAATTCGACTGCAGACAATGGTTAATCTTGTCAGTGGGGCACTGCTGATGATCGTGCTGCTCAACTTGCTCACCACGATCATCTTGAGCGTACAGGAACGTATCCACGATTTCGGCATTCTTAAGGCCATTGGGCTGACCCCGCGCCAGATTGCGTTGAGTGTAGCGTCCAGCATGAGTCTGTTGGCATTGTTAGCCGTACCCACCGGTATTGTGGTGGGCATCATCGTCACCCGGGTGTTATGGGGGGTAATCGGCCAACTGACCCAGGACGATACCTCAGCCATCACGACGGTGGTCAATTGGGGCACGCTAGCGTTGTTGCTGCCAGGGACGATCTTGTTGGCCGTGTTGAGCAGCATCATTCCTGCACGGCAGGCGGCCAAGTTGCCCGTATCTGAGGCGTTGCGGTACGAATAACAAGAGCAGTGGCTGTCCGTATACTGACCCAGAAAAGTTTTGTCTTGGCTTGGGAAGACGTGGTACAGAACTTTTCTGGGGAGCTATAAGTGATAGTCCGTCAGCATCTTCAAGATTCTCAAGCTACAAGCTGCTCCGATACGGATCCTGCCACTTATCCCGCAGCCACGACCAATAATAAAGAATATTCACTTTGCCCCTTGACAAAATAGAAATTTATGGTAATATATATCTAGTATATATACTCGATATGCATTCTCTCGGAAGGAATTCAAACGGATAAGCCACTATCAACAGAACGATTTGGTGCGGATATACCTGTCACTCGATGCTTAACCATCAACTATGGGTAGGGGCACTGAGCGAAGGTGAATTTGAGGTCTTGCGACTGATCGATGGGGGTCTGTCGGATTGAAAAAAGCTATCAGCCATCAGCTGGAATCGGGCCTTGTCTCGCTGCTGATTTTTATACTTTCCTATACTCAGTAGATCCAAATTTGGCGTTTTTGGCTATTTTCAGTCGAGATTGCAGGGATTTTGGAGTCATTTATTCAGATTTCGGTTACAGAAAACAACCTATTTCATATCTGAAAATCGCCCAAATCTAACGCAAAAACTAGATATCGACCGGCAAATTTGTATTTATGTCAACTGTTTAGCCAGAATTCTCTCTCAAAACCTGAAATTTGGATCTACTGATACTACGAGAAATTTCGGATCAGTTCGTGACTGCAATTGGTACTGTCAAACGACATATCAGCAACATCTTCGGTAAGTTGGGTGTGCAAAGCCGCATACAGGCCGTTGCGCGTGCCAGACAGTTCAATCTGCAGTAATTATAGTGTCAGCCCGGGTGTTTTTTCTCCGCCTAATGTATACTCGATATATATTCGGGGTATGGACAACTGCAGGATTCATAGGATGGAACATGATGAACCCTTGATTGATAACTTTCGAATTAGGCTACTTGACATATAACTGATATTCAATGGGAGGAATTTATGAGCACACTAGGACTTGTCCATACAGTACTTGCATTGATGGCTCTCGGGTTGGGTGCGCTTGTTCTGGCGCGGTCCAAGAGCGGTCGCTGGCACCGTTCGCTTGGACACCTTTACTTTGGCTTGATGGTGGCGATGAATATGACGGGCCTGTTTATGACTCAGCTTTTTGGGGGATTTGGCCCCTTTCACTGGATGGCCGTCGCCACGTTGATTATCTTGGCGGCCGGAATTTCGACCGTTCTCCTGCGCTGGCCGGCCAAGGGATGGCGCAAGCTCCACGGTCATTTTATGGCCGCCTCCTATGTCGCGCTGGTGGCCGGGGCGGGGGCAGAAGTCGGAAGTCGGCTACCCGGCGTGCCCAGGGGCATGGGTATCATCGTCCCATCTGTCCTGATCGTCGCCATCGGTATTTATCTGATCATTACTCGGATCGAGCCAACTCAACCCAAGACAGTTTAGCGAACAAAAAGTGTATTCACAGCAGAGTAAAGATGAAACTTTCAAGTTATTTTGGATAGAAAATCGTTCAGATGATTCATCCCTACGCAAACATCTCAGTATCAGTAGACCGCAATACACAATTTTACCAGTCAGATGTGACTTTGGACTTTGGACTGACGACTGCGGACTACTGAGTATACGATTCACAACACAAGGAGCATAACTGATGAAACAACGAATCTACCTATTTATTACCACTATAACAGCACTGGCACTCTTAGTTAGCGCATGCCAACCAATCATGGATATTGCCAGCGCGGAGGCTACTTCAGTGAGCACTTTAGAGGCCAACAAAGCGTTGATTCGGCGCTTTGTAAAAGAGGGCAAGAACCGCGAAAATCCAGCCGCCGTCAGAGAGATCTTTTCGCCCGACTATCAGCACCACTTCCATATGCCAGGTGAAGAGATACCGCCTGGTCTGGCTGGCCCCGCCCGCATTGGTGAAATTTTCGGCACAGCCTTTCCCGAGATTGAAGTCACAATCGAAATCTTGATTGCCGAGGGCGACTATGTACTGGAGCGCAGCAACGTGACGGCTTTGAACGGCGGCCCCTTCCTGAATATTCCTGCGACGAACCAGACTGTGACCTGGACCGAGAATCATCTCTATCGCATCGTCGATGGGCTGATTGTGGAGCATTGGCCCGAAGCCGATATGGCGGGTCTACTCGAGCAGGTAGGAGCCTTGTCAGCGATAACAGGAGAGTAGCCGAATCACACCAAATCGTTCAGGCTGGGCAGTTTCCAGAACTAGCCCAGTCTCTTGCAGCTAAAGGATGCAATTTATGGAAGCCCAAGGTAGGACTATATTTGAGGTCTCAAGAGAAATCAAGTTTTACGGCATAGCTAAGGGGACAAGCATGAATAGGAAAATGGTATCAACGATTCTAAGCACCCTCGGTGTACTTTTCATACTGGCTTCATCATTTGATATTTTGCAATCAAACAGTGGCATATTCTTAGGAATGGCCTGTTTCATAATCGCTGGTGTAGTCTGGTCACTTAAGTTTGATAATTAGTGAAACAGGCTCAAGAAAGCGACTCTCATAAATAACGATAAGGAGAAATAATGATGCGTTTTTTGATAAAGAGCACGTTTAAAGCACCACCAACTGACGAAGTTTTGGCACTCATTCCGGTAGAGCAAGCGAAAGTGAAAGAACTAGCCGAACAAGGTCTTTTCGAAGCCTTGTATGTGGCGGATGATCGATCAGCCGCCTGGGGTGTTTGGAATTGTGATTCCCAGGATGCCCTGGAGGAGCTACACGAGACACTTCCGCTACATAACTATTTGAATATCGATATTACATTATTGTCTGATGACTTCTAATCGAACAAATTTCGACTTATCTAAAACGAATGCACTAAGGAGCAAATCATGACTGTCACATCAAATGAATTGAAGAATGTAGGATTGGATTTACAAACAGAAAAGCGGACTGACAGACCCGTAAGATCGGTGATGAAGCGCGTCAGGCAAGCAACTTTGGTACTGTTGGCAACGCTATTCGTGTTATTCGCGGCGACCCAAATCTATTTCTACTCGGGCAGCAGAGAGTACAACTATGACCGCTTTAATGCCAACAGTTTCGTTAGCAAAGACGATGTATTGCCAGCAGGCCAACCTATTCCCGATGGCTCTCTCTACAATGTCAACAGCGGTGAGTTTGTGGCATTGAGTGCGCTTTGGCAAGAGAAGCCAATTGTTGTCGAGATGGCAAGCATTACCTGTTTTATCTTTGCTGACAAGATAGCAAGTATGAAAGCATTGCAAGCGCGCTATGGGCATGAGGTTGATTTTTATATCCTCTACGGTCGCGAAGCCCACCCTGGTGCAAACTACACGGCGCACAGCACATTTGAACAAAAGGTTGGCTATGCAACCGATCTCGTCGCATTGGACCAACCAGAGCGAACAGTCCTTGTCGATGACATTGACGGGACAGTGCATAAACAGCTTGGGCCGATGAGCAATGCTCTCTACTTGGTTGGCACAGACGGGATTGTTGCCCATCGCGCAAACTGGAATGATGTTGAAGTGTTACCCCAAGAAATTGATAAACTCTTGGCCCATAATGGCCTAGCTGGCAGATATACATCCTACACAGATCTCGACAATCAGCCAACTGGATCAAGATCCTTGGGAGAAGAACTATTCCGCGTTACCCAACGCTCTGGCAGTGGGTCATTGTTCGATGTGCTCAGTTACATACCAACGATCATCGCGCGGCAGCTCGTGTCTTAATGCATCTGCCTTGCGTGGAATTGAGCAGCCCCTCTGTGAAACTCAACATCAATGGCTTGTCCACATTGAATTTTCGTTCCTATGCTGTGCTCTGTATGAAAACCGTAGTTTGGTCTCTCTGCGAGAGCTTTCGAAAACTACGGGGTTCATCACAACTGCAGTATAAGCTGACAAATGTATCGCAAGAATCGCCTCTGTGTCATTCTGCGGCAAATCGGTATGCCCTGGTGTTGCGGTTCACGGGCGAATAGGCAATTCACTCACGACAGATTGAGACGCAAAATCCCTTTCTCGAGTGCTGTTGTCACCGCGGCTGTTCGGTCGTTAACACCGAGCTTGCCATAAATGTGAATCAGGTGTGTTTTGACTGTCGCGGTGCTGATGTGTAGCTGCTTGGCAATTGCTTTGTTGTCATGACCGCGTGAAACCAGCGTCAAAACCTCGATCTCCCGACGACTCAACTGCTCTTCGGCTGGGGCGCGCATGCGGTCCATCAATCGGGAAGCCACCACCGGTGTCAGGACCGATTCTCCCTGAGCAACATTGCGGACGGCAGTAAAAAAATCCTCACGGGGGGTATCCTTGAGCAGGTAGCCTGTTGCGCCGGCTTCAATCGCACGCACGATATCTGCATCTGTGTCATAGGTGGTCAGCACCAATATGTATGGAGGCGCTTCTTGTTTTGTGATCGCCTGAATGGCCGTTACGCCATCTGTGTCGGGCATCCTCAGATCCATCAAGATGACATCGGGCCGGAGCGTTTGACTCAGGCGAATTGCTTCTGTCCCGTTACTGGCTTCGCCGACGACCTCAATATCGTCCTGGCTATTTAATATGCCTTCGATTCCGGCTCGAACAACCGGATGATCATCCACAAGAAGAATACGAATCGGCTTCATGGGTCTCCTCTTATTCACTCTCCTGGTCACTCTCCTGGTCACGTTCTTGATCAATCGTGAAGCGTTGGGTCATACGCTGGATAGGTAGCTGCACAACCACGGTTGTCCCCTCATTCGGCTCGCTCTCTAAGGTTAGAAGGCCGCCAACCTGGCTTACTCGTTGTCGCATGGCGATCAGCCCATAACCGCCACCTTGTGTCGGCTGTGGGGCTTGGCTGAAGCCAATGCCATTATCGTGCACGTCCAACATGACCACATCGACCATGTAAGAGAGCGTAACCTGCACAGATGAGGCTTGGGCATGCTTTTGTACATTGGCCAGGGACTCTTGTATAGCACGGATCAGGGTCGTTTCCGCCTCGGGATGTAGGTGTATGTGGGTGCCCGTTACAGCTGTCTCTGCCCGTATGGCACTCTGCTCTGACCAACCTTGCACGACACGTTCAATGGCCTGGGGTAGCGGCGATTTTTCAAGGACTTCTGGGGGTGTTTCAGAATTAGGTTTACACTTTTGATACATAGACAAAAATCTATATGAGGTCATTTTCTGCCTGAGCATGGCTCAAATTAGAAAATATAAACATCTTTTCTCTTTGCAAAAATGTAAACCTAATTGTCCGCCTAAAATGAACCACCCCGACTTCTGGACGTAAATCTTGCACCACCCGTCGCGCTTGGTTTAGCCCGTTCCGTGCAGTCTCTTTGGCTTGAATAAGGTGGTGATGACTTTGGATGGCAATGTCCGGTAAATTTTGTTCACTTGCTTCCAAGTGAGTGATGATACTGATAAACCCCTGGGCCAAAGTATCATGAATTTCACGTGCCAATCGCTCGCGCTCTTGGAAGATGCCTTCGCGTCGCTCTGCCGCGGCTAACTCCGCACGGGTACGCTCCAATTCCTCAATCAGTTCACGTCGTTTGCTGCTTTGGCCGATAATTCCGTTGATGAAGAAAACCATGGTAAACCCACCAATGGCAAAAATCAACAGCGTCCACAAAACCGGAATATTTAGACTCACAGAAGCAATGTCAGCGACATGGATTTGTTGATAATAGAGCTGTAGATATGTGACCATGCCGGTCAGAACAAGACCAATCGGAATGGCCATCCTGAGCTGAATATAGGAGAAGACTTGCGGGCCAAGACCCATTAAGACTAAGTTGAAATTAGGATATAGAAAAGCGAGCGCAAACCAGAACACGATGGCTCCCGTTAAGTAGACGAGCGCCACGTGGGGCGGAAAGGGACAGCCACTGCCGACAACACGCAAACGGATATAGTCACGCAAACGGATATAGTAAAGGAAAACAACGTGCCATAGGGCGAGGACGATGGTCAGAATCCACATCCGCCACTGCTCTTCTGCTGTCAAGTTATCCTCAACCAAGGTCGTCACAGCAGAGAAGAGTAGAGCCGCGATAAAAATCGCCGACCAAATCCAAATTGATTTTTGCCAAAAGTCTGTCTTTGCCATAGTCTCGCTGCGTCTATTTATCAACCATCAATCTACGTTGTTTGCTTCCCCAAATCTGGCTGTAGTGTAGCCTGCCCTATTTATTATACTGCTGGCAGAACACATGGTGATAATCACAACCAGATCGATAATTGGTGGTCGCAAGCAGTTGGCACTTTGTGCCCACTTCGTGTTTGCGCAGCAGGCGTTCCGCCAACGGTGCGGCCGCAAAGCGGCACTGCTGTGCAAACACGCACCACGAATCACGCAACCCGAAAGCTCCGTACCCCAATCCCAAACAGAATCACCGCCGCGCCCAACAAAACCGCCAACTCTGGCATGATGTCGGCCAAGCCACCACTATACCACATGATATCGTGGAAGGCATCCATAGCCCAGGCAACGGGCGAGATATGACCAATCGTGCGCATGAAGTCGGGGACGATATCCAGCGGCCACCAAGCACCCCCCAAGGGCGCAAAGACCAGTGCCAGTAGGAGCGAGATTCCGCCCGCCTGTCCCTGGCTCTTGACCCATGGCGCAATGGCAAAAGCCAGCGCGGTGATGCAGAGCACAAACGCGATCATGATTGGGAACAAGAGGAAGGGGCGGGTGCCAAAATCTAACCCCACAACCAGACCCACGGCAAAGATAACCAGAAACTGGAGCATGCCCAGAATAAAGTAGGTAACAATCTTGCCGCCCAGAATTTGGGCACGGGTAAGGGGCAGCGCGGCCAAACGCTGCAGCGTCCACTGGGTGCGCTCGCGCAGCAGGACGTTGGTGGCGGCCAACACCGTAAACATGACGTACATGCTCCCCATGCCCGGCACGGTCTGACCAAAGCCACTACCTGACTCGGTTGCTTCTTCCCCTGTGGTGGTCTGATAACGCACGGCATCGCTGCGGGCATCGAGACGGGCCGCGGCATCCATATAGACGGCATCGACGAACGCAGGCTGGAGCGGTCCGATCAGCGCATCAAGCCCCGTCTGTTTGGCCAATCCGTCGAGCAGGGCATTGGTCACGGTGGCCGTTGTCGAGGCTCCGTTGACCTTTTGCAGCACGGCTTCGATGGTTTGCTGCACAGCGTTGGGCAACAATGGGTTTCCGGCAGCAAAAAAGTGAAGTTCCGTGCGCTCTAAATTTTCAATGGTCTGCGCGTAGCCTGCAGGGATCACCAGAAAGCCGTCGGTCTGCTCGTCATGGGCACGTTCTTTGCCGAGTTCTAATGTGAGGGTCTCCTCGCCCATACGGCAGAAGTCATCGGCATCGTTATCCATGGGACAGAGCACTAATGGTTCGTTCGTCGTCCGCAACTGTTCTAAAAGCGCCGCCGATTCGGCCGTTCCATCCTCATCCAGCACGTCGACTCGAACCCGCACGGGGCCATCATTGCTACCGCCGCCAAAGGCCCAACCCAGAACCAGCGTAAAGGCAATGGGCAATATGATCAGCCCGACCAGGTTACCCATCTGGGAGAAATAGATTTTTAAATCATTTTGGACAATCGTTCGTATTGCGTTCATTTTATGTCTCTCTATATATACCGCACGAGCTTATAAATTTAAAATAAATTTGACCCCTTTTAGTCGGGTGAAGACGACAAATTTATTTTAAATTTATGGCCGTGCTCAGTATAGATGGCCAGATAAATTTGCCCCACGTTTATGGATCATTCCGAAGTCGGTCCGACACGTGACGAGACAAAATTTATCTGGCAGATCATACCTAAAGTTCCATGCGTCGTCTGAAGAAGGCCGACCCGATGGCAAAGAGAATGGCTCCAACACCAAACAAAACGACCAAAGGCATAAGGATATTGGGTTCATTGGCAGCCAACCGCTGGAGTGCTTCACTACCCCACCACACGGGTGAAATCGAGGCTACTTCTGGGGGGAGACTAAAGCCGAAGGCGCCGCCCAGCACGCCTAGTCCCATAGAGATAATTGGCCCAAAAGTTTGGACCTGGGCTGGCGTGGCCGCAATCCCCACCACCAGGACACCAACGCCCGAGACAAAGATGCTGATGGCTAAGATTGTTGCGGCCAGCAACGGGACATTTGAACCAAAGAGGAAGATTGGCCTGCCCTCGACAATGCTGGCAATCATGGTAAAGGCCAGGAAAAGGACCGTTAATTGAGCCGCCACGACGACGATGTTGCCCAGCATTTTGCCAATCAGGATATAGCTGCGGGGCATGGGGGTAGCAAAGAGTCGCTGTAACGTCCAGTTGTTCCGCTCATCGTAGATGGAATACATGCCGAAGATGCCCGTGAAGAGGGCAAAGAAGATGGCCTGAGACGAAACAAGCAGCACCATCGTAACGCTGAACGCGCTGCCTTTTTGAACTTCATCCAGTGGTTGACGCGTCAGTTGGACATTGTCTGCTTTGGGCAAAATCATACAGCCCAGCGGCTCCAAAATAGACGAATCAATGGATTGAATCCCTTCTGTGATCGCGCTGACGTCCAGGGTGGTCAGCGCCATATTCGACGTAAGCAACTGGGGGCCGACCGTGTCAAATGCGGTGTAGAGGACGGCATCAATGGCCACGCTAATCCGAACAAGCTGATTGACAATGCCTTCGACCACGGCTCGTACAATGCTGCTCTGTATGGAGTGCCCGCTATTCGCATAGATCTCGACCATGCTCTCTGTATCACCTTCTGTGGAGGCACTTGTCGCACTCTCTGTGGAGGCACCTGTGGCACTCTCCTCAACGCCATATGCAGGCGACAGGCCATTGCTAAAGCCCGCGGGAATGATGATGGCGGCCACGTATTCTCCTCGCTCGACCGCGGCTTTGGCTTCGTCGGGTTCGGAGACTTCTGTGGCGTCAAAGAGATCGGCCAGCGTCCCTTCAAAGCCAAAGGGGTTCCCGTTATCATTAGTACTTTGATCTTCGAATAGGGGGCAGGTCAAATCGGCCAAATTGAATCCACCTCTCACGCGATTCGTTTCGGTTACGCCGTTGGTGCTGGTCGTGGTTTCTGTTGCCGTCACAGTTTCGGCCAGAAGGATGCTGACCAACTGGTCGCCGAAGTTAAACGATGCATCACCCGACGAGAGATCGGCTTCATCAACCGCCAGGTTGTCATTTTGTAAGAGGAGTGTACCCACAGGAATCGGTTCGCCAGCGACTGCGAATTCTAAGTCACTCAGAGATGGCTCTGCGCCATCGCTCTCGGGAAATCGGTCCCCAAAGTTAGCACCCTCGTCCAGGTTGACAATGGCAATGGGGATATTCATCAGCCCAGATGAGTCAGACCCGCTACCCAATCCGCCAAAGGCAAGACCCATGACGGTCGAGATAACAATGGGCGTTATGAACATGATCAGAATGAGATTCCGATCTTGGAAGGTTGTATAGAGCTCCTTCCAAGCGAAATTGAGTATCTTTGACATAATTCTTTCTTTTTCACCCTTCCTATATTAGTCCCGTAATGCCCGTCCTGTTAACGCCAAGAAAACGGCCTCTAGATCCGGCTCTTTGACTTGTACCGACTGGATCTCGATGCCTGCGTCTGCCAAGCCTTGGATCAGCTCTGGCAGCGCGCGGCGTCCCTCTTTGGCAAACGCAGTGATACGCCCTGGCACTGAGTCGCTGCTACCTTCGGCAAACTGCTCGGGTGGATCAAAGGTGATTTTGGAGACTCTCACGACCTGGGACTGAAGCTGGGCCAATAGCGAATCGGATGCGCTCTGTTCGCCGATGATGAACTCCAGCCGATCCTCTTCTCCGACTCGTTGGGTTAGCTCGTGCTGGGTGCCCAAAGCAATAATCGCGCCGTGGTCGATAATCCCCACGCGGTCACTCAATTCCTGGGCCTCTTCCATGAGGTGGGTGGTGTAGAGGACGGTCATGTTGTACTCGTCTCGTAGCTGCTTGACCGTATCTAGAATGCGGCGGCTTTGCGGGTCGATGCCAACGGTTGGCTCATCCATATAGACAAGCTGGGGGTGATGGAGCAAGCCGACGCCAATGTTGACCCGCCGCTTCATACCGCCGGAGTAGGTATCGATGCGATCTTTCTGCCGGTCTGTCAGATCGATGAATTCCAGAACCTCATCGACTCGTTTGTTGAGTGTCGCTCCGCTCATGCCGTACATTTGGCCAAAAAAGGTTAGATTTTGGCGTGCGCTTAGTTCGGGGTAGAGGGCGATCTCTTGAGGAATAAAGCCCATGAGCTTTTTGGCTTCGATGGGCTGCTTGGTGATGGAGAAGCCGCCAATGCTGGCATCTCCGCTGGAAGGTTCCACCAACCCGCTGATCATGGAGATGGTGGTGGTTTTTCCGGCACCGTTTGGTCCGAGGAGGCTAAAGATTTCGCCCTCTTCAATCGTCAGGTTGACATCTTTGGCCGCATGGACAGGGGTGCCATCAGCGTGTTTGAATTCTTTAGACAGGTTTTGGGTTTGGACAATGGGGGGCATATATTTTTCCTTTGCTTAACGTAAGTTTTGTGCAATCAGAGCCAATAATGGCCAAAAGTGAAAAAATGGTTAGTGGTTCACCGTTGACTGACGATTCGCGTTTGAGATGAGATTCTCAGGCTACGACCAGATGTCAATCCGATCGCATCAGTTACCCTGTAACCACTACCAAAAAATGAACATGATGAAATAAAGCTTTCTTGAACCCGTTCCCTAATTGTCAGACTTACATGACCAAACTGCACCAGCGATGATGAAACAGGCGATTCCTAAGAATATGGCAATGTTTGATGGCAAAATACTAAATGATGAAGCTAGTAAGAAAAGTACACCGAGGATGCTTGGAATTGTTGCGACCGTTTGCGTATCCATTCTTGTCTCCTTAGTTACATGGTAAACAGTGATTTCTCTTGGTCTGACTCCTATATAAAAATGATTGTGCTCTACTCAAGTATAAGCAAGAAGTGGGCAACTGTAATCCACCATTCGATGGGTTTGGCGTTGCATAGCGGTCGATTGATGAATCAACCATCTGGTTGATTGGCGAAGCAGGAAGGTCAGACGGATTCGTTTGCGCCGGAAGTGCGGGCGTTTGCTACTATGCCGGAAGTGCAGGAGGTGTTTGATTCCCAGAGCGGAGAGTTGCGGTATGACTGGGCGTCGCAGATTATTCGGGCCAGGTCCCGTGCCAACAACCAGCGGAATCGCCCCATAAAGCAGGGTTCCCACTAGCGGCGGTAGCATTAATCCGCCAAAGAGCGCGCCCACAAACGCCACCGGACAGGCCACGATATAGCCGACCATTGTGCTCACTTTTTGCCCCTGGCTGACCGACTTATTAAGTAGAACGATCAAGAGTTTCATACCTACCTCCTTCTTATCAGACATCTGATTGCGGTGGATATTCTACAATGTTGGTGCCAAGAAAATCAGCATAATCGGAAAAGGCTCTGCTAAGAAAACGGCCAGGCTATGGGCCAGAATGACCGGTGTCAGACTGCGCTTCCCCCACAGATAGAGACCGGACAGAATCAGCCCGAATACCAAACTGACAATGAAACCGTCGATGTTAAATGCCCAAATTGTGTGATAGACGGCAAAAACCAAGGCTGCAAGAAGCACTTGTCCCCAATTGGGTACGGCAATCTGGTTGAGGCGGTTCATCAAATACCCGCGGCCCAAGATTTCTTCCATCAAGGCCACGCCTGCATGGACTACCGCCACAACTACCCTGTAGATACTTATTTGCATCACATCTGTTTCGGGATTCACTTGCAATATGCTGAACATAAAGAGCGCGGCCCAGATGACACCGACCAATGCGCCCACAACGATAGCGGGCCAATGGGTCGGTCTACCCAACCCCATTTCACTCAGCCACTGACCAATTTCCCCCAAGTTTTTACCGTCAAGTCGCAGCGCGACCATGATGATGATGCCAAAACTAATCACAAAGCCCGCAAGCAGCCAAGGGACACCAACTTCCATCCCCATCCGATTGCTCAAGTATTTTGGCACAGGTCCAAGATGGGAGCCGACCAATAAACAAAGCAACACGACAACAAAAAGAACTCGACCGAGAATGCCAGACTTTGCCGCAGGTGTTTCTATTGATAGTGCGTTCATGACTTGAGTCTCCTAAGCTTGACTTTGTAAGTTTTGAGCACATTAAAAAGTTAATAACAGACAGCAGAAAGTAAGGTGTTCACCTGAGAGGGAGAGAATAAACGAAGAGCAGGTGAAATGTGGGATGTCTGGAAAAGGAAATGGGACCATAAGCGGCGGCGAACCAGAGAGAGGAGGTCATGGAAGGAGGCGTGAGTCTTGTGATACCAAGCAGCTTGAGGCAAAGGGATAGAGCCATCAGGAGAGAAGGCATGAGCCATCAAAATGACAAGGCTGAAAAGACCAAAGAGAGCAGGAGTAGTGCGCTCAATGGCCAAGTCACTCCACTGGCGCTGAGTTTCGACACCGAGATGAGCCCTGGCTTCCTCGAAAGTGACTTCAATGGACCAGCGTTTGACGAAATCAGCGATGATGTGGGGGGCAGCCTGATGAATGTCGGTGGAGAAGTAAGCGACGGTCTCAGCTTGGCCTTTGGGATCGCGGACTAAAACCCAGCGCAGAAGGAGCGGGGTAGTGCCAGTGGAGTACCAAAAGGCAAGGCCAGTGGCCCAGTCGACGACTTCAGAGTCTCCACCATACCAGTCAATGCGGCAGCGGTGCCAACAGGTGGTTTGGAAGAGGGCGACATCTGCCAGATTGGGCAGTCGCTGCCCAACGACAGGAGGACGACCAGGTCGTTTTGTGCCGTCAGGTTTCAAACGGGAGGGTGGATAGTCAAAGAGACGCGCATCCAGTCGCAGAGGCCCAATCAAGGTGACTCCTTGGGATTGACAGCGCAAGCCCAACTCGATCACACTGTAAGCCCCATCGCCGATGAGCTTGATTTCTCGACCTGGCAAAGCTCGACGCAGCCAGGCCACCACCTGCATGGTTCGTTTCGCTACTGTCCGGTGGCGCTTGTTAAGCGTTTCGCTGACTTTCGGCGTTGTGAGTAAGACGCTCAGAAAGGGCAACGACCAGTAGAGGTCACTCCACGGCAACTTGACCACCACACAGAAGACCAGCCACCGCAATCCGCTCGTGCTTACGTTCATCTTCCGGCCTGACGCCAGGCTATCTCGCCAGTGTCCTCGTTTGCTGATCTTGGGACCCCAGCGCCTTTCTAGCGTCTCGTCTACCGTTATCTCGACTGGCGCTCCCATGACCACAAACGTATCCACAATCAAGTGCAGTAAGATATAGCTCAACATCAATCCATCCCACTTCGCTCGATTCAGCACATGGTGATACTTGGACCAGTCTCCCTCTTGCTCCAATCCCATCACTCTCAACGCCGCTGTCACCGTTCGTCTTCCCTTCGTTAACACCGTCCCTATCACCAAGACCAGTGCCTTTTGGTACGTCGGTTCTGTGAAGACTGGGCGAAAGCTCTCGAACAACGGGATTATTTCTGCTGGAAGGAACATTGGGCTCTCCTCTCTTTGATACCTTATTTTTGCGCAACGGGAAGGGAATTCTATTCGTTGACGCAATAAGAGCCTGATTCTATTCGATCAAATTCGTCAAAATGCCGAAAAAAGGATAGCCTCAAAGAAATTCATTAGAGATACCCGATCCAAGGAGGCATTCATGGCAATAGAATTCGGACTAACGAACGAGATCAGCAATACTCAGTATGCACCATTAGCTGCGTTGCTGGCACACTACCATCAAGAGAAAGTGCTAACTGCGTTGAAGAAGATCGAAATACCGGTCAAAACGTATGAATATACACCAGCAAGTAAGTTGGAACAGGTGCTGGTTAGCATATTATGTGGTTGCGCAACGCTGACTGAGTTCAATACAAAGGTCAGACCAGAAAGACTCCTTGCGAAAATTTATGGGATGGAGCAGCTTAGTGAGCAATCAAATATGTCTCGTACATTAGACGCCCTAACTCTAATGAATATCGGTAGAGTGTGGTCAGCGAAATCTGCAAGCCTCTAAGCCAAATACACAACCACGATTGGCGAGGGTTCTTGTGGTTAGACTTTGACCTATCCGGATTACCATGCGGCAAAAAGGCACAGAAAAGTCAAAAAGGCTATTTTAGCGGCAAAAAAACGCAACGGGACGCCAATTGGTCCGTGTAAGTTCGGTTAAATACCATGAAACGGTTTGGTCAGACCTCTATCCAGGGAGTCAGCATACAGCTCCATCGTTTCAGCCAGCCGTGCTTGCCACGGAAAGTTCATTAGAGTTAGACGAGAAAAAAACGCGAGCGAGTCGTCTGGCGCACCGATGGCGGTGCAGGTAGTGAAGAAAATATTCGGTGGCTGCTCAACCGCAACTATCAATTTATGATGAAGGGCAACTCCAACCGTCGTGCCCATCTGTGGGCGCAACAGGTGACTCGATGGGATCCTTGCGGTGACGTCTTTCTGGCTGAAATTCCATCCCCTATCAAGTTTAATCGCCCTGTACGCATTTTTCTCAAAAAAAGAGTGAAAAACGAGCAAATTTGTGTCAGTTACTACATTTCGACCATCAAATTGCCATCCAAGCGTCACTTCATTTCATATTATGACAATCGAGGTGCGGCTGAAATCGAACAATTCCGTAATGATAAAATGGGGTTACACTTAGCTTCTCGTCGCAAGACCCTATTTCTAGCTCAAAAATCTCTTATCCTTTTGGCTGATTTGGCGCATAATTTGATAGGCCATTTCCATCAGCAAGCTCTCGTGGATACTAGATTTGAACCTTTCCGGCAGAAACGAATTGTTCGAGATCTATTACAAATACCTGGTTTTCTCTCTTTTCAGAACGGCTCACTTTCACGGATTGACCTGCTAAGTTCACATCCTTATTCTCGTGACCTTCTGATTTGCTTGAAATCCTATCTAGAGGCCGATTAGAAACCCCCTCTAGTTGCATGAACGAATAGAATCACGCTCTCGTTGCGCAAAAATAAGGTGATAGTTGTTTTCTCACTCCTATCTTACATCAGCTTCCCTTTTGTTCCTTCTTTATTAACTTTTTAATGTGCCCAAATTGTACAAAGTCGAGCTTAGTGCTTATCCGAAAAGTTCTGTGTCGGTGCATTCTCACCCCAGAAGTTAGCTGGACTCACAACCACTTTTCGGATAGGTTCTTAATTCGTTAGGTTTCGTTATCAGACTGCCATTTCTGAAGGATTTTTGAAATGGCCAACTTGATGCATCATCTCGACTGATTTGGGACGTAACAGCACGTAGTTAGCTGGCACTTTAGCCTGGATACCGCCAGCAAGTGGGATTGTGTGAATTGCGTCTTGCCCTTGTTTGATGATCGACCAATCCTCTTGTGCATATCCATCGTCTGCCGCAGGATCAAACCCGCTGGGGTTGATACCGTGACGGACTATGTCGCGCATGTGTTGCAATAGGGTAAAACGGCTCTCTTTGGGTAACGCCATAAAGTGCTTGACAGCGCTTGGACCGACCTCGATCTGATAGAGACACCCCTGCTCACCCAGCAAGATTTTCATACTCTCAGTAGATCCAAATTTCAGGTTTTGAGAGAGAATTCTGGCTAAACAGTTGACATAAATACAAATTTGCTGGTCGATATCTAGTTTTTGCGTTAGATTTGGGCGATTTTCAGATATGAAATAGGTTGTTTTCTGTAACCGAAATCTGAATAAATGACTCCAAAATCCCTGCAATCTCGACTGAAAATCGCCAAAAACGCCAAATTTGGATCTACTGACTCTCCATAAATTTGGCGCGATCTGCCTTCTGAATGACGTGCAATACGCCGCGCACGTAGATATTCACATCCCCGAATTCATCATGGAATGTCGCGGCTTCTTCAGGATTGATAGCGTTCAGGACACGAAACTCGATATTGCTAGCTGGCGCAGTCTCTGCCTGTGCCTTCTGGATGGCGGCGGGTGAAACATCGACACCGACGACGCGGGCAAAGTGCTGGGCCAGAAAGCGTGTCTGCCGTCCGTTGCCACACCCCAGATCCACGATGGGCAGCTCTGGATTCATATGTTCCTTGAAGCGTCTCAGATCCCCCGCTGACGCCATATCTGGTACATTGTCCCACATGACTTGGCCCTTTGGACCAGTTTCCTGCACGCCACGCCAGTAATTATCCCACTGCCCAACGTAGTTGCCCGCGTTCTTCTTGAAGAGTTGATAATAAACAAGGTGGCTGTACAATTGAATTGACGCGAATAATTTCATTTGGATCTTCCTAACCCGGCAGAGCCGGAACCAAAAAGGGAACTACAGCGACCGTCCGATCCCTTTTGAAACACCCACTGACCAGATTACGGTATAATTTCATCAACTATCGCCACTTCAAAGTCCCCAACCAGCGCGATACAGAGAATGTTCGGCGCGCGTTGCAGCAACTTCGCCAACGCAGGTGTGCCTTCGCCACGCATCAGCTTACCGCCTGGTAGTACTTCGATGTGCGTGAGCTGATCGGACAGACCGTGGTCTTCAATCCAGGCGAGGATAGCGGCCCGCTGCCGTTTGGCGATTGCGTAGCGGACGTTGGCGTGTCGCTGTTGCGCACCATCCTGAGGTTCTAAAGCCGCTGGACGTTCTAACATGACTAAAAATCTCGTCGGGTCCAGTAAATGGCGAGACGGCATCTGGTCACAACCGTCAATTGTGTGGGCGAACAGATCCTCCGTGCCTTGCTTGGCAGTAGCAATAGCCAGACTATGAGCGACCGCCATGTCTTGCTCTGATACCAAAGGTTCAATTGCCCGAGTAGTAGCTAACATTTGAATTCTCCTTGTTGAAGATTCGATTATGCAGAACGATGCTTGTGTCGCTGCCCATAGGATACTCGGCGAGCGCTCACAAAGCGTCTCAAAAATCGCTCACCTTACTTCATCAGATCCGGGGTGTATCTTAGTTTCGGGGCACTCTCGACCAGCTTTCCACATTCGCCCCAAAAGTGAGATGCTCCCTCAAATCGATCCGTATTGAACAAGTTGCTCGGATCGGATATAATGAGTGGAATCCGAGCAACTTGCTCCGTCTGAACCGATTCAATCGTTTGCGCTATGCTCCAACTAAAACTAACCTTATTTGGCGCTCCCCAGCTTGAACGCAATAATCAACCCGTCCCCATCCCGCGGCGCAAAGTGATGGCTATTTTCGTATACTTAGTCATAACAAAGCAGGTACAACGCCGCGACAAGTTGGCCACCCTTTTCTGGCCTGAATCGCGGCAGCAGACCGCACGCTCGGTCCTGCGCCGCGAATATTCTGTCTTGCGGCGTACGCTTGGCGACGCGTGCTTTGACTCGAACCGCGAAGAGATCGAGCTTTCCGCGGATGTGGATATCTGGGTAGATGTCGAGGAATTTCGTCGGCACCTGGCAGTGTGTGCGAATCACGAGCACGCAGACGACGCATCATGCGATGATTGTTTAGCAAGATTAACTGCCGCGGCAACGCTCTATCAGGATGATTTTCTGGCTGGCTTCACGCTGACGGATTGCCCGGAGTTTGACGACTGGCAGTTCTTTGAGGCGGATGGGCTCCGCCGAGAGTATGCGGACGTGTTGGCGAAGTTAGTACAGGTGTATGAGTTGCGGAGTGAATACGAAACAGCTATCGATTACGCGCGCCGCTGGCTGGCAATCGATGCAATGCATGAACCGGTTCACCGCGAGTTGATGCGGCTTTTTGCATTGGCAGGTCAGCAGGCCGCGGCGGTGCGACAATATGATGAGTGCGTGCGCATTTTGGATGAAGAGTTAGGTGTACCACCGGAAGAGGAAACGACTGCGCTTTTTGAGGCAATTCGGACGCGGCGGGTCATTGAGCCAGCCCAGATAGCGACGCCAGATCCCTCTGTCACCCCCTCACCCCTTCGCCCTGGCACACCAGAAGAGGCGACGCCACCATCAAAACGCTACATAACCGAAGATTTGCTGGCGACTGGCGGTCACGGCGAAGTCTACCGCGGACATGACACTGAAACCGGTCAGCTCGTGGTCATCAAACGTCTCAAGCCCAACCTGATGCAGCGTCACCCTGAGTTTGTGCAGCGCTTCCAGCGTGAGAGCGAGGCACTGCGTCAACTGGATCATCCCAACATCGTGAAGATGTTTGCGGCCTTCGAGCATGAAGAGCAGCAGAGTATCGTGATGGAATATATGTCCGGTGGGTCGCTGCGCGACCTGCTCGATCAGGGCGATGCATTGTCGTTAGAGCAAATACTCGATATGAGTCTGGAATTGGCCGATGCACTCAGCCGCAGCCACCACCTGGATATCATCCACCGCGACCTCAAGCCGGGCAATGTGCTGCTGGCTGCGGACGGGACGCCCCGCCTGACAGACTTTGGCATCGCCCGGCTAATACGCGATGAGGTTCGCCTGACCCAGTCTGGTGCGCTGTTAGGCAGTCCAGCCTACGCCAGTCCTGAAATCCTCAACGACGAAGAACCGGACACCCGCAGCGATATCTGGTCATTTGGGGTCTTGCTCTATGAGATGCTGGCCGGACGACCACCCTTTGTGGGCAAGAGCCTCACCGCCCTGCTCACAGGCATCATGAGCAAGCCCGTGCCGCCTATTACCCAGTTCCGCTCGGATACACCGCCGCCGTTGGTGGCTCTGTTGCAGCGCATGTTGGTGAAGGATAAGCAGCAGCGCATCGACAGCATGAGGCAGGTGGCCGCAGAGCTGGAGGCGATCCGCGCCGGGAAGAACACGCCGGAAAGCCAGCTTTCCATCACGTCATCCCAACCAGCCGTGTCAGCCTTGATCACACCACATATTGATTGGGGTGAAGCCCCTGAAATTGGTCGCTTCTATGGTAGAGAGATGGAATTGATGCAACTGGAGAAATGGTTGCTCAGCGAACGCTGCCGATCCGTGGCCATACTCGGCATGGGAGGCATGGGGAAAACGTCACTCGCGGTGAGGCTAGTTCAGAAAATAGCCAAACCAGCGCCAGATGGTCATATGGATAGCCACTGGGAACCCGTTTCCAATAAAGGCACGCGTGATGAGGGTGTGCATTTTGAACATATTATCTGGCGCTCCTTGCTCAATGCCCCTCCGTTCACGGACATTCTGTTGCACTGGCTCCAAGTTCTAGCAGCGCCACAGAGGATCGAGATGCCCTCCAGTCCAGATCAAATCCTGAGTCTACTGCTCACCTATCTCCGGCAACAGCCATGTTTGCTGGTATTGGATAATTATGAAAGCATCTTGCAAGATAACAACCAACGGGCGGGACACTATCGCCGTGGCTATGAAGAATACGGTCAGCTCATTCAGCGCTTGGGTGAGAGTGACCACCAAAGCTGCTTGTTGCTGACGAGTCGAGAGCGTCCACCGGGATTCAGACGGTTGGAAGGTGATACGCATTTGGTGCGATCTCTTCCTCTTAGTGGGCTATCGGCCGAGGTAAGCCTACAATTTATAACAGATCGTGGCTTGTCCAGTTCGGATTCACAGATTCATAGGCTAAGTGAGCGTTACTCGGGCAACCCACTTGCGCTGAAACTGATCACCGACACGATTCAGGATCTGTTTGCTGGTGATGTGTCTCTATTCTTCGCTGAAGAGACACTCATCTTTGACGACATTCGAGTCGTGTTGGACCAGCAATTTGCCCGCCTGTCCTCCCTGGAGCGCGAAATTATGCTCTGGTTAGCGGTGGAACGGGAGGCCATTGCGGCCCAAACGCTCTGGGATAATCTAGTCCATCCGCCGGCGCGACGGGATTTTCTGGAAGCTCTGCGCTCCTTACAACGGCGCTCCCTCTTGGAGCGGCGTGACGCTGGCGGGGAGGTATGGTTCACGCTGCAAAATGTGGTCACCGAGTACACCACCGCTCACTTCATTGAACAGGTCTATGAGGAGCTTGAAAGAGAAACCCTCGACGACTTCAGCCGCCATGCGCTGCTCAAGGCCCAGGCCAAGGACTACCTACGCCAGAGCCAGAGCCGCCTCATCCTGCAGCCCATTGCGACACAGTTGGTGGCCAGACTGGGGCAGGCGGATTTGGCGGCACGGTTGCGCCGACTGCTGGACACCTTGCGAGCCAAGGCTCCCGTCACTTCCGGCTATGTCGGAGGCAACATCCTCAATCTGCTGCTGCACCTCCAAAGCGATCTCAAGGGCTATGATTTTTCCCAACTCTCGGTGTGGCAAGCCTACCTAGGAGGTGTGAATTTGCCTGACGTCAATTTTACGGGGGCTGATCTGGCCGGGACCGTTTTTACGGACACCTTCGGGGCTATTGAGGCCGTGGCCTTTAGCCCGAATGGCCAGTTATTAGCGGCGGGCACGGAAGATGGGCAGATCCGCGTGTGGCAAGCCAGGGATAGTCAGCCTCTCCTGACGTTTGAGGGTCACACGGGGATTGTCTGGTCAATCGCTTTCAGCCCCGATGGGGAGACCCTGGCCAGTGGCAGTTGGGACCAGACGGTACGCTTGTGGGCGGTCCACAGCGGGCAGGAGGTCAAAACCTTGCCAGGCCACACCCACGCGGTCAGTTCAGTCGCCTTCAGCCCCGATGGGGAGACCCTGGCCAGTGGCAGTTGGGATCAGACGGTGCGCTTGTGGGCGGTCCGCAGCGGCCAGGGACTCAAAACCTTGCTGGACCACACCGACGCAGTCAATTCAGTCGCCTTCAGCCCCGATGGGGGGACCCTGGCCAGCGGCAGTTGGGATCAGACGGTGCGCTTGTGGGCGGTCCGCAGCGGTCAGGGGCTCAAAACCTTGCCCGGCCACACCGGCGCAGTCAATTCAGTCGCCTTCAGTCCCGATGGTCAGACCCTGGCCAGTGGCAGTTATGACCAGACGGTGCGCTTGTGGGCGGTCCACAGCGGGCAAGTGCTTAAAACCTTGCCAGGCCACACCGGCGCGGTCAGGTCAGTCACCTTCAGTCCCGATGGTCAGACCCTGGCCAGCGGCAGTTGGGACCAGACGGTACGCTTGTGGCATGTCCGCAGCGGGCAAGGGCTCAAAACCCTGCCGGGCCACACCAACTTGGTCTGGTCAGTCGCCTTCAGCCCCGATGGGGAGACCCTGGCCAGTGGCAGTGAGGATCAGACGGTACGCTTGTGGCATGTTCGCAGCGGGCAAGGACTCAAAACCTTGCCCGGCCACACCAACGCGGGCAGGTCAGTCGCCTTCAGTCCCGATGGGGAGACTCTGGCCAGCGGCAGTTGGGATCAGACGGTGCGCTTGTGGCATGTCCGTAGCGGGCAGGAGCTTAAAACCTTGCCCGGCCACACCAACGCGGTCATATCAGTGGCCTTTAGCCCCGATGGAGAAACCCTGGCCAGCGGCAGTGTTGACCAGACGGTGCGCTTGTGGGCTGTTCACACCGGACAAGGGCTCAAAACGTTGTCAGGCCACACCGATTTGGTCAGTCTAGTGGCCTTCAGCCCCGATGGGGAGACCCTGGCCAGTGGCAGTGGGGACCAGACGGTGCGCTTGTGGCATGTCCCCACTGGACAGGAGCTCAAAACCTTGCCGGGTCACACCAACGCGGTCATGTCAGTGGCCTTCAGCCCCGATGGGGAGACCCTGGCCAGTGGCAGTGGGGACCAGACGGTGCGCTTGTGGCATGTCCCCACCGGACAGGAACTCAAAACCTTGTCAGGCCACGCCCACTGGATTTGGTCAGTCGCTTTCAGCCCCGATGGGGAGACCCTGGCCAGTGGCAGTGGGGACCAGACGGTGCGCTTGTGGCATGTCCCCACCGGACAGGAACTCAAAACCTTGCCGGGCCACACCAACGCGGTCAGATCAGTCGCTTTCAGCCCCAATGGGGAGACCCTAGCCAGCGGCAGTTATGACCAAACGGTGCGCTTGTGGGCGGTCCCCACCGGGCAAGAACTCAAAACCTTGCCGGGCCACACCAACGCGGTCTATTCTGTCGCCTTCAGCCCCGATGGCCGCGTCTTGGTTAGTAGCAGTGCGGACGAAACCATCAAGCTCTGGGATGTGCAGACCGGTGAGTGCCTCAAAACGCTGCGCAGCGACCGGCCTTACGAGCGGATGAATATTACTGGGGTGACGGGCATCACCGAGGGGCAGCGCAAAACTTTGCGCGCGCTGGGGGCTGTGGAGAATGGGCGTGATGTTCAAGGGAAGCCCGAACCCAAGCAACTGGAAATTGCAAAAACAGATATCCGTAACCAGCAATCAAAGCCCAATCTCCCGCCTCAACCAACTGCGTTTATCGGGCGCGAGGATGAATTGGCCTCCTTACGTCAACTGCTTGTTGAACAGGAGGATTGCCGCCTGCTAACCTTAGTTGGTCCGGGCGGCATCGGCAAGACGCGGTTGGCGTTGGAAGCCGCAGGGCGGACAGGTGCTGAGTTTCAGGATGGGATCTATTTTGTTGGATTGTCTGGGGTGGAGGAACCTGAATTCATCGTCTCCACCATCGCCGAAGAGCTTAATATCACCTTGCAAGGCAGCGTAGAACCGAAGACCCAACTGCTGAACTATTTGCGCCCAAAAAAGGTGCTAATCATCATCGACAATTTTGAGCATTTGCTTGATGGCGTAGTGCTCTTGTCCGAGGTCTTGTCCGAGACTGCCGAGGTCAGGCTGTTGGCAACCTCTCGCGAGGCACTGGGATTACAAGAAGAATGGCACTTTCCGGTCAGCGGCTTTCCGGTGCTGGCTGAGGCTGAGGGGCGTGAAGCCATTGAGGCCAATCCTGCTGCACAGCTTTTTCTTCAACGCGCCCAACGTGCCAATGCGAGCTTTACCATCGCGGATGAAGACATTGCACCAATTGTGCGTATTTGCCAGTTGATCGATGGGATGCCGCTGGGGCTAGAATTGGCCGCAACCTGGGTTCGTTCCTTAAGTTGTCGAGAAATTGCGACGGAGATCGAACGGAATCTGGATTTCCTCACCACCTCAATGCGCAACGTGCCGGAGCGCCACCGCAGTCTAAGAGCCGTCTTTGAGCAGACGTGGCAGGGACTGTCGGCAGAGGAACAAGGGGTTCTCAGTAAGCTATCGGTCTTTCGAGGTGGTTGTCTGCGTGAAGCCGCTGAACAAGTGGCTGGTGCGACGCTGCCGTTGCTTTCGGCATTGGTGGATAAAGCTTTGTTACGTCGTAACCAAGATGCCTCTAGGCATGGACGTTACGAGATGCATGAATTAATCCGGCAATTTGCGGGTGAACGATTGACGCATGAGGCTCAACTCCTAACACAAAATGCACATAGTGCTTACTATACATTTTTTGCCCAACAGCGGACGGCGAAAACAAGGGGTAAGCACGCAATCGAGGCACGTCAAACCCTTACGAACGATATCGACAACATTCGTACTGCATGGTATCGGGCACTTTCCAATCGTGATATCCAATTGATGGAACAAGCCTCGGAATGGGTATGGAGTATTCCTAATGCTCGTGAAGGGGAAGCAGCCTTTCGCCAAGCAATTGAAGCCTTAAACCACATGAGCGAACAAGCTGATGTTGGGAACGCGTCAGGATTCCAGAATCTTCTCGGTTTTTTACTTGCTGGGCACGGTTGGTGTGTTGCTCTCAGTGGTAGGTTCATAGAGGGGCAAAGGTTGGCAGAACAAGGAATACCACTCCTACGGTCTGCATCTTTGATTGTTAAACCAAAGCTAGCTAAATCTCTATTCCATTTGGGATATATGAAGCGACTTACAAGTTCATATGAACAAGCAAGAGAACTTGCTCAAGAAAGTATGGCACTGCTCGCTGAAGTTGGTGATCGGTCAGGTGAAGCACGATGCCTTCATCTTTTGGGTTCGATTCATCTTGAAGAGGGCCAAATTGCTAAAGCCAAATGGTTCTTACGGCAAGGATTAGTACTTTGCGGGGAGAGTGACGATCAGTTTATCGAAAGCCCATTTATTCGCATGCTGGGTCAGATTTCTATAATAGTTGGTGAGTATACAGAAGCAGACCAGCTATTCAAAGAGGTGATGTCTTTTCAGCAAAGAACTGACCATGTCAGGTCAATAGGAGATCCGTCGCGAGACTTTTGCTATCTGGCTCTTATCCAAGGGAACAAAGAGCAAGCGATGGCACTTGCAGAGCACTGTCTGTCCAGGGTCGAGATGGCTGGCCAAAATGCAAATTCAAGTAATGCTCTTGCGCTCCTGGCCGGTGCTCATCGACTATGGGGAAATCATAAAAAAGCAGAGCGTCTATATTGTTTGAATTTAGATACCCTCAAAGACGCAGGTCTTCGATACAATGCAGCAAAGGTTTCAACAGACTTGGGCGTGGTGCTATATGAACAAGGGGACTATCAGAGTGCAAAAAAGCTATACCAAGAATCGCATAACTTCTGGACAGAAATCAACAATGAACCGGAACTTGCTTCTACCCTACGCCATTTGGGTCACGTTGCCGCCGTTACCGATCGCGCAGACGATGCTCAAGATAATTACCACCAAGCGCTCACATGGTCAATCAAGCACCGATTAGCGCCAATCGCGCTTGATATATTTGTTGGTGCCGCCAAACTCTCGGTGCCGGACGGTGATATTCAACAGGCGGTGGAACTGCTGTCGCTGGCCGAATATCACCCCGCCGGCACGTTTGAGACGAAAGAGAATGCCCGTCGGCTTTGGGACAAACTGGCAGCCGATTTACCTTCCGAAGCGGTCACAGGAGCAAAAGCCCGAGGGCAGACGCTCGATTGGCAAGCAACAGCTCAACAACTTATCTCGGACCTGGCCCAACCAAAAGAAGACCAAACGCAAACGGATCTCCATCACCCACCCCGGCAAAATTTGCCGCCTCAACCAACCCCCTTCATTGGCCGGGAACAGGAACTAGTTGAGATCAAGCAACTTTTGCAAGGCGAAGCAAATTGTCGCCTTTTGACCTTAGTCGGCCCGGGCGGCATCGGCAAGACGCGGCTAGCCCTGGCTGCGGCCGCGCAAGTCAGCGACGCTTTTCCCGATGGAGTTTACTTCATCGGGCTGGCTTCGGTAAGCGATCCTGAGTTTATTGTCTCGGCTATCGCTGAAGCCCTCGATATCAACTTTTATGACGAAGCTGCCCCCAAGACCCAGTTGCTTGATCATTTGAGCCAAAAACGCCGCTGCCTGATTATTGACAACGTCGAGCATTTGCTTGATGGCGTAGATTTACTGGCTGATATACTCCGAGCAGCCCCGCAGATGAAACTCCTTGTCACCTCACGCGAACGCCTTCGTTTACAGGAGGAATGGGGCTATGAAGTGCGGGGGATGGCTTTCCCCAACCCCGCTGATTGGCCTTCGGTTGAAGCGGCAGATCTTGAAACATACAATGCTATCCAGCTCTTTCTGCAATCTGTTCGCCGCATTGAAGCCAGCTTTCTCCCGTCACAGGACGATATCCCGCATCTCCTTCGTATCTGCCAGTTGGTCGATGGGATGCCGCTGGGGTTAGAGTTGGCCGCCGCCTGGATACGCACCCTGTCCTGCCAGGAAATCGCCCAAGAGATTGAACGCAATCTTGATATTCTAGACACACGCTTACGCAATGTTCCCGAACGACATCGTTCGCTGAAAGTGGTTTTTGAGCAGACTTGGCAGCGCCTGACCGCTTCAGAACAAAAGGCCCTGCAACAGCTTGCTGTCTTTCGCAGTCCTTTCACGCGCGCAGCGGCCCAGCAAGTGACCAACACTTCCTTGCGAGACCTCGCTGCGCTGGTGGATAAGTCGCTTTGTCGCCAGCGGATGCCCGCTGGGCAGGGACGCTACGAGATGCACGAGTTGTTGCGCCAGTTTGCCTTCGAGCAGATGAATGAAGATGAACAACACGCTGTACAGGCGCGCCACAGTCGTTATTTCGGTGAGCTACTGGCAGGGCAAGAGCAACACATCAGGACAGCACCGAATGAAACGATGCTGGAGACGATCGCGGCTGATTTGGACAATATCCTGGCAGCCTGGCACTATCTATGGACAAGGATTCAGGTTGATACTGAAACAGAGACCTGTGTTGCGCTCCTTTACGGTTACACCACGATCCTGGCTGGATATTTTGGCCACTGTTCCCTTTCTTGGGACGCGCTGTCCATCTTTCAAAAGGGGCTGTCCGTGCTACACGATTTTGTCACCGACCAATCTGTTAACCGTGCTGCTGTAGCGGATCTGTATTACCAGCTACAAATCGAATGTGCAGCCAACCGTACAAAGCTTGGGGATGGTCAGACGAGCAGGAACGAGCTGTTGGCGCTATTGCCCCATCTACGCTCAGGCCCCAATAAACGGCAACTTGCCTTTGCCTTAACCTGCTTGGGGCGAGCTCACCAATCTCTGGGTGAATTTAAGAAGGCGGAGCAATGTTTGGAGGCGGCTCTGAGGCTTTATGACCAACTGGGTTTACAGCTGGAAAGTACCCTGCCTATGATCGACTTGGGAGCTATCAAGTTACGACGTAAATATTATGAAGCAGCTAGAGCAGACCACATCAAAGTGATGAAGATTTATGAATCAGTTGGGTATGAAATTGGATTGGCACAATGCTTGAACAACTTGGGCTTCATGAGTGTGGATAATGATGATGTTCAGCAGGCGAAGATTTATTACGAAAGGGCCTACAAAATAATACGGAAGACGAAACATCGGCTCTTGACTGCTGTTATTCTTAGCGGTTTGAGCATGTGTGCCTATACAATAAACGATCTGCAAGCGGCCAAAGAAAAAAACGCTGAAAGTATGGCAATTTTTCGCGAGCTGAGACGTGTATACTGGATCACCCGTTCTCTCGTATCGTCCAGTTTCATTTGCCTTGCACAAAACGATCTGGAAACAGCTACCGACAACCTGTGTGAGGCCCTGAGGCTCGTGCAGCAATATCAACTCGTTCTCGTGAAGGGCAAGGTACAGGCTGCAACTGCGCATTTGCTGGAACGTCGGCATTGCTATGCGCTAGCTGTGGTTATGGCAACCCATGCACTCGGAACGGTACAGCTATTAACCCGTGAGCAAAGAAATTGTGAGGCCCTGCTAGACAGGATGGCCAAAAAAATAGATGAGGCCACCTATACTGACGCTCAAACTCGTGGTCGTAACACGCCCTTTGAATTGCTTGTGAACGAAGTAATCCCTGTTCTTGAACAATGGTTGTTATGATGATCTGTACCCAAATTGATACGCTGTTGAAGCCGTTCCAAAAGCAGAGCTAGAGTAACCATCGATTGAATGAGAAATTGAAACACGAAGGGCACAATGATCGCGTAGATAGCCGTCATAGATTCGGGGAAATCGCTAATGGTTTCCAGCCAGCCACAGCCCAGCTCCTTACAGGCAGCCCATCGCCTCCGGCCCCAGTGCTCACCCCATTTATCGGCCGGGATAAAGAACTGGCCGAAATTGCCATAGTACGCAACGTTGTGTCACTTTTATTGGTATCTGTCATAAAATTTGGTTCATGCGCACTTTTGCTGATCCACACGGGACTCATAAATGTCGTCCTCGAGGTACGCAATAGTTCTTCAGCAAAATTGCGTGAGAGCCAAGAATCCTGACATTTACTGTGTAAAGTGACATTCTCGCTTAATGTTTAGCGTAACCGGGCTGTCACATTATGCATTGGTTCAGATTCTGCCAGTTTCGCCGCTCTGATTCATGAAGGTGCTAGGCTGTATCAGTGCTAGGTTCATACCTTTTACCGAGACACGTGTCCACAAGTGCATCATATGAAAACAAAGAGATCTCGTCGGTCGCGTCAAAGAAGCTGGCGACCCGCTCGTCTCGAAGAAAGTTAGGCCAATCTCGCTCCTTCGCTGTAGAATCGATATGATCAACCGTCAACGGAGCAAGATACTCTGCTCTTTCTTTCGTGCGTGGCGAGGTGGACAAACTGCAGCTTTTGGAATTGTCACGATCTACCCCTCTTGTGGTGTGTCGGTACTTACTCCGGCAACCTAACTAGGGGTATATCTTCGCTCTCCCACTCATCTTCAAAGGTCATCAACTCGTCCCACCGTTCGAGCGTCGGCTTGTATGATTCAAACCATTCCTGATAGAACGCTGACGATGTTGCGGCATCGCGCGCAGCTCGACTCTCCCAATGCTGGGTCGCCAAATAGGCACGCGTACCATCGATGCGCAACAGTCCAATGCTAATGCAGCCAGGCAGCTTCTGGTAGGTGGGGACGATTTCATTCTGGATGAGGGCGACCAGTTCGGATTCCTGTCGTCCTTCGTTAAGAGACCAGCGTTTGAAGGTGATGAATTCGCTCATGGGTTTCTCGGTTCATTCTGCTATACATTGCCCTTCATGTAGTCTGTTGGCTCGGCTTCTCTACTTCTCGAGGGTGATTCTGGCGGCTACCGGCGAGCAAAGCAGCCAGCTGTCGCTCGAACTGCATATTCCAGATTGTACCGCGGCAAACCAACTCCTTGATCTTTGCGCCTAGCCAACCTGTCACCACACGATTCTTTACTGTATCATCGGCTTCTACAAGTTGCACCAGCCCATCATGCCTGCCCAGGCTGATGCAACGGAGGAGATAGCGAAAACGATAGGGTGCCTGTTGTTTGCGACCCTCGATGATGGCGGCTAAATAGGTGCCAACATAGGCACCCATCGGGGCAGCCGTGGCACAGGCCATGCGAATAGGAATCGGTAGCACTTCTTCCAACGTGGCGGCGTCTCCGACGGCATAGATGTTGGGCCAGAGCTTTGCACGTAGATGCTCGTCAACGATGATTTGCCCGCCCTTATTCACGAGCAACCCGACATGGCAGGCGAGGGTTGGCACCGAGAACGCACCCGCCCATAAACAGATATCAAAAGGAATTGTCGAGTCATCCGCGCAGACCGCGTGATTGGGTTGAAGAGATCTGATCGTTTTTTGCTCAATCACGTCAATGTTTAGCCGGTCAAATGCGTGCCGTAGATGTTGTTGACCCCGCAGTGAAAGCTGTTCGCCAAATGCGCCTTTGGTGACCAGAGTCACCCGAAGCTTTGGATAGGTTTCGGCCAATTCTGTTGCCGCTTCGATACCAGTCAATCCGCCGCCGCAGATGAGTAAACGCCCATCTTGTGCAGCAATCTTCGGTAGGTGGCTTAGTGCCAATCCGAAAAGTAAATTCACAAAATAAATTGCAAAGACAAACGAAAGACAAACGGAATGCATATGTAGATCAAACATAAATTATGTAAACTTGTCTTCAAGAAAATAGGAAAATCCCTAGAAAAAGGAGACAAGAATGTATGTCACAACAGAAATCAATGCCAAATTTCTCATAACAAATAGCCTATGGGAAAGAATCAAACCGTTGATCCCGCCCCAAAAAGCCAAGAAAAAAGCGGGACGACCACGGATGGAGGACCGGTTGGCTCTGAATGCCATCTTTTACGTGCTGCGGACTGGATGCCACTGGAAAGCCCTGCCACGCTGTCTCGGGGCGGCCAGTACAGTTCATGATCGCTTTCAGGAATGGACTCAAGCAGGACTCTTCGCACAGATGTGGCGCAAAGGGTTGCTGGCATATAATCAAGTCGCGGGGATCGACTGGCAATGGCAATCGATGGATGGCGCCATGAACAAAGCACCCTTGGGTGGCGAAAACGGGTCCCAATCCCACCGACCGCGCCAAGCAGGGCACCAAACGCAGCCTCCTGACCGATGGCGCTGGTATTCCCTTGGGATTGAGATCGAGGGGCGAATCGCAATGACATGAAAATGGTAGACCAGACCCTGGAATCCATTCCCATTGAACGACCTGAACCAACCGCTGAAGCGCCTCAACATCTCTGTCTGGACAAGGGCTATGATTATGATGAGGTGCGCGAAACTGTCGCTCAATGGGGGTATACTGCTCATATTCGCTCTCGTGGCGAAGAACAAATCGACAAAGCCTCCATTCCCAACTATCGCTCCCGCCGTTGGGTTGTTGAACGCACTTTTTCCTGGATGAATCGCTTCCGTCGCATTCTCGTTCGATGGGAGAAAAAGTCCCAGAATTTTCTCGCTCTGGTCCATTTTTCCTGTGCTTTCATCGCCTTTCGGGCTGCTGAGCGCTTTCTCTGATTCTGCACTTTTTTTTGCACCCTTATTTTTCGGATTGGCTCTTAGCAGCGCTTGGGTGGCCGCTTCCGTGCTCAAAGAGAAGGCGTATTCGCTAACGCCCGGCACGCTCTGGGTATCAACCATGCTCCCAAGCGCATAAACGAGATAGTCATATGTCATTTGGACGTCGTCACCCGCCGTGTGTACCGTGATCGTCTGTTGGGCGGGCGACAACCCTGTTACCCATCCTTCTATAAAGCTCACGCCCGTTCCGCGCAATAAATCAGCATAAGCATACTGCGTCAGACGTTGGTTTGCCGCTTGTTGGTGGAACCGAATACGCTCAACGAAATGGTCGCTGCCATTGACTAAAGTGATCTGTAGTCGGTCGCGGCGCACTTTGCGACTCAAGCGAAGCGCAGTGAGTGTACCCGCATATCCGCCACCCAGCACGAGAATTTGAGTTTTGTCACGCTGTTTCATGATTTCCCCTCGACAAGTCCAATGAAACGGTTCTCAAACATTGCTGCTCCCGAATGACCCCATATTAGGCAGTAGTGTGATTCTGGCAATTGGTGGCGCATAAATCTCGGTACAGAGAAACTGGCGATCTCAAGCAGTCTTTTCAGTGTAGTTTCCGAGCTTGTACCGCTGAAATATACCTTTTTAAGGGTTCTTGTCAATAATCCCAGAATAGGGATTTGTATCGTTTGCGCAATGCGCTTCGCTGGTTCCGTCGTCTCTGGCTGATGACGATAGCGGAAGTACCAGATCAGCATCAGGAGGTTCGCAACGGTGTAGAACCCATGCATGATGTAGATAGGCCCTACTGGCAGACTGATGACATAAATCCAGTATAGCAAATTGCCAAAGTGGTTCAGCACCAGGCTTATCATACTATACGAATCAACATTGTGCGTCCGCCAGGTCTTCAGCAGCATACTGAGCGTGCCGCTGACGAAAATGAGACTTGAGATGGATCCTGCCAATATCTGAACGTGTTCAGTGGTCACGTGTCCGCCTTCCAATCATAAAGTTACGCTTTACCAACCGTTGGGACGAGTGACCATCTTGTCTGACCATAGCCACACTAGCCACCTATATGGCATTGACGCTCCCTTGCCGGACTGCCAATTCGAGACGTTCAATTTCCCCGTTGGTGGTCGCCATTTTGTTGGCTTCACGCTGCTGTGCATTTTGTGCAATCTTCTTGACCGCCTTCGTTCCAGATAACCGATTGGCCAAAAAGGGAGGATGCACTATCTTGCGGATGATTTCCATGTGGCGTTGCCTGCCGAGTGCAACAGCTAACCTGCGCGCACCGGTGCTAATCTGCTCGATCAACGAAGTCTGAGTGGTGTTAGTCGTAGTCAACATTTGGCGTCTCCTGTTTGGTATAGATGTGATTCAACACATCTGCTTATTTTTGTCTGAACGTAGTAAATGGCGCAATTTGGGTCGATGTTCTCCCCGCTTTTGGGGCGCTCGCCGATGCGCAACGCCCCTACGGTCGGAACTCATGTGCAGATTGGTACACATATTCTAAATGCCTGCTTATATCAGTTCAGGTGACACGGCCCTTTCCAGCAGGCCACCGAACAGATTCACGCTGGCTTTGCGTCCCATAATATGCTTCCCCATAAAGGCCAGTACATTGTTGATGCGGCCCGGAATGACTGACGGTCGCTTGCCCAGCGCGGCCAGCGCCGCGGCGGCTGTGGGTTCTGGCGCCATAAAGGGGAGTGGCATCTTTGAAAAGTCAATGCCCGTGATGCGGTCGGCCATGGGCGTCCTTGTCATACCAGGCGACAGCACAAGCACGTCCACGCCCTGCTTCTTCAGTTCATAATAGAGCGACTCGCCCAAACTGACGATATATGATTTGGACGCTGCATAGTTCGCCAGATAGGGAGCAGGGCTATAGCCGATAGTGCCGGACAGCATCACGATGCCACCGCGTCCGCGTGCGCTCATCTGCTGGCCGAATAGATAGACCAACTCCATCTGCGACGTGATATTTAACTGAATCAGTTGGCTAAGACTGTCGCGATCTGCCTTGATGAATGCGCCGAACTGCTCGACTGCCGCGTTGGCGACCAGCAGCCCAACCTCAATATCGTTGGTCGCCTCGACAACGGCATCGATGGCATTCGGCTCACTCAGGTCAGCTTGCACAGTACGTACATCAACACCGTAAGCCTGCGCAAGCTCCTGGGACTTACTCTCGAGGGACTCGCGTCGGCGCGCGACCAGCACGATGTTGAGGCCGCGCTCGGCCAGTTGGTTGGCAAACGCGGCACCGATGCCGGATGTACCACCGGTGACAACAGCCCAAGGTCCGTATTTCTCTGGTGAAATGTTCTTGCGTTTGTTCATGATATGTTTTCCTTGCAGGTAGCTATTCAGCTTGTTCGCACTTCAGCCAAGCTGATTGGCTGTATCAATTTCGGGTGACTGTCACGTTCAAAGTGACAGTCACCTTGACTGACTTATTTGATAGACTTATTTGATCGGTGTTCCTACAGCTGGGTAAAACCACCATCGGCGACAACTTCTGTACCCAACAGAAATGAAGAATCTTCGGATGCCAGGAACAACGCAACCTTGGCAATTTCATCCGGGCGACCCATGCGATGCAGGGGGATCCGCCCCATGAGTTGCTGCTGAAAACCCGCGATGGCTTCTTGGGGTATCCCCAACTTATCGGTGCTCCAAAATGGGGTCTCCGTAATACCCGGACTCAGGGCATTGACTCGGATGTTTCTGTCCAGGAAGCTGGCGGATAGGGTTCTAGCCAGCGAGCGGATGGCTGCTTTACTAGCCGCAAAGACCGCATTATTGGCCATCCCCACTTGATTGGCCACGCCGGTGTTCAAAATAACCGAGGCACCCTGGCTGAGTAATGAACTTGCTTGTTGCACCGTAAAAAATACGCCTTTCACATTGGTGTCCATCTGTTCATCAAAAACGGCTTCGTCAACCGCAGCGATGGGTCGGGGCTTGGCAATGGCGGCGTTGACAAACAGAATATCGATGCGGTCATACCGTTGTTCAACTTGGTTAAACAAGCTGACAACATCTTGGACCTGAGACGTATCGGCGCGGATGGCTTCACTGCGCTCGCCGATCTCTTGCGCCGCCTTATCCAGTCGCGCTTGGTCGCGCCCCGTGATGATCACGATGGCCCCTTCCTGATGAAATAGTTTGGCCGTTGCCAGGCCAATGCCGCTGTTGCCGCCGGTAATCACGGCAATTTTGTTGTTTAACTTTAGATGGTTCATGGTAATTTCCCTTTCTTCATAGACTGGTACATAGCGGTGTATATACCACGGCGGTTATGTTCGTTTCCTACCTCTGGTGAGGGGCGTGCGGAACCATTAGCTTACTTGCGCCGGGATATACAAGGTTCTTGTCATCGTTTCGACGATTTGTCTGACAGTTGCCGTTGCAACTTATGATCCAGTATAGAAGCGAAAGGGGTGGAGTGTCATCGGGCAAAGAGTGGAGTTTCGCAATACAGGGGGGTGGAGTTCGGCAAATAAGGGGGGATGGAGTGTGGCAAAATAGGGGGTGGAGAAAGCTTACAGCAGGCCCAGTTCTGTCGAGCGCGTAACCGCCTGGACGCGGTTCGTTACGTCCAGCTTGCGGTAAATATTGTTGATATGGGTTTTCACCGTACTCAAGGTGACGATCATCTTGGTGGCAATTTCGCGGTTTTGCAGCCCGGCGGCGATATAGTGAAGGACTTCCAGTTCCCGTTCACTCAGCGGTTCAATCAAGGGTTGGTCTGCTTTGGGAATGAAGCGAGGTCCGGTCTCGGCGGTCGACTGGAACGGTTCTGATAATGCTTTCAGCAGATGTCCGGTCACGACAGACAGATCAAGCGTTGGGGCGGCCTGTTTCGCCGCTACGACGAACTCGGGTGAGTGCGCAGATTCATAATGAGCCAGACGCTGTTGCGCCTGGGTTTTGGTTTCATCTTCACTGGCCGGATGACGCGCAGCCAAGGCCAACAACTCCAGCCCGTGCGCGGTTTGATCACTCTGGAGTAGCAAGTCGCTAATGCCAACGAGTAACGAAAGTGTGAGGGGCACAATTTGAATCTCGACAGCAATCTGTAAGGCTTGGCGAAACTGTTCCTGGGCCGCCACATGGTGGCTCTGAAGCAACGCTGCCTGCCCAAACCATTGCGGGCAATAGCCTCACCACCATGATCACTAATTTCCTGGTAGAGAGACAGGCTCTGCTCAAACAATTGCGTCGCCTCGGCATAATTTTCCTGCAAGATAGCCACCTTTCCCAACTGGCTTAGGGCCAGCGCCATCCCTTCCGGGTCCGCAAACGTTTCGCGTATGGCATAGCAGGCCTGAAAATGCTGTCGGGCTTTCTGAAAATCAGCCAAGGTCCGGGCAACGTTGCCCATCTCGTTAAGGACATAGGCCATAAACCAGTGATTTTGGCTCTCTTCGGTCAGGTCGTAGGCTTGTTGGGCATAATCGCGAGCCGCCTCATATTGCCCTTGTGCATAAGCCGAGCTGGTTAACGCAAACAGATCCAGGGTGAGGTTAATTTTGTCGTCCCGGGCTTCATTGCGGCGACGCGCTTCCTCACCCTGCCTAGCTGCTTCGGCATAATCGCCCACAACATTTGCTAGCGTTGCCAGGACCGTCAAGGGCTCGGTTCCCATGCCGGGGTGTGGGTCAATATGCAGCCGCTGAAAGATGGACCGGCTGCGTTCTAACAAGGTTTTGGCCTGCACCACACGGCCCAGACGAATCGTCAACCACGCCAAAGCACATTGCAGTGCGGCCAGGGTGGCCTCCGTTTGTTCGTCTGTAGTCTCCTCATCCAACACTTGGATCGCCTTTTCAAAGGCATTGATCCCTTCAACGTAACGGCCTTGCGCATTACAGAAAAGGAAGAACGTATAGTTGGCTTTTTGAATATCGTGTACCCGAGCCCGCTTGATAGCCCACTGCCAGGCCGCCCGGATGTTTTCAAGCTCAGCCCGAATCTCGAGGAAAGCCTCCCGTTGCCGTCCACTATTTACATCTGTTCGGCGGATATGCAGAAAATCGCAAAAATAGGCGCAGTGGGCATCATGCGTGGCAACTTCCTCAACCGGAGATTGGGCCAATTGTTCAGCACCATATTGGCGCAACAACTCGTGAACTTGGTAACGTCCGCTCACTCTTGCTGTCGTAGCTGCCGGTTCCCAACGCAGTAAGGCTTTGTCCTGCAAAGATGAAAGCTGCGGCAATGAAGCATCGGTTACCGCGGTCGCAGCGTGGCGGTTAAAGCCGCCACGGAATACGGATACGCAGGCAAAAACGGCTTGTTCGTTTTCGGTTAGCTGCTGCCAGGTATGGTCAAAAATCGCCTGAATACTGCGATGACGCGCCGGCATGTTGCGTAGGCTGGTGCTGAGAAAGTTGAGACCCCCTTGAATCTCAGCCGCAATTTCGGCGCAGGTCAGACTTCTGGCCCAGGTTGCGGCCAATTCAAGGGCCAGGGGCATGCCGTCTACCAGTTGGCAGATGCGGTTCAGCGCGGCCGGGTCTTCATCTACCGCAAAATCATGGCGTACCTGACGGGCACGTTCCACAAACAGTTCGACCGCTGCAAATTCAGTCGGTGAGGTTGGCAATGCCGACGTGGGGAAAGGCAACCCTTCCACGGGGTAGAGCCATTCCTCGCGCATGTGCAGCGCTTCACGCGCGGTAATCAACAATTTGATCTGTGGGACCACAGCTAGCAGTTGACTCAGTAGTCCTGGTCCGTCTCCTCCTAGCAGGTGCTCAAAATTATCTAACACTAACAATAATTGCCGATCACGCAGAGAGTCACATATCTGTTGGAACGGGGGCTTCTGACTAGCCAGCGTAATTTGCAGTATATCGGCCATGGCCGCGGGCAAAAATTCAACGGATTGAACCGACTGCAAGGGGATGAAATGGATACCGTCAGCAAACCCAGTCTGGCATTGCGTCGCCACTTGGATGGCTAAGCGCGTCTTCCCGATACCGCCCATGCCCACTAGGGTCAACATACGACAATTCGGATCGGCCAGGCAGTTGGCAACTTCGGCCAGTTCCTTATCCCGGCCGATAAACAGGGTGGGCTGGACTGGGACACGGAGGCGATGAGTAGCCTGTGAGGGTCTGGGCTGTGGCTGACTGGAAACCATTGGTGACTCCCTTGAATCTATGGAGGTTATCTACGCTATCGTTTGGCATCCCTAATTATATCATATAGCCTAAAGAGGGCGTTCGGACTTTAGTCAGAGAAGCCGATCAATCGATGCCTGCCCGAGGCTAAAGCCATCCGGCTACCAAACGGTGCCTGCTAAACCAGGCTGGCTGGCGGACGAACCAGCCCGATTGATGGAGCGTTGTTTGGTAGCTCAGAGTTAAAACCGCTGGGTGGGCATCACATTCACGCCAACTTGTGGGTAAAGCTTAGAACTCTATCGAGCTACTAACCGATCAGCTGATTTATTTGCACTTGTAACGCGTACTCTCCCATATTATAATAAGCTATGCTTGAGGATGCCCGACGAGAAGGTAGTCTACCGATTATTGAAAAGGGTGAGACCGTATGGCCATCCCTATCCTGCAAACCAAACTCTACATCCCGCCGCCACACCCCGCCTTCGTCTCCCGTGCGCGCTTGGTCGAACGTCTAAATAAAGGGCTCCAGCGCAAGCTCACCCTGATCGCTGCCCCAGCCGGTGCGGGCAAAACCACGTTGGTCAGTGATTGGTTTCAGCAACTCAACCAGTTCCCTGCCTGGCTTTCCCTTGATGAAGCCGATAGCGACGCCACCCGTTTCTGGCTGTACATCATTGCAGCACTCCAAACGGTGCGTCCCGATCTGGGTCGAGCTGCGCAAACCTTGCTGGAAGCACCCGTTGACCCACCTTTTGAGACCGTGCTGATCAGCCTGATCAACGAAATTGCAGCCTCTCCTGACCGGATCATACTTGTCTTGGATGACTATCACTTGATCGATGCCGCCGAGATTCACCAGACGCTGAACTTTCTCCTTGACCATTTGTCCCCCCAACTCCATCTGGTCGTGCTCACCCGCGAGGATCCACCTCTGCCCCTGGCCCGATTGCGCGTGCAACAGCAAATGACCGAGATCCGCGTCAATGATTTGCGTTTCACAACCGATGAAACAGGCCAGTTTCTGAACCAAACAATGGGTCTGGCGTTGAATTTGGCTCAGATTCAAGCCTTGGAGCAACGGACGGAAGGTTGGGTGGCTGGATTGCAAATGGCCGCCTTATCACTGCAAAATGTGAGCGATGCAGCCGACTTCATTGAGCGTTTCTCTGGGGATGATCGCTACGTGGTCGATTACCTGATGATCGAAGTGCTTGAAGGTCAGCCGGCACACGTCCAGGAGTTCCTGTTGCAAACCGCTATCCTCCAACGCCTGACAGCTCCTCTTTGCGAGGCGGTTACAGAGCGAGACGAGGGTCACGAGACCTTGATCTATCTGGAACAGGCCGGGCTCTTTCTGATTGCCCTGGATAACCAGCGCATATGGTATCGCTATCACCACCTTTTCGCCGATTTGCTCCGTTATCGCCTGACACAGGAATTGAGTGCGTCAGAGATACAACAGTTACACCAGCGTGCGGCCGCCTGGTTTGCCAAACACGAATTGATCGATGAGGCACTCCGCCATAACCTGGCCGCTGAAGATTTCGGTCAAGCCGCCGCTTTGGTTGAATCCAACATACTCCGTGTGTTGAAGCAAGGTCAGCTCCGCAAAGTGGGGAAATGGTTCGACGCTCTTCCCGAGAGCATCATCCAGGTTCGTCCCTTCCTCTGTGTCTATCACGCGTGGGTTCTGCTTCTCATGGGCCAAGTGGAAGCGATGGAAACTCGTCTCCAGGATGCCGAGCGTGCGCAGCAAACGGCGGCGGACCTATCCACCACTTTGGGTAAAGAGATTCGCGCCCACATCGCGGCCATGTATGCGTATGTCGCCCGTCGCCAAGGAAAGATCGATGAGGGGCTCCAGCTTTTGCGGCAAGCATTGGCTGATCTACCAGAGGACAACCGCATTATCCAGAATGTGGTCCGCTATAACTTGGGCTTCACCCATCTGCTCGCTGGGCAAATCAAGCCAGCCATTCAATTTTTGCAGCAAGCAAGAAGAGATGCGCTGGCACTGGATAATATCTATACGGCTGCGAGTGCGGCAAGCGATCTGGCCGCTGCCTACATCATTCAGGGGCGCTTGACCGATGCCGCCGCATTGTATGAGGAAGAAATCGCAGCCGGGCTGGCCCGCAATCATGGACAACCTTTTCCACTTGCTGGAATTGCCTATGCAGGGTTGGGACAGATTCTCTATGAGCGCAACGATCTCCAAGCCGCCGAAGAATCCATCGACCAAGCCATCCAGTTGGGTGAATTGCTAACGGAATCAACAATCATCTTTGACGGGCTGGTCTCGATGGCCTGGCTCAAAGCAACACAGCGCGACGAACCTGCGGCACAGGTGCTTTGGAAACGGGCAACCTCCTTGGCACAGCAGATGGGCGATCGGATGCGTGAGGCGTATGTCGCCACATGTCAAGTACGCGCCTGGCTCAGACAGAATGCGAATTGCGACCATTTATCCCCGCCGAGACAAGCGATAGAGTGGACAAGAATCCACCAAGAACAACAGCCCGATACGATGGACCATCAAGAATGCTTCAGTCAACTGACGTTGGCTTGGTTCGAACTCACCCAAAATCAGCCGGGACAAGCATTCTTCCGGCTGACCAGCCTGGCAGAGATTGCCACTTCTCGCGGCTGGACTGACAATCTGATCAAGATTCTTGCGCTACAAGCACTCGCCCATTCTGCAAGCGGTGAATTGGATAGTGCGCTTGAGCCCCTCAGCCGTGCCTGCGATCTCGCTGCTTCCGAAGGGTACGTCCGCATCTTCCTTGATTACGGACTACCTATGCAGCGGTTGTTACAGCAAGCGGCAGAGCGCGGGATGGCACCCGCTTATATTACAAATCTACTGACTGCCTTCACAAGCGATGCAACAGTCATTGATACCACGCCAGCACGGTCCCCAATCCCCAATCTCCAATCTCCAATCCCCGATCTCATAGAGCCACTAAAGGAGCGAGAACAGCAGATCCTGCGTCTGATGGCTGCCAACCTAATGCATCAACAGATCGCAGATGAACTCCATCTCTCCCTCAACACGGTCAAGTGGCACGCCCGCAACCTCTATGGCAAATTGGGCGTGTCGCGGCGCGCTGCCGCAATTGATCGCGCCCGTGAGTTAGGTATCCTTTAGCGATCCCCTATCCTTCTCATCTCACAACTTACCACACTTGCCACCACACTTTTCCCATCCCTTCGGGTGGTGACTCGCCATCCCTTTTTTTGTTATCCTCATCACATCGTTAGATAGGCAGGAGGTCATATTGCTCATGAGCAACTCGACAGATTTTTCTAATCCGGATACGTCATTCGACGCGACGCCCGCAGCAAAACCAACTCGTTACGAAATCCGCGTCAGCGGTCGTCTTAGTGAGCAGAGCGCGATCTGGTTTGACGGCATGGAACTCACGGTGAACGAGGAGACCCAGCCACCCCAAACCATTATCCGGGGCACTGTCATCGATCAGGCCGCTTTGTACGGACTGATCAACCGGGCGCGCGACCTCGGTCTGACGCTCATATCGGTTCAACGCATCGATGAAGAAGTGGATATGGAACCGTAAATATTGGAGAACGTATCATGAAGCTCAAGTTGTTTGCGCTCATCACTTGCACTGAGTACACCGTTGTGTTGATCGTCCGGCTGCCAACCCAGCCTACAGCGGCCGCTTCCCACCAACAGCAAGGCGATGTAGTTGCCTTTGTCAACGTCAACGTGATTCCGATGGACACGGAGCGGATGCTGGAAAACCAGGCCCTCATCGTCGAAGGTGACCGCATCACCGCCATCGGTCCGGCAGATGAGGTGACCGTGCCGGATGGTGCCGAAATCGTCGAAGGCAATGGCGCGTACCTCATGCCTGGCCTGGCCGATATGCACATGCATATCGGGGGAATAAGCCGTACCTTTGAGGGACCTGATCAACTCCGGTTCTACCTGGCAGAGGGGGTTACCACCATTCGCAACTTAAGCGCTATGTCGGAAGACCTGGTTTGGCGTGATGAGATCGCTCGTGGCGAGGAATAGGTCCGACCCTATACAATGGTCGGAAGGTTATTGGCCTCCTGACGAACTACAGTCTATGGTCTATACATTTCGGGCGATCGTCATCCTGGCCCCGTCGTGAGCGGCCTTATTATTTGGCTGTTGGTGTGGGCGATACTCAAGTTGACGGGGAAAAAGGTGCAATTTCGCCAAACGAGACATTATATCTTACCCAGTCTGGTTGTGCTTTTGCTGATGGGTGGGTTAGCGGCTTGGCTCAAAATTGTCCCGCTTAATGCTTATGTCTCCTTGTCTTACCCGTTTCCCACGGTCCCGGAGACTGGTGCGGAAGCTCGACGATTCGTCAGAGAAATAAAAGCAGCCGGTTATGATTTCATTAAACCATACGATTACTTGAGTGAAGAAGCCTACCTGGCCACTCTGGATGAGGCTCGTCAACAAAATATGTATACGGTCGGCCACCCTCTGGACGAGTTATCGCAGGAACTGGAAACCATGTTTAGCGGAGGGCTACGGGAAGTCGCGCATGTGGATGAGTTCATAGATTCACACATGATTGGGGAAGCCTCTCCGACGGGGTTCAACGAGGTTGAGTTTAATTATGAAACCATTCCCCAGACCGCGGACATAGCCAAAGCCCATGATGTGATGGTTGTCTCCAATATGGTCACTGATGAGACCGTCTATAAGATTTTAGAAGATGTCCAAGGCGGCCTGGCCCAACCTGAGTATGCCATTGTCCCGCCTGATGTGATGGACGACTGGAAAACGCAAGGGCGTTTTGTCAATTGGCAGGGTCAGCAAGGATGGCGGCGCAACGTCCTACAGCCTTTCTTGATGACCATGACGAAAGCCCTCCACGATGCTGGCGTTCCTCTTTTGATTGGAACAGATATCAGCGTCGAAGGGATGGTCCCTGCACACATCCACCGCGAGTTGGAGCTTTTGGTAGAGACCGGCCTGACCCCCTTTGAAGCCATTGAAGCCGGTACGAAGAACGCTGGTATAAGTGTGACACGCATGGGGCATGACGGTCGCTTTGGTACAGTCGAAGTAGGCCAACGCGCCGACCTGATTCTGCTTAAGCAAAACCCACTGGAAAATGTCAGCCACACCCGCAACCGAGTTGGGGTGATGGCGCGCGGCCAATGGTTCACCCAGGCTGAGTTGGATGCGTTGGTGGATGAGTATGTGGGCACCTACCGTACCGATGATACAGTGGTCTCAAAGTAAATACGCCCGCGACGATTACATCATATAATAGGAAGGAGAGAAGACGATGAAATTCAAGCAAGTCACCCTCGTTGTTTTACTGACTTTATGCTTTGCCCTGACCGCCTGCGAAGGGGTAGAGCCGATGCTGGAGGCGGAATTGAAAGCGGACGTTATGGAAGAAATTCTCTCATCCGAATTTAGCTCCGCTACGGACCAATTTAGCCTCAGATATCCGGCAGATTGGGCGGCGGAAGAAGATATGGAAGGTGGGGTCTTGGTCATAGCCAACTCTGAGATGGCCCTCGCGCGTTTCAACGCTGGCGAGGCCGAACCTGGGGATGTTGTCCTGCACATTGGCTTCCTACCGGCTGAATTCTTTGCAGCGTTTGACGTCCCAGTGGGAACAACACCGAAAGACACACTGCAGGCAATGATGCCAGTGCTTAAAATTGCAGGCCATCATGCGAATGATACGGCGGATGATGCAACTGTGAGTGAGATCGAGGTTGTTGCGTTAGATGATACCCGTGAAGCGGCGCTGGTTATGGTCTCTGCAAATCAGCGAGAAGGTGGCTTTATGGTCTCTGAAGTTGCAAAAGGCATAACTGCGATCATTTCTATCGTGACTGCCCCCGGTGAATTTGAAACCATGTCAGACATTTTGTTGGCCGTTACGGCTACAATTGAGTTTAAGGGAACCTCCGAAGTCTTATGGCAGGCCATGCTGGGAGCCGAGTAAGCTATCCCACCCTATGCTGGCTTACCAGACAATGAATCAGAACAAAAGATGAGAGACTTTTTTATACAACAAACAAGGACTATAACCATGAAGCGCAAATTTAAGGGATTCGTCCGTTCGAGTAGCATTTTCTACCTGCTCGCAGCAAGCATTCTTCAGCTTTTACCCGCTTCTGCATCTGCTGCCCCAACTCAACAGAATAGCAATACAGTGGCCTTTGTCAATGTCAATATTATCCCGATGGATGCCCAACAGGTGCTGGAAAACCAGACGGTCATCGTCCGCGGCGAGCGCATTAGCGAGATTGGCCTTGTGGATGAAGTCAACATTCCGGCCGCGGCCAGGATCATCGAGGGCGGTGGTGCTTATCTCATGCCTGGCTTGGCCGATATGCATACCCATCTCGACGAAAACATCGATGCTTTGGCGGTCTACTTAGCCCATGGCGTCACCACCATCCGCAATTTCAACTCTGAGCCACATATCCTCGAATGGCGTGATCAGGTAGCGGCTGGCGAGCTATTGGGGCCAATCATTCGACCAGGATTAAGTATTGGTGGCACGCCACCGCAAGTTGCTGCTGCATTGCACAAATTTAATCGCATCGTCAGCCCGTTTTTCGCCTTTAATGGTGCAGCTGTCGGTGTGGCGTTTGACGAGCGAGACGGCCGGCAGGTGGTCCTACAGGCCAAAGAAGATGGTTATGAATTCATCAAGGCCAACTTTTTTCTCACCCGCAACGTATTTGACAGCATTGTAGCGACGGCAGCAGAAGTAGGGCTGCCTATTCGGATGCACGTTTCGGCTGACATCGGTGTTGAACACGCAATTAGGTCGGGGGCAGAAATTCAGCACAATTATTCACTCATGGAATATGTGGCCAAGAACTATACACGCGGGATAGGCCCCAACCCCCTGGATAAATTTGATCTGTCGGAGGCCGACCAAAAATTGCCAGAATTGGCCGCGTTCATGCGAGAAAATGGCGTTCCTTTTTCCCCAACCATGGTCATCTATTACACCGTTGACCGACAGTTTGCTGACCTGGAAGGCGTGCTGCAAGAGCCGGAATACCGGCATGTTCCCACATCTTACATTGAAGAATGGGGTGACCGAGAGCGAAATCCAATCTTTTTGATCTCTGATGACCCTCCGGATCAGGCAACTAGAGACAAAGTCCGCGCCTATCACAAACGTCAAGTCAAAGCCCTCAGCGATGTCGGCGTGCCCTTGCTGGCTGGGACAGATGCCAGTTGCTGTGGGATTGTCTGGGGCTTTTCACTTCACCAGGAACTTGAGCTTCTGGTTGACGCTGGCTTAACCCCATACCAAGCATTGGAAGCCGCCACTCGGGTTCCGGCGGAAGTGGTCGGTAATTCTGGGGAATGGGGTACCGTCGCGGTGGGCAAACGAGCTGACCTGTTGTTGCTCAAGGCCAATCCCCTGGCGAATATTCGCAATACTCGCGAAATTGAGGGCGTGATGGTACGCGGTCAATGGTTGCCCCAAGCTGAACTGCAAGGAATGCTAGACGAACTGGCTGCGAAGTACGAGGCGCAATAGGAAGCGAATCATGTTGCTGCTGAAACGAAATTTTAGGCTGATCGGGGTACTCCTAGTGAGTTTAGCACTGATCGCCTGTCGTCCCAACCTGGCAGAGGATCGACAATTAACAGGACACATCCTGCTGTGGCATGGCTGGCGCGGTGAGGAAGTAGTGGTTTTGAACCAGATCCTGGAACAGTTTACGACCATCTATCCAGGGGTGACCATCATTGATGAGTATGTGCCACAAAATCGCATCGGTGAGAGCTTTTTGAACGAGGCTCGCTTGGGCGCTGGCCCAGATCTGCTGATTGCGCCCGCCCGGTGGGAACAGATACTCGTTGATGCGGAGGTCATTCAAGATCTCGGTCAATATCAAGTTGACACATCAAGCTTCGTTCCGGCGGCAATCACGCAGGTACGTTATCGGGATCGTCTGTATGCCCTGCCGCTCTCGCTCCATGTTTACGCCCTGTACTACAACAAGACGATGGTTACCGAGCCAGCAACCACGCTACACGAATTGCTTGAACAGGCTGACCGAGGCGAGCGGATGGCCCTGGATGCGAGCTTTTATGGTGCGTTTTGGGGCGTTCAGGCATTGGGCGGGCAGCTTTTTGATGACCGGGGGCGGGTACGGTTAGATCAAGGCGGTTTTGCGGCGTGGCTAGAGTGGCTGAAACGTGCACAGAAGGTTCCCAACATCTTCTTGAGCAATGATGAAGGGACTCTCTACTCACTGTTCCAGCAGGCGCGTGTGGCCTATTATGTGGGAGGTCCTGATCGGTTGCCTGAACTCCAGGAGTTACTGGGTACAGAGTCTGTTGGTGTAACGCCGTTGCCCACGGGACCCAGCAATGCTGCTGGGCCATTTTTGCAAGCCGAGGCCCTGATGTTTAATGCTTCGTCATCGCCAAGACAAACGGAAGTGGCGCTGGCGTTGGGCCGCTTTCTCACCAACGTTGAGCAGCAAACCAAACTGGCGCTACAGGCGGGGCGCATACCGGCCAATGCAGGAGTGAAGATTGATGCCCGCATCTCACCAGCGATGGCAGGATTTATTGCCCAGCGCCAAACCGCTCTCCCCCTGCCCAACATCCCCCAGATGCTGGACGTGATTGTGGTCGGTGATGAGTTGTATGTGCAGGTGCTGGAAGGCGTGGTTGACCCTGCAGATGCAGCGCAGCAGTTGACGGCACAGGTGAACAGTCGCTATGGCTTTACAGCTGTGGATACAGAGTAGGAGGAGAGTTCAATGGCAACGGATCCCACTACGCAAGCGGCGTTGGAGCAACTGTTCAGGCTCTGGATCTTTTTACAACGCCCGGTTCTATCGCGACAGTTGTTGGCCTTTGGCGCGGCCACACTGCTGGCGTGGGTCATATCTGGCCTGATTTGGCGCTGGCTGGACCGCCGCTTTGCATGGCAAGCAAATGTCCGGCTGGGCGAAGCTGGCTTGCGCAGTTGGCAGCGGGTTCTGTTTCTACTCAACTATGTGACATTCCCCGTGTTGGGGTTTGTCGTTGCACAGGGGACTTATTGGCTGTTTCTGGGGCTGGGATGGCGTGCCAGCTTGATTGTCGATCTAAGTCCCCTTTTTCAACTGATACTGATCTATCGCCTGCTGCTCGCACTATTCTATATGGTGCTCGGTGAAACCTACATGCGCCAGTATGATCGTTATCTGCTAACGCCGCTGTTTGTCTTGTTCATTGCTGAACGGATCGTCAGCAATCTTGTCCACACCAGCATCCTTGCCGATTTCAGACTCTGGCAACTCTTTGGCGTCTCCTTTACGCTCGGCGCTCTGCTCTATATGGGGATTGCCCTCTATTTCCTTCTTTACGGTAGCCGGGCGCTGCAAGAACTGCTCGAACACGTCGTTATGCCCCGTTTGGACGCCGATCCCAATATCGTTCATGTCATCCTGACTGTAGGCCGTTACGTCGTGATCGGGATTGCCTTTCTGATCGTTTTCCAATCGCTGGGGCTGAACCTGACCGCCCTAGCCTTTATCACCGGTGGTCTATCGGTGGGCATTGGTCTCAGTTTGCAAGGAGTGGTGGCCAATTTTATCAGCGGTATCCTGCTGCTCTTCGAGCAGTCACTGCGTCCTGGCGATATTGTGCGAATTGGGGACACAATGGGTGAAGTCAAGCAGTTGAGCATGCGAGCGACAACGGTGCGGACTGCGGATAATATCGAACTCATTGTTCCCAACCAGACACTCTTAACATCAACGGTCACGTCTTATACCCGAATAGACCGCACGATTCGGGCCTGGCTCACCATAGAGACGACTTGGGATAGCGAGCCAGGAAAGGTACTTGACCTGCTGTTGTCCGTTGCCGGAAAACATCCTTCGGTTCAGGCCGACCCAGCGCCGATTGCATTTCTCAAGGGGTTTGCTGATTCTGCGCTAACGTTTCAATTAGGAATTTGGGTGAGCGATCCGGCGCTGATGGCGACGGTCACGAGCGAGCTTTATGCTGAAATCTGGCAGGCATTTGCCGAACATCAGATTGAGATTCCGCAGCTAGAGCGGGATCTAGAACACGTGCTAGCCGTTCTCAAAGCAACATGATGTAACCACGGTTGATGAGGGGAGAACAAAAGAAAATGAAGAAATTCACCATCTTGCACTCCAACGATATCCACGGCGATTTTCAGACCGAGATGGGAGAAGCCAATGACCATCAAATCGGCGGGTTGTCATTACTTTCAGGCTATATTAACCAGGTTCGTCAGCAGGAAGAGAATGTCCTCTATGTCATCGCCGGGGACATGGTTCAGGGCTCCATGATCGATTCGGAGTACAAGGGCGTCTCTACGATGGAGTTGATGAACTATTTGTCCCCCGACGTCGCCACATTGGGCAATCACGAGCTAGATTATGGATTGGCACACCTACTCTTTCTGGAAAAGATGGCCAACTTTCCCATTGTGGTCGCGAACCTCTATATCAAGCAGTATCACAAGCGGTTGATGCAGCCCTATCACATCATCGATATCGACGGCTTTAGGATGATGTTTATCGGCATCATCACAGAAGAAATCATGCAGACATTACGCATGGACTCAGATGTGGGAACGTTTCTGACGTTGGAGGAAGCCAGCAACGAGGTGGGGCGGATCTGCAATGTCTACAAAGACGAGGATATTGACCTGACGGTGCTCCTCACTCACGTCGGTTTCGAATCCGACAAAGAGCTGGCCGCCATGCTCAAACCAGAATGGGGCGTCGATCTGATCATCGGTGGCCATTCCCACACCTATCTGGATGAACCGGCCACTATCAACGGCATTCTGATTGCCCAAGCAGGGACAGGGTCAAATCAGATTGGGCGCTTTGATATCGCAGTGGACGACGACACCAACAGCATCGTTAAATGGGAGTGGCAGCTGATACCAATTGATAACAAGATAGCGGAGCCGGACACAGAGTTCCAAGGCTTCATCGACTCGTTCCAGGAGGTCATCGACCGCAAATACAACACTCTTCTGTGCCGTTTGGCGCAAACTGTGACCCACCCCAAACGCGAAGAAGAGACCGCTTTGGGCAATCTGTTTGCCGATATCCTGGCCCAAAGTGCCCAGGTTGATGTTGCCTTGATTGGCAGCGGCTCCATTCGTGGCGAGAAGTTGGGGCCTTTGGTCACACTGGGCGACTTACTGCGCATCTATCCATACGATGGAGCGTTGTACAAGTTCACCATCACCGGTGTCCAACTCGCCACAATTTTTTCCCACATCATGCGACCGGAAAATCGCGTGGCAGGTGAAAGTCAATGCCAGCAGGTCAGCGCCGGCGTCAGAGCAATCTATAATGATAGGAAGCGTCACCTTGAGGTGTTGACGCTTCGCCGGACTCCTGTGATCGACGAAAGTTGTTACACCATCTGTTTACAAGAATATCACTACAAAAACGCAGCATCTAACATCGGTCTGACTCACTCTGAATTGACGGCGTACACACATCCTCTAGTGGTGACAACATCGATTCACGAAGTGCTGGAAGAGTATCTGCGACATCACCAAAACCTCAACAGTCGAGTCGAGGGTAGGCTGACGTACCAATGATTTGCTCTGGGCTGTATCGCACGATTCTGACCTTTGTATCAATAGCCAATACTTAGGCAGCATTTTTCTGCAAATCGAACGCCGTCAGTGCAGTTGCTTGCGCTACGCTATCGGAACCACGCAAAAGCAGACGGAACACAAAATAGTGGGTCACCAATAGCGCGGGAACAATGAGGATCGGGATGAAATAAGCTGCACCCAAATGACCGTTTGGCACAAATTGTAGCCCTTGATAGACTGCATTGAGCAGGTCCATTCTACCGACGATGTTAAAGATCCAGGCCAGCGGTAGCGCAACCACCCAATTGCTGGGCACTGCCCACAGTGCGACCAGGGCCAGGAAAGCAGCCAGCAGATCGCCATAGGCCGCAGGCTCGGCAAAGCGCGAGTTCAGGGGTGCGCAGTTACACCCACAATTAGAAATGCCAATCCAATGTGGCGAAAGCTGTGCAAGAGCAACTGGATCGCTCGTTCACAGAGGCAACACAAGCCAGCTTTGTCAGCCGGCTTGACATACTCTATGATCAAACACCATCGCTTTCGAATAATGAGCTAATCGTCGGTATAATGCGTGCGGTAGCGACAGCCGGCAATGCTCATACGCGGACCTATCTGCTACGCCATGGGAATCAGCTGCAGCGGTGGCCGATTCGTTTCTATTGGTTTGCAGATGGCTTATACGTGGTTAAAGCATTGCCCAAATATGCGGATATACTGGGCGCACGGGTGGTGAGCATCAACGGAGAGAGGCCCGAAAGGCTGTTGGTCAAAATGAAGGACTTGGTGTCCGGCACCGATTCGTGGGCGCGTTATTGTAACCACTGACTTTGCAGTGCAGTGAGCGAGACTTTGCATTGCGTTGAGGGGTATTTTGTGTTGCAGTGGGGATTACTTTGCACTTCAACGGTTAGAATTGCAGTGAAATGGCAGAATAATCGTAGATTTTCCCAGCAACTGCAAAATAGCACCTCATTGATTTGAAGGAGGGAAATGAAAGCGGGTTGTAACGCCTATATCACTGGTGGCGGGCGCGTACCCAACCAGTTTGTACGAGGAATCGACATGGATGACGAAATAACTTGGATCGCGCAGATCCCCCCGCCACCTAGTACATATTTTGTTGTCTACAGAGGACAAACCGCCCAATCAAATTGCTTGACGACCAGTTGCGAATACTCAACAGCGCTATGTTACGAAATACGTTGCTATGCGACAGCAAACTCTGTATACTGACGTGGTTCAGCAGGGCGGAAACCTAAAACAATATCGTTATGCGGAACACCAGCCTCTACCAGATCCGTCGCAACGCCTTCTTCGGTATCATCATATTGAATCCATATCTTACCGTCAATAATATCAATATGAATAGGCGTATGATGTATATAGGTACGGCCGTGCCAGTTTGTATCAAATTGATTTCTCTTATCCTAGCTAAGGAGGAGACGTTGCCGTCTCCCCCTCTCCTCAGAACGGACCTAAAACCCACCTGTAAACGTTCATTCCGCTTGTCGTTGATGAACGCCCTGAAGACTGACAAACTGAGTCGAGCGCTCCTGACCGGCTGGATCTGTCCAATTGACCGTCGTTACACGGGTAATGCGGTGGGTTTCCATTCCCTCTTCGTTGGTCACCACCTTATTCATGATGTGCTGACCAGAGGAAACATTCGGCAGACGGTAGTTCTCCAGCTCTCGGGGAGAGACCGGCGACGCATACACAAAAACGTTCTCACTCAACTGGATCACCTTGGTCATTTGACCGAATGTTTCAATGAAATGGTCTCCGAGAGTGCCATCCGGCATCAGAAAGTACCCCTCTTTCCCATTGATTTGCACCGGAGGAATATTGTTATCCTCGAATACCATCTCGCCAGTCGTGAGAACATATGCCTGTTCACCGTCTATCTGAGGATTCTCAGCCTTTATCGTATCTATCCAAGAGAACACCTTGACCACCTGGCCCTCTTCGTCAAGGCCAAACATGGTCCACGACCCGACATAGGTTCCCTCCATGTTGCGAACCGCTTGGGGCACGCCACCATTGGTTTGGGCTTTGACCAGCTTGAACTGGCATGCTGACAGGGGTAGAGACACCAACAGCATGATGGCGAAAATGGTTCGGTTCAAGTTCCTCAGTACCCCCTCATTGTGGTTGGTGGTCACAGCACGACGGGGCGGTGTATGCTCTTGAACAACAGTTTCGTTGTGGTTCATCTGGATACTGCGACAAACCTTTTGCTCTCGTACGACTCCTTCATTGCGCTTGGAAGTGTTCATTGTTTTTTCTCCATTTGATGCATCATCTCGACTGATTTGGGACGTAACAGCACGTAGAAAGTATAGGACAGAAGCAGGCAACTGTAATCCACCATTCGATGGTTTTGGCGTTGCCTAGAGGTCGATTGATGAATCAACCATCTGGTTGATTGGGGAAGCAGAAAGGTCAGGAAGTTCTTATCAAAATTAAAACCGCTTCACGTTGCTCAACACCCTAGGCTAAAGTGATTGCCGGGAAAGTGGCTGATGAAGGTCATTTGTATATTCTCGTGGGACCACAAACGTTTTCAGCAGCGCTCGTAGGTGCGTTGTAATAGAATGGATTGATCAACGTGAACTTTTCTACGAAGATGATGCAACGGATGAGACGGTTTGTTGTGTTTCTGTCAGAAACCAGCGGGCGGACATTGGAGGAGCTATCGCCAGAGAAGTAGAGAGTCAATGGTTGAGGTTGGTAATTCGAGCGTCTGACCATGAGCCTTTGCCGCTTCGACCACCTCCGAGGGTGCATCAATGGCTAGTTCGGTTCGCAGACGCCTGGCGTTTTCTTTGGTTTCGTGGCCGCTGGCGATATGATGTTCAACCAGTGTCAGTAGTTCAATCGCTCGCTCGTTCTCACCATTGCGCTGCAGAAGGGCTGCCCAGCTGACCAATACAGCCAAGGTGACCGGGGCACACTCAAGTTTTGACGCAATATCCAACGCTTCATGAAAGCAGTTTTGCGCCATTTTTTCGTCGCCAGTGGCCAGTGCGGATTGACCCAACGCATTTAGAGAATGCGCCACGTGCTCCTGATTATCGAGCGTGCGACGTAGGGCAAGACTTTCTTGCAAAGAGTGTTGAGCCGCGTCGAACTCTCTGGTTTCAAGTGCAATTTTGCCTAGATTGTAGAGGCAGTGAGCAATGCCAACCCGATCACCCGCCTGACGAAAAAAGTCCAAACTCTGTTGGCAGATCTGTTGGGCACGTTCAAATTGACCCAAGGCGAGGAGCGAATTGCCCATATCATTTTGGCAAAAAGTTGCCCATAAGTTATTGCCGGTCTCACGATGCAGCGCAGCACTCGTTTCGTGATACTGGGCTGCTTCTGCAAAACGGCCCAACGCCTCGGCCGCATAGCCAAGGGCAGTGTGGGATAGCGCAATACCGGGTCGGTCACCGAGCATCTGGCGTACCTCCAATGCTTCCTGTATATGCTGAATTGCTTCTGCATATACACCTTGCGCCAGCCGAACGCGCCCCAATCCGGTATTTGCAAATGCAAATCGGCTGCTGTCACCCAGCTCTTTGAAAATGGTAACAGCGGCACGAAAATTTTCAACGGCTTCATCATATTGTGCTTGCGCTTCCGCCACCAAGGCCATCACGAAAAATAGATGGCCCGTTAGCCAGCGATCGCCATTCTTGCCCAACGCCGTCCAGCTTTCCAGTACATACTTCCTGGCTTCGGCATAGCGACCGAGGTAATAGCGAACCAGGCTCAGAATCACCAGGGCATATGCCAATACCTCCCGCCATTCAGGACCCTCCACACGCAAATGGTGAATACATTCCTCAATCAGTTTTTCGCTGGCCTCTGCATGGCCAAGGCGATGCAGAAAAAAAGCCTGATGAACCCGCAACTGCCAGTACACAAAATCCTGTTCTCGTGCGGCAGGCGTTGCGTTTTGAACGTTTACTCCCAACCCCAATTGACGAAACTCGTCGGCGGCATTGCGGAAAGAGGCTTCGGCTTCCCGAAATCTACCTCGAATATCGTGAAAGAGCATTAGGCAATCTAAGGTGCGGCCAACTGCGGTAACGTTTCTTTGTGTGGTTCCCCAGCGCCAGGCAGACCGCACGTTATCGATTTCTGTGGCGATCTCCTCAACGCTCTCTTGCTGTTTGTGCCCAAAAAGACGCGCTTTTTGTTTTCTAAGCCAGACTAAGTAATACTGACTGTGCCTGTTCTGCACCTCGTCACTCGCACCAGAAATCCGTTCGAGCCTCTCTGTCGCAAACTGGCGCACCAATTCATGCATCTCGTAGCGCCCACCGCGCGTGCGTCGCAACAGGGACTTATCCACCAATGCCGACAGCAACGATAAAGTAGCATCAGCCACAACCTCTGCTGCTTCTCGAGTGAAACCGCCTCGAAAGACGGTGAGCTGGCGCAATACCAACTTTTCGTTTTCTGCAAGCAGCGTCCACGAATGGTCAAAGACCGCACGCAGGCTACGATGGCGTGCAGGCACGTTCCGCAGGGAAGTGGTCAGAAAGTCGAGATTCTGGGAGATCTCCTGGGAAATCTCCCGACATGACATCATACGCACCCAAGTAGCCGCTAGCTCCAACCCCAACGGCATTCCTGCCAATAGCTGGCAGATATGCACCACATGAGGGCTTTCCTCGCGAGTGAGGTGAAAGCTGGCCTGCGCCCGTCGTGCGCTTTGGACAAAGAGATGCACGGCACTGTAGGTTTCCAGCGTCTCCAGGTCTGCCTCATGCAGACCGCCGACCGTCTGCGGGAACGCCAATCCCTCAATATCGTAGCCCCACTCCTCCTGTATGTTCAGCCGTTCGCGCGAGGTAACCAATAGCTGTACCCCAGGTGCTGCCAGCACAATCTCCGAGAGCAACTCAGTGCCTTCGATGATCTGCTCGAAGTTATCCAGCACCAGAAGCATGGCTTTCTCGCGGAGATAATTCAGGAGCAGCGTTTTGGGGTCGGCCCCGCTATAGAAAGTGAAGTTGAGAGCTTCGGCGATCGTGTTGACCAAGAATTCGAGTACGTTGACTGGTGCGAGGGAAACAAAGTAGACACCATCTTTGAAATTGAGATTGGAGATTCGCGATTGAGGATTTGGCGGTGGGACGGCTGATTCTACAATTGATTGGCCAACTGCCAAGGCCAGCCGTGTCTTGCCAATGCCGCCAGGCCCAACGAGTGTCAAAAGTCGGCAATTAGGCTCACGTAGAACAAACTGTTGGATCTCAGCCATCTCCTGCTCACGACCGATAAAGGGTGTGGGTTGAGGCGGAAGATTATGCTTTGCGACAAGATGACTTGATCGTGAGGTGTCAGGGTACGATTGCCGTCCTCGATCCTGAGTGTCAAGATTCCTCTGTGGCTCTAAGTACTTATCCGAAAAGTTCTGTGACGATGCATTCTCACTCGAGAAGCTAGTCGGACTCACAACCGCTTTTCGGATAGGTTCTAAGTCTGACTGTGAACTGGCGATTCTGAACTTCGGATTATTGCTGTCAGGCACAATTAGTCGCTGGGCGTGAATCGCATTATACAGCGCAGTCGTCTCCTCTGCTGGCGGCGCATCTAACTCTTTTGCCAGGAGATGAACGCACTCATCGTATTGACGTAGGGCAGCACCTTGTTGACCAGACCAGATATAGAGCTGCATCAGGTGTCGGTGGACTGGTTCGTGGAGCGGGTCCAGGGCGAGCCAGCGGTGGGCGTAGTCGATTGCAGTCCGATAGTCGGCCTGGCTCGCACGGTTCTCGACCAGTATCTCTAAAGTAGTAGCGTATTGCCGGCGATACTTTTCGGTATGAAAGAACTGCCACTCATCGAACTGAGGACTGTTCGGCAGGGTGAAACCGGCCAGAAAGTCATCCTGATAGAGTGTAACAGCTTCCTCCAAACGCATATAATCATGGGGTTCGGCAACTTCCACAAGCCGTCGAAAGTGATGAACATCTACCCATAGACCAGCCTCCGGATTGACGCCAATCGTGCTGCGGGTCACTGTAAACCAGACTTTACCCAATATTTTATTGAGCACCGATAGATCGCGGCGTAGGGCTTTTCTGGCCCGGCTCTGATCGAGATCGGGCCAGAACATTGCCGCAATTGTATCCCGGCTGCGTTGACGACCGGTCACGGCTAAATAGATGAGTAGGGCAAGTGCAGTACGCCGCCCCAGCTCGACGGGCTCATCGTCCCGGGTGATTCGCGGCGGACCTATGCAGTAAACCTTCAAGGAGGACATGGATGAAGGAACCCTCTAGATCGGGAGTGTCCCAAGTGTGTAAATGCGGCGGTCCTCTGACTGAGCAGTGTTCATTTACACACTTTGTGGTACACACTCTCTATAATTTGTCAGAAACCTACAGTCTATCACAATTATACACCGGATAGATTGTACTGAAAAGGGTTCCTCTACAATTTACATTCTGCCAAAGAAGGGAGTATTCAAGTCTGCCTTGCCGACGCCCCCACCAGATTTAATGATTAGGAAGGCTACGTGCTCCGATCGAGAGGCAACGATAGGAGCGGTCCAGCCAGTTGCGCTGGCTGCCTGTCGAGAGCGCCAGGCCGAGTACAATGAGGGCCAGCCCTGGTCGGCGTGGGTCTCCGGCCCAGGAGCCCAAGGACTGATACGATGAGTGTCGGTAGAAGAAAATATGTTAGGGCGCAGAGTCTCCCCATTCCGTCCTTCGCGTCTCTTCGTCAGACAAAACGCGCCTTTTACCGTGTTGGGAATCACATAATTCCATTACGTTCGAATGAAAATTGATGTGTTTGATGTTTTGCGACGTTCACAGTACAATTGTTCATGGTCTTCAAGACTCCCTCTTTCGTAACGAGATTCCCTGATTCATTTCGTCAGCGACCTGCGTTTAGGGGTCATCACTGACCGATTTCGATACCGGAGCTGTGCCCATGCCTCAACTGAAGCTACAACTGTTCGGTCCACCGCTACTTGAGCGGGATGGCACGCCATTTGATGTCGGTCGCCGCAAGGCAGTGGCACTGCTTGCCTACCTGGTAACAACTGGTCGCATACACAGTCGCGACGCTTTGGCTGCCTTCTTTTGGCCAGAACACGATCAGAGCTCGGCGCGCACCGATCTGCGGCGCATGCTCTCGGTGCTCAACAGGAACTTGGGGCAAGGGATACTCGCGAGTGACCGAGAAACGGTCAGTTTGGCATTAAAATCTGACTCCCCAGCAAGTTCAGAGCCAGCGCTTTGGCTAGATGTCGCTGAGTTTCGCCACTCGCTGCATGCTTGCCAGACTCACGACCATCCAATAGACCAAGTCTGCACCGACTGTCTTCCCTTGCTGGATGCTGCACTGAGGCTCTACCGGGACGATTTCCTGGCCGGGTTCACGTTACGTGACAGTCCCGACTTTGACGATTGGCAATATTTCGAGGGAGAGGGCCTGAGGCAGGAACTGGCCTCTGCCCTGGAAAAGTTGGTAAAGGGGCATAGCGCACATAGTGAGTTTGGGCGGGCTATTGGCTATGCACGCCGCTGGTTGGCACTCGACCCCCTCCACGAGCCAGCGCACCGTCATCTGATGCAACTTTATGCCTGGACAGACCGTCACACTGCTGCACGCCGCCAATATGAGCAATGCATGCAGATGCTCGTCGAAGAGTTGGGCATGTCCCCATCGGCAGAAACGCAGGCGCTCGATGCAGCGATCCGGGCTGGACACCTCCAACCACCAGAGTCCATCGTGCCCGCTCTGGAGCGGGAGACGGACGCACCACGCATTACGGACATACAAAAAGCAGTGCAACGCCCATCGGAGAACGAACTCCGCCTCGTCACCGTTCTCTGTGTGGGACTGGTCGAAGGGGGATCAGTTCTGGAGATGTCGCCAGAACAGACGGCGACGCAGATGGCGCAATTGACCGATCTGCTTTTGCCCATCCTCGACCGTTATGAGGCGCGGCTGGAGCGACTGGTCGGCGAGAGCATACTGACATTCTTCGGGGCAGAACGCATCCATGAGGACGATGCGGAGCGGTCACTGCGCGTAGCGCTGGAGCTGATGGATGTGGCGCAAGGAGCCGGGCTGACCGTGGCTGCCGGGGTGGCATCGGGTCCCGTCTTTGTGGGGCAGGTGGGCGACCGGCTGGGCACCCAGATCACGGGGCCTGTGGTGACTCTGGCGACCCGCCTCCAAGGCGCAGCAGACGCGGATGAAGTGCTGGTCAGCCAGAGCCTTCGTCAGCGGACTCATCACGCCTTTCGTTTGGAGTCACTCCAAGTGCAGATGCGCGGCTTATCGGGTAGTGTATACCAACTGCTGCGTCCCCGACGTCAGCCGCGCAAGACACGTGGTATCGAGGGTTTACGTGCCGACCTAATCGGTCGGCACGAGGAACTGACGAAGCTGGTGTGGACAACACAGCAAGTACAGGAGGGCGAAGGTCAGATAGTCTGTCTCATCGGCGATGCCGGTGTGGGCAAAAGCCGTCTTGTTTCCGAACTACAGCTCAAATTCATACAGCCGAGCACACAAGGTACACCAGCCACCAGCACCCAACCACCAGCACCCCATCAACTCCTCTGGCTCGAAGGGCGCTGTCAGGAGATGGGATGGATGGACATCTGACGGATGAGCAGCGACAGGAGATAGGACCACTGCTGGGCAACTTGCTCTCGCTGCGTTTCAGCACGGTGTGGGATGAGCGGTTGCGCTTCGCCGACCCAGAGCAGTTGCGTCATCGTACCCTGATGAGCCTACGTGACCTGTTCATCGCCATCGCCTGCCAGCAACCAGCTGTCCTGGTGCTAGAAGATCTACACTGGGCAGATACCCTCACCCTGGATCTGATTGCCCTACTCATGGAGGCGCTCACCAACGCACCACTTCTGCTCTTCTGTGTCTACCGCCCCGAGCGGGACCACCGCTGCTGGCAGTTGATCACCCAGGCATGCCAAAGGTGTCCTGATTACTTTACTGAATTACACCTGCATGAGCTGACACCAGCGCAGAGCCGACAGATGATTGCTTCTCTCCTTGTCATCGATGGCCTACCCGACCACGTGCGGGAAACAATTCTGGTCAAGAGTGGGGGCAATCCTCTATTCGTCGAAGAGGTCGTACGCTCATTCATCGATAAACCGTGCAGAGCATGGTGTTGGCGCGGCTGGACAGGCTGGCCAGCGAACTCAAAGAGGTGTTACAGCGAGCGGCGGTGATTGGACGCATCTTTAGCAAGAGACTGCTGGCTCAGCTTTTGCCACCGGGCCTGAATCTGGCAGAAGCTATGGCAACGCTGACCGACTACACCTTCATCTATCAAGAGCGAACTGTGCCCGATGTGGAGTACTCATTCAAGCACGTGCTTGTGCAGGAGGCCGTCTACCAGACTACATTGCAACAACAGCGACAAGCATTTCACCGACAGGTGGCGGAGGCGATGGCGCAGCTCTATGAAGATAGTATCGAAGAGATCGTAGAACAGCTTGCCTACCACTATGACCGCAGTAACGAGGTCAAAAAGGCAATAGAGTATCTCCTCAAAGCAGGAGAGAAAGCCCGGCGGGCTTATCTACATGATGTCGCGCTAGAGTATTTTCAGACCGTGTTGACGTATATCGATAAACAGCGCGATGAAGTTGATGAATCATTGCAGCGCTACCACCTCGATGCTATACAGGGGCTGGGGCGAACTCATGTGGGTAAGGGGAGTAGACGGATGGCTGAGCCCTACCTTCGGCAGGCAATCGCATTGGGGAGGGAGATGGATATCTTACCTGCTGAACTGGTACAGGTCTTTGCCTGGCTAGGCGAGGTTCTGTCTGAAGGCGAGAGACGGGCCGAAGAACGATGCCACCTGGGTAAAGAGGGTCTAGCGCTCGTCGGCGAGGAAACTCAATCGGTCGAGGCGGCAACGATGAATGCTCATACGGCTTGGGGCTACTACTTCATGGGTAACATAGCGAAAGCGCGCGAGTACACGCTACGCAACACCAAATTCATCCTGAAGCTGCCCTACTCAGAACTGCTGAGACCAGCCTATACACACATTTTCATGATGCATGCAGAGTTCGATAAAAAGATTGATGAGGCCCTGCAATGGGCTGAAGTCTGGCGACGCAAAGCGCAGCAATACCATGACTTGAAAGCATTGGCTATATTAGAACAACACTTGGCGTGGGTTGTTTTATGGCCGGGCGGCGATCTTAAACTTGCCATTTTGCGGCTCCAATCGGCTCTGGAACAGTGCATCCGAACTGGCTCGGTTCCTGGTCAAGGCCTAAATCTGCTGCTAATGACGACAGTCTCTTTGGAGCTTGGCGATCTCAACAGCGCTGAAGAATACCGACAGAGAACCCTACAAGCAGTGGAAGATATGAGTTTGGGTAATCAGATATGGCTGTACGAGGTGCAGGGTGTATTGATGCTCTGTCGGCAGGAGTGGAGGAACGCAGTTGAGTTCTTTCAGAAATCAATCCAGCTTGCCCAGGAGGCTAATATTCCTACGGACGAGACGCTGGAGATCTATCGCTTAGGAACAGCGTATCTGAGTCAGGGAAAACGCACAGAGGCGTTAAGGCATCTACAAACGGCAATTGCTCGACTGGCCTTGCACAGCGAAAACTCCTATTTTTCTATTCCTTTTTACGCGCGGATCTTAATACTACTGTGCAGCAATATATTGTGAAACACAAAGGAAATTCGTTATATTTCTGGGCATATTGCTAACAAAACGCAAACAGAATGCAAAGGAAAAATGAGATAGACTGAAGAGCCAATAAAATGAAGCAGTCTTCGATGAAAGGAAATCAAGATGAAACTTGCTCAAGCAGTCAATCAATATGACTACAGCCAACTGGAAAGCCCGCCGCTGCTGGAACTGACAGAAGAGCAACTGGCGGCACTGGCCGACCAACCCAGGAGTATCATGCCATATATAGTCCATACTTCAGCCATGTGGCTCAGAGAGAGCATGCGTACCACTACATGCGAGGCTTGTTAGACCCCGAAATCAAACGCAAATCGGCCGAGAACATCGCGCTGGCGACAGTAGGAGAATCGTGTACGCCCCTGCAAAGCTTTGTGGGTCAGAGCCGCTGGAGCGGTGAAGCGATGCTGGCGGAACATACTCGACAGACAGGTGAGTTGTTGGGAGATGCAAATGGCGTCTTACTCCTGGATGGGAGCGACATTCCCAAGCAAGGAGAAGAGTCAGTGGGCGTCAAGCGGCAGCGGTGTGGCGAACTGGGCAAGATCGCCAACTGTCAAGCCGGAGTCTTCCTGGGATATAATAGCTCTCATGGCTATACCTTACTGAACTGTCGGTTGTATATCCCCCAAGAATGGTTTAGTGATGAGTATGCAGAGAAGCGGTACAAAACCGGTCTTCCCACTGACCTGACCTTCCAAACAAAAATGAATTGGCTTGGTCCATGATTGAGCAGACGCACGCCCTGGGTGCGTTGCCCATCCGCTGGATCACTATGGATGAAGCCTTTGGCAAAGATACTCATCTGCTTGACTGCATTGATGGCCAAACCGCTTACAGCTACTTTGCTGAAGTGCCCAAAGAGACTCGTGTCTGGACCTCCAGCCCCAGACCTATCTGCCCGCATCATCTGGACGCGGGCGCAAAGCTTCAAGCTCCGCGTCCGGCCTGGTGAACCTACGCCTCTCACCGTTGCTCAACTCGCTGACACCTTCCAGGAGCATGAGTGGCAACAGCATGTTCTCAAAGAGGGCTCCAAGGGCTTCATCGTTGCTTCCATTGCTTGTCGCCGCATTGTCTCTGTCCGCAATGGGCTCCCCGGTTCTGCTCTCTGGCTCATCGTCCGCCGCAATCCCGATTGTTCTCTGCAATACTTTCTCCAATGCACCCCTTGAGACTTCCTTGATGACTTCGCCACTGTTTCTGCTTTTGCGTTGGCCCATTGAAACCATTTTGAACAAGCCAAGCAGTTTCTCGGACTCAACGAATATGAAACTCGCAGTTGGCTCGGTTGGCATCATCATATGACCTTAGTCATTTTGGCCTTTGGTTTCTTGGCTCGTTCTCAGTTTTTCCTCAAATATGATGCCCCCGCTCTCACTTTGCCACAGGTTGTTGAACTTCTCCATGCCGTTCTGCCTAAACCTGTCTTGACACTCGCTGAGACTATCGAGCGCCTTCGCTACAAGCAACGTCGTCTTGCTTCCGCTAAACGCTCGCATTATCTTGTGCAAAAATCGAACATTATCGAGCCTTTACTTGATGCACAGTAGTATTAAGTGCCATAGACGAAGCGTTTCAGGATGCAGCGTCGTTACATATGTTTTCAACGAATTCGTGAGGATACCCCAAGCTAAGGAGAGTACCGATATTCAATGGTGCTTGGTACGGTCCGAATCCGATTTGTGTTTTGGATCTGCAGATTGGAGTTTCGATGAATCCAACCTCGATAGATTGCAAGCGCAGATCCAGAGCGGTACCTGGCGCTGGTGCGATTTCTTCGATGATTGCTCGTATACAGTACAAGACCAGTTGGAAATACGCGCCCGCCAACGGACGGAATCTGTGGTGCCTCAACCGTAGCGCGCCCGGCCTCCTCCGCCACGTTTCAGGAGACTTTGCGGTGGAGACAATTTGCTCTCGTGCGCTAGCAAATCGACCAGTTATGGTGGACTCCTTTTGTGGAAGGACGAAAGAACTACATGTGCCTGACCAGAGGTCAATACGGCAAGCACGAGATTACCTTTGCTGGTGCGCTCGCCAACGAAGATCTCTTTGTTGGCCGCGGGCGGCTGCCGTCTGAGCGCGTGTTTCTACGCTTGGAGCGACTAGGACAACATATAAAAGCCCTTTGTAGCGCAGACGGTGAAACATGGTATAGCGTGGGCCACGTGGACTTTCCGCTAGAAGACCCGGTAGAAGTCGGCGTCCATGCCATCGGTCATATCGATCGTCTCATACAGCCTGGAGCGTATCCTGACGGCACGGCCATCCGCTTTGAGTCGTTCCGTCTGCTGCGACCAAGAGCTACCTGTAGGACAGGCCCGTTGTATGGCAACTATCAGCAACTCTTCATGAGGCGTCATGAAGATAGTCGTGGAGGGTCGCCATCATCCAGGTGTCGATGACAGTACGTGGGTAGTGGTCGAATAAATACGAATTCACCTTTCCATAGTCGACGCAGGCGCAGCGAAAAGATGGCCAGCGATACGCTGGACAATCGGAAAGAGGCTGACACCTTGTCGATTGCTCAGGATAACGATCAACACCTCCTCAGCCGGAAAGCGCACGATAAATGAGACAAATCTGTCGATGCCGCCACCATGGCCGACTGCTGGACGGTTCTTTAGGCTCCCCACGTTCCAACCGTATCCATAGGCCCATCCCTCTTCGTCAGGTATCGGGCTGTGGGGGGAAAACATAGCATCAAGTAGGGATGGAGAGAACAGTTCGCTGCTATATTGGGACCGGTCCCAGCGGTATAGATCTTCAACGGTCGAGTAGAGCGCACCCGCCGCGTAGGGTACGGACATGTGGATAAAATCCGCAGGCACAGTATGAAACCTATACCCGACGGCCAGATCATCCCGGTTGTGGTCGTAGCCGGAGTCGACCATGTCTAGGGGGTCAAAGATATAGTCGGCTAGGAACCGATCATAAGACATGCCGGACACAGACTCGATGACTGCACCCAACACGATGTAGCCCGAGTTGTTGTATGCCCATTGCTGACCGGGCTCGAAATCCAGAGGTTCGGCGGCGATGAAATCCATAATCTCATTGACGGTAGCCGCGTTCGACTTCCGCTCGCCATATCCGGGCAAGCTGGTGTAATTGGGCAGCCCGGATGTATGGGTCAGCAATTGGTGGATGGTGATGGTCTCCCAGTCACTAGGGCAGTCGGTCAGATAGTCGCAAGCGTGGTCCTGAACGTCCAGCCATCCCTGGTCTTGCAGGATGAGAATGGCCATGGCCGTAAACTGTTTAGTGATTGAGCCCAGGCGGTATTTGGTGTGGGGAGTGTTGGGTAGGCCCGCATCAATGTCAGCCTGCCCATAGTCCTCGCTGAGTAGGATACGATCCCCCTGAGCCACCAACACCGAACCACGGAGTACATTGGCCTCCTCCAGGGAAGTGAGAAAATCCGCTATGCGGTCGATTGCATCTACTGCGATGGTTGGCGTAGCCGTTGGGGCTGGTGTAGCCAGCTCAATTGGCACGCAGCCCGTCAAGATGGCCGTCAAGAGCAAGATCAGTACTGACAGGGTGAAGAGATGCTTTAGGTTCAAGGCTGTTTCCTCCAGTTTCATTTGTCCCAAATGATGCGTACAGATCCCTACAACCAACAAGATGACACGGCGATCCGCTCTGAGCCAATTCGCCTACTGTGACGGACATGACGTATCTGTTCTGGGTGCAGCATCATATTCGTCCCGATTGGAACTGATAGCGACGCACCATCATCGCGTGGGCTGGACGCATACCCGCCTGCCCATAGAAGGATTGTAGTTCCGGATCACAGAGCAGATCGATGGCGTAGAAACCGTCCAGCTTTGCAAACATGCGGCACACAAGCTCTTGCCCGATGCCCTGTCCTTGATAGGCAGGCAACACCTCCAGCAGCGGGATATAGGCCGTCAGCACGTGGTCGGTGATGGCGTTGATGAAGCCCACGACGTTGTCCGTCGCCTCGTCCATAGCCAACACCACGGCGTCGCTCTGTCTTAACAAGGACAGATGGGTCTCCGGTGAAGGTGGAGTGGGCCAGCCCATGAAGAAGCCTTGTAACTGGGCCGGAGACAGGCAACAGGCTGAATCCGTGTAGCGCATGATACTTTCTCCCTACTCAGTCGCTAAGGAATGAGCATTAAATAAGTTGAACAGTCATTCTCGAATGAAACGAAGAATCTTGTTCAAGTCATTTAATTCCGATTCCTAAAAATCATCTGGGCTAGTTGTTCGCTAATAATATTAGGATGCAGATTCTCATCGTTGCTGAGAATAATAATGACAACCTGCTCTTCTGGATAGCGACCGATATAGCTCGCAAAACCGTCAATTGCTCCATCGTGGTCAACGATGAGTCGATCGAACTGTTCGCCGATTCCCCAGCCATATCCATAACCAAATCCTTCACTATCTGGAATCAAGGCATGTGGTGTAAACATCTTGTCTAGCAGCTCGTCTGAAACCAATTCATTTGTATACAATGCCCGATCCCAACGGTATAGATCTTCAACTGTAGAATAGAGTCCGCCTGCGGCGTGGGGTACAGACATATCAATAAATAATGCTTCAGATCTTCCTCTGTAGCCAACCGCAAGCTCGCTATCGCTCTGTTCATAGCCAGAATCTGACATCTGCAATGGTTCAAAAATATGTTCCTGTAAAAATGCTGCGTATGGCACGCCTGCAGCTTGCTCAAGGACGACACCTAAAACAATGTATCCTGAGTTGCTGTAAGCCCATTTCTCCCCTGGCACAAAGGATAACGGCTCGTCCTTAAAAAATGCCATTGTCTGGAGAGGGGTTGAGTGCTCCTTCTTGAGTTTGTGAAAACCTGACATGCTCGTGAAATTTGGAATGCCAGACGTATGCACCAAGAGTTGGTGAATGGTGATATTTGTCCAGCCATCAGGGCACGCTTCAAGGTATGCACAAACCCGATCTTGCACGTCCAGCTTCCCTTGCTCTTCCAACAGCAAGATAGCCATCGCAGTAAATTGTTTGGTCACCGAACCGAGGCGATA
>JAHBNG010000062.1 GCA_019217005.1 Chloroflexi bacterium TSY
TATATTTTATTTTTTGGATTGGCCTTAATGGAACTCTATGGGACAGCGGGTCAATGGGCTGAAGCACACCACCAATATCAAACGTGCGTTCGCATTCTTGATGAAGAATTGGGCGTCCCGCCCACAGAGGAAACAGAGAAAGTTTATGCCACAATCCGCGCCCGTCAGCAGCCAAACCAGCCTATAGGCAACGAATCAGCGGCTCATGACCGTGTCAAGGAATCGGACATTCAAGAATCATCTCAGAGTCCGAAAGTCGATCGTCAGTCAGTTTCCCCTTCCTCCGACTCTTCCGTCCGGCAGACCGCATTGGATCTAGCAAATGAACTCACACGTCAGCGTCTGTATCTCCACCTAGCCGGGAAACAAGTTGGCTTGCAATTTGTGACCCCAGAAGCATTCGCCACTTTGAGCCAAGCTCTGTCATTAACGGCGGCACCAGAATGGCTCGAACGCTATACGATTTTGCTGGCACGGGAGCAGATCTATCACCTCCAAGGTACACGTGAGGCACAGGCGGCGGATCTAGCTGCACTCACAGAGTTAGTTGAAAAGAGGCAATTCTTGGAGGGAAAGGCAGAGGTTGCCCTACGTTGGGCTGGATTTGCGATTGCCACCGACGATTACCCACGAGCAATCAGCCAGGCCAAGGTCGCGATTGCCGCAGCACAGGCAACCCACGATCGAGAGCGAGAGGCTGCGGGTCAGTTGGCATGGGGCGAAACTCTGTGGCGAGAGGCCGCATATTCGGACGCACAGGCGCACCTGTTGTACGCCCTACGTCTCTATCGCAAGATTGATAGCCGAGCGGGGGAGGGACTAGCCCTCAATTATCTGGGACTTGTGGGTTATCAAGAGGGGAACTATGCTGAATCAAGCGCCTATTGCAGCCAGGCTTTGTCCATTACGCGAGAGATTGATGACCGTATCGGCGAGGGGCTGGCCCTGAACAATCTGGGGCTGAACGATTGGCACTTGGGGAACTACACACAGGCGCGCACCTATCTTGAGCAAGCTCTCGCCATCCGTCAGCAGCTCGGCGATCAGCAGGGGGCGCGCAGAACCCTCAACAACCTGGGCATCTGCGCCAACGATCAAGGGGATTGGGCTGGGGCGCGCACCTATCTTGAGCAGGCGTTGGCCCTGGCGCGTGAAATGAAGAGTCGGCGCAGCGAGGGACTGGCGCTTTGCAATTTGGGAGAGATCACATCGTCCCAGGGAGAGTATGTTCAATCAGATGCCTATCTCAAGCAGGCGTGGATCATTGCCCAGGAGATCGATGACCAGCGCATTAAACATCTAGCACTCAACAACCTGGGCGGAAACGCCATGTCTCAGGGGAACTATCGCGAGGCAGAGGCATATCTTCAGCAGGTTTTGGCGGTTGCCCAAGAGATGGGTGATCAACGTTCGATCAGTCTTGTGCTCAATGGATTGGGGCAAAATGCGATTGCGTTGGGGCACTATCTTCAGGCAGATATACATCTCAAACAAGCCTTGATTCATAGCCGCGCAATCAGCGACCAAAACGTAGAGGGGATGGTCCTCAATAGCCTGGGGTGGTGTGCGTTGGGTCAGGAGATGGTTGCGAATGCTCGTACCTATTTTGAGCAATCTCTCACAATGACGCGTGAGATTGGCAAAAAGCAGACTGCGGCTGCGGCTCTGACTGGACTGGGGGCAACTCTGGTTGAGTTGGAGCAATTGGCAGACGCCATAGAGGTGCTGCAAGTCGCCTTGCCGTTGAGGCAGGCATTGGGCCATGCGGGTCTCATGATGGAAGCCGTGGCCGAGTTGGCCCGCGTTCACTTGGCGCAAAACGCAATTAGCCAGGCGATGGCTGACATTGAGCAGATCCTCACGTTCCTAGAGACTGGCGGTTCGCTGGACGGCACGCTTTGGCCATTGCGCATTCACCTGATCTGTTATTGTGCGCTTCTGGCCAATCGCGATCCACGGAGCAAAGGGGTTTTGCAAGCTGCTCACAAACAGTTGCAAACGACGGCTGAACAGCTCTTGGAAGACGACCGACACGATTACTTAGAACAGATCCCCTGGCATCGGGAGATCCAGTCGGCCTCCCGTGGTGAGGTTGAGCGACCTTCAGCAGCACAGCCTCGGTCCGTTCGTTTGGGTCTCAACATTTGGATACAGTCGATCTGAATACACCGTGGGCAGAACGCAACTGGTATGTCGACTGACGGAGACATCTTGGGAGAATAAATATGGACTGAACCAAATAGATTAGAGACGGCCAAATCGTAGGTTACTTCTCTGAAGTGACAAGCACCAAGAACCCTGAATCTTCACCTGGAAACGATCGCTCTCATGCCGCTGGTCCCGCCGGAGACGGGACCTACGATAAACGATCATCATTTCGGTGACAGTGCACTACTGATTGGGTTTGATCGAACTGTAAATATTCGGGAAACAGATTCTCTGACCGATTCTGATCTCATCGGAATCGTTGAACCCGTTCGCCTGGGCTAATCGAGCAGCATCTACATTGCGGGATTGGGCAATACTCGCTAATGAGTTATCATCGGTCACCGTTTGAACCCAGGCGCAGGGTAGACCTGCGACCGTTGCGGGGATTGTGAGCTGCTGACCGATCAAGAGATAGTCGCGAGGGGAGAGGCGATTGGCATTTGCTAAGGCAGCAATTGTGACGCTGTACCGACGAGCCAAGTGCGATAAGCTATCACCAGCCGCTACCATATAAACAAATTCCTCCCCAGAAACAGAGTCTGTCGTCTTGGTTAGCGTTGATTCTTCGTTGATTGCCTCATCTGACGTCAGCTCACGACTGATTGGTCCCGATGTATTGGCTATGCGGAAGTGCTGGTAAACCACTGAGCTACTTATTTTTAACGGTAGTCGATTGAGCGTTATATCGTCTAGCAAGCGGCAAGCGGTCAGTTCACATTCGATAACAAGCGTGAATGATCCAGCTGGAAATTCGCTTGCGAACCTTAAAGGCTCAGAAAGCCGACCGTTGTGATCCGCTTGGACTACCCAACCACCGAGTAACTTCTCTAGATTATACAATCTCAATGCCAACTCTTCATTCGCCCGAAATCCACTGAGGTTCACCTGAATGCCCACTTCGCGGTTGATTTCAAAGTCTGGATTCGTCCAGGGAATTTCTGAATCGGTTGCTAAGTCAATCAGTTCAAGTCGTGGCCCCGTGTACAATTGTGCATCGTAATTGATGGTGATGGCTGAGTCACCCATGCCAGCTTCATCTGTGTTTGATGCTTGTTCTAGCCTGCGATCAGGTCGAATGATCAGCGAATAGGTTCCAGGTTCAGCGTTGTCCGTGAAAGCTTTCCCATATATCGGCACAGCATTGGCCAAGTCATTGTCGACAGCTTCGTTTGCAACCAGCCCCTCAAGTTCGTCTAGCACAAGTTCATTGCCATTGGGATCGAAGAGTTGATAGTCAAGGTTGCCGGAGCATGTTTGGATAACCAAATTGAATGCCAAATGTGGTTGATTCAGCGCAATCTTGCCAGAGGAAGGCCACACTCCATATGAGGCCTCACCTTGCTTGTATTCTTCTTTGTAGATTCTACACAGACTGGTAATTGTGGGGACTGATGCTAAATATGGCCTGGCCGAAATAACACTTGGATTGGCCCTTGGACAAGGGCGGTTACCAAGCGAGAACCGACAGCATCGTTGCAAATGCTCTGCTGCATAACTATGCTGTCCACTCAACAACATGACGAACATCAACCCAATCGTGATGACAACGACTTTTGTGAGGCATCGGTGTTGTCTAGTCATTTTGGTAGCATTGCCCCCAGGTTTTGGATTCAATGTCGGCGCGTATATCTGGCGAATCCCCAACTTCGTTTAGAAAACTGTCAAAAGCCGACACAGCCTCTTCAGTCTGACCGGCAAAACAAAGGGCGTCAAGCAAGTTACTGACCAAATCGACGCTGGGGTATCCGGGAATATCGTGGGTAAGACCCAACTTCAAGGCATTGCGGCGGTGTTCGATCCCCTCGTTTTGTACTTGTGAAATCAGTGCCTCGTCTGCATCGATTGTACCAAGGAACCAGGCTTGGTCGCTGGCGATATCGGCCAGGATGGTATAGGCAATCACAGCCGGTAGATGAAGATGGTCTTCTGGTGCAGCGGCATATTCAGTCAATACCGCCTCGTAATGCAGTTTTGCGAGATCCCACTCGGCTGGTTGGTCTTCCCCTGAATGGCAGTATTCCCTCCAGTAATAGCTACGACCCAGCCCAATGTTTGCAAAGAGTTCAACGTTGCCAGAGAGAGGCTTGTCTGTTGATTCTAAAGCCAATTTGTAGTCACCAATTGCGCGTTCCAGTCTCTCCCAATCCCACTCACAAAAGTCCGCAGTTGGCTGTGGTAGTGCTAACTGAAATTGAACACTGGCGCGTCCGTTGTAGGCGCGTCCATATTCCTCATTGAAGGCTAGCGCTTTATCAAATGCGCGAAGACTTTCGGCGAATTGCTACTTGCGAATTTTGATTTCTTCTGCACTGAACGAATCTAATTGATTTTCGAGGATTGGCGCATTCTTCACATAAGCTACGCCAAGAAAGTGGTAAAGGACTTCTTGACCTGATCGATCTTCCGCTTGCGCCCAGGTCGAGTGTTCAGCAATATCTCTGAACACTTGGATGGCTTTTTCATAATCGCTATTTGAAAGATAGGAAAGTCCTCGCAGTATGTTGATTAGAGCATCAATTCGAGTCTGTTGAACTTCATTAAGATCCCCTTCTGAAGCGAGATTGCCCGGCTGATACGAGATAGGTGCGCCCAACCCGTATTCTCCGCGCAACAACTCAGCTCCCTGATCCATCGCAGGGTGCTTGTTCCCAAGATAAAAGGAAGGTTCCAGCTGCCAAATCTTATCTGAAATCCGGCGTAAGTTCCCGTAGACAAGGACATCTGTGTTGAGCGATTCGGCCCAAATAGCAACAGAATCGACCTGATTCGAAGCACCGATCCTGTCCGGCCCCCAAACCTCAACTGGAATGCGGATAATCTGACTCAATGAAACTGTTTTCTGCTGGAGCCACCCAGCAATGCGCTGCGCTTGCGTGACTGCGATTTCGTTGTCGATTGGTTGTCCGTCTTTATCAAGTGCATTGAAAGGCACCACTGCAATATTAAAATTACTGCTTTCCATCTGCGGCGGTAGCGGTGTCTGCGTGGGTGTAGATGGTGCGACAACACGTTCTGCGACCGTGCCTATCTGCTCTTGGATTTCCATGCGCTCAGTTTGGGCTTCTTCCAACTTTTCTTGCGTCGTTACGAATCCACGACTGGTTCTCGTGGCGATATATGCGGCCACCAGCAACATCATGATGAGTCCGATGATTACAACAGCTAATAACCAACGAGGAATGGTGAGCTTTCCGATCTGAAAGATATTCTTGCCAACGGCGACCCCTTGTACGTCTGGGCTGATATTGGCCGCAATGACATCCCCCTTGGAGCGTTTGGCCAGTCGTCGGAAAAACCTGTGTCGCCACTTGACAATGTCTGGACGAACTTGGTTGTCACTTGGTCCTTGGAGCATGATTGACGTCCTTTGGTATGCGACTGATCCATCTTTACCCAAAATCAGCTTGAAAAGGGGAGTTTCGCTCTTATCAACCAATTTCTTGCCCTTTTGGTTCTGGCTTGGTAGCGCAGCGGCCTTGGTAGCGCAGCGACCTTGTCCAGGCTATGAAGGGCTTCCAAAACGCGTCTTGACCCATTCTACTGCGTCTTCACCGGCTTTGCCCACAACGCGTCCTGCGGCCGGCGTGGCAAACAAATTAGTTAATGCCGTATCGATCTGTGGTACATGATTCAGCAGAAGATCTCCTATTCCTGTAATAATGGCTGCGTTGGGCATCTCATCTTCATCAGTTTTGAGCAACTCGGCTTCAACCTGTATGAGCAATCCTTCTGCCATTTGGGTTGTACTTTTGCCGATTTCGGGGGTGCTTTCCTCGAGCGTGCTTTTTACCTCTGCCAGTCCATTTTGAATGATCTGCTTGTCGTTTGGTGTTGGCTCGCCGATTGTTTCATATAATGTTTGGGTGATCTGCTTTCCAGTTGCAATGTTGCGAGAACCTGTTTCTATATTGGCAATAATTACATCACCTTCTATATCGCTCAAATGTAGATTGTCCATACTGATGCCCGCTGTAGAGAGTCGGTCCCACCAAGGTGTTTGCATATTTTCGGTCATCTAAGTCTCCTCATTCAGTGGACGCAAGTAGCGCAACCGATCTATAGTATACATAATTTTTCTAAATAAGTGTATCGGACTTGTTTGGGTTTGGACCAAAAGAAAATTCCCAGGTAACTACCTGGGAATCAAGAGTCTCAATCTTACATTCACTTCAAATTCTTCTTACGGCAAATTCGTCTCCCCCATCAACCAGCGGTCGCATTCGCGGGCCGCGCCGCGCCCCTCATTGATAGCCCAAACAACGAGGCTTTGTCCGCGCCGACAGTCTCCCGCAGCAAAGACACCTTCAACGCTGGTTTGGTACTTTTCATACTCCGCCTGAATGTTTGAACGACTATCCTGTTCCAAACCAAGCTGCTGAATCACCGTCTCTTCCGGGCCAAGAAAACCCATCGCCAACATGACCAACTGAGCAGGCCAAACCTTTTCGCTGCCAGGAACATCCTTGGGTACAAAGCGACCATTTTCATCCTTGTCCCATTCGATCAGCGTTGTGTGTAGTTCTTTGAGATTCCCATACTCATCCCCCACAAACCTCTTTGTGCTGATCAAAAAGGTGCGTGGGTCTTCACCAAAACGAGCAGCCGACTCTTCGTGGCCATAATCGACACGGAAGATGCGAGGCCATTGAGGCCAGGGGTTGTCGGGGGCGCGTTCATCTGGTGGCTGGGGCATGATTTCAAACATATTGAGCGACCGACAGCCGTGGCGCATTGAAGTGCCGAGACAGTCATTGCCTGTATCACCACCACCAATCACAATCACATCTTTGTCTTTCGCGGAGATATAATCTCCGATTGGGCCATTCTGGACACGCCCATTGGCATTGTCCAAGATATTCTTTGTGTTCGCACCCAAAAATTCCATTGCATAGTGGACGCCATTTAATTCTCGGCCTTCAATGGGCAGGTCGCGTGGCTTGGTTGCCCCCGTACAGAGTACAATGGCATCGTATTGCTCTCGTAATTCTGTTGCTGAGATATCCTTACCGATCTCGCAACTTGTTCTAAACTCAACACCCTCCTCTGCCATCAGATCAACGCGTCGTTGAACCACATGCTTCTCCAACTTCATATTGGGAATGCCATAGGTCAACAAGCCACCGATGCGGTCAGCACGTTCAAAAACCGTCACTTGATGACCAGCCGTGTTGAGTTGATCCGCACATGCCAATCCAGAGGGGCCAGAACCAATGACAGCGACCTTCTTCCCTGTCCGCTTTGCAGGTGGTTCTGGTACAATCCAACCCTCTTCGAATCCCTTGTCAACGATTGCGCATTCAATGCTCTTGATCGTGACAGCGGGTTCGATGATGCCCAACGTACATGAGCCTTCACAGGGTGCCGGACAGACACGGCCCGTAAATTCAGGGAAGTTGTTCGTCTTTTCCAGACGCTCCAACGCATCACGCCATCGTCCCTGATAGACCAGATCGTTCCATTCGGGAATCAAGTTGTTAATTGGGCAGCCACCTTCAGGCATGGTCCCAGTATGACAAAACGGAATTCCACAATCCATACAGCGTGCGCCCTGTTCCTGTAATTTCTCATCGGGAAAATGGAGATGAAACTCCTCCCAATCCTTCACGCGCGCGAGCGGATCGCGGTCGCGCGCCAGTTCGCGGTCATATTCCATAAATCCAGTTGGTTTTCCCATAAAATCCTCCCTAAGCCACAGATTTTGAAACAGCTTATACGGATGTTTATCGTGATACCCACATTGATGCATTCAATCCGTTTCAAAATTCGCGACCCTATCTACTTTATCCGTTCCAAGGAGATCTAGAGTGTATCATATAGTGTGTAAATGAACGCCTCTCAGTCGGAGAATCGGCTGTATTTACACACTTTGGGACGTACTCTCAGATCTTTCTTCTGCAGCCTTAGTACTACTGTGCAGCAATATATTGTGAAACACAAAGGAAATTCGTTATATTTCTGGGCATATTGCTAACAAAACGCAAACAGAATGCAAAGGAAAAATGAGATAGACTGAAGAGCCAATAAAATGAAGGGCTGATCAGGATCTCATGTGGTTGACAGGGAAAAACGTTCTTTGCCATGGAGATCGAGCCAAATACGTTGAAAAAGAGAAGAGACATTGCGAATGCCATAGCATCGACGAGTGATGACCTTAATCTTGTTATTGAGACCTTCAACAAAACCACTGTTGATGCGTTGGTCAAAATAGTTGACAATGGATTGCCAGTGGTTGCGCAGGGTTTTGATAAAGCCATCAAAGTTATCAAGGGAGGAACGTTCAACTTTGCGAATCCAAGCCTCAAGGCGATGTTCAGCTTGGGCAACAGAGAGTTCCTGGTTGAAGATGGCGGTCAATTCTTCTCGAAAGGTATAGGCCTGATGAAGGGCTGGTGAATGAGCAAACAAACGTCTAAGCTCCTGCCGCTCTTCAGGATTGAGAGCCGAGTGATTTTTGCGTAAGATCCAGAGCATTCCTTTGCAATCTTGGTCATAAGTTTCAGGAGGCAGTTCTTTTTTCAAGCGTCTGAGTTCCTTTTTTTCGGAGGTCGTCAAAGTCATCTCGATAGTTCTGAGCAACATGAAATCGGTCAACAACAGGAGATGCATTCACATCATCATTCTCATTGATAAATTCATCAATCGCATTGATATAGCCCTCCCACATGTCGGTGGTGCAATAGTTGATGGTGGGGCGTAGTCTCTCAGGAATCTCTTCTAGGAATGCCTTAACCGTCTTTTTTTTCGATCAGGGAGAACTCCAAGAATCCGTACCTTGCCCTTGGGTTGACGAGCTGTAATGATCGCACTAAATTTCTTGCGCCCCTTACTTCTGGAGATTTCGTCAATCCCCAACGTACCGATTTCGTCGATTTCATCCCAGTTGATTTTGGGCTCTATCAGACGGTTCAATGCGCCTACGACTGCATCGTACCCAACTTCTTCTTTGAGGCTTACATCTTCGATTGTACTGTTGATTAGTTGCATGACCAGGTATTCATCATACGCTTGTGTATGAGGACTTCTTTGTTCATACCAACTCACAATTTGAGTCGTTGTTGGGTCACAATGACACGACAAACATTGACCCCGTTTGGGCCGTATCAAGATGTAGGTCTCAAGCCCAAAAACTGGGAGATGGCGCAAGCTAATTTCTTGACCATGGCCAAATGTACACGCAATCTCAACTCCGCATACACCACATGCTGTTGTTTTTTGGGTGCTTTCTACCCGAATCAATAAATGATTTTCAGACGTGATTTCGCTGCTTAACACTTCCACTTCTGGGATATCTAGCGGTACCGTTATTGATGAAGTCATTCTCGATGTCACCTTTTTCAATCGCTTCGTTTCGGATAACATCTTATTTTATATCATTTTATTTTCGACCGGTACCTCATGATCCGACTGACACAAGATATTTAGCTCGCACTATCCATTCATGGCCGGCTTGTCAACCACATGAGATCCAATTGATCCAAATGAAGCAGTCTTCGATGAAAGGAAATCAAGATGAAACTTGCTCAAGCAGTCAATCAATATGACTACAGCCAACTGGAAAGCCCGCCGCTGCTGGAACTGACAGAAGAGCAACTGGCGGCACTGGCCGACCAACTCCAGGAGTATCATGCCATATATAGTCCATACTTCAGCCATGTGGCTCAGAGAGAGCATGCGTACCACTACATGCGAGGCTTGTTAGACCCCGAAATCAAACGCAAATCGGCCGAGAACATCGCGCTGGCGACAGTAGGAGAATCGGGTGTACGCCCTGCAAAGCTTTGTGGGTCAGAGCCGCTGGAGCGGTGAAGCGATGCTGGCGGAACATACTCGACAGACAGGTGAGTTGTTGGGAGACGCAAATGGCGTCTTACTCCTGGATGGGAGCGACATTCCCAAGCAAGGAGAAGAGTCAGTGGGCGTCAAGCGGCAGCGGTGTGGCGAACTGGGCAAGATCGCCAACTGTCAAGCCGGAGTCTTCCTGGGATATAATAGCTCTCATGGCTATACCTTACTGAACTGTCGGTTGTATATCCCCCAAGAATGGTTTAGTGATGAGTATGCAGAGAAGCGGTACAAAACCGGTCTTCCCACTGACCTGACCTTCCAAACAAAAAATGAATTGGCTTGTCCATGATTGAGCAGACGCACGCCCTGGGTGCGTTGCCCATCCGCTGGATCACTATGGATGAAGCCTTTGGCAAAGATACTCATCTGCTTGACTGCATTGATGGCCAAACCGCTTACAGCTACTTTGCTGAAGTGCCCAAAGAGACTCGTGTCTGGACCTCCAGCCCCAGACCTATCTGCCCGCATCATCTGGACGCGGGCGCAAAGCTCAAGCTCCGCGTCCGGCCTGGTGAACCTACGCCTCTCACCGTTGCTCAACTCGCTGACACTTCCAGGAGCATGAGTGGCAACAGCATGTTCTCAAAGAGGGCTCCAAGGGCTTCATCGTTGCTTCCATTGCTTGTCGCCGCATTGTCTCTGTCCGCAATGGGCTCCCGGTTCTGCTCTCTGGCTCATCGTCCGCCGCAATCCCGATTGCTCTCTGCAATACTTTCTCTCCAATGCACCCTTGAGACTTCCTTGGATGACTTCGCCACTGTTTCTGCTTTGCGTTGGCCCATTGAAACCATTTTGAACAAGCCAAGCAGTTTCTCGGACTCAACGAATATGAAACTCGCAGTTGGCTCGGTTGGCATCATCATATGACCTTAGTCATTTTGGCCTTTGGTTTCTTGGCTCGTTCTCAGTTTTTCCTCAAATATGATGCCCCCGCTCTCACTTTGCCACAGGTTGTTGAACTTCTCCATGCCGTTCTGCCTAAACCTGTCTTGACACTCGCTGAGACTATCGAGCGCCTTCGCTACAAGCAACGTCGTCTTGCTTCCGCTAAACGCTCGCATTATCTTGTGCAAAAATCGAACATTATCGAGCCTTTACTTGATGCACAGTAGTATTAGTACAGTGTCATCAAAATCATGACAGTTTAGGAGTCGTTGACATTTGACAGCTCTCCTCAGAAAAATCATCGCGTAGAGCAACTAACGGTCTGAGAGCGCACTCTAAATGTCAACAGAACCTAGAGACGACCAAATCGTAGGTCACTTCTCTGAAGTGACGAGCACCAAGAAGCCTGAATCTTCACTAGGAAACGGTCGTTCTCTTGCCGCATGACTCGCCGGAGACGGGACCTACGTTAAACTATCAAAACTTCGATGACGGTGCATTAGTTACCACTCACTCGTGTTGCATCATTCTTGTTCAGCTCAAATGCCGCCATTGCTGCTTCATCGCCGCTCAGACCTTGGGCTTCGACTTCTGCAAAGGCTTCTAACATGCGCTTGTAATCGTTTGGAATCACCCGAACAAATTTAGCGACCATCTCATCCCAGTTGTCCAGAACGCGCTGCGCCACATCACTTTCTGTATAATCCAAATGGCGCCGAATCAGCTCCTGGACTTCAACAATCTCGACTGGATCACTCAAGCGTTCAGTGCCAACCATCTCAAAGTTACAGCGCGTCTCAAAATCTCCAACTTCATCTAAAACGTATGCAATACCGCCAGACATGCCCGCTGCGAAGTTGCGACCAGTCGATCCCAGAACAACGACGCGACCACCAGTCATATATTCACAACCGTGGTCCCCAACGCCCTCGACCACCGTATGAACACCACTATTGCGAACGCAGAAGCGTTCGCCAGCCATGCCGCGGATGTAGGCTTCACCGCTTGTCGCGCCATAGAATGCGACATTCCCAATAATGATGTTTTCTTCTGCAATGAAGGTCGAGCCTTTAGGGGGATAGACAATGATTTTCGAACCAGATAGCCCCTTTCCAAAGTAATCGTTGGCATCTCCTTCCAGCTCTAATGTCAGACCTATTGGTGTAAAGGCGCCAAAGCTCTGTCCTGCCGATCCTTGGAAATGTAGCTCAATCGTGCCTTCGGGCAAACCGTCTGCTCCATAACGACGCGTGACTTCACTCCCTAAAATCGTACCAACCACGCGGTTCGTATTCTGGATTGGCAGCGTTGCCGCCACGCGTTTCCCTTCTTCCAGGGCAGGCTTGCACAAATCAAGCAGGACAGTATTATCCAACGCTTTCTCCAAACCATGATCCTGATCGATCTGGCAATACCGGCCGACGCTGTCTGGAACATCTGGTTGATAGAGAATGCTGGAGAAGTCTAACCCTTTGGCTTTCCAATGCTCAACGGCTCGTTTCGCCTCTAATTTATCAGTGCGTCCAATCATCTCATTGACGGTGCGGAAACCCAACTTTGCCATCCACTCACGCAATTCCTGAGCGATCATCTGCATAAAGTTAACCACGTGAGCCGGATCACCGGTGAACATTTTGCGTAGCTCTGGGTTTTGTGTGGCCACGCCAACTGGACAGGTATCCAAATGGCAAACACGCATCATGATACAGCCCAAAGCCACAAGTGGACTGGTTGCAAAACCAAACTCTTCAGCCCCTAGCAGCGCCGCAATGGCCACATCGCGCCCTGTCTTGAGCTGACCATCTGTCTCAACAATCACACGGCTGCGTAGGTCATTCAGCACCAACGTCTGATGTGTTTCCGCGACACCCAACTCCCAAGGCAGACCGGCATGCTTGATACTGGTTTGGGGAGAGGCACCCGTGCCACCATCATGTCCACTGATCAGAATCACATCGGCATGGCCTTTGGCAACACCTGCTGCAATCGTGCCCACGCCGACTTCGGAAACAAGCTTTACATTGATGCGGGCGTAGTGATTGGCATTTTTGAGATCGTGGATCAACTCTGCTAGATCTTCAATTGAATAGATATCGTGATGTGGGGGCGGTGAAATCAGCCCCACACCGGGTGTTGAGTGGCGTGTTTTGGCAATCCAAGGATAGACTTTTCGTCCCGGCAACTGACCACCTTCACCCGGCTTGGCACCTTGCGCCATCTTAATCTGTAGCTCTTGCGCCTCGACCAGATATTTGCTCGTTGCGCCAAAGCGACCAGATGCCACCTGTTTAATGGCACTATTGCGCGAATCGCCATTTTCGTCCAATACATAGCGGGCCGGATCTTCACCACCTTCACCGGTGTTGCTTTTGCCACCGATTCGATTCATGGCAATTGCAAGGCTTTCATGTGTCTCTTTACTAATCGAACCATAGGACATGGCACCCGTCTTGAAGCGTTTGACGATAGATTCGACAGGCTCCACTTCATCAATTGGAATTGGCTCATCCAGCAATTTCAGTTCAAGTAGACCACGGAGTGTACACCATTTCTCGTTTTGGTCATTCACTGCCGCTGTATATTGCTGGAAGATATTGTAGTTATTTGTGCGGGTTGCGACTTGCAGTTTGTGAATGGTCTCTGGGTTAAAAAGATGACGCTCCCCATCGGCGCGCCACTGATAGGCTCCGCCTGCGTCCAAATTGTGGACGTTGGTCGCTCTATCGGGAAATGCTTCTCTATGTCGGTTTTGGATTTCGCCAAAAATGCCGTCTAGTCCAATCCCTTCAACACGTGTCGGCGTCCAGGTGAAGTATTTGTCCACAAGCTCCTGACTCAACCCCAAGGCTTCAAAAATCTGGGCCCCGCAATAACTCTGCATCGTCGAGATACCCATCTTCGAAAGAACCTTTACAATTCCCTTATTGGCCGCTTTGATATATTGATAGACGGCCTCGTCAAGATCAATATCTGTGAGCGTTCCCTCATTGATCAACTCAGCGATCGTTTCGTACGCCAGATACGGGTTTATTGCTGTGGCACCATAGCCGATCAACACGGCAAAGTGATGGACCTCACGCGCTTCGCCGGTTTCCACAACCAAGCCGACTTGCGTGCGCAGCCGCTCACGAATCAAGAAGTGATGTAAGCCGGCCGTTGCCAACAAAGCTGGGATTGGAGCATTCTCTTTGTCAATGCCGCGGTCCGACAAAATCAAGATGTTTGCTCCATCTTGAATTGCCTGAATCGCTTGCGCAAACAAATTCTCCAGCGCACGCTCTAATCCAGCAGAGCCCTCAGCGATCTTAAACAACATCGAGAGGGTTTGAGATTTGAATCCTGAGACCGCTATGTTGCGTAATTTGAGAAGCTGCTCGTTTGTCAGCATTGGTGTCTTGAGCTTAATCTGTCTCGCTGCTTCAGGTTTTATCTCCAGCAGATTGGCTTCCGTGCCCATCATCATTTCGGTTGCAGTCACCAATTCTTCTCGAATCGCATCCAGCGGTGGGTTTGTCACCTGGGCAAAAAGCTGGCGGAAGTAGTTATAGAGCAGTTGCGGTTGATCTGAGAGAACGGCGGCTGGTGTGTCATCACCCATTGCACCAAGCGCCTCAACGCCGTTTTGGGCCATGGGCGCAACCAAAAAACGCAATGTTTCAAACGTATACCCAAAAGCTTGCTGTTTCTGTTTTAAGGATGGTTCACCAAAGGGTATCTCCACTGACGGAACAGCATAGCGATGTCCATTTTCGCCATAGGTCTTGAGTTGATTTTGGCGATGCGTCAACTCGAGACCCGTATCTGAGATCTGCGAGCTTTGTTTATCTGACGAAACAGGGAGAGTATTCAACTCTACCATATATCGGTCGATCCATTCTCGATAGGGGTGCTCTGCAGCCATCTTTTGCTTCAGTTCTTGATCGTCAATAATGCGTCCCTCTGTCGTATCGACCAAGAACATACGGCCTGGTTCTAAACGTCGCTTTTCAAGCACATTCTCTGGCGCAACGTCTATAACGCCTACTTCAGAGGCCATAATGACAAGATCATCTTTCGTGACATAATATCGAGATGGACGTAAACCATTTCGGTCCAAGACAGCACCAACAACTGTGCCGTCAGTAAAAGCGATCGATGCTGGACCGTCCCAAGGCTCCATGAGCGTACTGTGATATTCGTAGAACGCCTTCTTTTCATCGCTCATGCTCTCATGGTTGGACCAGGGTTCGGGAATCATCATCATCATGGCATGAGGCAATGAGCGCCCGGAGAGAGCGAGAAACTCAAGACAATTATCAAAGCGGGCAGAGTCGGAGCCTTCGGGATCGATGATTGGCATAATCTTTTTCAGATCATCCCCCCACAATTCTGACTCAAGGACAGATTGACGCGCCGTCATCCAATTTTCGTTGCCGCGAATGGTATTGATTTCGCCATTGTGGATCAGATAACGATTCGGATGGGCGCGCTCCCAACTCGGAAACGTATTGGTGCTAAATCGAGAGTGAACAACAGCCAATGCGCTCTCGATATCCGGATCGAGTAGCTCGGGATAATATGTATCGACCTGCTCCGTGAGCAACATTCCCTTATAGACAATCGTGCGGCAGGAAAGGCTGGCAAAATAGAAATAATCGCCGCCGGGAAAAACAGTGTCACCGATCCCAAAGCGAATGTCATTTTCGGCTCGTCGTCGGATCACATAGAGCTTGCGTTCGAAGGCCAACTCGTCAGTCGACGGAAGGGCGTCGTGATTGCAGCCAATAAAGACTTGGCGTATATGTGGCTCACGAGACTTGGCGATGTTTCCCAGCGGACTGTTATCGGTAGGGATGGTCCGCCAACCCAAAAATTCTTGCCCTTCTTCTTTGATGATCTGTTCTAGATGTTGCTCACATGCCCGACGTTGGGTTGGGTCAGGTGGTAGATAGACCATACCGACACCATATTCACCGACTTCTGGCAACTCAATCCCCTTTTCTGCACAAACCTTTGTAAAGAATTTGTGTGGGATTTGCATGAGTATGCCTGCCCCATCACCAGTATTGGCTTCGCATCCGCAAGCACCGCGGTGATTCAAATTCAACAGAGCGGTCATTGCTTGGCGCACAATCTCATGTGATTTTTGTCCTTTGATATTCACAATAAAGCCAACACCACAAGCATCATGTTCGAAATCTGGGTTGTAAAGGCCCTGTTTCGCAGGAAGTCCATGCTTTCGTTCAATTGGCAGTTGAATCATAGGTCTACTCCTTTACGCTTCATATATATCGTACCCGATCATTGATGACAACTATTCCGCTCTCTGTCATTATATATTCTGTTCCAAATCCAGAATTTCGTTCTCTCATCGGACTGTTGAAAGCCTCAAAGCAGAGCATGTTTATTGCTGAACGCTCTCTGAGGAATATCGATGAGTTTTTGCACACGAATCCCTGAACGCGCATTTTACATGTCAACAGCACCTAAAATGAGAGATGCAAATATACCTCTCGCAGTGACAGAGGTTACTATATTTTAATTTGTTCGTCACTGAACTGTGGGACTACATCGGTGTAGACTTAACACGTATACCAGAAGTAATCGAGATTACCTGGTTTCGCGAGAGGTTGCTTCTAAACTTGGCTCTGTTTGTAAGCGATAAATTATCACAATTGGTATTACTTACAAACGGACGGAAGTGTAACTGGCTTGAAAGCTGGGGAACGGAATATCAATTACTCATCAAATGAAATGTAGACTCCGATTTGCAAACAAAGTCCAATCTAGATGAACCCTTGCTCAGTTACAAACTTCCTTCGTACCGTAATCATACTACACAATTGAGTTTATGACAACTTTGATTTATTTATATGTGAAAGAGTTCACAAATTATACAGGCTTTCATCAAACGCCAAAGGATTACACAATATGTTCATAGACAAATCGAATAGAAGTCGTATGATGCGGAGAAGGCGTTCTCTAACACCGCTCGTTCGCATTAGAGAATGCCGCGCCATACATTGTACTGTTTTATTACATCGACACCTGCGTTGTTTCCCTACATCGCGACCTCTAAATGGCGTGTGGCTCTCCTGTATCGGGGCCATTGGATGGACACGATGTCAGTAAATAGTAGAGGTGTCGATGTAAGTAAACAATACATACATGGCGCGCCATGCATGGCGACTCAGCATTTATGCGGGTTTTATCTGGTTTGTCTATCAGAATTTTATCGTAACCACTTGCCTTCACCCATACGCTGATGCAAGCAACGACGCAATTCTCCAACCAGTTTGGGGTTTTCATCAATCAAATTGTGCATTTCAGACGGATCATTGACCAGGTCATATAGCTCATGGTGATCGTTGTAACTCTCGATAAACTTGTGGGTGGTCGTACGAATGCAGCGGAAATTGTGCATAGAACTGATCGTTTCAGTGCGGTGCTCGCGACCCTGGCCGTTCAAAAGTGGCGTCAATGAGCGCGCGTCAAGATTTTCCTGGTGTGGTACTTGCGCCCATTCGCAGATAGTCGGATTCAAGTCGATCAGCTCCACCAGTGCCTCTGACACAATACCCTCGGTAATGTTTGGGCCAGCCATAATCAACGGAACGCGTAGAGAGGCCTCATAAGGTACACTTTTCTGATAGAGCCCGTGATCACCCAACATCTCCCCGTGATCGCTGGCAAAAATGATCATTGTATTTTCCAACATGCCTCGCTTTTCTAATGCTTGGAGAATTTGCCCAATCTGTGCATCGATTAATTCAATCAGTGCACAATATTGACGCCGAACCATGGCTGTATTTTCGGAATCGCGCTCTGCCGATCGCCGATTGATCCAATTCGGTCGACCCGTAGTGTCGTATGGAATAGCCACTGGCATATTCGCTGTGCGGTACCGATCGGCATACTCAGTTGGCGGATCAAATGGGTCGTGTGGTCCAACAAAGCTGACAAAATAGTGCCAGGGAAAGTCGTCCGGGACATTTTCGATCCATTCCACGGCATGTTGACCAATGTAAACATCCTCAAAGGCACTGGTTGGCAGCACGGAGTCACCCGACCCGGTTTCGATCCAGCGTTGGGCCGTATCGCCAGCCCGACCATGCACAAAGCGATCGAGATAATCCTGGCAGAAAGCCTTGTATAGGCCCTGTTCTTGCAAAAAGAAACCATAGGGACCGCGCGGCGTGTCGAACCGCGCGGCGTGCATCTTGCCTTCAACCTCCCTTGGATGGGTGAATCCCCAACTATAGGCTACTGGACGGTCTCCATGACGACCGTTGTAGTGATCCGGCTTACCCAGGTCGAGCTTGCCCACGCAGCCAACCCGATAGCCGTGATCGCGTAGGTGCTGATAGTAGGTGGGCGTTCTTAATGAGAGGTAGCTTGCATTGCCAAATGGCGCCACCCGATGTGCCTGTAGGCCAGTAGCCAACGCAATACGCGAGGCGGCACAGATGGGGCTGTTGGTGGTGCATTGAGCAAAGCGTACGCCACGTGCGGCCAAAGCATCAATGTTGGGCGTCTGGACAAAATCAGCGCCTGCACAACTGAGATAATCATAACGGTGCTGGTCATCCATAATGAAAAGGATGTTGGGTCGATTCATCGTGTGTGGCCTTATTCTTTATAGAAACGCCACTTAAACTTCGGACAATAGAATCATTTTCTATCGAGGGACAATTATCCGAAGTTTAAGTGATGCGGCTATTAGTTTATGATATGTTGATCTGGCACCCTAGCTCTCATCTTCCTCCCGACAATCGACATTCAACCAACCCGACTTGAATGGCTCAACGCGATTGCTCTCCGGTTCATAACGATGGCGCCAAATGCAGCCATTGTCGTTGCCTAGTAAGTGTAGTGAGACCGATGTTGTCTCCGAGATGGTGCGTACACGATGAATGTCGTTCTCGGGCAGCAGCTCATAAAAATCTCCGGGACGCAATACGTTTCGCTCAGCCAACGTCAGGTTGGCATATGCTTCACGATCACCATCATCGTGGCGGGTAAAAACCTCCTCCTCCTGTTCACCTCGATAGAGCCCCACGAGGCCCCATGCTAGATGGTCATGGACAGGCGTCTGCGCACCGGATGGCAACACCAACGCAGAAAAAGCCAGCCCGCCATCACCTGCACGATAGAGCAGCCACATCCCTGTCTTGCGCCCCATTCCGCTCTCTGTCGCCGGTTCCTGATACTGGGGCGGCAACCAGTTTTGGTCCGCCAACAGCTTGGCAAAATGGGGCCGTACCTCGGCAACCGTAGCGCGCGGATCAGTGGAACGATGGCGGATGTCATTGACTGCGTCAATAAAATTGCGCATGGGTAGAACATTGAGGATCCATTCGTCAATGTGAGATTGATTATGAGTATTCATTGGTTTCTCCTGGTTTGTTGGCTTGTGAAATAACGCTTGACAATGCATCCTACTACTTGCATAATCAGATTGAAGTGGATGCATATCTAAATCGCTTGGACAACTGGCGTGAGCAACGTTATCAAGAATGGAAAGCAAATCCATCACCAGTTGTAGAGCGCCTACGCACATTGAATTCAGAACGGACAACACTCACAACGATTCCTACACTCAGTACATGAGAGGATGGTATACCCCAAATTGTACAAAAGATACTTGGTCTCTCTGAAAAAACGAATTTACATACTCATCCGTCCCCTTTTTCAATCGTTCCACCGTCCCGCAAATAAATCACGGCTCGCCATCGATCGTCATCTACAGCGTCTATCCCACCATGCCGCCAATTGCTGATATAGTTGATGGAAAATGGTTCATCATAAGCTGTGTAATAGAGCGAGCCGTTGCGATAAAAATCGACTGAATCGATGGTTTCGGGATAGAGGCTCGCCAAGCGGAGCCAACGCTGACCCCCATCCGTCATCTGTGGCTCTAGACCCTGCAGATAATATTGATCCTCAATCGGCAGAGATGGAACCTCGATACCAATCCCTTGCGCCATCCGATGGGCGAAGAATGTGTCTTCTCCCTTTGTGATACTCCAGTCGGCGGGTGGTTCTTGCTTGGTCATATTGTTGTAATATCCCCACGATGTACAAGTTTTATAGGCAACAGCGAGTTGCCCAATCGCGTGTGAATCCTCATTACACACAATCGGTCGATTGAGTTGCCATGAACGAATTTCGCGTATCATATTATGGAGACGTTGGCGGGTGCAGCCATTGCCGTGGATCAGAATCACGTCGCTGGCCTCCGCAATCTCGCGGCTGATGGAACCACCCTTGCCACTGCAGCCAACTGGTAGACCACCTGATTCTTCACGCGCCAAATCGATCAATGTGGCAACACCCTCTGGATAGTAGACGAGGGGATGCTCTTTGAAGGGCGGCACGTCCTGTTCATTGGCAATTTCGATGATGACGTTGGTGTATCCTCCGTCGCGCAAGAAATTGGACGCAGTGGTCACAGCATTGCGTACAGCCCGTCCATCTCGCAGACGTTGAGTTTGGGCAGCATAAAAGTAACTGACGATCACGACCATACCGAGCGCATCAGCCCCTCGAACCAATCGATCCATACGGTCTGCATAGGCTGCGTTCAACGTCGTGCCTTCTTCGCCAAATGGATTGTTGTCGATTGTTGCATTGTCAACGGTAAAACAGGGGCCACCGCCTTGAAAGCCAACCGTAAAGGCACGCAAGCCGTAACAATACCATTCAGGCAATGCTGCGATCAATCGGTCTGTGTGATCCTCTGTGTATCCAAAGCGAGCAAAGCGCCTTGGATCTGCATTATCGTCAAAGATTCCCTGGATAAAACGCGCATTCATCAGCAAGCCGTGAGCATCGGGATTGCTCCTACCAAGCTCGGCGTAAGTCGCTTTGCCATTGATGAAAAATGATTCACCATCGATGGTGAGGGTTGTGTTTGGCATCAGTTTCTCCTTAAAAAAATTGGGTTGTCTGAGGAATTGTGTGATTTGCGGTGATTTGTTGGATAGATATAACTATATCAATCAGTCAAATAGGGATAGCTGACCAAAGGACTTATCCTCGTTACCCGATTGAACCGCCACCCAATCTTCTGGTGGCCAGTCAGGTATTTGAATCATATCATCTAAACGTGTAAGCAGCCGTCTGATGCTTTCAGGAGAATGTCCTTCATAGGGGTTATGCATATATCCATAGAGGCTGACACCAGCTTCCCAGCAGAGGTGTAGGCGATTTGCCCATCGATCTAAATCAGCATCCCGAGGCTCCGTTAACTCACGATTTCCGGTCGGTCCATCACGATCGTTACCGATCCAACGAACAAAGAGATGCTTCGGACCAATGCCCTCCTCAATCACTGCTTGCCAGAGTTCAAACAGATCAGGTGTGCCAGCTCGATCCACCATGACAAGTGTTATCTGGCGCTCTGCCAGATAGCGAGCAAAGGCTGGCGTCATGAGGTCATTTGACCGCACTTCAACGCCTAAGCTTACATCCTTTGCTTCGACGGCAAGCCAATCTAGATAGAGTGCCAAATCACGCCCGTTGGTTGCGCGCGTAAAATCTGGTGGGAACTGTAATAGTGCAGGTGCAGCAGCTTGTCCCAAAGAACGAATTGCATCTAAAAAAACAGTAGCAGCAAAAGTCGGGTACAAATTTTTCATGCAAACAGAGGGCTGCTCTAGGATTTCACCCCTTATGGTCATTTTTTGTACCCGACTTTTGCCGTAGCTGAAAAAAAAGCGAGTGTCTCATTTTCACAATTCACCAGGCGCTTTTCATGGGTGATACCACGCGGACATTTCAGGGCAAATGTAAAGCCGGGTGGCACAGCCTCTACCCAATTGATCAATGTCGTTGGTTTAGGCAGCGCATAAAAGCTCGTATTCACTTCGACCGAGCGAAATTGGGTCGCATAATAGCCCAGGAATTGCTTTTGCGGCAGTTTCTCTGGATAAAAAGGACCACGCCAGTCGGTAAAGTTCCAGGATGATGTGCCAAGATGGATTGATGATGTCATAGGTGAAAGCGGTCATTTTTGCAAGTAGTCTGTTTTGTGCGAATTAAACAAAACAGATTGCACAACTGATTTTGGCGAAAGTTAACAAAAAATACAAGGTAGCCTTTGTGCATATTGTCGGATAGCAAAGTTTTTTATCGAATTATTACAAATCATTTGCGCACTTTTTGTGCAAATCGACGATTGTTTTTAGTGAGAAATGTACTATTATAAACACGTTTGGTGATTCGTTTGTCTCCCAAATGTGTGCAAGGTGCATCTTCATTGAATGAGAAATTGTTGCCGACGGACATTTTCTGTGCATATTTGCAAGAGACGAGCCTTGGTTATTATGTTCTAACATTGCAAATGGTGCAATGTTTTAATGCTCTCCAGCCCATAACTTTAGGCTAAACCAAAAAAATAAATAATTATACGCGAACGAGAGAATGGAGAGGGGGAATAAGGACAAACCATTTTTCTAAACCAGGTAAACGTTGGAAGCGTTGTGCCAAACGGTCCATCTCTTTCTGAGTGAGTTTGACGCCGGTCTCATAAAGAGTGGAATTCAGGTGAACGAAGGGTTGTAGTTGGTTAAAGCGAAAAGAACGGGCAAAATTGAGAACGGTCTCAAGAGAATCGAGAGAGAACCGTTCCAGTGTTTTCAAGATGGCCCCAAACCCGTTCGATGGGGTTGTATTTACTGTGATAAGGAGGGTAGCAGGCGAGCTGAATAGAGAGACGATAGTGCTCAACAAACTGAGTGAGACGATACATAAACTGAGTCCGACGGGTATGATTTTCGGGACCATTGTCCTGATTGATCACGAGGGTCTTGACGTGAGGAAAGTGTTCACGTACGCTTTCCCAAAAATCAATCAGGCAGTCGACAATAAGTCACTCGTCACTTTCGACTGAGTCAAGTAAAGAAAGAGTTCCTTGGTTGAAGGGAGGTAAATGCCAAAAGGAGTGACTTTCTCGGTCTTCTTATCTTGAAAGTCATGATCGAGCGCTTTGACAACCACTCGACTTATCCCTTCTCTCGAGAAACGGTCAAGTAAAATCGTCGCTTTGGCATCCCAAGAGAGGCGCAGAACCGTCTCGTCTGCATCCGCTTCTTGATTGATCTGATGAATTCTATCAAAGATCGCATCGGTCTCTGGGATCTTTTTTCACTGGTTGACTTTTTTTGACCCGGTTTGAGCCATAGCCTAACTCATTGAGCTTCAAGCGGATGGCCTCTTCGCCAGGCAATTCCTCATCTGTGTATCCTTTCTGCTCGATGAGCTGGGTACGCATTTCGGCGGCGGTTAGTCGAGTGTACAATTGGGGGGTTCGAAAGGTGGGATCGGTCTGGCTGAATTGATCGGCGATTTCAACCATATCGGCCAGTAAAGTGGGGATATGGTCTTCGGCTTTTTTGCGACCACGTCGGTGGCTTTGGTCGACATAACAGAAGCCGCCTTCTAGTTCTTCCAGGGCTTTGGCTATCGTCGCCCGATTCCAGCCCAACTCTCGTTCTGCTTTCGTCGGACTCCCTTCGCATATCGTTTTGACCGTTTGGGCCATGAAGTGCCTTCTTTCGTATCCACTTAACATGGCCTTCGTCTCTTTCAAGACTTCAACCATTTCTGGCGAGATTGTCATTTTTGCTCCTTTTGGAGAGCTAGTTTAACACCTTCTCGCGTATATTTTATTTTTTGGATTGGCCTTACACCAATTTTGATCAAAGGAAAAGAGGAAAATCATGGAAACTATCAATTCGGGCGATACCGCCTGGGTTCTGATCTCGACAGCTCTTGTGTTGATGATGACGCCTGCTCTTGCCTTCTTCTACGGAGGCATGGTGCGCAGCAAGAACATTTTATCTACGCTCAATCTCAGCTTTATTATGATGGGCGTTATTAGTATTCAATGGTTACTTTGGGGCTACAGTTTGGCCTTCGGCAATACGACGGGCGGCTTCATCGGGGGGCTCAATTTTTTGGGGCTCAATGGCGTTGGCTTAGAAGCGGGGCCATATGCAGATAATATTCCAGATCTGGCCTTTGTTGCCTTTCAGATGACTTTTGCGATCATCACCCCGGCGCTCATCACTGGTGCCTTTGTCGAACGCGTGCGCTTCCGCACATTTTTGGTCTTTGCGATCATTTGGGCCACAATCGTCTATGATCCCATCTGTCACTGGGTATGGGGTGCAGGAGGGTACTTTGGTGGCTTAGGCGCATTGGACTTTGCTGGCGGTACAGTTGTGCATATCTCGGCTGGTTACTCCGCTCTTGCATTCGCTATGGTCATCAAAAGGCGCAGTGACTTTGGTAGCAGCAAAATTGGGCCTCACAATATCCCTTATACTGTGTTGGGTGCTGGGTTGCTTTGGATGGGATGGTTCGGCTTCAATGGAGGCAGTTCGTTGGCAGCAGACGGGATTGCCGTTGCGGCGGTTTTCAACACAAATACAGCGGCGGCAGCGGCGGCTGTTGTCTGGATGTTCTTGGCTTGGCAAGACAGCAAACCAAGCGTGTTGGGAATTGTGACCGGCGCAGTTTGTGGCCTCGTGGCGATTACGCCCGCGGCTGGCTTTGTGACTCCCATGGGCGCACTCATCATCGGTGCTGTTGCGGCACCCATCAGCTACTACGCCATTAAAATTGTGGAAGGACGCGGCGTTGATGAATCGCTGGATGTCTTCGCTTGTCATGGAATGGCTGGCACATGGGGCGCTTTGGCAACGGGACTCTTTGCCTCCGCGGCTGTGAATGGTACTGATGGTCTCTTTTATGGCAATCCATCTCAGTTTGGCATACAGTTGCTAACAGTCGTTGTAGCTGCAGTGTTCTCTTTCGTCGTGACGTTCGCTCTCGCCAAGATTCTAGATGTGGTTATGGGATTGAGAGTTTCACCCGAAGAAGAAGCCGAGGGTCTAGACATCACGGAACATGGTGAACGGGCATACGCAGCATAGAGATGAATCGATCTAAAAGCGATTGGTGTCTTGAGAGTTTCACCCGAAGAAGAACAGTCTGGTCTTGATCTGTCTGAACATGGTTCTAGTGCATATGGTGGCGCACTGCCCGGTATGGCTGGTGACTGAACGAATCAATTGATTTTAACTCACCAGGATCTGTCAAAGAATAGAATTTAACAAAATGAGAGTGGCTTGGCTGCTCTCATTTTTGGTTCATCAGGAGATGTCATCTATACTGACAGAAAGTACTCAGTATAATCCTCAATCATATCGATGCACAATTCATTTCTGAATCAGCAGTTTGGACCATACAAAATCGACTCCACGCTTGGACATGGTGCGGTTGCGACAGTCTATAGTGTCAGTCAACCACAAGCGCGGCCGACAGTCCTCAAGGTATTGAATCAAGCTGCTGCAAGCCATCCCAAAGTCGTTAGCAGCTTTCGGCGCGAATTTCGTATCACAGCGCGCTTGAATCACCCTGGAATTGTGCGCGTATATGATGCTGGGGAATGGCAAGGACAACTCTATATTGCCATGCAGTACATTGATGGCGAAACGCTTGATGTCTTTCTAAAAAGACACAAAAAAATTGGAGAAGCGGCTGCCATTGACATTGTAAAACAGGTAGCAGATTCGCTTGATCACGCGCATGAACAAGGAATTATCCATCGCGACATCAAGCCCTCCAACATCATGCTCACGCGCATGCGACGACGAGCTATCTTGTTTGATTTTGGCGCAGCGCTCGATCTCAATAACCCAGAGCAGCAGGATGAAGCGGGGGTTTACGGAACGCCGTCATTCGTTTCACCCGAACAGGCCCAAGGGATTCCCATTGTTGATGGTCGTGCTGATTTCTACTCACTAGGCATTGTCTTTTATCTAATGGTGACGGGGCGTCGACCATTTTATGGGACACGAGATGATGTACTACGTGCCCATATCGTCGAAGAACCCACGCCACCCTCAGAATTTGCCCATCTATCTCCTGGAATTGAAGCCGCTATTCTAAAGCTTATTGCGAAGAAACCAGATGATCGTTTCCTCTCTGGTGCGGAGTTATGTGAGGTACTTGATCATGTGGAATTGGAGCCGGAAAAACCGACTTTTACAGAATGGCTTCGTGGTTGGTTAGGAGCAGCAACTCAGCCATCGTAGGTAAACCCCGGAAAGTATTTATACGCAGATTTCCAGGACTAATCTGAGTGAATCTGTGAAATCTGAGTACATTTGTTTCTATAGCCTTTCAGGAAAAGATTTTCCCGTCATTGATGGCATTTCAGCCAGTCAGCCCTTTGGCTGACCGGCTGAAATGCTGACAAGCTACTGTTTTGCGTGGAAAAACATTATCTGAACATCTATAATGACTTTCCAGGCTTTACGTAGGTCCTATCATAAAAATATCTATATGAACCTCAATGATTCAGATTCTTTACTGACATATCCCGATAGCAAGCGTGTCGATCATGTAGACATTCTGCACGGCGAGCCCATATCCGATCCATATCGTTGGTTGGAAGAGATTGATTCTGCTGAAACAGCCGTTTGGATTCAAGAACAAAACAAGCTGACGCAAGCATATCTGGAGCGTATTCCACATCGAGATGCTCTTTACGAGCGACTCACAGTGCTTTGGAATTATGAAAAATTTGGCTTGCCCTTTAAGCGAGGCGACCGCTATTTTTTTAGCCGTAATGACGGATTGCAGAACCAAAGCGTTCTGTATTGGACAGAATCGCTTGAGCAAGAACCACATCTCCTTCTTGACCCGAATCAGTTGTCTGATGATGGAACCGTTGCGTTGAGCAGCTATGCAGTAAGCCAAGATGGTCGATTCCTGGCCTATGGGTTATCTCGTTCTGGATCGGCTTGGAACAAGGAGGGAAACGGATTTTATTATAGTCGCTATGATGCGCCAAAACAAGGCGCTGAATTTAAAAGCGCCAATTATTTTCACAAACTCTACTACCACCGGGTGGGAACAGACCAATCAGAAGATCTTCTGATCTATGAAAGGCCCGATCACAAAGATTGGAATTTTGGCGGTTTTGTGACCGAAGATGGACGTTATTTGATCATCGATGTACGCCAGGGAACACGACGCGAAAATGCCATTTTCTATCAAAAGCTGACTCAATCAGAGGATAACAAAACAGAAAACCCCATTTGTGCGCTTTTTACCGAATTCGATGCCAATTATCACATTATTGGCAATGACGGCCCTCTCCTATATATTAAAACAGACTTGAATGCCCCCCTCTCGCGAGTCATTGCCGTGAATGTTGATGAAGAAGGTGCGACATCTGAACGTGAGATTCTCTCAGAATCCACCGATACGTTACAAAGCGTCCGCTTGATCAACCAAAAATTTATTGCAACCTATTTGCATCATGCTCATAGTCGGGTACACATTTTCAACAAGGAAGGAGAGCATATTCAAGAGCTCGAATTGCCAGCACTTGGCACTGTTGGCGGCTTTTCTGGACGTCAGACAGATCACGAGACCTTTTACAGCTTTTCGACCTTTAATATGCCTGGTACCATCTATCGACATGATTTGGAGACGGGAAATAGCGAAGTTTTTCGTGAGCCAAGCATAGCGTTTGACCCCGACGACTTTATTACAGAACAGGTTTTCTGTAAAAGCAAAGATGGCACCCGAGTACCGATGTTCATTACCCACAAACGAGGAATTTCGCGCGATGGCACAAATCCAACCTATTTGTATGGGTATGGTGGATTTAATATTGCACGCACCCCCCTCTTCTCGGCACCGAATTTGGCCTGGATGGAGATAGGTGGGATCTATGTACAGGTCAATCTGCGCGGCGGGGGGGAGTACGGACAGCCTTGGCACAAGGCCGGTAGCAAACTTCAGAAACAGAACGTTTTTGATGACTTCATTGGAGCAGCGGAGTGGTTAATTGCCAACGACTACACGACGACAGAGCGACTCGCCATCGGTGGCGGCAGCAATGGCGGTTTGCTCGTTGCGGCCTGTTTAACACAACGACCAGAACTCTTTGGTGCTTGTCTCTGTGCCGTAGGTGTTCTAGATATGTTGCGCTTTCACAAGTTTACGATCGGCTGGGCCTGGGTCTCAGATTATGGATCACCGGATGATCCAACAGAATTTGCCTCGCTGCGGACTTATTCACCCTATCACAGCTTACGTTCTGACACGGAATATCCTCCAACGCTTATTACAACAGGGGATCACGACGATCGAGTCTTTCCAGCCCATAGCTATAAGTTCGCCGCTGCGCTCCAATATGTTCAAACAGGTTCCAATCCAATTCTCATCCGCATCGATACCAAGGCAGGCCATGGAGCTGGAAAACCAACCACGAAAGCAATCGAAGAGGCAACGGATCGCTGGGCGTTTTTGATGAATGTGTTTGGGCTCGGATATGACTGACATTGGCTATTGAGAAATGTGCCACCAGTCAGTTGCATATTTAGAGATTGAGAGATTGCATGAGCCGAATCTCTCAATCTCTAATCTCAAACGCAATACACGCGTTATTGCATTCCGATGCTCGAAGTTTAAGTGGCTTCTCTATTCTGATCGAGAAGCCACTCAAGAATCGTTTCAGCAAGCAGCGTTGGCTCTTCTAATGGCACGAGATGTCCCGTCTTTTGCACTTGAACAAAGGTTGCGCGAGGCTGGAGTTGCTTCCATTTCTGCCAAGACCTTGGCAGAATTGTGTTTGACTCTTCACCTCGAATCCCTAGCGTTGGTTGTGTTAGTTTGCGTACAGGTTGCCAAATTTGCGGAATAGTGGCATAAATGTGTGCTTCCCATGCTTTGGGATAGACCAATTCGACTTCTCCTTGCATAGCTTCTTCGCCCGAAGTAGCTTCGCGTCTTCGTACTCCGTTTTGCACAGGTCGAATGCCATAATCAATGAAATCCCACAGGGCTTCGTCAGATAGACGCGCAAAGACTCGCTTTGTTCGATAGGAATGAAAAACAGCCTCTTTATTTTCCCATCGATCCTTTCGTTTGAGCGCCATCGGAACCATGGGAATTATTCGCATCCGCAGCCACAATGGCATCAAACCTAACCAAAAGAGCATCCGCTCTGGCAGTAGAACAGGCTCGATGAGCACGAGGTGAGAAAAGAGAGTGGGACGCTTGACTGCGGCCATCAATGTGGCAATGGCTCCCAATGAATGTCCGATGCCCACAATCTTTTTTGCTCCCTGCAGGTCGAGAAACGCAATCAGATCATCAGCAATGGTATGCCAGCTCTTTAGGTCTTCTTGCTTTGCTCCCGACCAAAGAGGACGATGTTCAATGGCAATCACTCGATAATAGTCGAGAAGCGGTTCAAGCAGTTGCCGATAACACATGGGAGGGTAGCCATTGGCGTGAGCAAAATGGAGAAGCGGTTTATTCTCATCAGAACCATGCGCTCCGTTCAATGCGTGATAAGGAATCTGTTGTGGGTCCACTATCCACCATCCACCGCATAGGGCAAACCCTCAGGCCAGGTATCTTGCGGTTCATAACCAATGATACGACGAGATGGCTCCAAATCAAGCCGCTCCGCATTCAAGGGTTTACTGGTTGCAAAGAGAATCGCTGACTCACCTGGACCAGGGGTGGGCGATTCAACACAACGCTCATGAAAACGTTTGGCATCCTCGTGGCTAAAGAAAACATCGGGGCCAAACTCGTTCTGAACCAGTTGAGCTGCTTCGCTTGGATTCCGAGGCAACCAGCCGATACGCACGCTGAGCACGGAGATGTTGTGGTTGCGCGCATACATATCACCAATTACTTCTGCCCAAGCTTTGGTCAATGCATAATGATTTACTGGCTTGGGTCCATCTTCGATACGGACCAGTTGTCCCTTTGACCAGCCGTGACCGGTGACGACTTGGAGCGTACTGGCAAGCACCAATCGTTGTACACTAAATTCCCGGGCCGCCTCACAAATGTTGTACAACCCAATAACATTTGGTCCGATCAAAACATCCAAAAAATCAGCGGGGTTGGGATAGGCCCCCAGGTGAATCACTGTGTCCATCCCTTCCACAGCGCGAAAAACAGCATCTCGATCGCTCAAATCACCAATTACATGGTCAGCCACATTTGGCGTGGGGCGACGCGCAAAACCACGCACTGAGTGTCCTCGCACAAGTAAATGCTGGCAGACTGGTTGCCCAATTGCACCGGTGGAACCGGTTACGAGGACCCGTTTTGAATCAATGGCTTCTGTTGTCATGAGGTCTATTTCTCTCTAATAACTCTGTAACCCAGCTGGCTCTGAACGATGTGGACCATTGTATTGGGTATCGGCAAATAGTTCTGATGTAAAGTGTTCCGTACGATTGATATAACGCAGATATTTTTGCGCTTGGCGGAAGTCGATGCGGGTAATGGCCGTGTTATAATGGACGTAATAGATGTTGGGATTAGGTATCTGGTTCAATAGCGCTTTGATCAGACCATCGATAAAGGTTCCATGTGCGACCAAAACAACCCGCTCCTCTTTTTCTTCGTCTTCAAATCGAGCGGCCATCTGCTCTAGCTCATAAGCTGTACGTACGGCACGACCATAACAATCCGCGAGACTTTCATACCCGCCGCGCCACCAACCATCTTCTGTGATCTCGGTTGGCAACACATAACCAGGAAACTGCTCTTGAATTTCGCTCTGCGTCATGCCTGGAAAACCAACCACTTTCTCTGGATCGCGCGGATCGCCTTGAAAGATACCGCCATGTTCGTGGATTGGGATCATGATTTCTGGATTGATCTTGAGTGCTTGCCCAATTGGCCATGCAGTCTGCATGGCACGTAACATGGCACTACAATAGATACGCGTCACAGAATAGCCAGAAGGCTTGTCTTCTAAATAGTTGCGAAAATGTTCTGCTACTTTGGATTGTGCAAGGTGGCCGGCAACGGCCTGAGCTTGGCGGAACCCTAACTCTGTGAGTGGTGGGTCTGCCATGCGCCGTGAAATATAATCATCATAATTTAACTTTTGATCGTCCAACTGATTGTTAAACGATTCACCATGCCGAACAATGAAGAGTCTCAATGGGACCTCCTGTAGTAATCGCTTTGGTCACTTATCTATCGATTTCGTGAACATCGGATAAAAAGTTGGTGAGCATGACAGGATGAGTTTCATCTTGTCATCCCTCCCTTGCGGTTTGCACATTGCAGATCATATTCCATATACAAAAAGCGCACGAGCTTATCGCCTATGCGCATTCGGTTGGTATCGCCCGTCAGCGTGAACCCTAGCTGCTGAAAAAATAAAAGTGCGCCTGGGTTAAATTGTTCAACTCCGAGGCGCACTCTTTGCACCGACTCGATTGTGTCCAACCATTGAAGCAAGAGCCGCCACGACTGGCGGCCAATTCCTTGACGTTGATATCGCTCCGCAACCATGATCATGCCGAGGTAGACCATATGTGCCTCCGGCCATTCTAGTCGAAAATCAACCAGTCCCACCAGCTCAACGCCAGCGCTCGGATCCAAACGCTCAATGCGGCGGACGATTCCCAACATCATACGCCCTGGAGTCTCAGCCGCTTCTTGGAAATCACGTTCTGCCCGATCGGATGGCACTTGAGGCATGTCATACAAGCTCCAGTACGTTGGTGTTTCTGTATACATTTTTTGTAGCGCGGCGATGTGATGCTCAGCCGAGAGAGGGGTTAACGAGATGGGTGACTGCATGATGATTGACAATTAATGCGTTTTATGGGAGTGTGTCCCAAAGTGTGTAAATGCGTCGATTCTCTGACTGAACAGAGTTCATTTATACACTTTGTGGTACACACTCCGTTTTATCAAAGTGGTTGTCTGAGGAATTGTGTGGTTGTCAGTTGGTTAGATGGTTGGTTGACAAACTAACAAACCAACAAACCATCCAACGTTTACCCCACAAACCCTCAAAGAGCCATCAAAGTTTCTGGACGCTGGTGCGAACTTCAGTGAGTTGACCACTAATTGCCTCAAGCTCGGTTTGGAGATTGTCTAGTTTTTCGCGTTCAACTCGTACGAAGCGGGTGTATGGTGCGATGGCTTCACGTACGCGCTGCATGCTATTATTAAGCTCTGTCTCGAACTGGCGATCCATGGCGGTATTGAGTTTGGCACGCAGCTCCTCAATCCGATCGCGTAAGCCTTCCTTGATTTTAGTACGCCGATAGGGCAAGACGTAGAGTCCCAAGACTGCAATCGCACTGGCGCTGAGGATCCCAGTTACATCAAGTAAAAGAGGCTGCAACAGTGTTACAAGCAATGCACCCAAACCAAGTGCGCCAGCTTCAACAGCAGCAGTTTGAAGCAGTGCCATTTGCACTTGTTGAGACAGTTTTAGCGATTCTGCTTCGCGATCATAACTGTCAACAACGCGCTGCGCATCGCGGCCAACCGATGTAAGCAGCTTCTGGCGATTAAACTCAAAATCTCCTTGAACATGGCCCACCATACGGTCGGCATGTTGGTTTGCACGTCGATTGATATAGGTCATCATGTTGCGCCACTGTTGGTAATCTTTGTCGACCAACCAATCAATTAGATCATTCACTTGTCGTTCGATCTGACGGCTGGTTTCCCCAACAACCTCGCGTTCAAACTCAGCACGGAGCTTTTCGCTATTCATCAGGGCAAGTATGTTTGTGACACGAAGTTGATCATCAAAAAAGCGGTCACCTCGTTCAGCCATTTCATAAAGTACATTGTCGACATGACTTGAGTGGTATTTGAAATCCCGCTTCATGTCGATCTCATATTCGCCAAGTTGGGTTTCAATGATATCGAGCGTATTGAAATCATCGCTCAAAAGTTGTTGGCGGTCCGAGACAACAGCGTTGTATTTGTCCAATAGCCGGTTGGCCACGCCAAGCGGATTCTCCAATTTCAGACGCAATCGTTCCTTGGTGTTGAGGCTTTCCAGGATAAAGGTCTCTAATGCTTCAAATTGGCTCTGCTGTAAATCAGCTGAATTACCATTCTGCTTGGCCTCTAAAGCCTGTCGAGCACTGACAGCAAAAAGTTGGGGCGTTGTGTTGAGTAAAGCCGAGGCATTTTCGCTGACAAAATCCAAAATCTGGGTGCGATCCACACTCGTTTTAATCAGATCTATCTTGTTGACAACAATTACGATCTTTTTGCCCCATTGCTGAATGCGCTCCAGGAAAAGCCGCTCGCTTTCGCTAAAGGGGCGGTCGGCACTTGTGACAAAGAGAACCAGATCACTACGCGGTATAAAATGCTCTGTAATTTCCTGATGGCGCTGAATGACTGCGTTGGCTCCGGGTGTATCAACCAAATTCACTTCGCGTAGCCATTCGACCGGGAGCTCCATGACAAGTACATCATCATCCATTCCCTCATGGCGGCTCTCTCCGTATCGAAGCAGATGGATCTGGTCTGTGGTGGGCGTCACACCTTCTTTCAGATGTGCTTCGCCTAACATTGCATTGAGAAAGGCCGTCTTCCCGGCATTAAATTCACCAACAATTACAAGCAAAAAGAGTTCTTCTAGCTGCCGCAAGCTTTGCTTTAGTAGATCTAGATCTTCATTAGACGCATCGAGTTTGGCTAACTGTGTTCGTAGCTCTCCGAGCAGTTCACGTTCCTGCTGCAAGAGTTGCTCGTGCTCTTGGGTCAACAGACGTTGCAAGTGTATCTATCTCCTTCTCGTGCCTTTTTCCAGACTGGAAAACGCGGAGTGATTCTTAGAGGGTGTTTTAGAAGTCTGACGAAAGGGTGAGCAAAGGCCGGTTGAGTCGCAAAGCGGTATCGAGACCAGCGTTTGCGGGTCGACCCGTTTGGTTTCGATACGCCTTCGGCTACTCAACCGGCTCTGATCTCACCTTTTAAAACACGCTCTTAACTTCTACTTAATGGTGCTGCTACATATACCTCAATCTATACACAGTAGACCACAACGAGGAAAAGGCGTTCTCTAACGCCGCTGCGCACTAGAGAATGCTTGCGCGCTGCGATCTACTGATACATGTATATTCTATACGTGGTTAGAATATTATGGTTGCTAGATGATTCATAAAGTTTGTGCACCCTGTTTGTATCATTTGTTCATTTTAGCACAATTCCGATATTGCACCGAACGAGACAGATGATGCAGATTCAATTCGGTTTTGGGGAAGGGCAAGAGAGTCAAACTAGTTAGGAGGTGCTATAATATCAGTTATGATGGGGTAAATTCTTAAAGAATATTGGTTGTCTGAGGAATTGTGTGGTTGTCAGTTGGTTGGTTAGATAGTTGGTTGGTTAGATAGTTTGTTGGTTGGTTAGATAGTTGGTGAACAAACCAGCAAACCAACAAACCAACCAACAAACTGTCCAACATCTAGCCCACAAAACCTCACAGAGCCAGAATATTTAAGAAATTTGTGCAACCCGGAATTTCGCAATTGCGTTGAATGGGCGATTTTTAATCATATCAACATTGAAGGAGAACAGGATGGGGGAACATTCAATCCCAACGGGAACTGTGGAAGTTCCAGAAATCCCGCTAAAGGAAGAGCTTTGTCTTGCTGCAAAAGAAAGTGCTGTGATTGTTGTCGATATGCAAAATGATTTTGTGAAGGAGAACGGAACGCTTGTTGTTCCAACGGCTCAAGAGACAGTCCCTGCAATTGAACGTTTACTGGTGAAAGCACGTAAATCCGATGTTCCAATTGCGTATACCCAAGATACCCACGATGAAGGCGATCTCGAATGGAATATCTGGCCGGAACATTGCCGCCGCGGGAGTTGGGGCTGGCACATCATTGATGAGCTATCACCACAAGAAGGGGATCTGATCTGCCAAAAGAGTCGTTACGATGGTTTTTACGACACATGGCTTGATCACTACCTGAGCCGCGTTTGGCAGGTGCAACATTTGGTCATTGTGGGAACGGTTTCTAGCATTTGTGTGCTCCACACGGCAGCCGCAGCTGGTTTACGATGGTTTCATGTTGTCGTCCCAGCTGACGGCGTTTCCGCGCTAACCGAATTTGACCAAGCGCTGACGCTCCGTCAAGTTTCTTTTCTCTATCTAGGTGATGTGGCACGGAGTATTGAGGGTATTGTATTTGAGTGATTAAATCACATAATTAGATCATTTGTGGTTGTAACAGCCCATAGTTGCTGTCACGACGCCGGTAAATCAGGTTGACGGCTTGCTCATCGGGGTTGTAGAAGAGAAAGAAATCATGGCCAAGAAGTTCCATTTGCTCTAATGCTTCTTCCTCATTCATAGGTTGAAGCGTAAACTGTTTGCGCCGTATAATTCGGCCAGCCTCTTCTTCGGCCGCCTCTTCCAAAATCGCTGTCGCAGCAATCGCTGCTTCTGTATTCATAGAAACCGAGCTGCGGCGGCGATTCTTGCGACGTCCTTCGACCCGCTCTATTTGACGAGAAATCTTCTCAATAGCGGCATCAATGGAGGCAAATATATCGCCGGTTGATTCCTCCGCGCGTAAAATCTGTCGATTGGCCCAAATCGTTACCTGAAACGTATATCGATCGTCGGCAATACGGGTCTCGCTTTGGGTTAGTTCCGCGCGAATCTCGTCCAAATTTGGAAGAAAACGCTGAAGTTTTCCCATCTTTTTCTCAACATACTCCTCGATCCATTCGGTAATTTCTACGTTACGACCATTTACATTTAATTTCATCTATACCCTCCTTATTACATCTCACTGCATTGTTGTGATGGATATATGGTTTTCTTCCCGCTTGACCATCCTTTTCCCGCAGAACTCAGTTTAGGGAATGTGGCCCAAAGTGTGTAAATGCAGCCGATTCTCTGACTGAGCGGCGTCCATCTACACACTTTGTGGTACACACTCGCAGTTTAGAGTGTGGCCTCAAATCGTCAGTCGCATTGAGCGATGATTTCTCTGACAACGCTGTCCAATGAGTCGTCATGTCTCCTCAGATGAGGGTGTTGCCAACGTAATTGCATAAATATATTTAGCTCCTGCTTTGTGTAATGTAGTTGCACATGCTCTTAACGTGGCCCCTGTTGTAAAAACGTCATCGATTAACAAAATATTACGTCCGACAACGCGTGACTCAGCACGGAATGCATCGGTCATATTCAGACGTCGATCTTCGGCATTGAGCCCGACCTGTGATACAGTATTGCGCACACGAAAAAGCAGTCCGGGCTCCAACTGAAGCCCGACGGCAGAACAAAATTCGCTGGCGAGTAATTCAGATTGGTTGTACCCACGCTCCTCCAGACGCTGTGGGTGTAGTGGCACGGGAATCACAAATTCGGGGGGATTCGTGAACAAAGTCCACGGTGGTCGTTGAAATACTGAAATTAAATAACGAGCTAGAATCGGTCCAAGTTCCTGTTGATTTTGGTATTTTAGAGCATGTATTGCCACCGGTAGTGGATTTAAGTACAATGCAGCAGCGTGAACAAAAATCAAAGCGGTCGAAGCTTCATTTTGGCAGAACAGACAAGACTTCTGGTCCTTTGAGATAAATCTCTTACATTGTGAACAGACGGAAAAGTTGGTGGGTTTCACTAATTGTGCACAGGTTGGGCAAAACAAATAGCCGATCGCATTACAGGCAATACATTGTGTGGGAAAAGCCAGGTCCACGGCTTGAGCGATGAATCCTTTTAGTTGGTTCAATGGCTGAGATAATTCATGCACCGAAAGAAAGTTTCTCCTCGAAGACTCATGGTGCTGATAATACCCGTAAGGCTAAACCAAAAAAATAATTATACGCGAACGAGAGAATGGAGAGGGGGAATAAGGACAAACCATTTTTCTAAACCAGGTAAACGTTGGAAGCGTTGTGCCAAACGGTCCATCTCTTTCTGAGTGAGTTTGACGCCGGTCTCATAAAGAGTGGAATTCAGGTGAACGAAGGGTTGTAGTTGGTTAAAGCGAAAAGAACGGGCAAAATTGAGAACGGTCTCAAGAGAATCGAGAAGAGAACCGTTCCAGTGTTTTTCAAGATGGCCCCAAACCCGTTCGATGGGGTTGTATTTACTGTGATAAGGAGGGTAGCAGGCGAGCTGAATAGAGAGACGATAGTGCTCAACAAACTGAGTGAGACGATACATAAACTGAGTCCGACGGGTATGATTTTCGGGACCATTGTCCTGATTGATCACGAGGGTCTTGACGTGAGGAAAGTGTTCACGTACGCTTTCCCAAAAAATCAATCAGGCAGTCGACAATAAAGTCACTCGTCACTTTCGACTGAGTCAAGTAAAGAAAGAGTTCCTTGGTTGAAGGGAGGTAAATGCCAAAAGGAGTGACTTTCTCGGTCTTCTTATCTTGAAAGTCATGATCGAGCGCTTTGACAACCACTCGACTTATCCCTTCTCTCGAGAAACGGTCAAGTAAAATCGTCGCTTTGGCATCCCAAGAGAGGCGCAGAACCGTCTCGTCTGCATCCGCTTCTTGATTGATCTGATGAATTCTATCAAAGATCGCATCGGTCTCTGGGATCTTTTTCACTGGTTGACTTTTTTTGACCCGGTTTGAGCCATAGCCTAACTCATTGAGCTTCAAGCGGATGGCCTCTTCGCCAGGCAATTCCTCATCTGTGTATCCTTTCTGCTCGATGAGCTGGGTACGCATTTCGGCGGCGGTTAGTCGAGTGTACAATTGGGGGGTTCGAAAGGTGGGATCGGTCTGGCTGAATTGATCGGCGATTTCAACCATATCGGCCAGTAAAGTGGGGATATGGTCTTCGGCTTTTTTGCGACCACGTCGGTGGCTTTGGTCGACATAACAGAAGCCGCCTTCTAGTTCTTCCAGGGCTTTGGCTATCGTCGCCCGATTCCAGCCCAACTCTCGTTCTGCTTTCGTCGGACTCCCTTCGCATATCGTTTTGACCGTTTGGGCCATGAAGTGCCTTCTTTCGTATCCACTTAACATGGCCTTCGTCTCTTTCAAGACTTCAACCATTTCTGGCGAGATTGTCATTTTTGCTCCTTTTGGAGAGCTAGTTTAACACCTTCTCGCGTATATTTTATTTTTTGGATTGGCCTTACCGGATTTATGGGAACCAGGTTTCTATCAGATCGTTAATGAATGTCCGAAGGTCGTCACCAAAAATAAGCAAGATAGACAAAAGGACAATTGCAAACAGGATGATTATTAAGGCGTACTCAATAAACCCCTGTCCACGCTGGTTTGATGGCAATCGGGACACGCGGACAGATCTCCCATAATTAATTATTTGACTCTTTGAGGTTTTGTGGAGTAAACGTTGGATGGTTTGTTGGTTTGCTAGTTTGTTCACCAACCATCTAACCAACAAACCATCCAAAAACCACACAATTCCCCAGACAACCAATTATTTTGAGATACCTCTACGACAATTTCGTCCATTTCTCAAATGTGTGCAAACAGATATCACAGTTTCTGAAAGATAGATCGCTGCGCACATTGGTCGCATACTCAGTATTGTTTTTGATTTTCAGTAGACCGCAATCGTTAGATTCTTCACTTCACTCGAGAATGGCACGATTGCGGTCTACTGATTCTTGTAAATGCGTTTTGTTGTACTGACTGATTCAAAGCATAAACTAGAGATATTGTCTCAAAAAAGTGAAAGTTACGCAAGTAGGTCGATTTTAACTTATTCCATCGTATCCTCAAGGCGCACCCATCCTCTTCGCAAGGCAAGCACGGCGGCTTGGGTTCGATCTTCAACACCAAGTTTGCGCAGAACGCTACTCATATGATTCTTGACAGTCTGGCGACTGATACCCAGAACGTGGGCGATCTCTTTGTTGCTCGCTCCTCGCGTTAGATGGAACAAAATCTCCATTTCTCATGGACTAAGTGGTGCGAACATCTCGTCTGGTGATTCTCCGAGAACGGTGAGGCTCTCAATCTGTTTGATCAGCCAGCGAAATGCCTGAGGACGACTCATGATCTGATCTTTAATCACGAGTTTATCATTCGCAACGGCCCGAATGGCAGGCAATAATTCACTTGGACGTACATCTTTTTGGTAGTAAGCGGATGCACCAGCACGCAATGCATGAAACAGCTGCTCATCGTCATTATAAGCAGTCAAAATAATGACGTTCATATCCTCACAGGCTGAATGGGAGCGAATTTCACGCGTGGCCTGAAGACCATTTTTTTCTGGCAGATTGATATCCATCAGAATAATATCAGGTTGCAGCTCGATTGCAGTCTCTATTGCCTGCTCCCCACTGACGACTTCCGCGACGACTTCCATATCCTTTTCAGCTTCAATGACTCGGCATAAGCCTTGAATCAGCAAAGGATGATCCTCAACAATCATTACCCGTATGAGGTTTCTCTTTCCACGACGGTGTTTCGTCGAGCGATGGCTTGCATCGCGAAAATCCGGAGACATTCCCTTCATTCAGATTTCCTAACGACTTTGGTTCATCTGTCCCTCAATGAACAACGAATGTTATATCACATTTACGAGATGAACAATTATTTTTTATCTACTGCTTAATATAATAGCGTGGAGAATCCATAATGCAGTACAACGAACAATAGGTTGTGGCTTTGGGTTAAATGACGTGATTTGTATAGAATCTGGTCGAAGCCTGAGAATCTTGCATTCGTTGACTATCTATTATTTATCGGTCAGCCACTATCAAATAATATAGTATTATAGAAGTATATCATTCAGTTAAGATGGTTTCAATACAAGTAGACTACGCAATTTTACGTATTTTTCATGAAGCAAGTATAAAAAAGCTAGCATAATCTGGTACATTCGCTGTAAATTCCTTCTACTATTAGCATCCTGTCCAGTGCAGTGATATACTATATACCGTAGTGTCGCTGAATATATGGGAGAAATTTGTGTCTGGAATATCCACTCTATACAATTTGCAAAAAATCGATATCGAGCTTGATAAAGTACGTCGTCGTGTTTTGGAAATTCAAAAGCTGTTGGGTGAAAGTGCCGAATTAAAACAAGCGCGCCAAAAATTTGAAAATATCCACTCTGCTCTTCAGGAATGGGAAAGTCGTCAAAAAGATAGTGAGCTAGAATCACAGACGATTACAGCCAAGATCGAGGAGACCGATGCCAAATTGATGAGTGGAGAAATTACGAATCCTAAGGAACTCGAATCATTACAAGCAAATCTAGATGCACTAGGTCGTCAGCGAGAAAGTGTTGATGATATTAGTGTACAAGCCATGGTCAAAATCGACGAATTGAAGGACCAAATGGCGGCTGCTCAAAAAAATGTTGTTGATATCGAAAAGAATTGGAAAGAACAACAGAAATCTATCATGAGCGAGGGGCGGCAACTCAAGGGGCAATTCCAGCATTACAAAGAGCAGAGAGAATCAATGGCAGGGTTAGTTGGTGCGTCCTTATTAGCTCAATATAATGACATTCGTAAACGCAAAGCAGGTATTGCCGTGTCGCATTTAGATGGTGATTCGTGTGGGGCCTGTAATATGCAAGTCCCAAGTGGAGTTGCCAGCTCTGCACGGAGCAATGATGCAGATTTTGTCACCTGTCCCAGTTGTGGACGCATATTGTATGGCGGATAAACCGAGGTGAGATTCAAAGATAAAGTCGTTGTCATCACTGGAGCAGGCAATGGAATTGGGTTGTCCACATGTACAATTGTTGCAAGTGAAGGAGGCACAGTTGTTGGTGTCGACATCAACCAAAAAGGGCTCGATGATCTCGTTGAGCAAATTCGGGCTGTACGTGGCAAGATCGATACACAGCGATCAAATGCACTCGTCGAAGAGGAAGTCAATCAAGTCGTTGAGCAGACGCGAAAAACGTACGGACGAATCGACGTCTTGGTCAACGCGGTGGGAGGAAGTACCGTCATCGAAAATCCAGGCACATCGATTGAAGATCTGACCCTTGGTGAATGGCAAAAATTGCTCGACTTCAATCTGACTGGCACATTTCTCTACTGCAATGCGGTGATACCAATTATGAAGCAGCAGAAGGCAGGCAAAATTGTGAATTTGGCATCGATTGCAGGACGCGGCCTGAGTTCAATGAGCAGTAGTGCCTATGCTGCCGCAAAGGGTGGGATCATTGCGTTGACGAGGAAGCTTTCGTTAGAGCTTGGCCCCTTTGGTATTACCTGCAATGCTATTGCTCCTGGGATTACCTTAACAGAGCGTATTGCCACTGTTTGGAATCAGAAAAGCGACGCAGAGCAGAAGGCAATCTTGGCCAACATTCCGCTTGGGCGACTGCCAAGGGCGGAGGACCAAGCGCGTGTGATCTGTTTTTTGGCATCCCGAGACGCCGACTTTGTCTCTGGCGTCACAATCGACGTAACAGGCGGGCAACGATGAGGGGAATCTATGGGAGTGTGTAAATGCAGTGGTTCTCTGACTGAACAGTGCTCATTTACACACTTTGTGTTACACACTCGAATCTTATCGGCTCCTGTCCAGACCCAATTTGCTGACAAAATCTTTTTATAACATACTCATATTTCACCCATGCCTCATCCATAGAATGCCTCGACTGCATCGTTCTTAGAACGATGTCTATCTACCTATACGCATTCTATGACGCTTCTTTGTCTCACTCTAATATACTTCGCTGGCATCGTCATTGGTCACCTGCTTTGGAACTCTGGTTGGATCGGATGTGATTTTCCCAAGTGGCTTTGGATTCTGCCATTGGCTGTCACGCCTCTCACGCCTTTACTCAACCGACTCGAAATCTTCAAATCGCAAAGCTCAATACCCCAACAATGGCCTACAAGCGCAGGTTTTCAAATGCCGCGTTCTGGACCCTCACCAGCTTTGGTCTTTGCCTGTTTACTCTGTCTCTTAACCGGCGCATTCCGTTACGCAAGCCAGCCAACCACACCCTGTTGGACGTCAATGGATCTTGCCCACTACAATCTTCCCGCTGAGCGTGCCTTTGATCGCGAAGCACCCCAAGTAACCATAATTGGCTATATTAACAGCTATCCATTGGTGTCAGATACGAAGCAGAGACTACATGTTATTGCAGAGAGCATTACAACTGATGACGGAACGTATCAAGTTCATGGAACATTGCGGCTCAATATAGGCATTCGAATGCGATATCGATATGGTCAACCGGTGCGCTTGCGGGGACGCTTGGTGACCCCGTTTGAAGTTGAGGAGTTTTCATATCGCAACTATCTCGCCAGAAAAGGCATACATAGCCTATTTTACAATGCCAAAATTGATCTTTTGCCCGAACCTGCCAAAGGAAATTGGCTCAAGCATGGCTTGTTTGCTTTCCGCGCACGAGGAGAATCGCTGCTCAATCGTCTTTTGCCAGAGCCCTACGCGGCGTTGGCAAACGGGATGTTACTTGGAATCGAGGCTGGCATTCCGGATGTTCTTTATGAGCAGTTTAATTTGACCGGAACCAGCCACACCATTGTCATTTCAGGTAGCAACATCAGCTTACTAGCAGGGGTCTTATTGGCTGTCGGTCAACGAGTGTTTGGGGAAACGCGAGCCATTTGGCCCACCTTGATCGGGATCGGGTGCTATGCCTTGTTGGTAGGAGGCGATCCGGCTGTCTTGCGCGCCGCATTGATGGGCGGACTCTACGTCATTGCGACCCATCTTGGACGGAGAAGCACAGCGATTGTGAGCTTGGCCGTGGCTTGTTGGGCAATGACACTCCTGAATCCCCTTACTCTGTGGGATGTCGGATTTCAACTTAGCAGTGGCGCAACGGCTGGTCTCATTCTTTTCTCACCGAGCATTGCGGCAGCAGTTCAAAGGTTTTGGCCCAGTTGGCAAGGCGGCTATTTAACTGCATCAGATCCCCAAGTGAGCTTCCACTCGATTCAAAGGATGTTCTATGGCCTGCTACAGGATGGATTGCTGGTCACCATTGCCGCCAATATCACTACATTGCCAATCGTAGTCTATCATTTCGGGAGGCTTTCTGTTGTCTCATTTCTGACGAATTTGTTGATTGCACCTGTTCAAAGTTTTATTATGTTGGGGGGCAGTGCCGGCATCCTCATCGGTGTGGTCGGGTCAATGGTCATGGATTGGGTCCCATTGATTGGTTACGTAGCCATTGTTCTTACCTGGATTGCGTGGCTGATTCTTCTCATACCTTGGCTCAGCCTTGTCTGGACGGTGGCGATGATTCAGTGGACGGCAGCTTTGCCAGGGGCAAGTCTAGAGATTGTAGGGTACGACTTTATGGGTTTGATACTAACATATGTGGTTATTTTTGGCATTCATTGGCGTGCTCAATTACGACAATGGGGCGAAGGTGTACTTGAATCTGGTATCACTAATTGGCAATCGCGCATTCTCGGTCCAGGAGCAGTAGGCGCTCTTGGCATTGGTTCGATCCTGATCTGGGCAACTGTTCTTTCGCAGCCCGATGGACGTCTCCATGTCTACTTTCTTGATGTTGGTCAAGGTGATGGCATCTTTATTCAGACTTCCTCCGGACGGCAGGTGCTCATTGATGGCGGTGAAAGCCCCCAAACGCTCTTCAGCGAACTGGGTGCCGTTATGCCTTTCTGGGATCGGAGCATTGATCTACTCATTCTTTCTCACCCAGATGCAGATCACGCAAATGCACAAGCAGAAGTACCAAAACGATTCGACATTGCTCAAGCACTGGATACGGCTGTGAGCCAATCGAATACCGACGGTGTAGCATGGCGGGCTTCAATGAGTGCAGCAAATGTAGAGGTGCAGTTTCAACATACAGGCGGTTGGATTGATTTGGGAGATGGCGCGGCGCTCTGGGTGATCTGGCCTCCACCCGAAGGATATGTAGGAGAGGATGCAGATAACGAAAATTCGCTTGTGATCAAACTCGTTTATGGGAACTTTCGTCTTTTGTTAACAGGGGATTCAGGGCGACCAAGCGAAGCTGCTTGGCTGGAAAGCGGTGTTTCGCTCGAGTCGACAATTTTGAAAGTTGGGCATCACGGCAGTACAAGCGCAACCAGTGAGGATTTTTTGCACACAGTCGATCCAAAGATCGCCGTAATCCAATCAGGCGCTGACAACCGGTATGGACACCCACATCAAGAAGTGTTGGCTGCGTTAGAAGGACGCCTCGTTTTACGCAACGACTTGCATGGTCGCATTCATATCGAAAGCGACGGACAGCAGATGTGGGTTGAAACTGAGAAGAACATGCCCCAATTGCTGAATCCCTGATCCACCATAAAACGACTATCCCAGTATCGGTGAATTTGGTTCAAGTTGGATGCGATAAAACGTTTGCGGTTGAACAACGCACATATTTGCAATAATGAACCTAGTTGATTGTTCATTGTCCATATAGAGCAACAGACTCTCACTATCTTCATTTAATTGGGGTAGTTCATCTGCAACGATTAAGGTTCCGATACTGGCCTCAAGGTCAACGATATATTCAACCTCTGTCAGAAATCGCTCACCAGCCCAAACATGCCCAACCCCTTCAATCGAGTGATTCATCCTCTCACCTCAGCTGTAACTTCTGCCTAATTCAATCTAAACCGGGTTCGTATGAAAACATAGTTTGGCTTTATCAAGTAGAATTGTAGAAACCATGTTCTCATCACAACCGCAGTCTAAGCTCAACGATTCGACGCGGTGGGGATTAATAGTATACGGCCTTTATCTGACAACAAGCCTTACTCTTTGCTGACATTTATAAAAATCGTTACACATTCGGTCGTCTATTCATTTGTGACGCTGAACAAACAAGCAGTTTGTTTGCAATTCGACGACACAAGAATCAAGGTCGAAATGAGGGGGGTATCTTGTCCGTCAACCTGCTCCAAAAGCCGAGTCCCTAGCGGTTCGACAACTCAACCAACCAAGTCACCGTCTCGGGGAAAATAATCACAAGAATCAGCGCAATGCCTTGCAACACCATAAAAGGCAAGGCACCTTTGTGGATATCAATGGTTTTCACTTCCTCGGGGGCAACGCTCTGCAGATAAAAGAGGGAGAATCCAACGGGTGGGGAGATAAAGGCCATATTTAGGTTGATGGCCATCATAATGCCGAACCAGACCAGATCTGTCTGGGTGAAGCCAAGCTCCAACGCCGCGGGAATGAGCAGAGGCATGGCGATAAAGCTAATCTCGATAAATTCCAGATTGATGCCGAGTAAGAAGATTGCGATGTTGGCCACAATCACAAAACCCATGCGGCCCCCGGGCAGATCGGTTAACCAGCTCTGGACATATTGTTGTCCACCCAAGCGATCAAAGATCAGGCCAAAGAAGGTGGAGCAGAAAAGAATCATAATGACCAAGGCAGTAATGTTTGCCGTGGAGCGACCGGCTTCCTTGATCAGCTTCCAGTTTAGGTTGCCCTTAAGAGCAGTTAAAATGCAAGCCCCAAAGGCTCCCACTGCCCCAGCCTCAAAGGGGGCAGCAAGGCCAAAGAAGATACTGCCCAGAACAAAGAAAATGAGCAGCAATGGAGGGACAACCGCCAGGAAGACCCGTCCCGCCAATTCGGAACCTTTCACAGTACGAGCATCTGGAGGGAGAGCAGGTGCCAATTCGGGTTTGACGTAGGCAATGATCAATACATAGAGACAGTAAACACCAGAAAGTATTAGTCCAGGCAGTAACGCTCCGACAAAGAGATCGCCTACCCCCACACCAATCTGATCGCTCAACACCACAAGCACGAGACTGGGTGGCAACAGTTGAGCCATGGTTCCGGATGCAGTGATGGCCCCTGTGGCAAGCTGATGGTTGTAGCCGTAGCGCAGCATGACAGGTAATGAGATCATCCCCATGACGATCACAGTGGCGGCGACAACGCCAGTGGCTGCCGCCAATAATGTCCCCACAATGATGACGGCCAGTGCCAATCCGCCACGTAATGGTCCCATCAATAAACCAATGGTCTCAAGCAGATCTTCGGCCAGCCCCGATTTTTCAAAGACTGCCCCCATAAAAACAAAGAAGATAATGGCTAGCAGCGTCAGGTCATTCATTGTCCCAAACCACCGGTTCGGTAGCAAACGCAAGATTTTGATATCAAATGCTCCCAGCATCAATCCAATGATGCCAAAGGCAATGGCTGTTCCAGCGAATGAGAAGGCCACTGGATACCCATAGAGGATCAAAATAAAGAAGAGGACAAACATAACAACTGCTAACCACTCAAAACCCATGAAGAAACATCCTTTTGATATTGTTTGATGAAATACGCCTATAAATCACTCAATACGCAATGGTGACTCAGTATCGAGCTCTGTTTCGACCAGTTCCTCGTGTCCGCGGAGGATCACCCAGAGCTTGACAAGCTCGGAAAAGGTCTGGAGCAGCAACAGGACAAAAGCAATGATAATCATCGTCTTGATCGGCGCACGCGGCAACCCACCCGGATCGGGTGACTGTTCCCAAGGACCCCACCCTCCGTTCGGCAGACGTCCCCAAGCTGTTAGAACCGGATTAATTGTGACCCAAATTGCGAGCAAACAGAACGGAACGAGGAATAAAAGATGTCCGACAAAATCAAGAAGTGCTTTACGCTTTGTCGGCCAATGAGCATAAATGAAATCAACGCGCACATTGATCCCATGCTTCAAAATGTACGCAAAACTCAAGAAAAAGACGAGTGAATAGAAGTGCCACTGTAGTTCCAAAAAAGTGTTGAACGAAAGCTGGGTACCGATATATTGGCCCAAATAGCGTACCACAACATTGTAGAACGTCAGCGCCACTGTAATGATGACTAAATAGACGGAGATTGTCCCAATCCAGTCAGAAAACCGATCAATCCGGCGAGATAAATTGATTAATCCGTTCATTGATTGCCTACATTTCCATTTTCGAGTGTGTACCACAAAGTGTGAAAATGGGCACCGCTCAGTCAGAGAATCGGTTGCATTTACATACTTTGGGACACACTCCCCCATTTTCGAGGAACGTCTTGCTTTACTCCGAAGACATAGCTATACGGAAGTCAAAGTCATTATCTTCTACCAAAACCACATGTAACTCACCGGGTCCATGCATACCAAGAATCAATTCCATCGCAATGTCGGCCGTCTTGCTTGGACCGGAGATCAAGACAATATTGCTCGATCGGCGAAAGCGCTCCAGTTGATTGGCGCGTTGCTCAGCTATCCAACTTTCGAAATCAGGCATGATCTGACTCGTTGTCACAATAGCGATATGGACGGGCGGCAACAACGACGCGTTGCGGTATTGCCCCGTGTCGCTGGCCAAAACCAGGCTTCCTGTCGCAGCCAATGCCGCTGTCGCGCCGCTTAGCCCGACTCGTACAGATGGATCGTCTGCTTCTGCAATACGCACACCAGCAGCGGCAAGCGTGTCCATGACATTTGGGAGTGAAATCGTCTCTGCGTCCCAACTGATGATTGATTGATCACCGTCTAGAATTTCCAAAATCGTCTCGATTGCCGCCGACGGACTGGCCGTTTGATGGACAACAGCAGCCAGTTTCTCTGCTTCTACAACAAATCGTTCGACCAAAGTAGACGGGGAGAGATCCTCAAGAGGCACCATTGGTAAATAGGATTCAGGCGCCAGCGCCATATCGGCAAATGGTCGTGGTGCTGCGCGCAAAGTACTCAATATCTTCTCTCGGCTGCTCATTCTTTAATTCCCACTTCTTTTCCGCTCTTTCCACAACTCTCGAAATGGCTTGGGCGCGAATTCAGGAAAATCCCGATGTTTGGTCCAGCCACTGAGTGGTCCGGGCAAATTCTTGGTTGGAATCAACCGAGAGCCCAATGCAGCCATTTTGCCACTCAATGCGAAACGGTTAGGCGAACGGTTGGCCCACGCCCAAGCTTTGATGCCAATGGTCCATTGTGCTTCTGACTTGCCTTGATCGACAAGATCGCTACGGAGATCAAGCAACATTCGCGGGATGTCAATATCAACTGGGCAGACCTGCTTGCAGGTACCACAGAGGCTGCTGGCGTGAGGAAGCGGTTTGGCATTCTCTGGACCGACAAGCAATGGGGTGACCACTGCGCCAATCGGACCAGGGTAGACCCAACCATAGGCATGACCACCCGTCGACTGATAGACAGGACAAGCGTTCAAGCAAGCGCCACAGCGGATACAAGCAAGCGACTCGGCATAATCTGTGCCATAAATGCGACTACGGCCATTATCAACGAGGATGACATAGACATGGTCAGGACCATCATTTTCATGCGCGCGGCGTGGCCCGTTGACCATGTGCGTATAGACGGTCAGAGTCTGCCCTGTGGCGCTGCGGGGCAACACCTGGGTTAATGTGGCATAATCTTCAACAGTTTCCACAAGCTTCTCGATGCCAACCACTGCAACATGTACACGAGGCAGACTCGTGACCATCCGCGCATTGCCTTCGTTGGTGACAAGGCAAACTGTGCCTGTCTCAGCAATGATGAAGTTGCCACCAGAAATGCCCATATCCGCAGCCAGAAACGCCTCGCGTAACTTCCCCCGTGCATATTGGGCCATCTCTTTGGCATCGTCTGTGTGGGGCATCTCTATCTTATCGGTAAAGATAGTACGAATACTATTTTTGCTCTTGTGGATCACGGGCGTCACAATATGACTAGGTGGTTCATCATTCAGCTGCAAAATATATTCGCCCAGATCCGTTTCAACGACTTCAATGCCATGTTTTTCCATGACATGATTCAACCCAATCTCCTCCGTGACCATACTCTTGCTCTTGACCACACTCTGTACATTGTGCTCCTGAGCAATGTCGAGTACATGCTGATTGGCCTCTGCATTGTCAATGGCCCACAAAACCTGAATGCCATTTTCCTGCATTTTGGCTTCAGCCTGTTCAAGCAGATCGGGCAGATCGGGCAGCTTGTTCAGAGCCCGCCGTTTGGCCGCTGCAGCCTGTTGGCGCATGGCCTCGCCATGTTCTTTGCTCGTGGCAAACATCGCCGCGAGCCGTTTCTGATATGCCGTGCCCGTGCCAGTCACCACGGCATTCCGCTGCTCACTGTTGTTGACGGCGATCTCAGAGGCTCGGATAAAGTTGTTCGACTGGACTTGCATTACGTGCCCCCCTTTATCCCCTCTGCCAGAACATCCGCAACATGCCGTACACGTTTAGTCGATTGTTGCTTTGACAATCCCCCATTCATGTGGGTCATGCAACTGACGTCGCCAGTCAAAATTGTTTGAGCGGGACACTCATTGATGTGATCGATTTTACGTTGTAGCATCGTGCCGCTGATATCGGCCATTTTGACGCTGAAAAGACCGCCGAATCCACAGCAGGCATCACACCCAACCAGATCTTCCACCGTCGCGTTCTCGACGTGCTGAAGCAGGGTACGGGATGAGGCCCCAAGTCCGAGTAAACGCAGCCCATGACAGGCATCGTGGAAGGCAAATGACTCTGGCTTGGGTAGCCGAGCATTCAAGTCGGTAATCCCTAACCCCTGAACAATGAACTCACTAAATTCCCACGTGATGGATGCCATCCGCTCGGCTTGGGCCAACTGATGGGGGGCAGCGGCATAGAGGGCTGGATATTCGTGGCGTACCATGGCCGCACATGATCCAGATGGCGTCACGATCACTTCGGCATGAGCAAAGGCACGCATAAACTGGTCCGCAACTTGCCTAGCCTCTACTCGATATCCGGCATTAAAGCCAGGTTGCCCGCAACATGTTTGATTTGGGGGGAATTCAACTTCGACATCAAGATGCTCTAATACGTCTACGACCGACATGCCGGTTTGTGGATAGAGCATATCAATCATACAAGTGACGAAGAGCGATACTCTTTTGCCAATCGGAGATTCTCGGGTTGGTAAAGCCATACTTGTCGTTGATGGGGCGATAGTGATACTCTATGAATCTATCGTTTCGTACACGTTCGCCTGATGAGCAGTTGGTTGCTGGGGGTGACATGAAAAGTATTCTAGCATATCTACAGACCGAACCTGTAATTTTGGCAATTCACTATTGACAATTAATTTAAGATCGACAGATCGACAGGCTTTCCAAGATGAATCGTTGTATTCTGGTTACACGGACGGATTCCCAATCAACCATTTTTCCGATACAATAGAGCTTTACTAAAAAAATGGGTAAGCATCTTCACAATAAAAAGGGACAAGATCTTTGCTGAAGAAGTCAAGAGTGGTCGGGGATTCGAAACCATTTCTGACCGCTGCCGAGAAGGCCGCCTCTGTCCAGTCGCTGCTTATTGAGAAGACAAAAGGAGAACCAATATGGCTAAATTTGAAGGGGTTGTTCCAGCCCTCATTACCCCAATGGATCGAGATGGCAGAATAAATGAAGATGCCTTGCGCAAGGTGATAGAGTTCAACATCCAGGCGGGTGTCCACGGTTTCTGGGTTGCGGGTGGTACAGGTGAAAGCGTTCTGCTCGACGATCAGGAGAATATGCGCGTTGCGGAGATTGCCGCCGCTCAAAATCAGGGCCGCATCAACAATATTATGCATGTGGGGGCCCCGACGACGGCACGTTCAGCCCGACTAGCTGAACATGCTGCCAAGGTAGGCGTAGAGGCGATCTGCTGTGTCCCTCCCTTTTTCTATGGCCGAAGCGATGAGGCGATCGTCGAGCATTATCGTGTCGTTGCGGCGGCTGCCGATTTGCCCTTGTTTGTCTACAATCTACCGAGCGCAACGGGTGTCGAGATTACACCAGAGTTGATGGCAAAGATTCAGGAAGGTGTTCCTCAGCTAATCGGTTTGAAACACTCCGCACTCAACATGATGAATGTACGTACCTTTGCCAAAATGGGACTGGCCTGCTTTATTGGCAATTGCAGACTGATGTTACCTGCGATGACCGTTGGTGCTGTGGGCAATGTAGATGGACCACCCAATATGGCACCAGAGCTGTGGATGGCAATATGGCGGGCTTATCAGAAAGGAGATTTGGCTGCGGCTGAAGCCGCCCAGGATCGAGCGATCGAGGTGGCCAATTTGATGGAGCGACATTATTTTCATGCTCAGATTAAGGCTGTTTTGAGCGAACGACTTGGGATCGACTGCGGCAACCCTCGCCCTCCCGGAGAAGCTTTGACAGACGCACAACGGAGTCTACTGTTGAAACGAGTGGCGGAGCTTGGTTTGGACAGAGTGAGCTGATGTAGGTGTGATTCACGTTTTTTTGTAACGATTTCGACTTTCTGGCTTATCATCTGATGAGCCGTAATTTGGGATAGTTCAGATGACCCATTGAGTTACGTTGACACTTGTGCTCGTGGAGGAGGCATTCTCTATTACACGCAGTAGACATAATCCTGCACTTCTCAGTCAAAACAGACTCGAGCGGGCCAAATGGTCCGAGATTCTCTACTGCGTCTTTTTTCGCCATTTGAACGCTCTACCTCTGAGAAATCCTACTGCGTGTAATCTCTAACGCCGGTCACAGTCGAGTACCCGCCGCATTAGAGAATGCTGGCTCCACATTCAATTGTAATGGCGCGAATTGCTAATTTGAACCATCTCCGCACGGTTAAGCAGTTGGGTGGATGGCCGATGGGGGACTGCATCCGTGCATCGCATTCTCGTTATCTTGTCCACAGACTCAAAGGCACCCATGCGTGGATAGTGGATTGACATGAACAGGGCTAGCTTCTACAATACGTATAAATCTTTGTTTTGAACAGAGATTGACATTTATGGATGGCAAAGCGGAGTTTGCAATGCGTAGATTCTCTTCATACGGACCAATCGATATCCGCACAGAGTATTATGTGCCGCGTGCTGAATTGGTTGAACAGGGCCTCCGGCAAGTTTTGGGTGAGAATCCAGAGCTTGGGGGGGCATTACATCACGGTGTGGGCACCGCGACAGCGCGGAAAGACATGGATTATGCAGAACGTGTTGTGGCGTCTGCGGGAGCCGGAATATGAGCAGTTCGATGTTTTAAAGATCAATTTGGAACATCTGAAACAAACAACGAGTGTTGACCGTGTCGTATATGTGATCTCCCGTGAAATCATTAAAATGCTGGAACTTGATATAAAGCCAGTTAACAAGCTCGACGAGTTTTATGATGTCTTTGAGCAAGGTGTTCTGCGAAAGCCTCTCATTCTCATCATGGATGAATTTGATGCTTTGACTGAAAAGGCAATCAGTGGGATAGCTGGTGTATTTCGTAATATCTATGTACATCGACGAGACGATAAGATTCCTTTAACTGATAAAAAGTACTATCTTCTCCATGGTGTTGCCCTCATCGGTGTACGTGGCGTTCTCGGCGTTGAAAACGAGACTGGTTCGCCCTTTAATGTACAACGTAGCGTTCATATTCCTAACCTGACCGTTGATGAAGTCACCGAGATGTTCCGCTGGTATGAACGCGAGAGCGGGCAAAAAGTTGATCAGGCGGTCATCGATCGGGTTTTTTACGAAACAAAAGGGCAACCGGGTCTAGTCTCGTGGTTGGGTGAACAACTAACAGAAGCTTTCAATGAGCATAACTCATCCATCGTGATGGATGACTTTGAGGTGGCCTATGCAGCAGCTATCAACGCCCTCCCCAACGCAAATGTTATCAACCTGATCAGCAAAGCAAAGCAGGAACCATATCGAAACTTTATTTTAGAGCTATTTGAGACCGACCAGAAAATCGATTTTCGCTATGAAGATCCTAGCATCAATTTTTTATACATGAATGGCGTCATCGACTATGAAATTGTGGACAAAATCAATCGCTATGTAAAATTTCCCAGCCCATTCGTACAGAAAAAGCTCTTCAACTACTTTGCCCATGAGATTGTGAAAGATGTGGGGTCTCTACATGCCCCCTTTGAAGATATTTCAGATTCTATTACCGAAGATAGCTTACATGTCAGAAACTTGATGCGGCGTCATGAACAATACCTGCGTGATAATCGAGAATGGTTGCTAAAAGACGCGCCACGCAAAGTCAATCTACGCGTCTACGAAGCGGTCTATCACTTCAATCTTTTTCGCTATTTGGTTACATTTTTGGGACAGAGAGGTCATGTTTATCCAGAATTCCCAACAGGCAATAGCAAGATCGATCTGATCATCGAATATGCCGGCCAGACCTATGGGCTGGAAGTCAAAAGCTATAGTGACCAAATTGCGTATCGTGAAGCTCTTGGGCAGGCAGCCCTCTATGGTCAACAGTTGGGATTGTCTGAGATCTTTCTCATCTTATTTATGGAAGAGATTGACGAGACGAATCGCCAAAAATATGAAGCCGACTATTTTGATGATAAGACGGGGGTGAGAGTTCTGCCGACTTTTGTGACAACGGTCGGGTAGAATATAACCGAGAATAGATTTATACCAATGAGGCTCATGTGACAGTGTTCCCTGCACTCGTCTCAAAAGATTTTGACTCAACAGGATCTGAGGGGACAGCCTCCTGCGCTTCAATCTGTGTCTGGTAAAGTTTTCGATAGAGTCCATCCTGTGCCAGCAAAGCGGCATGTGTACCGCGTTCCACAATGCGTCCGCGCTCCATTGCCAGAATCACATCTGCGTTCTGAATAGTGGAAAGGCGATGTGCGATCACAAATGAGGTGCGACCTTGCATCAAGCGTTCGAGGGCAGCTTGGACCCAACGTTCAGATTCTGTGTCAAGAGCGGAGGTCGCTTCGTCCAAGATAAGCAGACGGGGGTCTTTGAGTAGGGCACGGGCAATGGCGATACGCTGTCGCTGACCGGCAGAGAGTTTTATCCCCCGTTCGCCCACAATCGTCTCGTATTGACTTGGCAGTTCGGCGATGAATTCATGGGCATAGGCTGCTTCTGCCGCCGCGTGAATCTCTGATTCGGTGGCGTCTAGTCGCCCGTAGGCAATATTTTCAAAAACTGTGCCCCCAAACAAAAAAGTTTCTTGCGGCACAAGGGCGATCTGACTACGCAAAAATTCTAATGGCATGTCGCGGATATTCCGACCATCTAGTTCGATCTGTCCAGCAGTTGGGTCATAGAAGCGGGGGATTAAATTCACTAATGTTGTTTTGCCGCTGCCGCTATAGCCAACCAGGGCCATTACTTGACCCGGTTTCGCTTCCAAGTCGATCTCGTTCAGCACAACCTGACCCGCTCCATTCTGTTTTGTCGTATTTACATCTCCATCCTGCTGATGATTTCGATAGCTAAAATGGACGTTGTCAAAACGGACATGTCCTCGCACAGCTGATTGTTGATGAGCTGGCCGTCCATTGACAGAATGGGGAGCATTGGGTTCTGTTCCGTTGTGGACTGTTGCTTGCACTGTACTCAACCGATTCGTCCCCGTAAATTCGGGTTGTTCGGCCAAAATCTCAAAGACGCGGCGGGAAGCACCAGTTGCCTCCACCAGACGTCCCCAGAGATTGGCAGTTTCTGCCAGGGAACTGGAAACAAACATCATGTAGAACAAAAACCCGATCAATTCACCCGGCGTCATTTTGCCTGCAATCACATCGCGCCCACCAAACCAGATCAGAACGATGATCGCTGAGAATCCAAGAAGCGAGATGAGGGCGACGAAAGTCGCTCGTTGACGCGCTTGATTCACCGATGAACGAAAACTCTCTTCGATGGCCTCACCATAACGCAACCGCTCATACGATTCACGAACAAAGGACTTGACCACCCGAATGCCCGAGAGCATTTCTTCAAGGACAACAGCGGCATCTGCCTGTCGATCCTGCACATTGGTTGCAATGCTCTTCAACCGTCGACTATAGATGGTTGCGACGGCAGTGAGAGGGGCGATTAAGGCCAGAATAATGAGTGTAAGTTGCCAATTGAACCAGAGCATGAGCGCCACACCACCCAAGACCGTGATGAATTGCCGCAGCAAGCTGATCGGTGCGTTCACGAGCGTGTCTTGAAGCGTTGTAATGTCGTTGCTGATCCGTGAGATAATGTCACCCGTGCGGCGATTTGTAAAGAAGCGGAGCGGCAACTCGAGAAGGTGTTGATGGGTGCGCAGACGTAGATCCGCCATGCCGCGCTGCGCCACATATTGCATCAGAAAGCGATAGGTAAATGAGACAATCGCCTGCAATAGAAAGAGCCCAAGCAAGACAATGCTCAGGAGATTCAGCTGAGGGACGCTGCGTGTGACAAAAATCGAATCGACCAACTGCTGGATCCCATAGGGCAATGCCAGAGTGATCAGACTGCTCAGGGTGAGGCAGACAAGTGCGCCAGTAATACGTCGCCAATAGGGCGTTACGTATGATAATAAGCGACGAATTTCGGCCAAAAGTAGATTCCTTTCAAATATCAAATTCGCTCATCTCTCAAATGTGTGCAAACACCTCGTTGCGCGGCGGGCATCGCCACTGATGTACATTAGACATTATAGGGATTGAAAAGTAGGACACGGATTTTCAGGGTGAACAGGGATTCTCTCAGAGTAAATCCGTGAAATCTATGTTCATCCGTGTCCCATATTCTGAATCCTTATAATCTCTATTTGTGGTAGATGAGCCTATCAAATCATAGTCTGATTGACGTCCACATTTATCAATAGTAACATAGTCTGAGAATGATTTACCGTCATACGATTTACGATTCCAGATTTACGAGGCGTGCATGTAACAGCCAGGATTTTGACCATCGTTTCGACTATTTGTCCAACAACAACCCGCTTGTTTTGTGTCACAAACGCGTAGACTATGCCTCGGAGGCAAAACGATGACAGATGCCGTAAATCGTAAATCCACATTCGTAAATCCCAGGAGGTTTCTGATGAACGATAATCCGCAACCCACAACCACCCTCTCCTCAGAAGATATTGAATTTTTCCGCGACAATGGTTATTTAATCAAGCGCAATGTTTTGGATTCCGATCTCATGGCACGGGCGAGAGAGAGTTTGTGGGCAGCTGCTCCACCAGAATTGAATCGGGACGATCCCGATAGCTGGATTGGACCATTTAAAGAACGATGTGATGACAAGAATTCTGCTCGTCATGGATTCATCTGGAAGTATCGGGCAGAGGGTGGCGAGCCCTGGATGATCCAACTGTTGGCCAAGGATCCATCTGTTTGGGCCATGGCGGAACAACTTTTGGGCCATGGAAACTTGAGCGAACCGGAACGAGTGCGCGGCATCTACTGTATCATGCCTGAAGGTGAAGCGCCAGAACGTCCTTATGGCTGTCACGTGGACGCGCATCCATTTCACCTGGGTGTCGTGGGGTATATCGATGATGTGAATCCCTATGGAGGTGGATTTGTCGTCTGGCCTGGAAGCCATCAACAATTTTACTATACCTTTACCTCCGAGTATGTTCACAACCGCAACGATCGTTTTGTTAACGTACACGCCAAAGTGAATAAACAGTCATATGTGGATTGTCATGGAAAAGCTGGCGACATTGTCTTTTGGCATCATCGCATTGGCCATTCTGCCGGACACAATCGAACCCACCGTATCCGTCAAGCGGTACTCTATGATTTCAAGCGCAAAGACTTGGATCAATCGTTGGACAATCCGCCGCATGAAGATATGTGGCATCATTGGGATGGGGTGCGATCATAATGAAAATTGCCTATTTAGCTGACTATCCCGAATATATTCCCACCCTTGCCCAATGGCATCAGGGGATGTGGGGTCATCTCGACCCCAAAAAGAGCGTCGAAACACGCATACGCTTTCTGTCAAGCCATGGACGTCGCCAAATCCCAACAACTTTTGTCGCCATAGAAAACGATCAACCATTGGGATCAACTAGCCTGGTTGTCAGCGACCTGAGTACGCGACCTGAATTGACACCTTGGTTGGCAAGTGTCTTTACGGCGCCGGAACATCGGAATCGAGGGATCGGTTCTGTTCTGGTCCAGAGAGTCATGGACGAAGCAAGGAGCCTTTCTGTTGAGACTCTCTATTTGATTACACCTGACAAGCAAAATTTCTATGCCCGTTTGGGGTGGACACGCATCGAGGAGGTTGAGTATCGTGGGGAAGTTGATACGTTGATGAGTATTGGATTGGGGTCTTCGTAGTAAAAGGGATGAAGTGCGTGTTGCGTATTGCGTGTTGCGTAGTACCAATTATCTATCTACTTGTGCTGAATGTAGCTTGTCGATCTTTGTGTCGATTGCCAGTCGATTGTCCATAGTCGGAATAGCTTAGCTGCTAGTTCACGCTACACGCACCACGTCATAACATGAATCGACATCAACACACCATCGCTCTCCGTTGGGCCAAAGAAGGTCGGCGTGAGAGTCTGCAGGGGTTTAATCTGCATAAGGCTGAGCTGATCGGCGTTGATTTACGCGAGGCCGATCTGCGTGATGTGGATCTGTCTCACGCTGAGCTTTGGGGTGCCAAGTTGCGGGAGGCAGATCTACGCAATGCAAATTTAACCGGGGCAGAACTGGAAAAAGCCAGTATGGGCGAGTCAATCTGTACTGGGGCACTGTTACAGATCGCCAATTTGCAGCACGCCCATCTGGTGGAATCCGATCTACGTGATACGGACTTGCGCAGAGCGAATTTGACCAAAGCAAACCTATGGGGGGCGGATTTGACTGGAGCCGATCTTTCCCATGCCGATTTGACTGAAGCCAATCTGACCCACACGCAGCTGACGAATACCAATTTGCAATGTTGTTGTTTGACGGGAGCATGGATGCGGGGAGCAGTGCTACACATGGCAAATCTCACTGGTGTCGACTTGCGGCGTGCCCACTTACGCGAGACAGACTTGAGCGATGTGGCCCTCATGAATGCCGATTTGCGTGGCGCCCGATTGAGTAAGGCCACCGCATACAGGGCAAATTTGCAAGAGGTTGATCTACGGGGAACCAACTTGCGCTCTGCCGATCTGCATGGCACAGACCTGCGCGGCGCAAAATTAGCGAAAGCCAATCTAAGTCAAGCAAATCTAGCAAGGGCCGATCTATCTGGTGCAGACCTAAGCGGTGCCGATCTCCGGGGCAGTGACCTGCGGCAGGCGCATCTAATGGATGTCCGAATGAATGGTGCCCGCGTGCGCGAGGCGGATTTGCATGGCGCCTGTTTACGGAATGCCAATCTGTCAGGTGCCGATTTGAGCGGCGCCGATCTGGTCGAAGCCGATTTGCATGGTGCAAACCTGGAGAATGTGATTCTTGTGAACGCGGATTTGAGGGGGACGATTCTTGACTGATCGAGAAATAAGGAAATCCCACATTCCAAATAGTACCTGTACCTAGTCGACATTCACACTTTGAAATTGACATCAAAACTCATTCTACATGACATTTACTTGGCCCTGGATGCTTCTAACGCTACTTTTGGTGCCGCTCTGGCTGTTGCTTTACGCACAGACGCAGCGACGACGACAGCAGCGGATTGCGAAGTTGGGCACAATGGGTCTGCTACAGGATAACTGGGGGAAACCCCTTGGATGGCAACGTCATCTGCCAACAGGATTCTTGATGCTGGGGCTTGCCTTACTCTTGTTTGCGCTGGCCCGCCCCCAAATGCCACTTAGCCTGCCCCGCATTGAAGGGACAGTGATCCTGGCGTTTGATGTTTCGGCCAGCATGGCGGCAGATGATCTGGAACCAACACGCATGGAAGCCGCCAAAACCGCCGCTCTTGCCTTTATCGAACAGCAACCAAGCTCGGTCCAAATCGGCGTTGTGGCTTTTAGCGAAGGGGGTCTTGTCGTACAGCCGCCAACCAATGAACAGCTCGATTTAATGGACGCGATCAATCGGCTGGCCCCCCAAAGCGGTACATCGTTGGGGCACGGTATCCTGGCGGCACTCAACACAATATTGACTGACGGCCTGCCCGCACAATCTCCGGACGCAATGGCGGACGATGAACCAACCCCTGTGCCGACGCCATTGCCTTCCGGTTCCTTTGACGATGCCGTGATTGTGTTGATGACCGATGGGGAGAATATGACCGATCCGGACCCGCTTGAGGCAGCAGAACGTGCAGCCGATTATGGTGTACGTGTGCATACAGTTGGGATTGGCAGTACGACGGGCACCACACTCGAAATCGAGGGATTTACTGTCTCTACTCAACTGAACGAAGAGCTATTGCGCGGCATTTCAGATATCACGAATGGGACCTACTTTAATGCCAAAAGCGAAGACGATTTGGAACCCATCTACGAAAACCTGGCGCGCCAGTTGACCGTGCGCGCCGAGGAAACCGAAGTTACAGCAATCTTTGCTGGTATCAGCATTTTGATCCTGCTGATCGGTGGCACCTTAACGCTGCTTTGGTTTGGTCGATTGCCTTGACTTAAGAAGGTGTTTTAAAAGTATTGGGCAAGAGAATTAAAGAGCGAGAGCCGGGTCGTTGCTGAGGCGACGGAGCATGATATGGACCATAGCGGCATAAATCATGGCTTCGCTGTTGCGAGGCAAGACTTCATAGTCCTTGCTAAGCCGCCGATAGTTGCCGAGCCAAGCAAAGGTGCGCTCAACGACCCATCGACGGGGCAAGAGGACAAAGCCTTGAGCGTCATCAGAACGCGTGACAACTTGGAAAAGCCAACCAGCAAGGTTGAAGACCCAGTCGATCATGGGTTGACCGGAGTAACCGCCATCGGCCCAGATGAGAGCGAGTTGTTGGAAGCCCTTCTGCTTGAGACGCTTCAGGAGAGATTTGGCTCCATCTCGCTCTTGAATGCTAGCTTTGTGGACATGAACAAGGAGGAGCAAGCCCATGACGTCAACCAGAATGTGACGCTTGCGTCCGGTGACCTTCTTGGCGCTGTCATAGCCTCGTTCACCCGCAACCGAAGTCGTTTTGACACTTTGGCTATCCAGGATGGCAGCACTCGGTTCGGTTTCTCGTCCAGCCAGGATGCGGACCGCTTCCCGCAAGGCATCATTCATCTTTTCCCAGATGCCTGCCTTGCTCCAGCGGTTGAAGTAGCCATAGACCGTCGACCAGGGCGGCAGGTCGTGTGGTATCATGCGCCAGGCGTTGCCCCCTCACAGCACATAGAAGATGCCATTAATCACCTCTCGCATATCGACGTCTCGGGGACGTCCGCCCGTCTTGGCTGGTGGAATCAGTGGCTCTATTATCTGCCACTCTATCTCGTTCATATCTGTACTGTAGGCTTCTCGACTCATTTTCTCTCCTCATTCTTCTTTTTTTTCAGTTACAGCAAAAGTCGGGTACAGAAATATTATGACAAGTAAATGATTGCGACCAAAAAGAGATAAATTGAAGACCTCCGGAAGAAAAGGCTAGAATAGGAGAGGCCAAGGAGGTCCGGAAAAATGCGCAAAAAGAAGGAGAAGCAGGTAGAGAAACGATACTACCGACCAACAAAGAAGCGCTGTCCGAACTGCAAAAGCAAACTGAAAAGAAGCTATAAATTATGGCATAAGTATCTGGAAACACTGGAGGGCAGATATTATGTGGTAAGTCATGGATATCGGTGTCAAAATGAGAACTGCTTGCAGCAAGAAGTGGTCTATCGTTCCCAAGAAGCAGAAGAGTTGGGTGTACCCGAATGCGGTTATGGGTTAGATGTAATCGTCGAAATAGGATACCAACGATTTTGGCATCAACGAAGAGTGGCCGAAATCCATAAAGGACTAAAAGAGCGGATAACGATATCTGAAAGACAAGTGCTGAACTTAATCGGTACATTTTTTAGCCTTGTTGCGAGCTGGACAGCCAGCGAAGGTAGTAAACCAGCAGAAAAAATGGAAAAGGTTGGGCGGACTAATCCTCTCCATAGATGGGATGCAACCAGAGAAAGGAAGTCCAGCGCTCTATGTGGTTCGAGAAGTCCAGTTAGACATCACTTTGATGGCAGAAGTGTTGGAATCAGGGACTCACAAGACTCTGGTTTCAGCACTGTTGGAACCGATAAACGAATGGGAAATCCCTATCAAGGGCATCATCAGTGACGCCCAGGAAAACATCCAACTTGCTGTTGCTCAAGTGTGGCCGAATTGCCCCCATCAGACTTGTCAGTTCCATTGCATTAAAGAAGCTGGGCGACTCACTTATGCGCTTGACCGTACAATGAAAACTCAACTCAAAAAGAAGCTGCGTGGCTTTTGAATCGGGTCTAAAACGGTTCGAGAATTGGCGGAAACCGATCCCTACAAAGCAGTTCTTTTGCAATATACTCGCTATCTGCGGTTCACTTTATTGACAAGAGGATTGGCTCCTTTTGAATTAGGTGGCTTACAGATGGTTCAACAATTAATCACGATTGAAGCATCATTATTACGGGCTCAGGAAAAAGGGGGCATCCGTTACTGACCCAATCAAGATTGCTGGTTTTCATCGTTTTTGCACTGTTCAAGCCAACCGCTTACGACGGCAACTTGGGTGGTTGGTGGCACTCCAACGGCTTTTGTCGCCTGACTCTCAAGCCGACGACCAGGTACAGGTCACTGCTCATTCCGTTGCATCAGCTGTTGATCAATATTTAGTCGCACTGACACAGGATACGACTCTCGATGACGCAGATCGCTCGATTGTTCAGCATATCAACACAACATTTCGCAACCGTTGGTGGGGGCTCTTTGTCTGCTACGATGTCTCGGGTCTTCCTTCCACTAACAATGCCCTGGAGGGCTTCTTTGGCCGCTTGAAAACCAATCAACGACTTATCACTGGACGCAAAGTGTTAATAACTTCGTCCTTCGCTATGGCTCTTTGCTGCCTTCGTCGATCCGACTGAAACCAAAGACGAATTGCTCTTCCGGCTGCGATCCGTTGACCGGTCCGCTTATTTATTTGAACGGCAACGTTTACATTCGATCCTGGCTGAACGCAAAGATTATTTTCGCTTTTGCCATCACCTTGATTCAGTCGTTTCTGAACTTGAAATCGCTTGGGAGTCTGCTCTTCTTTCAAATACAAATCGTCATGATTCTGACTCCCCTTCTAACTCAACATAATAAATTTGTACCCGACTTTTGCTGTAACTGGTTTTTTAGAATGGTGCTTACCTGGGTATGTGAGATTTGCTCACAGTAATCGAGTTCCACGATTTTCTCTGCTAGTAGGCGTAAGCTCCACTCGCTATGCCCTTCCGGTGGTTTGCTACAAGCCAATGCTGTGATTTTGGCTCGCTGATCACCATCTATCTCCACTGGTCGGCCTGGTCGAGGGGCTTCGTTCAAGCAGCGCACTCCTTGCGCCTTGTACTTATCTCGCCAACTACCGACCGTCCCTATGCTCACTCCGAGGCTCTTCGCTACTTCGCTTAGCGTTTTCCCTCGGTCTAATTCCAGCAGCCCTAATGCTCGCTTGTAGACTCGCGCTGTTTCTCTTCCTTTTCTGACCAGATTCTCTAATGATTCTCGCTCTCGTTCACTTAGTTGTATGTGTTCTTTCTTCATGTTCTGAGTATCTCTCACAACACGATTTTTGTCAGAAATTTACTTTACACTGTAATAAATTTCAGCGAATCGCACGCTTTCGTCTGATGAACAAAGAGTAAAGACAACTTATGAGTGAACTTCAACTCTTTTCAATCACAGCGCAAGGGCCTCGGCGATTGAGACCATCACAAAACGTAAGGAGTCTTGAAGATCTATATACTCATTTGCCTCTTGGTGTCTATTCGTCGTTTCGCACTTTCGATCACAACAAGTTTCTTCATTTAGACCATCATATAGCCCGAACACTCCAATCATTCAAGCGATTACATTGGGATTATCATCTCAAGGAAGACCGTTTACGTCGTTCTCTTCATCAAATATGTACAGAGTATCCATCTGGCGAGATGCGTGTACGCTTTGATATCTTGGCCCAATCAGCTCATCAATTAGGGGCCGATAGCCGCGAATTGCTCGGGCTTGCGCCGTTTACACCATTGCCGAAAACGCTGTATCAATCTGGCGTCACTGTTGATTTGGTGGATGATGTCTCGCGCGATAATCCATTGATTAAAACAGCAGATTTTGTCGAAAAGCGTAAGGCTTATGCCATTGATGCGCCAGCGGTATATGAACATCTGATGGTTAACGAGCAAGGCGAAATACTAGAGGGATTTAGCAGTAATTTTTATGGGGTATTAGAGAGGCATCTTTGCACAGCAAACGAGGGGGTATTAGAAGGGATCACGCGCAAGATCATCCTCAATCTCGTTCAACAAATTGGTATACCACTGAGGTTGAAGCCAATTTCTACCAATCAAATCATGAAGCTAGAAGAGGCAGCGATCAGTAGTTCCTCGCGTGGCTTACTCCCAGTCGTCAATATTGACGGTAATCAAATAGGGAACGGTAAACCTGGTCCGATTTGCAAACGCATCATGAATGCATATAACGAATACGTAGCGAATGAGATCAAGACCGCGATTTAGAATAGAGTCGTCACGATGTTATTGAATTCATTCAACAGTGTTGTACCAAATGTGGCCCATGTTAACACAATTGAAATGCTAAAAAAACAGCTACGGCAAAAGTCGGGTACAAAAAATGACCATAAGGGGTGAAATCCTAGAGCAGCCCTCTGTTTGCATGAAAAATTTGTACCCGACTTTTGCTGCTACTGAAAAAAAACTAGAACTATTGTACTCTAGTTTCCGGTAAATGAGTTGACATAAGTACCAAATATAGCCTTATTTTCCCGATTTTTCGGGGATTTAAGCGATTTTGGTAAACTGGAACTTTTGGAAATTCAGTTTTATGTCAATAAGAATGCCTTTTCTCGGGCTTATTTATGCAAATTCCATTTTTATGTTAAGTAATTTTACCGGAAACTAAAGTTGTATATTCTGTCTGCGTTTGACCCACTTCGTCATTGAAAATCGTCTGGCATCTTTCAAGAAGTGACCAGAATTTCGTGAACATTGAGTTCGCCTCATAAAAGACAAAAAATTCCAAAAAGATAGACTAATCGTAACATAAGATTGTGTCAATGAGTCTTTCAATATGCTGTTAATTCAAATCAGCACGTGCCCAATCCCATTGAAATACTTCCCTTATGCGGTCATATACCTCTTCCATATCTGTCAGCACAACCACCTCACGATTTAATTTATGACTCACCTCACCACCGTTGAGACTGCCTATGGCTGTCCATCTCTCATTATTCACATACGCTAACATAACTTTAGCGTGAATCCCTCCCGCAGTCGGATTGCCTACCCGAGCTTCGATATCAAGTCCTTCGATTTCTGCTAGCTGGCGAATGTAGTCAACCGTCGCACGGTTGCTATGTAGTGCCTCCGAATCATCAAAGAAAGAATCAAGCAATATTTTGACGGAGGCTCCACGACGTGCTGACTCAATTAGCGCAAGGAGGCGTGGATTGGGATCAGCAATTGGGTTGCTAACTGTCTCCCCCCAATGCTTACGTTCGTATAGTTGGATAAGCTGTATGTTATCCCCCACACCAGCTTGGTGAATCAGATTGAGAAGTCCACTATCAGATCGTAAAGCATTTTCTGGTGCGCTCATGACGCCAAAACGCGCATATCCCTGAATTGTGACGGGGGTTGAAAATGGAGCCTGAACAACTTCCCATTGAGTTGCCTCAGGCAAAACAAAGTCAGATGGCGGTCCACCATAAACTTCATCGTCGATTCGAAACGAACGAAGATCCAGAAATCGCTCTGGTGCCCAATCAGAATCAAAAATATGTTGCAGTGACTGTACAACCGGAATAGCGTCCATTAACAGATAAAAACCGCGTCGCCCACCAACAGGTTCGATCTGCGGCAGAGGCATTGAGTTCAAACTAAAGTTCTCTGTTCCGATTGCAATATAACTGCCATCAATAATGATATACTTTGCGTGCGTAAATCGATAGCGCGGTCGGTATCCTTTCGGCGTATTCTCTTGTGCTGCCAAATATCGAATGTCGCCACCCGCAGCCGCAATCTGGGCAACACACCATCTTTGTACATCATCGATACCACCTGGTGGTCCACCTTCAAGCAACATCCGTATTCGGACGCCTCTATTCAAAGCTTGAACAAGTGTCTCAGTCAATTCTGGGTGTTCAAATGTATAAAGACTCATATCGAGAGTCCTGGTCGCGCTTGCAAAAGCATCAACCAAAGGTCGATAAAGCCCTTCTGGACCCACCGCCACCGTTACAGTTGCCAATGACGCGCTGCTCTCAGGCACAGCTAGATCGCCTCGTTCCCAACCGCGCCACCCAGGCATTCGTATCCGACGTCCCCATTCTATGTCTGTCAAATCGCCAGCCCAATCTGCAGCTTGATCGCTATCAATTGGCAGATCTGTATTTGGATCACGCTTTCTTTGCCAAACTTGCCCTTCGGAAGGCACACTGCCCCGAGCATAAAGCACTGCGGGTCTGCCTTGCCAGGTCGCAATGCTCTCTTGGACTTCTCCATATAATAGCGTATCAACGATCGTGCCATCACCATCTTGGAGATGAATCACACCACCTACATTTGTTAATTGCAATGCACCATCGAGATTTAAGACTGAGGGATCTGTATTGTGTCCCCACTCACATGCAGCATCTTCACCAAAGCTAATACGAAAAGCAGCAGTCTCATTTGTACACCAAAGACGATCGCCAGGAGCCAGGGATAGCGTACTTGTGATGGGAAACGTTGACTGGCGAGTGGCTGTACTCAATCGCCAACCAGCAAAAGATTGTGCATGAGGACCGAGATTCCAAAGCAGAATCGCTTCATCTGGTTCGTGACTGATGACGCTATCAATATAAGCGGCGGCAATGACAATTTTGGGAGGAGATTCCCCAACAATCAGGGGCAAATAAATCTGGTCTTCAGTGGTCAGTCTTGCAACTACATTTTGCGCAAAGGTTGAAGATAAGAAAGCAACAAACAACAAATAAATGATGAAGTAACGCAAATGATTGCTCATTACATGATCGATTTGAAGAGCAAAGCCTACAATGTCATCAACTGTGGCCGATATTGGAGTGCCTCAGCCAGATGAGAAGTCTCAATTTGATCTTTCCCTGCCAAATCGGCAATTGTACGACTTAACTTCAGTACCCGATGATAGGCACGTGCGCTCAGATCCATCTGTTTGACAGCTGCACGCATGAGACTTTTACCATCCTCATCAATCTGGCAAAACTGCTGAACTTCACTTGGCCCCATATCTCCATTAACTAAAACATTCTCCTTATCAATCTGCCGAAAACGTTCTTGTTGAATTACGCGGGCCGCTTCAACGCGTGCTCGAATTACATCAGAGGATTCGCCGCCTTCTAATGTTGCCAATTTTTGAAAAGGAACACGTGCCACATCAAGGTGAATATCAATCCGGTCCATTAGTGGACCACTAATGCGTTTCTGGTAGCGCTGCACCATACCCATCGAGCAGGTACATTCCTTTCGCTCATCATTAAAATAACCACAGGGACAGGGATTCATTGCACAAATAAAAATGAAGTTCGCTGGAAACGTTAACGACCCGCTTGCTCGGCTGATCGTGACAACTCGATCTTCAAGGGGTTGTCGCAGAGTTTCTAAATTTTTTGTTCCAAACTCGGGAAGCTCATCGGCAAAAAGCACCCCGCGATGACTAAGACTTACCTCACCAGGAGTAGGCCAACGCCCACCTCCAACTAACCCTGCATGACTGATTGTATGGTGTGGTGACCGAAACGGACGCGTACGGATGAGAGGTTCGTCTGTTGGTAAAGCACCTGCTACTGAGTAGATCCGCGTAATATCAAGAGCTTCTGTTAACGTCAGCCGTGGCAAAATCGAAGGCAATGAACGTGCAAGTAAAGTTTTGCCAGACCCTGGAGACCCTCGCATGAGGATGAAAGGTCTACAAACGTACCAAGTTCCAGGTCCAGGATGTCCTGTTGAAACGGTATATATCCCGAAAGCTTTACTCTGCGTTTATCTATCACATCAACTCGAATACGTAGGATGCGCAAGATCTGTTGTTTCTGTTCGAAGTTAGTATGCTCTAATCCCTGCCGAATCGCCGTAGCCAACTGGATCAAGGTTTGCTCTTGGTCGTCGGTGATAATAGCGGAAGCCTGTTGTGCGTGTATTCGCTCTTCTTCAGTTTGCAGTTGGTGTAACTTATCCGTTAACAATCTGCGACGCTCGTCAATAATGGCCTGGGGAAACTCATTATCAAGCATTTGATCCAACAAAATACCGATCTTACGATTGGTATCTGCAATGGCTGCACGGATTGCTGCCAACTGTTCGTCAATGGTTTCGAGCTCATCTTGCGACAATGCCCGTTGTTTTTGAATTTCTTGTTTGAGATAGTTGGGGCTCAACAACAAATCCGTCACAGCTCCCCATACCAGGGTTTCAAGCGTTTGGGTTCTGACGCCAAAGCGAGTTTCACATGTTCGTTTCCAGGCTTGACCGCCTTTGACAGAGCATTTGTAATAGGTAAGATCATGCCGGTACGTGCACTTAGGCCAATCCAAAAAATAAAATATACGCGAGAAGGTGTTAAACTAGCTCTCCAAAAGGAGCAAAAATGACAATCTCGCCAGAAATGGTTGAAGTCTTGAAAGAGACGAAGGCCATGTTAAGTGGATACGAAAGAAGGCACTTCATGGCCCAAACGGTCAAAACGATATGCGAAGGGAGTCCGACGAAAGCAGAACGAGAGTTGGGCTGGAATCGGGCGACGATAGCCAAAGCCCTGGAAGAACTAGAAGGCGGCTTCTGTTATGTCGACCAAAGCCACCGACGTGGTCGCAAAAGCCGAAGACCATATCCCCACTTTACTGGCCGATATGGTTGAAATCGCCGATCAATTCAGCCAGACCGATCCCACCTTTCGACCCCCCAATTGTACACTCGACTAACCGCCGCCGAAATGCGTACCCAGCTCATCGAGCAGAAAGGATACACAGATGAGGAATTGCCTGGCGAAGAGGCCATCCGCTTGAAGCTCAATGAGTTAGGCTATGGCTCAAACCGGGTCAAAAAAAGTCAACCAGTGAAAAAGATCCCAGAGACCGATGCGATCTTTGATAGAATTCATCAGATCAATCAAGAAGCGGATGCAGACGAGACGGTTCTGCGCCTCTCTTGGGATGCCAAAGCGACGATTTTACTTGACCGTTTCTCGAGAGAAGGGATAAGTCGAGTGGTTGTCAAAGCGCTCGATCATGACTTTCAAGATAAGAAGACCGAGAAAGTCACTCCTTTTGGCATTTACCTCCCTTCAACCAAGGAACTCTTTCTTTACTTGACTCAGTCGAAAGTGACGAGTGACTGTATTGTCGACTGCCTGATTGATTTTTGGGAAAGCGTACGTGAACACTTTCCTCACGTCAAGACCCTCGTGATCAATCAGGACAATGGTCCCGAAAATCATACCCGTCGGACTCAGTTTATGTATCGTCTCACTCAGTTTGTTGAGCACTATCGTCTCTCTATTCAGCTCGCCTGCTACCCTCCTTATCACAGTAAATACAACCCCATCGAACGGGTTTGGGGCCATCTTGAAAAACACTGGAACGGTTCTCTTCTCGATTCTCTTGAGACCGTTCTCAATTTTGCCCGTTCTTTTCGCTTTAACCAACTACAACCCTTCGTTCACCTGAATTCCACTCTTTATGAGACCGGCGTCAAACTCACTCAGAAAGAGATGGACCGTTTGGCACAACGCTTCCAACGTTTACCTGGTTTAGAAAAATGGTTTGTCCTTATTCCCCCTCTCCATTCTCTCGTTCGCGTATAATTATTTATTTTTTTGGTTTAGCCTTACAACGCAATCCACACGTACAATAGACCATCCCTTGTAGTAGATATTCAAATTTAGTATTGCGTCTAGCCGTAGCTCGATTGGCTTGCAGTTGTTTTTGAGCGGCTTGAAAGGTCTCGGTATCAATGATCACGGGAACTGGAACCGCAACCCATTCTGAACGGGGTCGTTTGACATGTCTACGCTTACCATCAACTTTGACGGTTCGAGTCTTGCCATAATGCCAAGTTCCTGTATAGGTGTCATTGTTTAAAATTCTTTTTACTGATGTTGGTCCCCAAATTCCATAACTATTGTGTTTTCTCATATGGGCGGTTTTATCAGCCCGAGTCGGTACCTTTTGGTCACTCAAACGTTTAGCAATGTCATAGGTTGACTTTCCGCTAAGCAGCCACGAAAAAATCTGGCGCACAATAGCTGCTTCTTCTTCATTAATTACTAAGTCACCATCATCATCATCATAGCCGTATGGAGGCCGAGCTCCGATAACTACCTTGCCGGATTTGGCTTTAGCATATCTTCCACGAGTAATTCGTTCTCGTCGCTGTTGATTCTCATACCAGGCAATACTCTGTTTAATCATCAGAGATAATGCTGACTCAGGTGAATCACTGTTGTAATCGCCTAACACATATACGAGACTCACATTATGTTTCTCCAACCGCATCTCAATAATGGCCGTGTGCGCCGGTCCTCCACGTGATAATCGATCTGGATCGTAGACAACCACCACGTCAACGGGGTGCTGAGAGATGTAGGTGTAGAGGGCGTCAAGGCCAGGGCGTTCTAAGGTTTCACCGGACTTACTGTCCTGAAACCGCTCTAACACCACATACTGATTATTCTCAGCATACGCTTCGCAGCGTTCCAGTTGGGTTTGCAACGAATAGCCCTTTTTTGTTCCTCAGTACTGACACGTGTGTAAATGACTGCGTTAGTCATGATTCATATCCTCCATGGGAACATGCAGGTGAGTTCTCCCTCACCTGCATTGAGCGTCTTTGTGTGTTACGTGTGCGCCAGCTCTACGTCAACATCAGCATCACAGTCAACGGCAATCTGAAGTAACATCTGATAGATTTCAGATAACCGAGCTTGCTGATCATCAGTTAACCCAGTGCTGGTAGCGACCACGTAGGTCGTGTCTGTTTGATTCATAGTTCACCTCACGAAATTACGAGCTACTGTTACCTAATAGTGGTCATGTCAGCCAATGGCACCATCCATGTAGGTACCATCGATCCGAAAATGGACCAGTATGTTGGCGGCGGTTAGCTCCAATAAAAAACGAGATAGATGCTCGGAATTGCGCGTCAGTCGATCGAAATCTTCTATTACGAGAAGTTTGTTACCAGACACCTTGGCCATGTCTTGGCGTAACTGCATCAACCCCGGCCGCCCCTCATACTCATATCCTGAGTACCCAATGTCAGTGTAGAGCTGAGTACGCGGAATATGTACGTGGTGGGCACAGGCAATCAGGTGGAGACGTTCCAAACGGTGGTGAAGCCTAGTGGTAATCGAATCCATTTCCACTAAGGTTGCTATTCGTGTATAGCCATAGGCTGGCTCCCCATTGACATCACCAAGTATCGGCTCATCCATAGCACTCAGCTGATCGATTATGCTCTCTTGTGCTCCTTGTAGGTCTCTATCATTCATGGCATGTCCTCGCTACAGGGTTATTGCGACTGCATGAACCGCTCTATTTCAGCTTGATTCACGGTCACTGGTTGGTTGATATAGTCGGAGACTAATCCATAGCCATGAACACCCAGCACCTCTCGGGCTTGAAACGTACTTAAATCTAATTGTTTACACACATCATAGAGTACAAGGAGTTCTCGAAGTTGAGACTGAGGAAATTCCTCTCCAGCCGATTCCTGGAGTTCAAAACGTAATTGCTGAAGAGCTTCAAGGCCTCGCATCGTAGTCTGCATGATAGGCTCCTTTTTATGTCGAGGCCGAGGATATGGGGTATACTACCCTCGGCGATCTGCTTGCACGCGATTGTCATGTTTTCAGAAGCCGGTACTGATCCTACCGGCTTCGAATAAAATAAGGGTTAAAAAATCTAACGTACTATCATCATAGGCAATTCTCCTGTTGGTAATGAGAAACAGTACTGATACGGTAACCAATGGGTTCGCACCACGGATGCGACATGCGTAACTGAATTCGTGAGGTAATACAAACGGATAGCGCAACTGATACTTTTGGCCAAGTCGTTGCTATCCGTCCAGAAACTTACCATCATTTTCCCAAATAGTCAAAATTGGTACCAAATGGTTTCAAATAGACCCATATAGCACCATGCTGATTCATGGATCACGAGATTTCATCAATTGAATCAAATACCAAATGGTATGATGTGGCCAGAGCCTGTGACTATCTCAGTGTCTCCAAAACCACCTTGTATCGATACATGAAGGATGGGCGGCTACCCTTTTACCATTTAGCAGATACCACCAGTCGGCGCGTCAAAAAAAATGATTTAGATGCCCTCCTGGTCTTAGTTGATCCCGCAGATGTTGATGACGAGGATGAGTAGTCTGTTTCGCAGGCAGTGTCGCGCCCATTAACGTGCTAATGCTCATTATTGATCATGCTTCCATGAATGTGGTTAGTATGTTCTGTGGGTTGGTGACGGTCAATCGTCACGATACCGGGCCAGTCGTCTTCCTTACTATCCAATTGTATGGCACAAAGCGTTTGGTTATGATGAATGTCATACTGAATCCACTCGGCCAATCTTACATACATTCTCGTTGTATTCATACTGCACTCGTTCCTATCATCATTCCTCAGCCTATCATCAACAATGACATGTACGAATAGTTTATTACGTTCATTGACATGACATGTGGCGGGAGGATTTGGTAATAAATACCACGCTCCTCCCAGCGTTCACTAACATCAATACCCACAACGCAATGACGATACTAGGCTAAGGCTAAGATGGTGCCTATCACCATCGTGACTACGCCTCCGGCTGCTGCTGGTAGCACCGCCGAAACCAATCGACGTCGGGCAACAGCTTTGGTATCAACCCCAACTAATTGATCCAAGAGATCCAGCGTTTGGGTACGATTGCCCTTTACTTGGAGTCGAATTTGAAGACCGGCTTCCTGAAAAGCGTGCAGCTTATCCGCCAGTTCATCAGCATCCAGATCCAAGTTCTTTAAGTTCAATGTCAACATAGTGTGTATTCACCTCCCTCGACTGATGGTTGCGAGGAGCACTAACTCGTCTCCTCGGCGTTGCGGCACCCTTGTTCAGATACCGCAAAACCGAGTGGCAATCGCTGCATCGTGTATGTATGATGTAAGCTACGAAAGTTGTGGGCGCCAGGGAGAAGAATCTCTAGGAGACTCTTCTCACCTGACTTCTAAAACGTTACCGTTTACAGTGCGCCATTAGTGGCTTACCTGGTAATCGGCACATACTGGGGAATCACCCCCAAGCTGTTCTCAGCTGGTTGGACCCGATACGTCTCCACCTTGAAAGCCCCTTGTTTGGGCCCCAAGAATACAGCGTACAGATATTGCGCTCGTGGAGACGACTTACATATCGGTTGTAGCTGCGGAACTGACTTGTATGCCGACTCTCGATCAAGACTAAGTGCAATCAACGTAGCGCTGACTTGCGGACCATGCCAAAAACGAAGTAAATCGTCCTCAGTCATGCGGGTCTTTACATCAGCCAAGTTGTGCTTCAATGTAGCCTCAAAATCGACGGCTTTGCCGGTACCACGATGGACTAAGATGGCGCTTTTGCGCCAAAGTAGCTCCTGGCGTGGATGCCACGAATCGTAAAACTCGATGGCACGTGTAGTAACGCGAGTGGTTGTAGATTTAGCCATTGCATATTCCTCCTTTCTTTTAAGAATGCTCGTGATAATTCGCTGGCTACAGGCTGCGGTATTTTCACTAGTGTGAGTTACCACATCCTCAGCCTGATACCAGTTAACTATCTGCAAGGACACGCTCTGACTAAACGTCACAACTCACCACCAATGGAGTTGTAGCAAGTAACGTAATAGCCGTTTAGGGCTTGGGAGTGAATAAGCGGTCAAACTTTGAGGAATATATTTGGATGAATTTCAAGGCGATGTATCAGTCGCATATTGGTGATACGTGATTGATACAGCAACGATAAAATTCGCCAAATAGATGCATAAAATTTGATCGGTTATGTGCTTCCAAGTCCTCCGGTGCGGGGTGAGTTCAGTTGATTGATACCAACCGAACTCAAACCCCATATATACTCAATCAGTGGTTGATTGACGTTCTACCCAATCACTAAACTCGTCGCTCGCTCGGCGCTGCCAAAGTAACTGTGCTAACTTCGGGAAACAGATCTCGCACATGGTGTATCCATTTCTAGATCGACAGTCAAAGTACCATTCTTCTACAGAAATCTGGTACCACAGCGCACCTACTCCGCAGCCACAACAATCACAAGGGACGGCATCAACTGGGTTAGCTAGTTCATGCATATGAATCACCTCCTTGAAATGTTGATCTTGCAGATCCCCTGAAATAGCTATCAGGAAATCCCTAAAAACCATCATTCTCAAGCTCTGGAAATCAACCACTGATAGAAGTATCATTGTCATTCCCACACCTTTCTTGAGGCATGGGGTATGTATGAGGTTCTACATTGTTTTTGTTGCTGGAGCACCTCATAGGCCTCAAACAACCGCATCCAGGTCCGATCTCCGGCCCGTTGGAAGATGGGCTGGGTCAGCACATTTTTGGGAGTGAAGATATCAAAGTAGGTAAATAGAAAATTGCTTCCCCCTACCTCCTCACATACATGCTGTAATCTCCTCATCCACAACGGTGACGTGGTGATCAGCACCACCATGGCCAACGTATCTTCCCCATAATGTTTGGCAAAATATCCACCCTCAAAGAACTCTTTAACGGCCGCGAATTTATGATGCCAGTCCCTGGGACGTTTGCGGCTGGAGGAAGTTGCATAGATGGGTTGGGTGCCTAAATCCAGCTCTATAAAAAAGGACACTTTGTCGCCTGATTCCTTGTTTTCTAGGGCATACCATCCATCGGGAATGACGGCGGTGTCTACTTGTGCTTCCGTCACCGGAGAGGTATATGATATGGTGACGTCCTGATGTCTTCGACGCAGCTGAAGATCAGAATCCCACTGCACCAGCTGGTATCCGTGTCTGCGACACGCCACCGTGATAATCACATTGACATCAAGCTCTTTCAAAAAGTGGCGAATATACCCTGAACTTGAGTTGACGGTAGTCAATATTTTGTCTGTTCGTGAGTAGCCATAACCGGCTGCTAAGGTTTTTGGTTTGGTTTTCCATTCCATATCCTCAGGAATATGGATGCCATAGTATGCAGTCAGCTCTCGATGATGATAAGCCGCCACTTCTTTGACTGCTTTCCAGGTTGGCGCACCGTACAAATAGGAGGGTCGGCCTACACAGTGAGAAGGCAACGGAACTCGGCGGATATATCCGTGATGAAAGAGCTTCACCACATACTGGCGGGCGGTTTCGCGGCGAGATTTGCGTTGCTTCTCAAGTGTTGCCGTAGCCAATCCCTCCTCACAGGGTAACTCTAATTCTTGGACATGAGCTTCCGTCAGCGCCCGCCGGATCAATATACTATCGGCAATCCTGGCTGCTAACCCACACAGTGGGGTTCGCAAAGGCGGTCGTGCCCGTTGTTGATGTGAAGATTGCTGTTGTTTGCCCATTCCCCGTCTCCTTGGCCTAATGCCTATCCATTCCCTTGACCTGGTTGATAACCGCCTTCAACGACTTCCACCCCTGGAGGCAACTCATCAAGCTCTTGGTCATTCTGATGATTCGTATCCTCAGTGGAATTGGCTGATCCCAAGGTCGCCTCGGTTTCATCAGAAGTTGTTGGCTGGTTACGCCCTGCAATCTCTGCCAACACGTCATCCACTGCCATTCCAGATGCTGCCACTAATTCCTGCCGTTTATTTCTCACCCAATCTTGATCAGGAAATCGTCCTACATAGGGTGCAAAATCCAGTTGCGCTAACTCTGCCCGGCGGCCACCTTCCCGATACGGGCTCAAACGACACAAAAACTTGAAGGTATCCAACCCCATCAAAATCTCTGCTTGCTGATGCAGTTTCTCATCCCGAGTAAACTCCACTGGTCGACGATCAACTTCCACAATTCCCTGATCAGGCAACTGCATCAATACGGGGTTCCAATACTTCACCAAAGGCTGCTGATCAAATACTTGGGCTGCAAGTTGCAGTCCTGAGTCATAATCAGCGGGTCTCCCAATCACTTGGCCCAGTGCTGCCAAATGAGATGCAATTTGTTCATGTAATTGAGCCTCACTCTGATGCAATATACACAATGGGTGAATGCCATATTGCCTGCGTAGTCGGTGCACAATTTGTCCAAGTAATTGCGCAAAGATCTCCATCCCTTTGTCAGATGGGGTATAGAGTGTGGCGATTTCATCGATAAAGAGCCCAAAGGGAGGTTTGTCCGGTCCTCGTCCACTGCCTCGGCGTTCTAGGAAACTGACCAATCGTCTCAAGTGCCAATCCAAGAGTTGTTGTTTAGTGTCTCCTTCTACCCCATCAGCGACAATGAATACTACCTTGCCTGAGTCGATAATTTCCTGATCATCTAACCCCGATATACCTCCACTCAGCGTCGTCCGCCACACATTGTCATAGCGATAGGGTCGCAGAAATGAATCCACAATGGTCAAATGCTGTTTCTTGGTAGCCTTATCCCAGCGTGCAAATTCCTCTCGCCAAAACGTGACAGCCTCAGCCGTTTCCTGCGGATAGTGCTCCAGAGCATACTGGTACCGATCCTGCCAGCGTTCAGCCTTGGGATGGTTGAGTAGATCTGGTAACTCACTCAGCTGTAACCCATTGGCAGCTAACACCAGAATTGCCGGAGTGAGAACCTTCTCAAAGGCTGATTTACCCATGATAGCCGCCCCCTGTGACTCGGGATTGGCAGCCAATGCCCAGGTTAACACCCGATTGACTACTGACATCAACGATTCACCTGGAAAGGGGGTACATTGCGGGACCGGAACTACATAGCCTGATTGTCCACTCAACTCACAGACCATCACCCGGTCCCACAACGTTGCTGCTTCAGCCTCACTTAGCCCTTGGGATTCACAATATCCCTGAAGGTAGGTAGCAAAGGTACTGAGGAATGAGCCTGTAGGATCAAAGACATAGCTGGCTCGATGGTGGTGAATAAACAACCAAAACACCAAGTGCGCGGCTAAGATCGTTTTTCCAGCTCCAGAACCTCCTAGTACTCGCAAGCCATTAGCTAAGGCTTCATCAGCGATCCACACTAGCTCATCCAACGCCGTGTGGACATCATCTTCAGCATCCAGACTGTGAGATTGCGCAGGCCGCACCCAGATCCACACTGATGCCACCAAAATTATGGATAACGGAATCCATCCCCACCATGGTAGGGTAATCATGGATCACGACCTCTCACCCGCCGACCTAACACCACTCCACCAGTAATCACGTCTTCCCAGGTTACATTCTGTGGGCGTTGTTCGGATCCTGCGCTCATGCGCTCATCAATCCCATGCAAGGCTGCGGGATCATGCTGTGGTAAGCCGTGGAGCTGCGAGACATGGGCCTGGGCAATGCGTGGAGCCACCATCAACCCCACGATGCACCCCAGGGACATGAATACCAAACATGAGCCTATCAATGGTGCTCTCTGCAACCATACTACTGGTATTGCCAGCAATCCCAGCCCCATACCACTCCCAATACAAACCAAATATAGCTGCATGGTGGTTAAGGATTGTCCCTGTCGTTGTTCGATGGCAGTAATAATCTGCCGCGCAATCCCGGTGGCGATCACCAGCAGCAATGGTGTGAGCAACCACACCAACAATCGCAAGGTAGTAACTACCGCTCTCAACATGGTCTTCACCATCCAGTCTACTAATCTCATTAGGTACATATACACTGCCTCCTCAGCTTCTTATGAACATCACTGATGAGCACCACCCGTTACTTTCCCAGATCTGATAACGCTGCACCGATGGCCATAATGACGATAATCGTCATCACAATCCAGGCAATGATATTGACAACGATCACTGCTAAGGTGAGGGTTAATATAGCGCCGTTGAGCGCCCCGATGATGGACTGCGCCCAGCCTACTCTTAGCACCCACAATCGTCCTCGTTGGAGCTGGTGAGTCAGGATCAGCAGCACCACATACACCACTACTGACCCCACATTAAAGATTAATAACGGGCGTTGCATTTGAGCACACCACAGGACGGCAGCTTGCAGTTGTGGCCGTAGCAACAACCAAAAATCTGCTCGTGACCACTGCCACAGTAACGGCAGATTAAGTAACGCCAGCAAGGTAATGATCGAGGTAATTCCTGACCACACAATCGCCCGTCGCAATCGAGGATCTAATTCAATCTCTCCCCACACTTCGTAGAGCATCACCTGTTGGGTCAACCGACTCAAAGCCATACTATTTATCCTCCAATCTCGTCATTCCATGCCCAGTGTCCTAAGTAATAGAAACTGGCCATCGTCCCAGGCGTCACCTGTCCGGTGGTGGTACGTAATCCAAACAAAATCGGGTCTAACCCCGTGAGGATCATCGGTAGGCTGGTTGCCAGGGTTGCCCCTGCGGCTGCCAAGGTCCACGGCGACATCAGGAATTGACTAATAGTCTGGATCCAGCCTCCCAGCCGATTCGATTCCTCGATCATAGCTCGGCTCGGAGGGGGTACAAACTGTTCTGGCCGTAGGGGTTCATATGGACTCACACTGCCGATTTCAACTTCCTCTGCGATGTAGATGCCATCAAACTCCATTGTCGCAGAAATCCTTTCGAGTTGATGTTGAATCCGTCGAGGCACTGGTAGTTTACCTTCTTGCAACATGGGATGTTGCTCAATATCAAACAACACCCAATCATATTTGTCTCCGCTATACACCCGATGACCCGCAAACGTCTCCATTGAAAACAGATATCGCACTGGTAGCTGATGAGTCATTGCTAGCTGATGTATATGCTGGCACTGGTTTCGTAACACGGGATCAGTCGGTACAGCCATACTCAATGGATGGTTGAGTTGGGCTTGCAGTACACTCATGATCGGCAGTAGTTCGGCCTGAACTTTTTTCTGAACCTTATGTTGTTGATGCATATGAAGCTCCTTACTATTCCATATATCTTTCTCTAATTACCTGCATACCCATTCGTGTGATAATGAACTCGATGCTGGGCACACGCATCTGAAACTGAGATGGTTTTGGTTCCCCCACCATGAAACAATCCATCTTGAAAAACCTCAAAGTAGTTCCACTGACGCACGCGATCCATCACCAGAGAATCTACGGCATAACTAACGATGCCGGCCATCGTATGTAACAGCCCTGGTTCTGAACCCACGCACTGCTGCATCACCTCTGGTGGTTGAGGATCAGGCACTACACAACTCCAACAGGCTTGGTTAGGAAGTGATGACTGAATAAACACATACCCCGACGTAGCATGAGGATCCACGGCCACGAAAATGCATGGGGTGCGGGTGGTGGCGTAATACTCAGCCGCAAATGTTCGACCAGCATCATTATCAATGGCCACAATTGCCAGATCACACCCTACATCTATCCCTGCTGCTGCCACTGACTCAAATCGATGGGGATACGCAGTCAATCTGGTCGTGGCTAGAATTTCCGGACATAGATGGTCAATGGCCGCTTCGGCTTTGTTGCGCCCCACATCACGCGGGTAGAAACAACGGTTAAGATTTGAGGCTTCCACTTCATCAAAATCAAACAACCGCAGATGCCCGACTAGTTTACGAGCTAATACTCTGGCACAATGCCAGCCAAGCCCACCTACCCCGTGAATATTGATGCAGGTCTCAGCCAGTGCTTGGGGGTCATAGCCAGGAATGAGCATGAGTCGATCAATGACGTCCCCCAAGAGTTCGGGATGTTGACCCCTAATGGTGACATCTTTAGCAATCCATGATTTGGAAGACATAATCGTCATGTCGGATTACCTCACTTTCACTACCAATGACATCAATGGCAAACTCATATACTCCAGCAAAAAATGTCCAATAGCCATCTTCTGACACAATGCCTTGAATCGTAGGATAGCCACCGGCATCCAGTCGTTGCTGCAAATCCCAATCAATTTGTGATGGTCGTTGAATCCCACGAAATCGATGGGAATGAAATAAGGCATACAATCCCAGTCCATGCTGTTGCAGTTGCATCAGCATCCGAAAAACGGCTTCAGGATTTGCGATCACCGTGCTCACATTTTGAGTATCTGCCGCAATCTCTAATTGATGAGTCAGAATTCGATGCTGTCCCACATCTATACCAGTGGCTCCTAACAAATGTTCGGTGTCACCTCGTAGCAAATATCGCTGCCAGGCTTTCAAGGTCATCACGTCGACGGTATAGGTCATCACTGTCGGCACTGCTTCAGCTTCGCTCTCATCAACAATCTCAGTAGCTGGTGAGCCAAGACCTGATGTATGATCTAGTTCACTACTATCAGCCGTAGGTAGAGTCCCCACAATATGCACCTCATCCATAGTAACATCGGGCGCACGCACCAAAATCTGCTGTTGTCGCCGAATTTGCTGTAAATGCTCACACATCAATTGAGCTTCAGACAGCTGGCCGAGCTTGAGTGATTCGGCTAGACATCGAGAGAGTTCATCCACTTCCAAATGCAGTCGCTGGATCACTTCTGATGGTTGCCATCGTTCTAATTCATCTTCAAATTCCCATTGCCGTTGTTGCCACGGGAACGTAAATATCGTCATAGTTGCACTCCTATACTACCTTGCTAATAAAATCTCTAAAATAGCAGTGATATACTCCGCTGGCCTGTCCCGCTAAGCGGGGAATTCCGCTTAAAAATTTTTAAAGGTTATTCCAGCAAGAGGGTATATTTCAAACAAACTCCATACATTCATGTCAGCCATTACCCAACCCAATCCTCTACCTATACCACCGCCGCCAGTTGGCACTCGATAGCCCCAATTCCCTGCGATAGATTTCGCGGCTTTTTTGGATCAAAATGAACGAAATAGCCTTTGTCTTTCCCCTTGTGTACATAACACGCTCCATGTTTACCCCGTAGCAGTGGCGTGGGTGGTTTGTGGATGTAAAAGGAAAGCGACCCCCCCAGCATGGTCTGAGCCCGGCCCCGCCATCGTCGGCCATTCACTACATAGGTTCCTTCCCACCAACCTCGCTGCTGTTTCCAGCCTCGCTCCTGCCACAAGGAAACAGGTTTGGGTGGAGCCATCTTCACCACATGGCGGCGAATGGCACGCGGATAATATGGATGAGATGACACCCAAGTACGCGGAATCTGATGCCGAATGGGTTGGGTAGTCACGTTGACTGTTGTTGGTTGCGTTGGTGGTACCTTTCCCTCATAGTTGCGACGTCCACTGGGAGACTGCCTCACGTCCACTTCCTCGTGATGCTCCTGCTGCCCGTCCTGCCGTCGTCGTTGAATGAGTGGAACTACGTAGCCTCCTATCAAGATGCTGGTCAACAACCCTATCCACGCCATATCTGTTATCGTCATATGTATACTCCCTTGCTAATAAAATTTCATAAATAGCAGTGATATGCCCCGCTAGAATTCCGCTTAAACTCTTTTCGAGATTATTCTAGCAAGAGGGTGTACTCCTTATGTTGACCTCTATGTGTGACAGTGTTGGTGAAACGGTTAGGAATCAATTCTGCCCGCAACCGCTTCACCACACTGATCCTGAGCCGTCTATGCAATTGCTCCTACCTGCATCCTCAGTACCGCAAAAATTTTTGCCCCATCTTCAAGTTGGCGATACAAGTTGCTGCCACCAGTTAAGAATTCACCAGTTTCAGTGCGAAGCATATATCCTGGGAGATTCAACTCGCGCAGCGCCTGCTCTGCGGTGGTGGTAGAATGAATTTGCAATTCAAAAAGATCATCATGGCTATCAGTTGTGGCTCCGGGTTTTATGATATTTACTTGTTTCATAGCAATCTTTCCTTTTATCTTGCATTTATCAAC